>DASVRT010000124.1:0-18064 GCA_036388475.1 Pyrinomonadaceae bacterium | reverse complement strand
ACGCGCGACTTCCTCGATAACTTCACGCGTCGGAAGCATTCCGGTTTTCAAAGCCGAAACGGTAAAATCCCGCAAAATCGGCTCGACCTGCCCGCGTACGCTTTCCGCCGATTGATTAACCGCGCCGAAAACGCCGACCGTGTTTTGAAAAGTCAGAGAAGCGACGGCGGCGGTCGCAAAACAACCGAAAGCCGCGAAAGTTTTAATGTCGGCGATAATGCCCGCGCCGCCGGAAGGGTCGAGTCCGGCGATGGTCAAAGCGACTTTGGTCATAAAGATATTTTAACGCAGATGGAAGAAAAATAATTAACCGCCGCGAACACAGAGAAAATTAACCGGAGATGAACATTGGATAAATGTAAATTCAAACAGGATTTACAGGATGCACGGGATAAAAAAGAAACGTCAACGTTCTTAGTTTTAAATTATCCTGTCCATCCTGTTAATAATCCGCGTTTGTCTGTGTAAACGCGAAGCGGGATGGTTAATTTCTCTATCTTTGTCTGTGTTTCTCTGTGCGCTCGGCGGCTAAATCGCACTTTAGATTTCGCAGATTTTCCGCATTATTCAGAAAACGAATCGCCGCAAATCCGCCGGCGCCCGCGTCCAGAACCGATGTGTAATTCGTTTCGTCAATGCCGCCGAGCGCGACGACGGGAAAAGGTTTCAGCTTCGCGCAGATTTTTTTTAATTCGATTAAGCCTTTCGGCTCGCCTTTATCCGGACTGTGAAAAATCGGGCTGAACGTGACGAAATTTGCGCCTTGACGTTTGGCTGATTCCGCTTCGTCGCGCGTGTGCGTCGAAACGCCGACGATAAAATCTTTCGGAAAGCGGCGGCGAATCGTCGCGGCTGAAAGCGAAAGGGAACTCAGGTGAACGCCGTCGGCTTTGGCAAGAAAGGCAATGTCGGCGCGGTCGTTGACGAGAAGCTTTGTTTGGGAATGGCGCGTCAGCCTGGCGGCTTTTTCGGTTAATTCAAAAACAAATCGCGCGGGAAGCTGTTTTTCGCGAATTTGTATTAAAGATATTTCGGCGCGGACGGCGGCTTTGACGATTTGGAGAATTTCGGCGGATTTTTCCGGCAAGTTTTCACTGGTCGCTTCGCCTTTGGTGATGAGGTAAACAAGTTTCGAAGAAAGAGAAATATTCCGTAAATCGTTTTTTTCTCGCTCGCTCGCCAAATTCGCAGACTCCCTTATTTCTCTTTACCTTCGAGCATTTTCACGCTCCGGTTAAAATGCGCTATTTCCCAAAAGGCAATAAAAATATTCAGGATTCCGAGCCCGGTGACTGCGCCGCGCACCCAGCCGGAAGCGACCGCCGTTTGCAGAATCGGCAAGCCGGTTTTGGTGGCGACATACGCCAGCAGATAATTATTGCCCCAATCGCCCAGGATGCCGAAACTTATCCACGGCAGCAGAGTCAGCGTGATGCCGACTTCCAGACTGAGGAAAATAATAAAAATGACCGTTAACCGCGCGACCATAAAATGAGTATAAAAGTAAAAAGGTAAAAGGTAAAAGGTAAAAGTAAAAAGGCAAAAGGAAATTGATTTCACGCTTTTGCCTTTTGCCTTTTTACTTTTTACCTTTTTTTTATCTGGCTGCGTGAAGCTGGCTGAGTCTTTCGCTGACGTCGCGGTATTCGACGTTGACGGCGTAAATCTGCTCGAAGTATTCGACCGCTTTGTCCGGGTCGCCGCCGGCTTCGTAGGCGTTGGCGATTTCGTAGCGCAAGCCCTGCAATTCTTCGGCGCTCAGCCCGCTCGTATCAATGCCGCGCCGATACCACATCAGCGCGATATTCGGCATTGCTTTTTCCATAAAGCAATGCCCGAGCAGATTGCAGCAGTGAAAAAAGCGGCGCGTGCCGTCGGTCGCCGAGACGATTTTGATGGCGTCCTGATATTCTCTGATGGCGTCTTCCATCAAACCCATTTCCTGGTAGGCGACGCCGAGCTGATAATGCGTTTCGTAATCGCCCTCTTCGTCCGCGGAATCCGGTTCTTCCAGACCGAGCTCGCTGCGGAAATCGTTCAGAACGTCGAAATTTTTCGAAGTCCTCGCGGCGTTTGAAGTGTCGGTTGTCGCCGATTCGGATTGCGTTTCGTCTTCCAGAAGCTGCCGCCGCGCGGCTTCGATTTCCGGCAGATTGCCGAAATTTTCGACCATCGAATCGAGCGTTTTAAGCGCTAAATCCTTGTAGCCCTGCGCAAAATAATATTCGACCGTTTCGAGCTCTTCCTGCAATTTGGCTTCGTCGATAATCTTGGTTTCCGGTTCGGTTTGAATTATCGAATCGTCGGAGATATGCTCGACCGCGCCCGCAAACGAGTCTGTCTGAAAACCGTTTTCCGGCAAGTCGAAATCCGTGACCACGAGCGGAATCGCGTTTTCGCCGTTGTAATCGTAGCCGAAACCGTTTGACGAGCCGTTTTGATAGATTTTTTCGTATTGAAAATGCTCGTCCGGCTTAAACTCGGCGTAATCTTCCAGATACATCCCGGAAGCGTTTTCGCCGTTGATGTCCGTTTCGGTCACTTCAAAGCTTTCAAAGGTCGGAATCTCGACGTTTTCCCGGCGACTGATTAGCGGCGTAAATTCTTCGCCGGCGGATTCGGTAAAGCCGTACTGCTCGTTGATTTCCTGAAGTCGCTGCGGGTAGGAAGCTTCCTGCGGAACCATCAGAATCAGCTGCGAAATCGCGTAACGCTCGTCTTCGACCGATTCGTTGAGCCGCGCCGATTCAGCCATTCTTTCCAGCGATTGTTTCAGCTCGGATTCGTCGCGCTGCCAGCCGTGATAGCGAACCAGAAGCCTGAGCGCATCGAGCTGTTCGGGATTTTTCGCTAAAATCTCGTTTATCCAGACGCCTAATTCTTCGGCTTGCCCGCCGAGCAGAAGGTGTTCGGAAGTTAAGGAAAGTACGCGCGCGGCAGACTGTAAATCGTTGTTTTTGAGATAGCTTTTCGTGACGTCCAGAAATTTCGGATAATTCGCCGCTTCCTGCTCGACCAGTTTGATAACCGCTTTTTCCGCTTCCTCGGAATTATCCACGTCCAGATAACAATTGACCAGCAAATTGAGAATCTCGCGGTTGTAAGGCTGTTTTTCGAGCATTCCTTCCAGCGTTTTCGCCGCGTCGTCGGCAAAGCCCGAACCGATTTGAGCGTTGACCAAGCCGTTCAGCGCAATCAAATTGCTCGGCTTGATTTCCAAAGCTCTGGAAAACGCCGACATTGCCGCATCGAATTGTTTTTTCGCCGCAAAACGGTTTCCGGCTTCCGTAAAGGCGCCCGCGGCTTCGTCTTTCTGTTCGTCCTGCCAGCAGTTTTCGGCGATTTTCAGATAAATTTCGGTGTTGTGCGGGTCGAGGTCGGCGATTTGCTTCCAGACGGCGAGGGCTTCCGCTTTATAACCTTTTTTCTGGTAATGGTCGGCTAAAGTAGTGTAATGAGCGCGCGCTTCGGCGACCGAGCCTTTCGCGTGATAAAGCTCGGCGAGCTTTGCCGAAACTTCGACCGACTCGGGCTTGATGCGCGAGATTTTGTTGTAAATCGCAATCGCTTTCTGTGCAAACCCTTGTTTCGCATAATGTTCGGCAACCTGCGTGTAGCATTTCACGGCTTCCTGCGTGTCTTGCGCCTTGACGCACAAATCGCCGAGCATATTCAGGATGCTGAAATCTTTCGCATCGTTTTCGACAATCCGCTTGTATTCGCCGATTGCCTGACGAATCTTGCCTTGCGCCAGAAAACGCTCGGCGTTTCGCATATATTTTGTTTTATCGAAACTCATTTGATTAATTTTTGACAGGAAAATACTGACTAAACTTGGAAGAGCCGCTGCAATTTCAGAGGATAAAAATGCAGGGCGGAAGTCCGGACTTTCCCTGCAATTTCAAAGCTACCACGTTTTGACAAAAAGTGTCAACGATTTTTAACAAGTTTTGTAAGCTTTTACTTTGAAATTTATAGTAAATAAATTTTCGTCGCTTCTGTCGCCGGAAATCATTCTCGGCATTACTGTTTTTCGCGCGCTTAATGTTAAAATTTTCGTTATGCAAGCCTTGATTCTGGCGGGCGGCAAAGGCACGCGCCTGCGCCCGCTGACGGTTTATACGCCGAAACCTATCGTTCCCGTTCTGAATCGTTCTTTTCTGCTTTTTCAAATCGAAATTCTGCGGCGCGCGGGAATCACGGAAATTATTCTTTCGCTTAATTACCAGCCCGACAAAATCCGGCAGCTGCTCGGCGACGGTCAGGCTTACGGCGTCCATCTGCGTTATGTGACCGAGCCGACGCCGATGGGAACCGCCGGCGCGTATAAATTCGCCGCCAGCGAAATCCGCGATACGACCGTCGTTTTTAACGGCGACATATTAACCGACATCGATATTTCCAGAGTCGTCGAACAACACCGGCAGCGCCGCGCCGATGCCAGCATCGTCTTAACGCCGGTCGCCAATCCGTCCGCTTACGGCTTGGTCGAAACCGGCGCCGACGAAAGAGTTTTACGGTTTCGTGAAAAACCGAAACCGGAAGAATTGGCGACACTGACGACCAACAATATCAACGCCGGAATTTACGTTCTCGAACCGCAGGTTTTGGACATCATTCCCGAAGGCGAAAATTATTCGTTTGAATACAGTCTTTTTCCGGAGCTTTTGAATCGCGAAAAAAACTTTTTCGCTTTCATTATGCGCGAAAATTACTGGCGCGACATCGGCACGCCGCAAAGTTATCTGGAAGCGCATTTCGATTTTCTGGCGGGAAAAATTAAAGGCTTCACTTTTGAGAAAGCGAAAAACTTCGACCTGGCGACGACGGCAAGCGTTGATTCCGCGTCGATTATCGGCGAAGATTGTATCGTCAAACCGAACGCGCGGATTATCAATTCCGTGATTGGACAGGGTGTCCACATCGAGGAAAAAGCGGTGGTGGAAAATTCGGTCGTCTGGGCGCACACGCGCATCTCAAATTCTTCGCAGATAAAAAATGCGATTATCGGGCGAAGCTGTTATGTCGGCAAAAATTCCGTCGTTTCCGGCGGCGTGGTGCTCGGCGATAAATCGTCGCTGACCGATTACACGAAAATCTAGAAATTTTCGATTTTCGATGCCGATTTTCGATTGGAATCGGAATGCGGCTTGCGCCGAATAAAATAAAAGATAAAATTTCCTTGTCCAATCGAAAATCGAAAATTATTTATGCCTGAACTGCCCGAGGTCGAACTGGTCGCCAAATCTCTGGACGCGCTTGTGAGAGGTCGCAAAGTAGTCGCCGCCGAGCTTTTGCGCGCGCGGCTGGCGCCTTTTAATTCGCCCGAAGATTTTGCCGGAAGATTAAAGGATACGATTATTACCTGCGTTCAACGGCGCGGCAAACACGTTTTGTTTGATTTGGAAAACGGCAACACGCTAATCACGCATTTGCGCATGACCGGACGTTTTATGATTTTGCCGCTTGAGCGCGAGCCGCCGAAATACACGCACGCCGTTTTGTATTTCGCCGACGAAAATCGCCTGATTTTTCAAGACCAGCGCCATTTCGGCTTGATGAAAATCGTCGAGACGGCGCAGCTGCACGAAACGAAAGAACTGAAATGTCTCGCGCCGGAGCCTTTTTCCGACGCTTTTACGCCGCAATATTTTCGCGCGGCTTTGAAAGGCTCGAAGCGAAGCTTAAAGGAATTTCTGCTCGACCAGACGAAAGTCTGCGGCTTGGGCAACATTTACGCTTCGGAAGCGATGTTTTTGGCGCGGGTCAATCCGCAAACCGCGGCAAACGAAGTTTCCGCGCGGAAAGCCAACGTTTTATTTGAAAAAATCCGCGAGATTCTGGCGGAATCCATCGCGCACGGCTCGACCTTAAACGTTGACCCGGAAAATATCGACGGCAGTTATTACGGCGGCGGTTTCGCCGGCGGCTGGCGCGCTTATGACCGTGAAAACGAGCCGTGCTCGCGCTGCGACAGTGAAATAAAGCGCATCGTACAGGGCGGGCGCTCCAGCTATTTTTGCCCGCGCTGCCAGAAGAAGTAAATTTTTGCGCGTCAGTTTAACAATTCAATTTCAAACCGGAGAAAACAAATAAATGTTTCTGAAAAAACTTTCGCTAATCTTTCTGGCAGCAGTCGCGTGCCTGACGCTGTTTTCAAATGACGCTTTTGCCTGCGCCTGCTGTTCCGAATCGGGCGATTATCGCATCTGGACGGGCAAGCCCGACAAATACAGCGTCGATTTGCTCGAAGAAATGAAATTCGACCAGGCGGCTTATTTATATATGAACGAAGCCGGTTTCGATGTGTTGAAAGGACTCGACAGCATCGCCAAAGCCTACGAATCGGATTCGTGGGTCGCGTCGCCCGAATATTTCAGTCTGACGAACGCTTTCGCCGCTCGAACCTGGAAATTCAACTTTAAAACCAAAGACGGCAAAAACGGCACGCTGACGCTGCCGATGCCCGCGCAGACGGTGCAGTTTAAGGTTGACATTCACGACGGAAAAACGAGCGGCGGCGGCGGTCCGCTGCTTTATAAAGAATGGCGCTACAAGGGCGTCGTGCAGACGGGAAGCGGATTTTTCCAAGCCGGCATCGTCAAGCCGACGACTTATTTTCTCGTTTTGCAGGGGCGCGGAAACAGCTGCGACAACGCCGGGGATTTTACGTCGTGGCGGCTGGAAATTGAAGGCAAGAAAGCCCGCTACGCGTTTTTCGGCAAACTAAGTTCGGGGAAAGCGAATCAAAGCGAGGATTCCAAAGAGTCCACAGAAAACTGAAATATCAATAAAAAACTATTTATTAATGAATTCGAAAGGCGCAAATTTTCAGCGTATTCGGATTTTCTCGATGTGCCCGACCTTTCGTCCGGCAAATAAACTTATATGAAAAAAAATCTACTTTTATCCTTCTGCGCCCTGATTTTAACGAGCGTTTTCATTCTGTCCGGCACGGAAAAAATCTTTGCACAGGAGCCGGATTCGAAAAAAGTCAGCGCCGAGACCAAGAAACACCGCGACCAGACGATTAGTATCCTGCGCGAAATAAAAGGCGTTTTGAAGAAACTTTATTACGACGCGAATTATCACGGCGTTAACCTCGAAGAGCGTTTTGTCGCCGCCGAAGCGAGAATCAAAACGCTCGAATACAACTGGCAGATGTATCGCGTGCTGGTGCAGGTTTTGATGGATTTTAACGATTCGCACACCGTTTTTCACCTGCCGCCGCGCAGCGATTATTTCGACTACGGGTTTTCGATGCAGATGTTCGGCACCGATTGTTTTATCACGGCGGTCAAAAAAGACAGCGACGCCGAAAAACAGGGCTTGAAGGTCGGCGACCAGATTCTGAATATCGGCAAATTTAAACCGACGCGCGCAGACCTCTGGAAAATCGTCTATGTTTTATACAGGCTCGACCCGAAGGAAACGGTCGATTTGACCATTGCCCGGCTCGACGGCTCGCAGCAGAAAGTAACCGTCAAAGCCAAGACGACGACGCAAAAGGAAAAGCGCGAAGAACTCAAGAAAAAGAAGACGAAGGAAAAATTTGAGCCTTTTAAGTGCCAGGAAGTCAATGCCGCGACAATCGCCTGCAAGCTCTCGACTTTTATGGTCGGCAAAGAGGAGATTGATAAAATGATGAAGCAGGTCGGCAATCATTCCAAGATGATTCTCGATTTGCGCGGCAACGGCGGCGGTCTGGTCGATACGGAACTTTATTTAGTCGGCTACTTTTTCAACCGTGACTTGAAGGTCGCCGATATGATAACGCGCGAGAAGACCGAAACGCTCATCGCCAAAAGCCGCGGCGACAGGGTTTATAAAGGCGATTTGGTCGTTTTGACGGACAGCCGTTCGGCTTCCGCTTCGGAACTGACCGCGCGCGTTATGCAGTTGGAAAACCGCGCGAAAGTCGTCGGCGATGTCACGATGGGCGCGGTCGTGACCAGCCGGACGATTCCGTTATTCGGTTCCTATAGCGCTTTGTCGGACGCCGTCTTCACCTCGGTTTCGATGAGCGTCACCATCGGCGACGTTAAAATGAAGGATGGCAGCCGTCTGGAAAATGCGGGCGTCGTCCCTGATTATCCGGTTATTCCGACCGGCGAGGCTTTGTCCAAAAAGATGGACGCAGTTCTCGCGTATGCGGCGTCCCTGCTCGGCGCCGAGCTTTCGCCGGAAAAAGCCGGTGAATTTTATTTTATTACCTCAAGGGAGATTGACGAAGACATCGAGCCCGAAGAAGGCGATAAATAGTGAAATAAGCGGTAAGCGGTAAACGGTAGGCGCTAAGTGAAAGAAACGAACTTCCCGTTTACCGTTTACCGTTATTTTGAAACTTGACACTTGCGTCTGAAAATCGCATTATTTGTTTTACCGTTTCGGCGTGGTGAGTTAGAGCAACTTGCGACCACGTAAAATAAACCGCTAAACAGCTAACCGCTTTTAAAGAAAAAAGCCTTGCGTTGTTTGGCGCAGGGTTTTTTAATTTTGTTCGTCGTCCGTTGTCGATTGTCCGTTGCGAAAAACAAACAACAACCGACCGCGGATGATTGACCACCGACCATATGAGAAATTTCAGAGAACTTTTAGACGACAACGGCATCCACGTTTTCGACGGCGCGATGGGCACGCGGCTTTACGACAAAGGCGTTTACATCAATCGCAGTTATGACGAGCTGAACCTGACCGCGCCCGACCTCGTCCGCGAAGTCCACGAAGAATACGTGCGCGCCGGCGCGGAGATTATCGAGACGAACACCTACGGCGCGTCGCGTCATAAATTGCAGCAATACAGCCTCGAAAATCAGTTAAAGGAAATGAACTTCGCCGGCGCGCGGCTCGCTAAAGAAGCCGCCGGCGAGCGCGCCTTTGTCGCGGGCGCAATCGGACCGCTCGGCTTGCGCATCGAGCCTTACGGACCGACTTCTTTCGACGAGGCGAAAGAAATGTTTGCCGAACAAATCGCCGCGCTGCTGGAAGGCGGCGTTGACCTTTTCGTGCTGGAAACCTTTTCGGATTTATCCGAGATTCAGCAGGCAATCCGGGCGGTCAAAGAGCTTTGCGATTTGCCGGTCGTCGCGCAGATGACGATTCAGACCGACGGCAAAACCGTTTTCGGCGCGGACACGGAAATCATCACGCAGCGCCTCGAACAATACGGCGCGGACGTTATCGGCTTAAACTGCGGCGTCGGTCCGACGCACATTCTCTCGGCGCTCGAAAAAATGCGCGAAGTGACGACTCGAAAACTCTCGGCGCAGCCGAACGCCGGACTGCCGCGCGACGTTCAGGGACGCCAGTTTTATATGTGCTCGCCGGAATATATGTCGAAATTCGCCAAGCGTTTTATCAAGGCGGGCGCGACGTTTATCGGCGGCTGCTGCGGCACGACGCCGAAGCACATCAAATTGATTTCCGACGCCGTCCGCGCCGTCAGCCCGCGCTCGCAGAAGTTTTTTGCGAAAGCGCCCGAGACGGTGCAGGTCAAAGATTTCACGCCGCCCGACGTGCAGGTCGTGCCCGCCGAGCAGCGCTCGAAATGGGCGCGTAAAATCGCGCGCGGCGAATTCGTCACGTCGGTCGAAGTTTTGCCGCCGAAAGGCTGTGACGCGGCGAAAACCCTGGAATCCATCAAGCTTCTGGTCAAAGCCGGAGTCGATGCGGTCAACATCCCGGACGGACCTCGCGCGCAGACGCGGATGAGCGCGCAGGCGACGGCTGTTCTGGTCGAGCGCGAAGTCGGCATCGAAGCCGTTCTGCATTATTGCTGTCGCGACCGCAATCTGCTCGGGATGATGTCCGACCTTCTGGGCGCGGCGGCTCTCGGCTTGCACAATCTTTTAATCATCACGGGCGACCCGCCGAAAATGGGACCTTACCCGGACGCGACCGCCGTTTTCGACATCGACTCCATCGGCTTGACGAATATGGTTGACAAGCTCAATCACGGGCTTGATTTGGGCAACAATCCAATCGGCTGCCCGACCGCTTTTTCCATCGGCGTCGGCGTCAATCCGGGCGCGATAAATCTGGAAGAAGAAATCCGCCGTTTTGAATGGAAGGTCGAAGCGGGCGCGGAATACGCCATCACGCAGCCGGTTTACGACACGGAACAGCTGCGCTCGTTTCTGAAAAGAATCGAGCACGTCCGCATCCCGATTGTCGCGGGCATTTTCCCCCTGGTTTCCATCAGAAACGCCGAATTTATGCACAACGAAGTGCCGGGCGTCAACGTCACGCCGGAAATTCTGGACAGAATGCGCAAGGCGTCCGACGTCTCGAAAGAAGCGGCGCGCGAGGAAGGCATCAAAATCGCCCGCGAATCTTTAACGGAAGTCCGCGATTTGATTCAGGGCGTGCAGGTTTCCGCGCCGTTCGGCAACGTCAAATACGCGCTTCAGGTTTTCGACGTGCTGGAAGAATTTAAGACGAAAGAGGAAGCGGCGACCGTCTCTTAAACGGTAAACGGTAAACGGTAAGTGGTAAGTGGTAAGTGATAAGTTGCAGTTATAAAATAACGAACTTACCACTTACCACTTTTTGTCTACCACTAATTATGAAATCGTCACCGGGTAAAGCGGCGAAAAGTTTCCGATTTCCTCGTTTTTATCCATCAACACGGCGCGGATGACGCCGGTTTCGGCTTCGCCCGGCGTCTGCGGCGCAATCGTAAATTCGGCGGGAAGCTTGGTCAGAATAGTGACGAGCAGCCACGCTCCCGCGCCTTTGCGCTGGTAATCGACGCGCAGCGCCGATGCGCCCTGCAAGCTGCCTTCGACGCGCACCTTGTTGCCCGTCGCGGGCGAGGTCACTTTCAATTCCGGCGCGAGGCTGCTCAAATCCGTTTCTTCGGCTTCGGGCGCGACAATCATCAAATCCTCGCCGACGCCGTGATTATAACCGGGCGCGGCGACGATAAAATCGCGCAGCTGCCGAAACTCCTGAAAAATCCCGACAAACGCGCCCGGCTTCGGCGTGTAATCCTGAAAGTCGGGCGCAGCGGGTATCGGGTCGCCCGGCTTGCCGCCGTCGGCGGTAAAAATCAAATCCTGCCAGTCCGTCAACTGCTGCATCGTCGCCCGCGACTGCTCGACAAAGTTGTAGACGGAAATAAACGTGTCGCAAATCAGCTCAACCCGCGTCACCTGCGCCGCCGTCAAAGGCAGACTCGCCTCATAACCGGCAATCTTCGCCTTGATATTGGTAAACATTACGAGTTGTTTCGGTCTGGTTTGCGGAAACCAGTATTGAGTTTGTTTTTTCATTCTTGATTCTCCTATGGACAAAATTAGAATCAAGGAAGCGCGGGCACAAACAAAAGGTCGGATTGGAATCTAGCAGTCATTTATGCGGGCTTCCTGTAGATTCGAGCGATTATAAATATATTTATACGTAAATTTCAAGCAAAATTTTGCTTCGCACAATGATTTTGACAGACCTAAGAATCATTTTTAGGTCTATTAAAATCATTTTTAGGTCTATTAGAATCATTTTTAGGCGTATCAGAATCGTTTTTAGGTATATAAAAATCGTTTTTAGGTATATAAGAATGATTCTTAGATATATAAAAATCATTCTCACACGCCGCAAAATCATTTTTCTGCCACACAAAATCATTTTGTTGCCTATTCAAACGGAAAATCGGCGCGGAAAAATTGCGGAAATTATAATATAGGTTTAGAAATTCAAAGCTATTGAAGCAGATATGTAACGTTAGAAAGAGCTTGTTTCAATAAATCAAATAACATTTTGCCGCGCGTTGTATCTAAAGAAAGCGCAACTGAAATGCTGACCGTACTCGATACCAGAATACTTTTCCAATCAAATTGATTAAGTCTGTCCATAGCATCCGATAAGTAATTCAATCGTTCGTCAACAATATTCATTTGCTCTTTGCCGGGTTTAAAATTTTTGTAAATGAGTAATCTAAATTCCGCCAGCGCCAGTCTCAATTTTTCTTTCTCGTCTTCATCAAAGTTTGAAACGTCCTGTTTATCAAACATTGCCTGATTTATAATCGGCTCTTCAGCGTCAATCGTAGAGTCTTGAAAACCTATTTGTTTCCAAAAGTCGGGAGTTGATTGTTCAACCAAAAAATTTTTTACTTCTTTCTTGAGCCACTTATCAAACTTTGCAAGTGCATCCTCAATAGTAAGAGTAGACGGCGGAAATGTTGTTTTCAATAGACGTATGAAGGCTAAGTCCGGGGTAAATAAAGTATATTCACACTGAAATGCGTGATTTCTATTCCCTAAACTTCTTACTTGAAAGGTAAAATTCGAGTCTCGAAGAAAAATCGTAAAAATGTCGCCTTCTTCCTTAGCGTCAAATAATTCCGGTGTAAAACCATTTTCTTTAATAATTTCCAGGAATTTGTTTTTTTGTTGTTTGAGCATATTTTGGAATCTCCAAATGCATTTCTAAAAAGAGCTTCTAATTTTAATGTTGATTTTTATAACACTATTTCGCCGTCTGCGACAAGAGAAATTAATTGCGAATGACAAATCGTTTCTTCCGATTCGTAATTCGTTATTCGTAATTCAAAAAAATCGCGTCAACGATTGGCGAAAAGAGGGAAAACGTCAGCGACCATCAGCCAGAGGATGAATAATAACAGCGCGACGGCGACGGCGTAGAAGTGTAAATATAAACGCCTGATGACGGTTTCGTGCGGCGGGCAGCGCGAGTGGATTTTTAATAAAACCAGATACCAGACAGCCCAAAAGATTGGCAGCAGAATCGCCAGCATAACGGCGGCTTCTTTTTTGTCGGCGTCGGCGGCTCTTTCCAGCGAGATAATGCTGTCGCTGGAAATAAGCCAGCCCGCGAAAACGACGAACGCGCCCAAACCGTATTGCAGATAGTCGTTCAAACGGTCGCGCAGCCATTCTTCCGATTTCCTCAGCTCGGTTTCTTCCTGATTCATCAGTCGTCAATCGTAAATCGCAAATCGTGAATTGTAAATCGTCAAGCGTGAAAAAAAAAGTCTATTTACGATTCACGATTCAATAATTTACAACCTTCACCACGCCCGCCCGAAATTTGTGCGGGTTCGGCGACGGCAGTTTAATCAATGAAAACCTGTGGTTAAACGGCTCAATCCGCGGCGCGTTCTGCCATTCGTATTTAACGACCGCGCCGTCGGCAAATTCATAGATTCTTTCGATTTTATCGGCTTCGTAAACGGTCGGCGTTTCGGATAATATTTTTTCGCGCTCGTCGCGGATAATGATGTCGGCGTATTCTTCGGCATTTTTCATAGTTTTAATTGAAGGGAAAATTTAAAGTGCGAATTACACGAATAGACGCGGATTTTTGGCGGTCGGCGTGCGTGCGTTTTTTCAGCCTTTCATTTTAAGAGCAGTATTTTATTGACCGTCGTGATATTACGCGTCGTCGCCGCGACTTTCAGATGTTTCTCGATAAAATTGTTGGAAAACAATTCTTTGGCGGGATTGTGCGGTCGAATCATCCAATACAGCTCGCGCTTTCTGAAACGGAAAACTTCATAATCAGTCTCGAAAGACGCGAGCGAATCTTTCAAGAGCGCGGCGGGCGCGGCGGATAAAAAAGAGACGTATATTTTCGCGCCCGCTGCCGGTTCTTTGAACGGATTGTGCGCGGCGATTTCTTCGAGCCCGGCAATCGTGCGCGCCATTGTTTTGATTTCGAAACCGAAAGCCTGCTTCAGCTCGCGCTCGATTTTTTCGGCGAGAACGTCGGCGTTTGTTTCCGCCGTCTCGAAAATTACGTTTCCGCTTTGAATGTAGGTTTTCACGTTTTCAAAATCCATCGACGTAAAAATCCGCCGCAAATCTTCCATTTTTACGATGTGATGCCCGCCGACATTAATGCCGCGCAGCAATGCCGCGTATTTAATCATTTTTTTTTCCTTAACCTGAAACTATTATCGCTCAATGTCAGTAATCGAACAAAAAATAAAACTCCGGTGTGCTATAAAACAATTAAGAATATTTTATCGAACGAGGGAACAATATTGTTATGAAAAAGTTTTATGTTTTTTTCGGAACGCTGCTTCTGATTTATTTTTCGCTGTTTTTCGTTCCGAACGCCTTCGGGCAGCGGCGCGGCGGCGGCGGCAGCGCGCGGGAAACCTATACGGGCACGGTTTTGAGCTACGGCACGGGCTTAAACACCAGAACCGTCACGCGCTCGTTTACGCTCAGTATTACCGGCGAGACTTCCAACGAGGATGCGGCACGGTTTCTGGGCATTTTGCAGAACCGCGGTCAGAGCACCCTGCTGAAAGAAATCGACGACGAAGACCTCGGTTATTTCAGCGTCGGCGCGCAGCTCGGACGGCGTCTGAACGTCGTGCGCGAAAGCGTCGAGGGCGGACAGCGCAGAATCTTTATCGTGTTTGAACGCTGGACGCAGTTCGCTGAACTGCGCGGCGGTTATCGCTCGCTGGATTACCCGTTCGGCGTTATCGAGTTGGTGGTTGACGAGCGCACCGGCAGAGGCGAGGGAACTTATATTGCCGCCGCCAAAATCCGCTGGACGCGCAGCGGAAGCGACGCCAATCAGGTCGAGGTCGAAAATTTTGCGACCTTTCCGGCGCGTCTTCTCGGCGTCAGGCGAAGCGGCGGACGTTAAATAAAATGCAATACGCAAAAGCAGAGAGCAAAATTCAGGAGATTTAATTTCGGAATCTTGAATCTTAAATCCTGAATTTTGCACTCTGCTTTTGGCGTATTGCTTTAACCGCACTCTTTTCGCATCGGCAGAAATTCAATCTTCACGCCTTCGGCAATCTCGTATTCGACGCGCCGGTTGCCTTTATAACCGTTCGCTTCATAAAACTTTATGCCGGGAAGGGTCGCCATCAGTTCGAGCGCGCGGAAGCCGTAACCGCCGGCAAGCTCTTTCCGCTCAAGCCTCATTTGCCGAAGTTTCTGCAAAATCTTCTGCTCGCGCTCGCGAAACTCGGCATCGTTTAAAGTGCAGGCGTCCGGCACACTCGAATCGTTCATAATTTATTTAACAAAAAAACGGAACGCCGATTATTTAAGATAAATTAGGATTAATCAGGATAAATTCAAATAAAAATCCTGCCTAATCTTAAAATATCCTAATAAATCAGCGCTCCGTTCTTCTCTTATCAATCCGCATACTTGCGCTTACGGCACCGAGGGAACCGGCGTATCGCCAGCCAGCCCGAACTGGAATCCGCCGAAGCCGAGTTGAGAACGCAGCAGATACCACGTGCCGTCGCGATAAACGCCCAAATCAGTTTTGCCGTCGCCGTCGTAGTCCGCCGGAACCGGAACGTCGGTTGAAATTCCGAACTGGACGCCGGTAAATCCGGCGGTGCTTTGTAGTAAATACCAGGTTCCGCTCGACTTGCGATAAACGCCCAAATCGGTTTTGCCGTCGCCGTCGTAATCGCGCGGCGTGGGCAGGTCTTGAAAATTGCCGAGACCGAACTGGACGCCGCGCAGATTATTGTCCGAGCTTTGCAGGATATACCAGACGCCGCCGGCTTCGCGATAAACCGCGAGGTCGGCTTTGCCGTCGCCGTCGTAATCTGCCGGAAACGCGCGGTCGGTTCCGGTCGTTCCGAATTGCTGTGTCTGCTCGGTGTTTGACGAGCTGCGCAGGATAAAGAAATAAGTCGGCGAAGAAACTTCCGCTCCCGTGCGAAAAACGGCTAAATCCGCGCGCCCGTCGCCGTCGAAATCAGCCGGAACCGGAAGGTCGCTGCTCGGCGCGCCCCAGTGCTGCGCGCGAAACGCATTGTTCGAGCTTTGCAGAATATACCAGTCGCCGCCGCGAAAAACGGCGATATCGGTTTTGCGGTCGCCGTCGTAATCGGCGGGCACGATTCTATCGGTTGAAAGACCGAACTGGACGGCGGCAAATCCCGCCGCGCTTTGCTGTAGATACCAGTTGCCCTGTCGAAAGACGGAAATGTCCGCTTTATTATCGCCGTCGAAATCGAAACGTTTAGCCGGTATCACCGACGCCGTTCCCGCTTGATTAACCGTAATGGTCTGCGCGCCGATGGTTATCGTCGCGGTGCGCGGCGTCGGGTTCGGATTGGTGCCGGCGGTGACGATTATCGTGCCGCTGCCGGGCTGCGGCTTCTGCTGAATTATAATCCAGTTTGCGTCCTGCAAAGCGCTCCAGTTGCAATTCGAAGCGGCGGAGACGAAGACGGCTGCCATCGACTGCGTAGACGGGAAATTCAGAACCGGCTGAGAAACGGAAGTCGGGCAGCCCGAAGCCTGTTGTATCAGGAATGTCCGCGTCACGAGCCCGTTTGAGACGGTGATTGAAGCGGTTCGCCCGCCGCCCGTATTCGGGGCGACGGTAAAATTAATCGCGCCGTTGCCGTCGCCCGCGGCGGAAGTAACGTTGACGAAGCTCGAATCGGACGTCGCCGTCCAGGCGCAGCCGTTCGGAATATTTATTTGAAAACTGCTGTTGCCGCCCGCCGCCGGAAAAGCCTGACTGCTTGACGTAATATCAAACGGGCAAGCCGCCGTCGAGCTTTGCAGCGTAATGCTCCAGCCGCCCGCAAAATTGCCCGCATTCGCGCCCGTGTCGTCCACGACGTAAAGTTTCCAGGTGCCGTTCGGCTGACTGCCGACAAAACCGCTCAAAGTGTTGACGGTCGGCGCGTTGGCGGGCGCAGGCGCGGGAAACGCATCGCCCGGCTCGTAATTTGCCGGTTTGAAATTGTCGGAAGAAAGCGGCGCGTTGTCGGGCAGAGCGGTCGGCGCGAAATCGTCGAAAGTGATTCCCAGACCGTTTGCTGCGTTATTGCCGCCGGCATCGGACATCAGAACGATGCTGCGACCGCTCGGCGAAACGAGCAAAACATCGACATCATCCGGCGCGGTGTGCGAAAAATTGCCGAGGTCAACGATTATGCCCGTGATAAATCCGCTCATTCCTGAAATTTGAATCTCGCTCGGATACGGCGCAGCGGTGCCCGAGCTCGGAACGGTTATCGCCGCGGCATTCGCGCCGGTCGAAATCGTCTCCATCGTAATCGTATCAATCCACCAGCCTTCGTTGCCAAAGCTTTCGTTTGAGCCGAAACGCCATTTAAAACGCACGAATTCGCGAAAAGCCGACGCCGGAAGCTGTATCGTCGTCGTCATATAACCGCCCGCCGTCGCGCCCGTCCACGCCGAGCGATTTGAAAGCGGATTGGACGATTCATTCAGAGAGCCGTTGTAACCGCCGCTGATAAATGCGCCGCCCGCCGCGATGATGTCCTGAAACGCGCCGCCCGCGATGCTGATTTCCAAAACGCCGCCGTCCCAGGTATTTTCCAACGCGAATTTGTGCCGGAAATTCAAAACCGTGTTGACGCTCGAAACATAGATCGAGGGCGAAGTTAAATCCGTTCCGCTCGTGGTCGGCGGGCTGGCGGTGAAAACCGCGTTCGGCGCGGTATCGGGCAGATTGGTCGTCACGACAAAGCCCGCGCCGGTTCCGGTTGAAGAGACAGTCCAGTTTGGCGGAAACTGCGGCGCCGTCAAGCCGTCGAAATTTTCGCTGAACCGGACTGCTTCCGGACTTGTTTCCGTTTCGGTTTGCGCCGATGAAACAAAAGATTGTTTCGCCGCAAAAAGACCGACGATTAATAAACAAAGCAGACTGATGATGAAAAATTTACGATGACGGGCGGCGGCAATGATTTTTTCGGACATAGCTTTTCACTCAAACTTTCAGAATGTTATTACGGGAAATAAAGTGGAGCAATCAAATTAAAAGGGCAGAGAGGGAAGTTTGTCAATGAATAACGGGCAGTTTTACCGGAAAGTTGTGCCGGATGGTTTTTAGAGATTGTTTCGATACTTAATTTTCGCTCATTTAGAGACGCATTAATGCGTCTCTTAATGAACCGTTGTGAACATCAGTACAGGAAAGCAGCGGGGATGGGGGAATCATTCGCCAAACCGAATTGCGCCGCTGTAAACCCCGCTTGCGTCCCCAGCACATACCAGTTGCCGTCTCTGTAGACCGCCAAATCGGTCTTGCCGTCGCCGTCGTAATCCGCCGCCACCGGCTTATCCGTCGC
>DASVRT010000123.1:0-48390 GCA_036388475.1 Pyrinomonadaceae bacterium | reverse complement strand
ACGGAAGACAAACCGGCACCGGCTGATTTCGATGGTGACGGAAAAGCTGATTTGATTGTGTTCCGACCCAGCAGCGGGACTTGGTATTTGCTCAGAACGACGGCTGGCTTCACGGGCATCCAGTTCGGCGCAACCGGAGATATTCCAACGCCCAATGCTTTCGTCAGGTAAAAACCAGTTTTATTTATAAACAAAAAGGGCTTGCTCTCAGCTGAGAGCAAGCCCCGAAGTAAATACTTTTAGTTAATGAGTTCGCCAAGTAAACACTTTTAGTTAATGGAATCATTACCTGAAGGTGTTTACTTGAAATTTTCCGTTCTTTTATTTTCAATAAGATAGAAAATTGATAATGTAAACACTTTTAGTTAAACGGACATTTTTTGCCGGTCAACTAAATCTGCCAACAGCCATAAACTAAAAGGTCCCCTGTCGAGTTTTTAGGAAATAATCAACGGTCGGAATTTTGCGCGGGCGGCTTAGGAAGATTTTTGTACTTCATCGAGATATTTTCAGTCTCAACTATTTCCCACTTTCGTATCACCCAGCCGGTTTTCAGCTCCCACAGCGTGCGAATTTGTCCGGCGAGGTAACGCTGCTCGCGCGCATTTGGAGCCGACCAGGTTTTGATGTCCAAGACGATCGTCGCGCGCGCGCCTTCCACCTGTTTTTCGACGACGGCGATTTCTTTCGGTTCTATTTCGACAAAGGTCCAACTGATCGGCTCGGCGGCTGCGTTCTCTTCCGGCACTTTCCTGACGCGTGCGTCATTGATCTGTTCGTGGATTACCGCTTCGGTAATTTCCGGCAAGTCGTTTGACGCGGAATCGGGCGGGCTCTGTTTGCCGTCGCCCTGCGAAGAAGTCGGCGCACAGCCGAACGAGCAGGCTAGCAGCAAAGCTAATCCTAAAAATGATGAAAGTAAGAAAGTCGGGCGCGGCGTATTTCGAACGCGCCGCATCGATCCGAGCGTCAGCGGTAAGCATTCACCCGCGCGCATATCTTTCCGGCTAGTCGCCTGCATAACTAATCTCCATGCGGCGTATGTGCAGGCTCGCGAGAAAGAGCACGACGCCCGTAAACAGAAGAAGACTCGGTACGGAAATCCACGCCGGCGTCGGCTCAACGAGCACTGCGAACGGACCTTCGGACATCGGTACGGGCACGAGCGATTGCAGGTAATGAATCACGCTTATCTTCTTCAAGAACGGCGGCAGCAGAAAGTTAAGCCATTCCCAGCCGTAAAGCATCAGACCCGGAATGATCGGGTTGCGGAAAAACAGCCCGACCAGCAGAAAGACCGCGCCGTATCCGATGCACGCAAGGATGGTGACTCCAAGATACGCCAGCATCTGACCTGCGCCCGCACCGTCGAAAAAGAATCGCGCGGACTCTGACGGGAAGAGCCAGAAGTAGTATATAAACATCGAGCCGATTGTCGTGATGCTGAATAAAACGATTGTCGCTATCAGTCCCGACAGATATTTGCCGACGACAAGGACTTCGCGCCGGACGGGCGCGAGGAAATAATAGTGCAGGCTTCTGTCAACCACCTCGCCGCGAAATAAATTCATAAAAACCCACGCGCAGCCGAAGAAGATGAGCGTGCGAAGGATAAGCCCGCCGTATATCGCCGCGTAGACCATGCTCATTTCGCTGAAGCTTCCCAGCTCGTCCGTCGGCGGCGGAAAGAGCGCGAGCGCCGACAGCAGGACGAGTGGTAATCCCGCCATCAAATAGAGCAGAAGAGCGCGACGGCTCAAAAAGTTTTTCTTGATCTCAAGACTTAGAATGGCAAGAGTCTGCCGCGTCCACAGCGACCAGGAAGAGGCTCGCGCCCTGCTCACATTCGGCTGGTTCACATTTGTGGCGGCGGTCTGTTCTCTGATGTCAGACGTTGAACTCATCGAGTTTGCCCTCCGTCGGATGTGATTAAGTATTGATAGACGGCGTTCAAATCGTCGTCAACGGGCGCCACCGATTCCACCTGAAGATTCTGTTCGGTGATCACCCGGTTAAGTAACAGATAGAAATCATCCGGTCGGCGCGTTTTAACAAACAAGCCTTGACGGTCATCATGAATGCGCGCTTCGACCGTGTGCTCGTGTTCGAACAGACGCGCGGCTAAGACTTGCGGTCGGTCGCAGCGAATCAGAATCTGAATCGGATGTTCGTCAATCTCATCGCGCACGCCGTGTACTTCGCCTTCCGCGACGACATAACCGTTATGCAAAAGCACGACGCTGTCGGACATCATATCCACTTCGTGCAGAATATGGCTCGAGATGATAAGGTACATTCCCGCGTCCGCGAGCTGGCGGAAAAGGCGAATTATTTCGGCGCGCGCCATCGGGTCGAGCCCGTTCAAAGGCTCGTCCAAAACAAGCACCGAAGGATTGTGCGCGATAGACTGCGCGAGCCGGACGCGCTGCCGCATTCCCTTGCTGAACGATGAAACTTTACGGTCTGCCGCATCCAGCATCGACACTCGTTCGAGCGCAGCGTGCGTCAACTCGGCGGTCTCCTGTTTCGTGTAACCGTGAACGCGCAGGTAGAATTCGATAAACTCGCGGGCGGTCGCGCCGCGCGGAAACGAATCGAACTGCGAACAGTAACCGAGCTTTTGAAAAATCGCTTCCGGTTCGTCGGGCGATGTGCCGAGAACACGTATGCTTCCCTGCGTCGGCTTGAGCAGCCCCGTCATCAAATTCATCAAAGTAGTCTTGCCCGACCCGTTCGGTCCGACGAGACTCGTAATGCCCGGCGCGATCTGCAAATTAACCCGATTGACGCCGAGAATCTCGCCGTAGAATTTCGACACGTCTTCAAACACGATCATCTTATCGGAAGATACGGACGCGGCGGACAAAGTTGATGCCGTTGCTGTCGAAGACGATGCGGGCGTCGATGACGATTGCGTGGTCGTTGATGTTGTTGGCGTCATTTAATCACCTCGTAAGCGCGCACCTTGCGCGCGAGCAGCCAAACACATACGGCACAGACCAGCGCGATGACCAGCCACGAAGCCCACAGCGGCGGCTCCAGCAGTGCGATGTCAAAAAACTGTTCATTGTAAATCGGATTGCTGACTTTTCCGCGAATACTTCCCGTCTGTCGCACGAAAAGCCCGAACAGCCCGCGCCAAATGCTATTCATCGTCGCCCACATACTGATCAAATGCCCCGCACGTGTCAGAAAAAGCTGATTGACAATCTCACCGAAAGCACTCGGCACGAAGAACATTCCCAACAATGCGCCGCTCGCCACCACGCGCCACTTGACGAGCGCCGACACGGCGAGCGCAAGTAAAGACAGCAGGATGATCCAGACCATACATCCGAAAAAGATCGCCCAAAGCATCCACAGATTCGCCCACAGCCACGCAAAGCCGGCGAGAGACGCCTGAAAAAAGAAGATCAGCAAGCCCGGAATCCACGTTACCAACGACAGCAGAAACACAATCACAGTCATCTTGCCGAGCACGTACTCGGTGCGGGAAAGCGGGCGGCACAAATAAAGCGGCAAAGCATTGTTCGACAAATCGCGCGAGATGAGCGGCGGCGCGACGAGCACCGTCAGGATAAAAGCAAATGCGCCCTGAAGCTCCACGAAAGCTCGAAAGAACGAAGCGTCGATCGGCAGCAGTTCGCGAACGTTTATTTGCAGCAGCGCGAGCGCGTTCACGTTATGATGCAGATAAACCAGGATGGTCGCGACGAGCGGGTAGATAAAACACAGGATAAAAATCGTCGTAAACAGCTTCGACTTGAAAACTTCGCGCAGGGCGTAGCGCGGTATCACCAGGAAGCGCGACCACGCGGAATGCGACTCGCCTTCATACGCCCCGTATAAATGCTCATAAACCGCCATCGCCTGACCTCCCGTTTCCGTTCTCAATCGCGTTCCCGTTATCGACTGACGCGTTCACGCCATCCGTCATATTTCCGTTCTCCATTGCCTTCAGGAAAATGTCTTCGAGCGAATCGCGCTTGAAATTCATACGCCTGATCTGCACTCCGTGTTCGAGCGCGAGGCGGTACAAATCGCTTATTTCGACGGTCTCCTGCATGATCAATTTTATACGACGCTCGCCCGACAGAGCGTAATCGCATCCTAAACCGCTGATCGCTTCGACAAACGCCGCCCGGTCGCCGCCGCGCGTCTCAAGCTCGATAAACTTACGGTTCGCCCTGCGCTCCTCTTCCAGATTACAGTTGGCGGCGATATGCCCGTCCTTCAGCACGAGAATCTCGTCGCAGCACTCCTCCACGTCGCGCAGCAGATGAGACGACAGAAGTATGCGCGCCCGCCCGCCGTCGCGAATCTGGCGAATAAGCGAAATCATGCGGCTGCGCGTCGGCGGATCGAGACCGTTAGTCGGTTCATCTAAAATAATCAGTCTGGGTCCGTGAACTATCGCCTGCGCGAGCTTGGCAAGCTGTTTCATGCCGAGCGAGTAACTATCAACCGGACGATAACGCGCTTCTCCCAAGCCGACGAAAAAGAGAGCTTCGTGCGCGCGTTCGAGCGCATGACTGGCGGGAATGCCGGACAATTCCGCCATCAGACGCACGAAGTGGACGCACGACATTTTGGCGATAAACGAATCGCTCTCCGGCATGTAGCCGACGGTCGCCCGCACCTGCTTTGCTTCGCCGGTAATATCCTGCCCGAAGATGCGCGCCGTGCCGGAAGTCGGCGGGTGAAAGCCGAGCAGCGTGTGAATGAGCGTAGTCTTGCCCGCGCCGTTCGGTCCGAGCAAGCCGATGGCGCGCCCGCCGAGCGCGCCGTTTAAGGATTTCAGAATCGGACGCTTGCCGAACGTCACGCTCAGTTGTTCCAGTTCAATGACACTTGTCATGCCTTTATTACCATAAGATTATCAGTTTTAGTAAATACGCTTTATCATAACGATTGTGCCGCCCGTTAGTTTCAAAGAATTTATAATCTTCCACGCCCTTCGCGGACAAACTCGACGATTTCTTTGGTTGAAATGCCTAAATCGATGCCCACTGCGTCGAGGGCGGAACGCTCGGGGTTTTCCGGCTTGCGAACAAATACCTGCACGTCGGCACGTCTAATCCGAATTTCGCCTTCTTCACGCGCGCGCTCAAGCAAAGCCGATAAATTTTCTTGTGTCTCCGGGTATGTTTGCATTTGTTATTTTGCCTCCCAAACTTCTATGCCCGTCATAGTTCGGGTTGTTGGACTAACCGTGACTTGCCCCATTGCAGGAGCCATAGTCCGCGCGCTGAGAGAATGACGGAGAAGAGCGTGGTCACTCCGAGCGCGATGAGCGTCCAAACGAAGAAGAAGGCTCCGCTGGAGCCGGCGATGTCGCCGCCGACAAGTCCCGACCCCGTCATGTGGAGGATGGGGATGCCCGACCCGAGGAGCGACAAGACGAGGAGGATGACGTACCCCGATCGCCGGTCGCCGAGCACCAATGTTGTTCCGTACAGCCAGATGACCAGGAAGAGCACCGGAACGAGGTTCGAGAGCCCTCCCGGAGCCATCCCGCGGACGACGTCGTCCGCCTGGTGAAACGACATGAAGAGCATTGACAGCAGAGACGCGATGGTTAGCATAACATTGTGTTTCATTTGATATTCTCCTTGATAGATTCGGGTTTGCCAAATATGTAATTCCTTTTGGTAAACACGCTCCACATAACACGACGAACAACGACGGACGCTCGAAAGTGTCCGTCGTTGTTCGTGCTAACTCGCGTTGTTTCTATTCATTATTTCTTCTGTACGTTCTTATCGCCCAATGCGTTCATTAAAATGTGCTGCATCTCGAACGAGTGCGGCAGACCGATCAGACTCGCCGGACTTAAACCGAACGCACCGCCTTCCGTATTCGCCGCCAGCGTAATGCGGTCGCCCTGCGCGTAAGCATAAGCCAGAGTCGGCGGCGCATTCGCATCGATTGAGCCGAGCTTTTGACGCTGTTCCTCCGTCAACTCTCCGCCCGCATTCTTCATTCTTTCCGCGAGCGGCTGCATGAGCGGCGCGAGGTCGTGATAAAAAAGCGCGGAGAAATTGGTGTTTCCGTCCTGCGGCAGCGCGCTCATAAATCTCGACGAACGGACGAGCGTGTTGCCGGCGTCGCGATTCTTTATGGACTGTTCGAGCAGCGCGCGGCTGGGTGCGGCGACGAGATAACCGTTCGCGTAAGTGTAATGCACTTCAAGTCCCGCGTCAGTCGATTTTATCGAGTAATAAGTGCGGTCGCCCGCCGTCACGCTCTCCAGGCTCAATTTGCCTTTGCCGTGCAATATAGAAAACTGATTCAGCTTATCGATGGCGCGCTCGAACGTTCCCTGCAATTTCGCCTGGTCGTAAACTTCCAGGACGACTTTCCACGAAGGCGTCGGGAAGATAGGACCGTCGATCGCGAAGGCGAACTCACCGCCGAGCGGCGCGGCAAAATCGTTGCGGATATCGAAACCCTGCTGCTTTTCGATGTCCTGCATACGGCGTCGCAAGTCCGGGTCGACGGTCTCTAAAAATCCGAGCAGATCGTCAACCAGCAGCGCCGGTTCTTTAACCACGAACGCGGTCGCGACGTTCGCATTCGGCGAGATGAAGTCTAACGCGCCCATCGAACCCGGCGCGGCGAGCCACGACGCGATGCCGCGATTCGGTTCGTTGAAGGTCAGGGCGGCGCGGCTCAAAGTTTTGCCGTTTACTTCCTTCTGTTCGACGACGAAGTGGCGCAAATTCATGACACCAAGCTGCTTAAAGCCTTCGAGCTGCCGATCCGCGCCCGGTTTGTTATCTTTACTAACCGCTTGCGCGATGATCTTTTCGAGGTCGGCGGCGACGACTAAGCTTGCGCCGTCTCTGTAAATATCGTTAATACGTTGATGAAACGCCGAACCCTTGAAGCGATTCGTATCCGGCGCATTCAATGTCGTCGCCAGCCCGCGCAGGCGCTCGATCTGCGGAGATGCCGCGAAGATGTCGTTGTGAATCCAGATGAACAGTTCGGATTTAGTCGCGGCGTTTTTCTCGCGCGCGGCGTTCGGTGTCGCGCTTCTTGTTGATGTCGAAGTATTCGCTACTGTTGCAGTCAACGGATCGTCAACGATACGGACATTCAGCGCGTCGCCGGATTCATTCGCGAAGCGCGCGAGCTGCCCGTCGAGATACGTGCGGAAGCTCTCTGCGTTCTTCACTTCGCCCAACACGAGTACGCCGTTCGGCTCGCCCTTCGCGTCCATCTCGCCGCTCACGACGATCTCTTCGCCAAGTTGTGAACCGAACTCGCGCACGCGCGCAATCGTCTGTTCATTCAAGCCGATGCCGTCGCCCTTTTTACCCTTCCACCATTCGGCGAGCGCCGGATTCTGGCTGATACGCTCCTGCATAATGCGCTGCGATTCCGCCAGCGATTCGGTCAGGTTCGGCAGCGCCGCGTAGAACACCGTGTTTTCAGGAACGACATCCACGAACTTCGAAGAGTAACGGACGCCGGGCAACCGGACGCGTTGATTAACGTCGCGCCGCAGATTCGCCAATTCCGAAACGAGATTTGCATAACGCGCCGCGTTGCGGCTCCACGCGACGTTTTGCTGGACAGGCGTTTTGTCTAAACTTCGGTTCGTCGTCGTCTGATCGCCGGGCAGTAAGGTTTCGTCTTTGCCCGCGTGATTGACCTGCACTTCGCCTTCCACCACGGAAACGCGCGAGCCTTTCGTGCCGCTTTCGACCGCGAAGATCGTGCCCTTGACGGAGACGAGCGAGTCGGGCGTCTGAACGTACAGGCGACCGTTATGCTGTTTCGCGGCTTCCACGATCACATCGCCGCGTTCGAGCCGGATGGTTACGCCGCGCCTGTTTTCGGTGACCGAAAACTCGGAGCGTTCGCGCATCTCGACGGTCGAACCGTCGGCGAGTCGCAGCACCGCATTCGAGTCCTTCGCCGTGCGCACGCGTTCGCCTTTTTGAAGCTGCTCGCCCGCCGCCAGTTGGCGGCTCTGCGCGTCAGAAACCACATAGACCGCGCCGTTCGCATTCTCGACCGTCGCCGCAAGTGTGCGTCCGGACCAGTCCAGACGCTCGGATACGAACAATCCTGCCAGTCCGACACAGATGACGAACACGGCGGCGACGCTCCAGCGCGCCACGTTGGTTCTGCTCCATCCGTTCATATAGGTGCGTTGCTGTCCGGGCGCGGCGCGCCGCGCGGGTTGACGAGCGCCCATCGTCGCCGTCTTCGGTGTCTGGTCGGCGCTTTGGAATTTTAGCGCCCGGCGACACGGAATGCATTCGTTCGTATGGTCTTTGAAGAGCAGCGTGCGAGCCGTCGAAAGTTTCCCGTCGAGGTACGCCGGAATGAGCGATTGGAAATCAGCGCATCCATCGATATGTTCAGCGTTATTATTAGTGTTCATTGTATTTAAGTTTCCCAAATTTGAATTTGCGGGCAAAGAATTTTCCGCCGCAACGACATCGCTCGTCGAAGCGAAACTTTCGTCTGCCAACTGCCCGCTGACGCGCGCCCACACGCGCGTCGCGGATTGATTTATGATTGACGAATCGAGCTGCTCGTCGCGTATGCCGCGCGTGACGTCGTCTATGATTGCGTCCAACTCTTGTTTATTATGCTTCATGATGTTTCTCCAAATAATTGCCGATTTCTTTACGAAGGCGTGTTCTGGCGCGGTGCAGCGTGACGGCGACGACCATTTGTGACGTCCCTAAAACTTGCGCGATGCGACCATTGTCGTAACCTTCAAAATAACGGAGCGCGAACGCGGTCGCGGCGCGTCCTTCGAGTTTCGCGACTGCGTGGCGGATAAGCTCGCGCAGCTCCGCGTCTGCAAAATCGTCTTCGGGACTCGGATGCGAGAGCTTCGCGCTTTGATTAAAATCTATGACATCCAAAGAGACGGAATTGGCGCGCGTGCGACTCCTGAGCAAGTCGAGCGAGGCGTTGACCGCCGCCCGGTGCAGGTAGCCTTCCGGGTTCGGCGAAAGGTCGCGCCGGTTCGGAGCGAGCCGCAGGAAAATAGTCTGCAACACGTCCTCCGCGTCGCTGCGGCTGCCCGTAATACGGTACGCGATGCGAAAAATCGCTTTATGATGTTCGCGAAAAAGAACTCCGAGTTCTTCCAGCTCCGCGTTTCCCGCGATCGCTTCCTGCGGCGTCGCCCTTTTTGCGGAGTCTATTAAATTGCTTGTTAATAGCATATCGGCAGCGGTGGTGCTCACGTTTGTCTCCTTTGAATCGTCATCCATAAATATAAACGTGAGCGGCAGCGGGTTATTAACAACGAAGAAAAATAAATTTTCACATTTTCACATCTGATGATTTACAAGTTTATGGACGATCCGATTTCAGGAACGGGCATTTTCGAGTTGCATCACCTCTGCCTCATTCGATAAATGATTATAAAGACCCGTCAGGAAAGCCCAGGTTAACAGTGATTCTCTCAAAAACCGAAAGAGTCGAATACTATAGATGTGCAAAAAATTATCTCCGCGCGATTCGAGCAATTCCAGCTCGTTAGCCGCTAAGCCGGTTGCCCGAATCTGATTTTTTTCACACATTAAAAGCGAGCGGGGCAAATGAAATCTTTGCGTGACTAAAATGGCTTCGTCAGATAGAGACTTGAAATTTCTGCACGAATCGCCCGTATCTATACCCAGAGCGTCCGGAATAAGATCTTTTTCCGGCACGCCCTGATTGATGGCAAATTGGGCTATCGCCTCGACTTCGCGGTGATGACGGTTGTCGCCGGAAATAAAAAGCTTTTTCACTTTACCTTGTTGATACAACAAAACGGCTGCCGCGATTCTCTCGCGTGCGACGTCGCTCAAACCGGAGTCTGGTCGAACGGCAGCCCCGAAGACGATTGCGAAATCCTTCGGCGGAATATCATTAATGCTGGAATAGATTTTATTTTTAAAATGGAGCGTTAAAAATATTTGGGGCAGAAAGAAGAGTGCTCCGCCAAGAAGCAGAAGCAATAGAACGCGTCGTTTGGAGATATAGCCTTTTATCACAGAGATAAATATTCAGCTTCCGAAAAGTAAAATCGTCTCATAAAGGGTCGTTTCCGAAATAATAGCGACATCAAAACAAGCGCCAATTCTTCGTATTTCAACCAGACCAATATAGTATCCGGTTCGTCGGGCGTCGATAAAAACAGTATGATTAACGAAAAATCTAATGTCGATAAAGTTTTTCAGTTTTTAGATAAATATTTGAAGTGAAAGATTCACCCGAAATACAACCGGCGGAACAGACCGCCGCGCCGCCGCAGTCGCTCGCCTTGCTCGTCATCATTCTCGCCTCGCTGACGGCGTTCTCGCCGCTTTCGATCGATATGTATCTGCCGTCGTTTCCGCAAATCGCGGCGGATTTCGGCGCGCCCGTCGCGCAGGTCGAGTTATCGCTGGCGACGTTTTTCGCCGGTTTGTCGTTCGGGCAATTGCTTTACGGAACGGCGACCGACCGATTCGGCAGAGCTTTTCTCGCGCTCAATCTACTTCTCGGCGCCAGGAAAAAAGGGAATTCACGGTTTCGGAAGAACACACTAACTTCGGATAAATTAAACTCGTCTTTTTCGCAAAAACTTTATTCAAGCAGCGATTAACTAAAAAAGTGTTGAACCGCTGCCTTCCCTTTCGTAATCGTACCGGGATTCACGATTTCCGGATTTCAATTTATAAATGTTTTTTTTAATGTCAGAAGCCCGATTTCCCGTCTTTTATTCGTTTAAGTTTCCGACGTTTTTTCCCCGTGCTGTTTGGCTTCCGGCATACCAGCCTGCGCCGCCGCGTTTTCGATTTCGGCGTTGATTTTGCCGCCCAAAAGAATCGCCACGCCCGTCAGGTAAAACCAGAGCATCAGGACGATCACCGCGCCGAGCGAGCCGTAAGTCAGGCTGTAGGAATCGAAATGCCTGAGATAAAGACGCAGGGCGAACGAAACGACGAGCCAGAGCGTCACGCCGATGACCGAGCCGGGCGTTATCCAATACCATTTCTGGTCGTATAAATCCGGCGCGAAATAATAAATCAGGGCGAACGCCAGCAGCACGAAGAGGAGCGCGACCGGCACCTGAATGATTGCCCAGACGGTCGTAAAGCTCGTTCCCTGGTAAAAATAATCGGCGATGCCCGCGCCGATTTCGCCGCCGTAGAGCATCAGCAGAAGCGCGGACATAATCAAAATGACGAGCACGGCGGTCAGCCCGACGGCGGACAGACGCACGCGCCACCACGGGCGCGATTCGTGCACGCCGTACATCGCGTTGAGCGATTCGCTGAGCGCGGCGACGCCGAGCGAGGCAAACCACAAAGCGGAAACCAATCCGAGCCAGAGCCGCGCGCCGTCGGCGTTCGCCGCGATTTCGTCGACCGTCACGTGAATCAGCGCGAACGCCGACGGCGGCACGACGCGGCTTAAAAATGCGAGCAGATTCGCGCGCAGCTCCGTTCCCGATTCGGCAAAAAACCCGAGCAGCGTCACGAGAAACAGCAGCAGCGGAAAAAGCGCGAACAAAAAATAAAACGAAAGCGCCGCCGCGTGCGTCAGCAGCCCGCCCGCATAGATTTCATCCCACACGCGCCGCCCGAGCGTCCGCCACGACAAACCGCCGAGCCGCCAAGCCGAAACCCGCGCCGCCGTTTCCGGCGTGGTGATTTTTTCGTCAACCGCTTTCATCCCGATATGCCGCAAATCCTCTTTCTTCTCAGTAAATCGCAAAGAGCCGGTTTAGTAAAGTTTTGCGCCTCGAATATTTACCTTTCGCGAAAATGCTTCCTTTCAGGGCGTGAAAATCGAATGAAATAGAAAACGGGCGTTTTTGAGCAGAGATAAGCAGATAATCGTCTAGAGCAAAAAAAGGTAAACACTTTCGGTTAAACGAACATTTCTTTGTAATAGCTTTGTAATTACATTCGGTTCTCGCCGCGTCATAATCCTTTGCCTTTTGACACCTGCGCGCTAAAAAGTTAAAATTTCCCTTTTGTTATTCTTGCCCGAATAATTATCTTTCTCTTTAAAGGAGTTCTACATTTGAGTAACGCAAATTTTTTATTCACTTCCGAATCGGTCACCGAAGGTCATCCCGATAAAATCGCCGACCAGATTTCCGATGCCGTTTTAGACGCGATTCTGGAACAGGACGCGACCGGCAGAGTCGCCTGCGAAACTTTAGTCACCACCGGGCTTGCCGTCATCGCCGGTGAAATTACGACCAACGCGACGGTCAACTATAAAAAAATTGTCCGCGACACGATTAAAGACATCGGCTACGACGATGCCAGCTACGGCTACGACAGCAACACTCTGAGCGTCATGGACGCCGTCGGCACGCAGTCACCGGACATCGCCCAGGGCGTGGACACGGGCGGCGCGGGCGACCAGGGCTTGATGTTCGGTTTCGCCTGCAACGAAACGCCGGAACTGATGCCGCTGCCGATTCAGCTGGCGCATAACCTGACGCGCAGGCTTTCGGAAGCGCGGCGCAGCGGCGAGCTGCCTTACCTGCGTCCCGACGGCAAATCGCAGGTCACGATTGAATATCGCGACGGGCAGCCGTTCCGCGTCGATGCCGTCGTTATCTCGACGCAGCACGCCGAAGAAGTGTCAACCGAGCAGCTTCGTCAGGACATCCTGGAGAAAGTCATCAAATCAACCGTCTCCGCCGACCTTTTAGACGAAAACACCAAATATCATATCAATCCGACCGGACGCTTCGTCATCGGCGGTCCGATGGGCGATGCCGGTTTGACCGGACGCAAAATCATCGTCGATACATACGGCGGCTACGCGCCGCACGGCGGCGGCGCGTTCTCCGGCAAAGACCCGACAAAAGTTGACCGCTCGGCGGCTTATATGGCGCGCTACATCGCCAAAAACATCGTCGCGGCGGGCTTGGCTGACAAATGCACCGTGCAGCTGGCATACGCTATCGGCGTCGCCGAGCCGGTTTCGGTGCGTATCGATACGCACAACACGGGAACGGTTGACGAAACGAGGCTTGCCGAGCTCGTCCGCGAGAATTTTCAGTTAACTCCCAAAGGAATTATCGAAACGCTCGATTTGCGTCGTCCGATTTACAAGGCGACCGCCAAATTCGGACATTTCGGGCGCACTAACAACGAGTTCACGTGGGAAAAAACCGATAAAGCCGAAACTTTAAGAACGCAAGCCGAAACCGTCGGCGCGGCAACCGGAAATTAATTTACTTTTGAGCGGTAAGCATTTGTTTTAGAACAACTTGCCGCTCTTTTTCTATTTAAAATCATTACAGGAAGAATTTATGGCTAAAGAAGGAATTTCGATGGAATACGATATAAAAGATATTAATCTCGCCCCGCAGGGCAAACAGAGAATCGAATGGGCAGACCGCGAAATGCCGGTTCTGCGCTTGATTCGCGAGCGTTTCGAGCAGGAAAAACCGCTGGAAGGCATCAAACTCGTCGCCTGCGCGCACATCACGACCGAAACCGCTAATCTGGCGCGCACGCTGCAAGCCGGCGGCGCGGAAGCAATTTTAATCGCTTCGAACCCGCTCTCGACGCAGGACGACGTCGCGGCTTCGCTCGTCGCCGACTGGAACATTCCGGTTTTTGCCATCAAAGGCGAATCGACCGACACCTATATGCGTCACCTGCGCAACGCGCTGGAAAGCAACCCGAACATTATTATCGACGACGGCTCGGACGTGGTCGCGACGATGCTTAAGGAACGGAAAGACCTTGCCGAAAAAATCATCGGCACGACCGAAGAAACGACGACCGGCATCGTCCGCCTGAAAGCGATGCTGAAAGCCGGCGTCCTGAGCTTCCCTTCCATCGCCGTCAACGACGCGCAAACCAAGCACTTTTTTGACAACCGCTACGGCACCGGACAATCGACGCTCGACGGAATTATCCGCGCGACGAACATTCTGCTCGCCGGAAAAAACTTCGTCGTCGTCGGCTACGGCTGGTGCGGTAAAGGCTGCGCGATGCGCGCGCGCGGAATGGGCGCGAACGTTATCGTCACCGAAATCGACCCGATTAAAGCCATCGAAGCCGTGATGGACGGTTTCCGCGTGCTGCCGATGACGGAAGCCGCCAAGCTCGGCGATTTCTTCGTCACCGTGACCGGCAACCGTCACGTTATCGACAAAGAACATTTCGAGTCGATGAAAGACGGCGCGATTGTCTGCAACAGCGGTCACTTCGATTTGGAACTGAATCTGGAAGCCTTGCGCGAAATGTCCGATTCGGTCGAAAACCGTCGCCCGTTTGTCGAAGAATATATGGGCAAAAACGGCAAGAGCGTTATCGTCCTCGGCGAAGGTCGCCTGATTAACCTGGCGGCGGCGGAAGGTCATCCGGCTTCGGTGATGGATATGAGCTTTGCCAACCAGGCGCTTTCGGCTGAATATCTGGTCAAGCAGCAGGGCAAACTTCCCGCGGGCGTTCACGTTCTGCCGCCGGAGGTTGACCAGGAAATCGCCAGATTGAAACTCCGCTCGCTCGGTGTTTCAATCGATACTTTAACGCCGGAAATGCTCGAATATATGTCGAGCTGGGAAACCGGAACTTAATTTTTAAGTGGTAAACGGTAAGTGGTAAGTGGTAAGTTCGTTTGCTTCCACTTGCCACTTTTCATTTACCGCTCGACACTCAAAACTAAAATTCAATACTCCGCAATTGCAACTTACCACTTACCGTTTACCACTTACCACTTTTTACGTTTTAACCTTTGTAATCAGATAAATACCGATAATCGTGAATAAAACGAGCGGGCTCCAGACGGCGATCGGCGGCGCGACGTAGCCGTTTAATCCGAACTGCTCGAACGTGTTTGTAATGCCCATAAAAAGAAGCCAGACGCCGACCGCATAGCCGACCGTCATCGCCTTTCCTTTCCGGCTCAAAGAAAGCGCAAACGGCGCGGTAAACAGAGTAATGATAAACGGCAGAACAATCGTCGTATATTTTTTCTCCAGCGCGACGGCGTAAATTCTTTTTTCGCTTTCGGATTCCGAGCTTTCTAGCTTTTCAGCGGTTTCGGACGCGGTTAACTGAGTCGGCTTCGTGTAAAGCTGGCGAAACGGATTAAATGATGCCTCCAAAGTTCGTTCGGTTACGGCGAGCGGTTTGTTCTCGATACGGTTGTTTTCCTGCCAAATGTTTTTCTGCGCATTTCCCGTTAATTCGATTTTATCTTTCGACCAGATTGCTTCTTCCGATTTTGTAAATGATTTCAGCTTTTCACTGTCGCCCGCGCCCGCAAACTCGAAAACGTATAGATTTGTGACTCTTTGCCGTGCAAAATCTTTTTCGTTCAAATCGAACGAATAAACGCGATTGTCGGAGGCAATCCAAAACTTCCCTTCCTTGGCAGCGAGAATTCCCTTGTTGCGGATTTGCGTTCGCAGAGCGTCCTGTGCGCGGTTGGTTTTCGGCAGAACTCTTTCCTGAATCTGCCAGTTTATCAAACCGATTGCCGCCATCGTAAGAAAACAGGGCAGCAAAAGACGATAGACGCTCTGCCCGGCAGCCGTCCACGTCACGACCTCGTTTTGTCTGGATTTAATGACAAAAGTCGCCAGCGTCGCAATCATCAGACACGACGGCGCGATTTGAATGTAAATATGCGGCAGCAGATAACCTAAATAATTCGTTAAAAGACTGAATCCATTGTCGATAGTTCCCGCGAACCGCCACATCTCGAAGGCTGTGAAGATAACGTAAATCGAGCCTAAAAATCCGATCGACAAGGCGAAAAACTTGAGCAGATTGGAAACGATATCGAAATCTAAAATTCCCGTCGCGAGATTCGGAAAGCTGCGTTTATTTGAATGGCTTTCGAACCGGAGCAGAAAGCTTTCTTTCAAACGCGAAAAAATCATAATCCGCCGCATCGAGCCGATTCTCGGCGAAATATTAAGCCAGATTATCAAAGCGACAGTCACCACAATCGGCAGCGCGCCTCCGGCTAAAACGCCTATCCTGTTCGTGCGGGCTAATTGTTCGCCCATCAGCGCGAGCAGATAATAACCAATCAAACTGACCAGCGCGAGAAAAATCCCGAAACCTCTGCCGCCGCGATTAAAACGCAGAATCAGCGACGCGCCCAAAAGCGCGAAAAGAAGCGGCGTGACGGATAAAATAATGCGCCGCTGCCATAAAATCTCGGCTTCCGTGCGCTCTTTCCCTTCCTTTTTCCTGGCAAAAGCGGCAAGTTCCGACAAGCCTAATTCGTCGGCGTTTTCCTCCGTTTTACTTAACCTTTCGATAATCTCGCCGCGCTTGGTCTGAATGACAAAGCGAAGATTTTTAATTTTGTCAAAAAGAACGGGTTTATTGGCATCGCTGGGCGTGAAAGTTGAAACCAGCGCTTCGTCCAGAACCAGTTCCGAGTCTTCATTATTCGAATCAATCTTTCCATTTTTAGACGTTATCAGACGCATTTGTCCGCTTTGCTTATCTTCATTAAAAATAAAGATATTTTCCCAAGTGCCTCTGAGAATGTCTCCCGATTTTACATAAACCGTATAGCCGCGAATCTCCGTATTGAAAACGCCCGGCTCAATCGGCGATTCCATCTTAAAAAGCGCGGTTTGCAGCGCTACCTTGCGAACCACCTGTGCCGCCAGCGGAACGCCCTGCCAGTTAATCAGAAAGGCAAAAGCGGAAAGAATCAAACCTAAAAACACAATCGGCAAAACGACTTGAAAATTGCCGACGCCCGCCGCGCGAATCGCGGTTAATTCGCTGTCGCCCTGCATTTTTGCCAAGCCGATAATAACGCCGACCAAAATCGCCATCGGACAGGTAAAAGCAATCACGCTCGGCACGAGCGCAAAAGTCAATTGCCAGATGAGTCCGGTCGGCAGATTGGCGTTAAAAAAAATGTCGGAATAGCGGCTGGCTTGCTGGACGAAAAGAATGACGCTCAGCAGAATCCAGGTGAAGAGAAAGTATGGAAGAATCGCCTGTATGACATATTTCGAGATTAACTTGCAGAAAAGATTCATCTTTTTGGAGCAGTTTATAAACCGGCAACGAGAATTTTATCATTCTTTAGTTCTTTTCCCAGAATATTCGCGATAAGGCGCTTTAAAATAGACGAAACTTCTTTTATTTCTTCAGTTTTGTCCTTCGTCAGCACGGCGAATTTAAGGGGCGAAAGCGTCTGCGCGACCGAATATATTTTTCTCAAACCGGCGCCGATTGCATTCCTGTTTTTTCCCGGCTGACAATTTTCGCAGAGCATATGAAAATTGATTTGCAGGCTCGCGTTCTCGCTTGCGCCGAATTGTCTTTTACAATTGTCGCATCGCTCCCAGGACGGCAGATAACCGCCCAGGCGCAGCAGCCAGATTTCAAAATAAAGCGCGACGTTTTCGAGATATTCAGGATGCTCGGCGGCGGTTTCCAGACAAATGCGCGTCATTCGATAGATTCTTTCATTCGGTTCGTGCGGCGGCACGAATTCGCTCAAAAGCTCGGCGAGATAAGCAAATTTTTGCAGAAACAGAGGATTGCTCGCCGATTCGAAAAACGATTTTTGCAATTCGATATTACTAATCGAAACTAGCTCTCTTTCTTCTTTTTGATAAAACGTCGCGTTGACAATCGAAAAAGGCTCCAGCCCGCCGCCGAAACGGCTTTTCAGACGCTTCGCGCCTTTTGCCACGCCGCGCACCAGCCCGTTAGTCTGCGTGAGAAAAACGACGATTTTATCCGCTTCCGCCAGCGGATATGTTTTTAAAATTAAGCTTTCCGTTTCAAATATTGCCATTACAACCTAAAAATTAAGGAATAAAATAAAATACCCAGGCGAGAACCAGGCTTATCACGACAAATTGGGCAAATACTTTCAAACCGTAGAAAATTCGGTCTCTCGTGCTGCCGGAATGAAACGCCGCGAAAGCCGCCGCGACGAGAAGCGCAAAACCGATTAAATATAAAAAATGAATCATTTTTTTCGTCCCAGAGAAATATCGACGGCGTCAATGACCGCCAGATAATTAAGCAGCCCGGCAACTTCCAGAAATCTGCCGGCGTATTCAAAAGTCGCCCACGAAGCGGCATTGGTCGCCGGCTGATTAAAGGTTAAAAACAAACTCGTCAGCAAGCCCAAACCATTGCCGAGACGCGCGAATATATTCAGCACGTAAAGCAGCAGCCCGTCCTTAAAGCTGTAACCCGGATAATATGCACCGCCGCCGATAATGGCGATAATAAACATAATCCAAATCACCGCGCCGATTATTAAGCCGCGCCGCCAGCGTCCCAGATACAAATGCCCGACGCCGGGTAGAAACCACGCGATAATGCCCGTTAAGATATAGTTTCCCATCGTTTTTATTTAAACCGTTAATTTAACTGTCGGCTTGCCGACGCTTAAATACTATTTTAATATTCGCCCTGTAAATATAGTATTATAATACATTTATCCGCTTAAAGTAACCCTTAAGCTCCTAGTAAAGAAAGTATTTTTCGCGCAAGTTGCGAAATGCGTTTTCATCTTCCTTCCACGACTTTTCAATCTCGCTCAAGTTCATTCCCTGCTCGAAGCTTTCGCGCAGTTTGGAGGTTCCGGCAATAACGTCAAACGGATTGCGGTCGAAAACGTATTCATAAGGCGGATTTTTCCATCTAAACTCCGAGTCGTATAAATCAAAACAGGTTTTGACCATCCCCGCGCCGGTAATAACCGGCTTGAATAAATCACGGTCTAAAACGTGAACGAAGACGCCGCCGCATCCGGTGCCGCCGTGTTTCTGAAATGTCGGCAGAAACTCAACGGCTCGAAAAGTTACGCCCGGAAGCTCAAGTGAATTGAGAGCTTCTGCATATTCATCTGAATTGACAAAAGGCGCGCCGACAATCTCGAACGGGCGCGTCGTCCCGCGACCTTCGGAAACCTGTGTCCCTTCAAAATAAACCGTTGCCGGAAAAACTATTGTCGTATCGACCGTCGGCATATTCGGCGAAGGCATCACCCAGGGCGCGTCCGTCTCGTCGTAAAAATCTTCGCGCGACCACTCATCCATCGCCACAACTTCCAGCTCGCAATTTATTGAAAACTCAGCGTTAAACAGCTTTGCCAATTCTCCGCTCGTTAAGCCGTGACGCATCGGTATGGGAAACATCCCGACAAATGATTCGTGTCCTTTTTCCAGAAGACTTCCCTCGACTTCGATGCCGTTTATCGGATTCGGGCGGTCGAGAACAAACATCTTTTTACCGAGTTTCGCGCAAGCCTTCATCGCATTTGCCATCGTGTAAACGAATGTGTAAACGCGACAGCCGACATCCTGCAAATCAAAAACCAATGCATCGACGTTTTCGAGCATTTCCGCGGTCGGCTCGCGAGTTTCGCTGTAGAGCGAATAAACCGGCAAAGCGGTTTGCCGGTCAATCGTATGCGAGGTTTCAATCATATTGTCCTGCACGTCGCCGCGAATGCCGTGCTGCGGTCCGAAAAGCGTCGTTAAATTTACGTCTGCATTTTCAAAAAACAAATCCGCCGCGTGCCGGAAATGATGATCGACCGAAGCCTGATTACAAATCAAACCGATTCGCAATTTTTTTAAAAGCTGTATCTGTTCGTCTAAAACTTTTTCCAAGCCGAGTTTAACGGCTTTGCGTTGAAGTTTTGCCATAATTGATTACTTGCAATTTGCGATAAAAGTTTCAAAAATATTTCTGGATAATTCGTCCGTTTTCCAGGAAAGCTCCGGATGCCACTGGACGCCTAAAACGAATCTGTCGTCGCGTGTATCTTCGATGCATTCAATCACGCCGTCTTTTGCCCGCGCCGTCGCTTTTAAATTTTCGCCGACCGCTTTGATTGATTGATGATGATGCGAATTGACGCGGACGCCCGTTTTGTTTACGGCTAAATTCGCCAGTAAGCTTTCATTTTCGATTTCAATTGTATGCGAATTACGTGCGAGCGGTTTGCCCTGCTCGTGCTTGAAAGCGTTCGGAATCTGCGCTTCTATGTCCTGAAACACGCTGCCGCCGCGCGAAACATTCAATGCCTGCATCCCGAAACAAATTCCGAGCAGTGGAGTTTTCCGTTTTTCCGCTTCCGCTAAAATTAAAAAATCCGTCTCTTCCTTTTCGGGAATGATAATTTTTAATTTCGGATGCGGTTCTTCGCCGAAATGGAGCGGGTCGACGTCCGTATCGCTGCCCGGCAGTAAAATACCGTCCAGATTTTTTAAAGCCTCGGCAATATATTCTTCGTTCGGAATGAGACTTATATGAAATGGTATCGCTCCCAACCCCTGGATTGCTTCGCTGTAATCGCGCCCGAGATAGAAACGGCGGGTGTCCATTTCGAGGCGCATTGTGATTCCGATTCGCGGTTTGCTCATACAACTTGGATAATGTTCAACCAATCGAGGCGGGTCTGTCAATTTGAGCATTTGAAATTAAACCTTTATCATTATTAATTTGATGATGAATTCACAAAACTCGATTCGTTCGACCACCGTCCTGCTCGTCAGGCGCGACGGAAAAACCGCGATGGCTGGCGACGGGCAGGTGACGCTCGGCGAAACCGTCATTAAAGGCAATGCACGCAAAGTCCGCCGCATCCATAACGATAAAATTCTCGTCGGTTTTGCCGGCTCGACTGCCGATGCCTTTGCGCTTTTAACCCGTTTTGAAACGAAACTGGAGCAATACCAGGGTCAATTGGAACGCTCGGCAATCGAACTGGGCAAGGATTGGCGCACGGATAAAATTCTGCGCAATCTGGAAGCTCTTTTGATTGTCGCCGACGCCGGCGGCGCGTTTCTTATTTCGGGCAAAGGCGACGTTATCGCGTCCGACGAAGGCTTGTTGTCGGTCGGATCGGGCAGTATGTTCGCGCTCGCCGCCGCGCGCGCTTTGATGAAGCATACCGAGCTGTCAGCCAGGGAAATCGCCGAAGAGGCTTTGAAAATCGCCGGTGAAATCTGTATATACACAAATTCAAACATTGTTTTAGAAGAAATTTAAAATGCCGATATACCTGTCCGGTGAAACCGTGGAAAAACCTAAATTAGACGATTTAACGCCGCGCGAGATTGTCGAACAGCTCGACAAATACGTCGTCGGTCAAACGCTGGCGAAACGCGCGGTCGCGGTCGCTCTGCGCAATCGCATCCGCCGGCAGAAGCTTCCGGCGGAAATCGCCCAGGACGTTTTGCCCAAAAATATTTTGATGATTGGTTCGACCGGCGTCGGGAAAACCGAAATCGCCCGGCGGCTGGCGCGGCTGGCAAACTCGCCGTTTATTAAAATCGAGGCGTCCAAATTCACGGAAGTCGGTTATGTCGGGCGCGACGTGGAAAGTATGATTCGCGAACTGACGGAAATTGCCGTCGATATGACCAAACAGACGGCTTTTGAAGAAGTTCGCCTGCAAGCCGAACAAAACGTCGAGGAAAAAATTCTCGATATTTTATATCCGCCGACAAACGCTTATTATTCTTCAAATAACGAGGGTGAAAACGATCTGACGAGTCTGGAAGACAGGCAGAAAACAAACCGGACGCGTGAAAAACTGCGCGAACAGTTAAAAAACGGAGAGCTTGACGATCGCCCGATAGAGGTTGACGTGCAGGACCGCTCGACGCCGATGATTGATATCGTCGGCGGGCAGGGCATGGAAGAAATGGGCGTCAATTTCGGCGATATGCTGGGAAATCTTTTTCCCAAAAAGACCAAGCATCGCAAAATAAAAATTGCCGAAGCCAGAGAATATCTGCTGCGCGAGGAACAGGAAAACCTTGTCGATATGGACAATATCACGCGAACGGCAATCGAGAAAACCGAGAATTCAGGCATCGTTTTCCTGGATGAAATAGATAAAATAGCCGGGCGAGAGAGCGGTTCTTCCGGCGGTCCCGATGTTTCACGCGAAGGCGTGCAGCGCGACCTGCTGCCGATTGTCGAAGGAACAACCGTGAACACGCGTTACGGAATGGTCAATACCGAGCACATTCTTTTTATTGCCGCCGGAGCTTTCCACGTTTCCAAGCCTTCGGATTTAATACCTGAGCTGCAAGGGCGCTTTCCGATTCGGGTCGAGCTTGAGTCCTTAACGATCGACGACCTTAAGCGAATTCTTACACAACCTAAAAATTCGCTTATTAAGCAATATCAAGCGCTGCTTAATACGGAAGGAGTGCGACTGGAATTTACCGCCGAAGCTATTTCCACGCTGGCGGAGATGACCGAGCATATCAATAAAACGACTGAAGACATCGGCGCGCGAAGGCTTCATACGCTGCTCGAAAAGCTGCTTGAGGAAATCAGCTTTCTCGGAAACGAGCTGGAAGAGAAGAGTCAAATAATCGACGAATACTACGTTAAGGAAAAATTGGAAGGTATAATTAAAGACCAGAATTTGAGTCGATATATTTTGTAGTTTAAAAGAATGCTTAACCAATCATTAAACCTTACATATTTAAGCAGATGCTTTCCGTCTAAAACAGCATTAGCGTTTATAATATTTGTTTCGCTTATTTTCGTCGGCTGCGGCAAAAGAAAAAATCCTCTGCCTCCGATTGAAAAAGTTCAGCAGCGGGTCGAAATATCCGGCTTCCAGCAAGGCAGCAAAGTAAATCTGATTTGGGCGCTTCCCGCTCAGAACGTTTCCGATTCCAGCGTGTCGAGCATTAAACAGGTTGACGTTTATCGTCTGGCGGAGCCGCTCGACGCGCCCGCATCACTCACGGAAGAAGATTTCGCTTCGCGCAGCACGCTTATCGGCTCAGTATCGCTTTCCGATGAAGATTTGACGAGAAAACAAATAACTTATACCGATTCGCTCGAATTTGCAGGGCAAGCCGTCAAACTTCGTTATGCCATTCGTTTTGTTAATTCAGCCGGACAGAAAGCCGGCTTTTCCAACTTTTTATTAATCGCGCCGACGGCAAAAGTCGCCGCTTCGCCTTTTCTCGCTTCTCCTGCTCTGACGCAGGAAGCTATTTTGCTAAGCTGGCAGACCCCGACGTCAAATGTCGATGGTTCAAAACCGGTAAATATCCTGGGCTACAACGTGTATCGCCTCGAAAAGGAAACGACGCAGAACAGAATGTTGAACTCCGCTCCGGTTACGCGAAACGAATTCAGCGACAGGCTTTTCGAGTTTGAACGGAATTACAGGTATTTTATACGCGCGGTTTCGCTCGGAACAAATGGTCAGCCAATCGAAAGCAGTGATTCAAATTCGGTCGAAATTACTCCGCAGGATACATTCGCCCCGAACGCGCCGAGCGCTTTAACCATTGCCGCGACGCCCGATACAATCTCGATATTTTTTGCGACGAATCTTGAAAAAGATATTGCCGGTTATCGTATTTTTCGCTCGGCAAATTCCGCTTTGCCGAAATCGGAATGGCAGAATCTGACGCCTAATCTCCTGACCGCCAATACTTTTCAGGATACTAAAATCGAATCCGGAAAGACATATTTTTATTATGTGACGGCGGTCGATAAATTCGGTAACGCGAGCGAGCCTTCGGAGGTCGTCAGCGAAATTGTTCCATAAAATTTTATGAAAATCTGTCGTTTTATAAATGAAAATCAACAGCTCTACGGCGCGCTGCATAACAATCGCGTTTTCCCTTTTCCCGATACAAACGAGTTCGGCGACGTCACCGAAACGTTGAAGCTGATTGAAAGCTTCGATTTATCGGAGATTAAGCTTCTGCCGCCGGCAACGCCTTCAAAAATCGTCTGCGTCGGCAGAAATTACGCCGAACACGCCGCCGAGCTCGGCAACGAAGTGCCGAAAGAGCCGCTTTTATTTTTGAAAGCTCCGTCGGCTCTAATTACCGAAGGCGAAGCGATTGTAATTCCCGAACAATCCAATCAGGTCGAACACGAAGGCGAGCTGGCAGTCATTATCGGACGCGAGTGTCGCAAGTTGTCCGAAACCGACAATCCGTTTGATTATGTTTTCGGATATACCTGTCTGAACGACGTTACCGCCAGAGATTTACAGCGCAAAGACGGGCAATTTACGCGGGCGAAATCTTTTGACACATTTTGCCCCGTCGGCGCATTTATCGAAACCGAATCGGACGTTTCCGATATTCGCGTCGTGACGAAAGTGAACGGCTTAATAAAACAGGACGGGCGCACTGCGCAGATGGTTTTTCCGGTCGATTTTTTGATACGCTATATTTCAAATATGATGACTTTAAACGCGGGCGACATCATTGCTACCGGAACGCCGTCGGGCGTTTCCAAATTAAACAAAGGCGACGTTTGCGAAGTGGAAATCGAAGGCGTCGGCAGCCTGCGAAATCCCGTCGAATAAGCAATTTAACAAAGTAATATTTTAAAGAGGAGAATTATGAAATTTTTTATCGACACTGCCAATCTGGATGAAATCCGCGAAGCCAGCGAGATGGGTTTGATTGACGGCGTGACGACCAATCCGTCTTTGATTGCAAAAGAAAAAGATGTGAATTTTGAAGAACACATCGCCAAGATTTGTGAAATGGTTCCGGGCGACGTTTCGGTCGAAGTGACCAGCCTCGAAGCCGCAGGAATGCTGGAAGAAGGGCGTAAATACGCGAAAATCGCTTCCAATGTCGTGATTAAATGTCCCTTAACATTAGAAGGCTTGAAAGCCACGCGCACATTTCGCGGCGAAGGCACGAAAGTTAACGTCACGCTTTGTTTTTCCGCCGCCCAGGCGATTCTCGCGGCAAAAGCCGGCGCAACTTATATCAGCCCGTTTATCGGCAGGCTCGACGATATCGCTCAGGACGGAATGCAGCTCATCCGCGATATTGTTCAGATATATGATAATTACGGTTTTACGACCGAAGTTCTCGCGGCGAGCATCCGCCACCCGGTGCATATTGTCGATTGCGCCCTGGCAGGCGCAGACGTGGCGACAATTCCTTTTAAAGTGATTCAGCAACTAGTCAAACATCCTCTGACGGATAAAGGCTTAGATTCGTTTTTAAACGATTGGAAAAAGAGCGGAAGAAGTTAAGATTTCCTTTATCTTTATTAGGAATAACGAAACCGGCGTGATTTATTTCACGCCGGTTTTTATTTACTTTGAATTACCCGTTTCTTCCCGAAAATTCTCTTTCTCACATTCTGCAATGCTTTCTTTTATTTCTCTGCGAATATTCAGAGAGAAATTTCCAGCGCTTGTTTTATCGAAATTTACATTTGCTTTTATATTAGCAAGCTAATAATATGTTCTTTAGCTGCCTAATATTAGGTAGCTAAAGAATATATTATTAGTTTGCTAATATTCCATTAAAAACATATGACAGATTCGTTAAGCTTTTTGTTCACGCAAATTACAAATATTTATCGCATCAATTTAGAAAAGTCGATGTGCGAAGTCGGTTTACATGCCGGGCAGGTTTTTGTTTTAAATTCCTTATGGGAAAACGACGGGCAAAGCCAGGCTGATTTGGTTCGGAATCTGCAAGTTTCGCCGCCGACGATTAATAATATGGTTGTCAGAATGGCGGAAGCCGGTTTTGTGGAGTTAAAAAAATGTGAAAAGGACGCTCGGCTGATGCGCGTGCATTTAACCGAAAAAGGTTTGCAGATTAAGCCGAAAGTCGCAGAACAATGGTTAAAATTAGAGGAAAGCGTGTTTTCCGAATTGAGCGAAGCCGAAAGAATGATGCTTTCCCTGCTGCTGAAAAAAATTAAAAAACCGTAGCTTGACTTTAGCTTCGCCTAAATAGTAACAAATTAAAAGGTTATGCATTCAATCGAGGCTCAAAATCTAATCAAAAATTTCGGCGCACTGCGCGCCGTTGACGGCATCGACTTTCAAGTGAAACGCGGGGAAACTTTTGCCATTTTGGGCGCCAACGGAGCCGGTAAATCCACGACGATGCGCATGATTGCCTGTCGCTCGCCTTTAACCGGCGGCAATCTTTTTGTCGAGAGCTTCGACGTCAGGAAAAACGAGCGTGAAATCCGCGCTTTGATTGGTGTCGTTCCGCAGGAAAACAATCTCGACCCGGATTTAAACGTCCGCGAAAATCTTTTGATTTATTCCAGATATTTTCGCCTCGCGAAAGATTACGCCGAAACCAGAACCGACGAGCTTCTGAATTTTATCAGGCTCGGAGAAAAGGCTAATGCCAAAGTCGATCATCTTTCGGGCGGAATGAAACGCCGTTTGGTGATTGCGCGAGCGCTGCTTCACCGACCGAAAATTTTGCTGCTGGATGAGCCGACCACCGGCTTAGACCCCAACGTCCGGCAGGAGATTTGGGAAAAGCTCGAAGAACTTCGCCGGACGGAAAACTTAACCATCGTGCTTTCAACACATTATATGGACGAAGCGGAAAAGCTCTCGCATCGTCTGATTATGATGTCACACGGAAAAATCGTCGCCCAAGGGGTTCCGAGCGAATTAATTAAAGCGAATGTGCGCCGCTATGCTTTGGAGATTCGCGAAGCCGAAAACATTCCGTTAAAACAGACTGATGAAACTATTCTGGCGGTCAGGCGCGGCACTGCGCACCTGTATTTTGCCGAAAATACGCAGTTGCTGACGCCTTTAATGAATCTCTACGGGACGCGCCCGATGCTGCTTCGACCTTCAAATCTGGAAGACGTTTTTTTACAAATTGCCAGTTAAATCGAGCGAATTTTTCAGAACACCATTTCTACGCCGACAATTGATTTCGAAATTTGCGGGCGAGCGGATAATTTGCAAATCCCTTTAATTTAAGGGATTATCAGTAACGCATACCAACCGAATATTTATTGAATTTTCCCTTTCGACATTTGCCGCCGAAGCGATGTCGAAAATGCCAGAAAGGATAAATATATGAAAATCCTGTTAGCGACCGATGGGACCAAATACAGCGAAGCGGCGCTGGACATAGTTACAAAGATTAACTTTGGCGCGCCGTGCGAGATAAAAATCATTACCGTGGTGGATATGGCTGTGCCTTTGACGGTCGATGTTTACGCCGGTTATTTATCGTCAACCGCCGAGATTGAGAAAGCGGCGCGCGAACACGCGTCGAAAACTCTGGAAGAAACAAAAGCCAAATTAGAAAGCCGGTTTGCCGACCGGAGTGTGACGATTACGACGGAAGTTTTGTTCGGCTCGCCCGAAAGCCGCATTGTCGAAACCGCCGAGCAGATGCACGCCGAATTAATCGTCGTCGGCTCGCACGGTTATAATCGCTGGGAGCGGCTTCTTTTAGGCTCTGTTTCCGATTCGGTCGTGCATCACGCGCCGTGTTCGGTGCTGGTCGTGCGGCTGCCGAAAACATAATTTAAGAAAAATATGAAAATTCCCTTCCAAGAAAGCGGCGGCGGCAAACCAGTCGTTTTACTGCACGCTTTTCCGCTTTCCCGAAAAATGTGGCAGCCGCAAATCGACGCGCTCGGCGCTGCCGGTTTTCAGGTGATTTTGCCCGATTTACGCGGCTTCGGCGAAAACCATAATTTCGCCGACATCAACACGATGGAAGATTTGGCGAAAGACGTCGCCGAGCTCCTGGAAACTCTGAAAATAGAACGCGCCATCATCGGCGGTCTTTCGATGGGCGGTTATGTGACATTTAATTTTTATCGTCTGTTTCCTGAAAAATTCGCCGGTCTGCTTTTGTTCGACACCAGTGGAGCGGCGGATTCCGAGGAAAAACGAGAATCCCGATTTGATTTGATTGACGAAATCGAAAAATTCGGCGCGCAGGCATTAATCGACGGAATGCTGCCGAATTTGATTTGCGATTGGACAAAGGAAAATAACGCGGCTTTGGTCGAAAAACTTAAGGCGATGTTCGCCGAAGTGAATCCGCAGGCGGCGATTGCGGCGCTGCGCGGAATGGCTGAACGTCAAGACCATTCGAATCTTTTAAAAGACATCAACGTTCCGACGCTTCTGATTTTCGGCGAGCACGACAAAGTTATCAATCCGGAAATCGCCGAAAAAATGCAATCCGCAATTCCCGGCGCCGTGCTGACTAAAATCAAAAATGCCGGGCATTATTCAAATCTCGAACAGCCCGCAGCGTTCAATGAGGCGCTGATTTACTTTGCTAAGCTGATTGATATTAAATGACAGACCGAAACTCTTTAATCACGATAAATTCCCGAAAATTCGACGGTAGAATCCACCGCAAATGGCAAGCCGAGCTTTTAGAAGAAACCGAAGAATTTTATTTGCTGGTCGGCGAATTCGATTCGGAAGTCAAACATTCGAAATTAGGCGTTATCGGACGCGGAACCGTCAGCTATGAGTATTACTGGAAAAACGAATGGTATAACGTGTTTCGATTTCACGAGCCGGGCGGCGATTTAAGAAATTTTTACTGCAACATCAATTGCCCGCCGCAGTTTGCAAACGATGTTTTGGATTACATAGATTTGGAAATCGACATTCTTGTCTGGAGTGATTTCAGCTTCGAGATTGTGGATTTGGACGAATATGAAGAAACCGCCCGAAAGTTTAACTTTTCGGCTGAAGTAAAATATAAGGTCGAAGAAAGTTTGAATAAATTATTGGAGATGATAAAAGAAAAAACGTTTCCTTTCGATTATAAATAATGTATCTGGCGCTTTCCAAAATTGATTTGACCGATGTTTTTGCCGTCTGGCGGCGAAACTGGCGCGTTTATCTGCGGCTCTGGAAAACAGAGCTTATCGCGCCGGTTATCGAGCCGATTTTTACATTTTTCGCTTTCGGCTTCGGCGTCGGTTCGCTCGTCGCCTCGCAGGTCGAAGGCTTGAGCTATCTGTCATTTGTCGGCGCGGGCGTGCTGGCGTTTACGGTTTTGATGCGCGCGGTTTTCGAGATGACTTACAGCGCGTATTTTCGGATGGTTTATCAATCGACTTACGACGCGATTCTCGCCACGCCCGTCAACGCCGAATCGCTCGCCTTCGGCGAAATAATCTGGGCGCTCACGAAAGGCTTGATTGATTGTCTTTTCATTTTGCCGCTGGTCGTCGGCTTCGGTTCGGCAAGTTCACTTTTCACGCCGCTGTCAATCGTTCCTTTGCTCGTCGGCTGCCTGTTTCTCGGCAGCTTCGCGCTGGGTCTGACGGCGCATATTTTCGAGATTGACCATTTCAACATCTTCTTCGCATTCTTTTTCTCGACGATTTTTTTGTGCGGCGCGTGGTTTCCGGTGGCGATGCTTCCCTTCTGGCTGCAAATCATCGCATATATACTGCCGACTACGAGCGTGATTGATTTAACGCGCGCGTGTCTGAGCGGCAATTTCGCCGCGCGGCACATTTACGAAAGCGTTTATCTGTTTGTCACCACCTTTTTTCTGCTCGAATGGGCTTTGCGCAGCATCAGGAAAAGAATGGTGGTTTAGCTTGCGGGAAAAGCGTGTTAAATTGTTTCGGTCAAAAGGAGAATTTGAAAATGACAGTAAAGACGCTTGTTTTTCTAACTGTGTTACAAATTTTCGCATCGGCTTTGAAAGCCAACGCCGCGCGCCGGAGAACCGAAATAAGCACTCTGATTAGCGAAATTCAGGATTCGATTAATGTCGTTAATGAGGAAATCCGGCAGACCGAGTATTTTTTGAAAAATATCCGTAGTCGAATTTTTCCGAAATCCTAAAAGCGCTTTCCGATCTGTAAGTTTTGCAAAAGGACGCAAACTCGCTAAACTTTATTTCTATGCAGCCTAAAGCTAAATCTATGAATAAACTTGAACTTTTGCAGGAAAAATCGCGTCTTGCCGAGCAGGGCGGCGGCGCGGCGCGGCTGGAAAAACAGCGCGCTTCGGGGAAAATGACGGCGCGCGAGCGGCTGGAATTTCTGCTGGACGAAGGCTCGTTTGAAGAATTCGATAAATTCGTCGTCCATCGCTCGACGGATTTCGGCTTGGATAAACAAAAGTTTCCGGGCGACGGCGTCGTCACCGGACACGGTTTGATTGACGGGCGCGAAGTTTTCGTTTTCGCGCAGGATTTTACAATCTTCGGCGGTTCTCTGAGCGAAACGCACGCGCAGAAAATCGTCAAAGTAATGGACTTGGCGATGAAAACCGGCGCGCCCGTTATCGGCTTAAACGATTCGGGCGGCGCGCGCATTCAGGAAGGCGTCGTCTCGCTCGGCGGCTACGCCGATATTTTCCTGCGCAATACGCTGGCGAGCGGCGTCGTGCCGCAGATTTCCTGCATAATGGGACCGTGCGCGGGCGGCGCGGTTTATTCGCCGGCGATTACGGACTTTAACATAATGGTCAAGGATTCGTCGTATATGTTCATCACCGGACCGGACGTGATAAAAACCGTGACGCACGAAAACGTGACGAAAGATGAATTGGGCGGCGCGATGACTCATAATGCAAAATCCGGCGTGGCGCATTTCGCGGCGGACGACGACGAACATTGCCTGCGCCTAACGCGCGAATTGTTTTCCTTTATTCCTTCAAACAATATGGAAAATCCGCCGTTTGCGCCGACCGCCGACCCGTCGAGCCGTACGGACGAAAAACTAAATTCAATCGTTCCCGAATTTTCCAACCAGCCTTACGATATCCGCGACATCATTCACAATGTGGTCGATGAAAATTACTTTTTTGAAGTGCAGGAGCATTACGCGCCGAACATCGTTATCGGTTTCGCGCGCTTGGGCGGGCATTCGGTCGGCATCGTCGCCAATCAACCGGCGTTTTTAGCCGGAGTTCTGGACATCGACGCGTCGGTCAAAGCGGCTCGCTTCGTTCGTTTCTGCGATTGTTTCAACATTCCGCTCATCACGTTCGAAGACGTTCCCGGCTTTCTGCCCGGCGTCAATCAGGAACATTTCGGCATTATCCGTCACGGCGCAAAGCTTCTCTACGCCTTCGCCGAAGCGACCGTGCCGAAAATTACGGTCATCACCCGCAAAGCATACGGCGGCGCATATTGCGTGATGGCTTCCAAACACATCCGCACGGACATAAATTTTGCCTACCCGACGGCGGAAATCGCCGTGATGGGCGCAGAAGGCGCGGTCGGCGTTTTATTGCGCAAGGAAATTGCCGAAAACGGCGAGGAATACCGTCAATCGAAAGTTTCCGAGTTTGAAGAAAAATTTGCTAATCCATATATCGCGGCGGAGCGCGGTTTTATCGACGAAGTAATCCAGCCGAGCCAGACACGCCCGAAACTGATCCGCGCGCTTTCGCTTCTGCAAAACAAACGCGATTCAAATCCGCCGAAAAAACACGGCAATATTCCTTTATAAGAACATACAAAATTACTTTAGGTGTCGGCGCATAGACACTTAAAGTAATCTCTGAATGAAATACTTAAAACGTTATATTTCTTAGTTTAACTAAGCTGAGTTAATTTAATTTAAACGCGCTGAAGGCTTACGAAATTAGAATTTCGTAAGCCTTTATATTTAGTGTCGAACTTTGCCTGTATGCTGCATTAAAACGCCGAAAATGTAAAGAAAAAATCACTCGTAAATTCAGGTAAGCGCTTGATTCTAAAAAGTGGCGCTCAGGACCGGGCATTTTCAGAAATATTTCCTGCGCTGATACTTTTTCGCGTTAGATTCCGCCTTTATAACGGAGCCTAAAAACTGGTCGGAATTTTACAAAGGAACGTAATGATGAATAAATTAAAATACTTATTTTTATTAATACTCTGCGCCGGTATGTTCGGCGGCGCGATAACGGTCTCGGCGCAAACCGGAGGCGATAAAGTTTTAGTAGCCGGCAAAAAAACGCTCAGACAATCGGATATTGATCGGCTGATTCAATTTTACGAATGGGCGTTTCAGACCGAATTCGATTCAACGCGGCGCGCAGATTTCCAGCGCTTCACGGAAAAAGAGTTTCGCGCCAATCCGGCTGAAAGCCGTGAGACCATTGACGATATAGTAAAAACTCTGCCGCAGATTCTCGCCGCTTCGGAAAGCGTGCAGGCAGAAACGAGAAAGAATTTTCTTGCCGCCTTTCTGCCGCAGGCGCGGAAAAACAGCGACGCTAATTCGCAAATGCTTTTGAGCATTTATGAAAACGCCAACGGGACGTTGCCGACAAACGGCGCTTCCAATAACGAAAGCGATGACACGCAATCCGGCGAAAGCTATGAAACCGTAAAAAAGGTAAAAGTCGGAAGCGTGTCGTCAATTGTCGGAAAATGGGTTTCGGGAAATACCGGAAGTATGACGACGACTACCTCGGGCGTTTATGTCGGCGGCAACGCCTCGCGCCATACTTATCAGTTCAGTGCTGACGGCACGGTCGAATATACCGGCATTATGAATATGATGGCTGGCGGCTGTCGAACACAAATTTTCAAAACGGCGAAAGGCAGAGCGAATTTGAACGGCAGCACGCTGACTATCAACTGGTCGCCCGCCGGTTTCAGTTACGAGAATTCGTGCAGCGCCTCGAAAAATTACAAAAAGACGCTGCCTGCCGAAACCGAAACTTTCCAAATTCATTTTGAAACCTATAGCAATTTTCACTTGGTCGTAACCTCGTAGCCGCAATGCCGAAACCAATTCAGGCAATCGCTAATCGTAATCGTTTCCAGAGCCAGAGCAATTGCCTTTTCCAATTCCGATTGAGTTCTCGCTTTTACTTTCTTCAAATACGTTTTCACCTTCGACCACATTAATTCAATTGGTGAAAAATCCGGCGAATATGGCGGCAGCCAAATAACTCGTGCGCTGCATTGATTGGCTATTTCTTCAATCCGGCTGGCTCGGTGCGCCCTGAGATTGTCCAGCACAATCACATCTCCGGCTTTCAAGGTCGGGCGCAGAATTTGCAGGCAATACTCATTGAAAACAATTGTGTCAACGCTGCCTTCAATGGTCATCATTGCCTGCACGCCCTCGACTCCAATGGTTGCCAGCATCGAGGTAGATGCCCCGTAATTACGCGGCACGGCTTCGGTTGTTCTGTCTCCGCCAACGGCTCTCGCATACAGGCGAGTCAAAACGGTCGCCGCTCCGGCTTCGTCCAGAAATTTCAATCGCTCGTGACGCAACTGTTTCATTCTCCGCCAATGCCAGGCACGTTTCCGCCGGTTTCGCTCGCGAGCCACCACCGATTTTTTTTACGCCGTAGATTCAACCGGCGCAGTTCGCGCGAAAGTGTCGGAACTGAGGCGGAAAGGTTCTTTTCCTGTGCCAAGCGTTCCTGTAACTCGGCGAGCGTCATATCCGGTTCAGCCAGAACGGTTTTTAAGAGCCATTGGCGGTGTTTGTCGGAAAGCCGTTTCCGTTGCCCGCCGCGATGCCCAACCGGTTTTAGTTCGCCGGTCGAGCGTTTTCTGGCAAGCATCTTTTTGATGAAACTTGGACTGACAGAAAAGCGTTCGGCAACTTCGGGAATCGTTTCCAATCCGTTTTCATAAGCTGAAACAACGCGCTCGCGTAAATCTAAAGAATAGGCTTGCATCTTTCCAAGCTAATCTTATTTCAGAGCTTTACGCAACTGAAAACTGCTATAAAAGGGTTGAAATTTGCCAATTATCCAACCGGGAAATTTCAAGCAGATAAACTATTTCGCCTTTATCCGAAGAAATGGTTGCAATCGCGAAGTTTCTTCTGACATTACCTTTTATGAAGCAGAATGGAAGATTACCTGGCAAACTGTAAATTTGAAAATCAATCTTCAAATATGGATTTAATTTTGCAAGAAAATTTAGCGTCGAAATGAAATCATTTAATCCTTGGTCATCAGATTTTTCCACTAATTTTAACCCTGCGAATTCAATAGGTCTCACTTCTCCGCCTAAGTAAGATTCATCTACGCTGAACTCTTTTTCTTCATCTATCGCAGGCTTAGCATTCGTTGAAGAATTTTGCTTACCGGAAATAAACGACTCTTCCGATGGAACAATGTTTGTGGAAATAGCTTGTTTAGCAATTTGAGGCAATCCGGCAAAACTCAAAACTATTTTAGGAATTTCTACTAAAGGTTGGTTTGATCTTGTTTTGACTCTTTTTCTTTTATCAGTATGTATGTATCTCCCGTCTCTATTTAAAGAGACCATTTTTTTGCCGGCTTTATTCGTATTAACTTTTTCAATACTTCCTTTGAGCGAAGCGTGTTTATACTTAACCCTCTCAAATGGAAGGCTCGGCAAGCCGCCAACCTCTAATATTTCGTGGATGAGGCAAGAGTTCGCGACTTTTGTCGATATAAAAACCAGTTCACACTGATTTTCCAAAGGCGGAATTGTTTCTAACGGCAATCCTTCAGCCAGAGCTGTTGTCGGCTTCGCCGGAAAGTTTTCGATAGCCCTTACGAAAATTCCATTATAAACCTTTTGCCAACTGGTTCTTGCGATTTCGTCGTAGGTTAGCCATAACAAATGAGCAACCATTTCATCGTTGATAATTGATTGTGGAATATCCGAACTTAAACTAATGCGAAGTTCGCCATCTATATCCTCAACGTCTTCAATTAAAGATTCCAATCCATAAGGTTTTAATAACTGATTAGTCATTGTTTTCGATGGAGCAAAAAAAGCCCTGATTATTTCCAAACAAGGCAAGTAGTAGATTGTATTACCAGCTTTAAACCTCCAAATTCTTTCGTTACCCAGCATTTTGTTATCAAGAAACGAATAAAGTTGTTTGGGAATTTGAAAAGCACTACAAAATGAACCGTTTTGAATATTGGGAACATAAATCCTTCGTGTTTCAGGCTTATGGTCCGTTTCTAAAACACCGTTAACATAAAATCTTCCGACCCTTAAATTGGGAAGTAATCCCCAAGGGAATTCGGATATTTCATAAGTCGTGGGTTCGTCGCCAAACAATCCTCGTTCTTCATCCGTTGCGGAAACAAAAACAGCTCTGACAGTCCATCTGCCCTCATTGCTCCTATACGGAGAACATAACCAGTAAAGAAGCATTCTTTTATTTTTCGGGTAATGCCATGGGCGTAATGTAAGTTTAGCCAATTAATTGAGTTTCCTCCTGCACAATTTTTTTAGAGCTGTTTTTTATTATCTGTTCTATATGCCTATATAAGAGCTCAGCCGTCTTTTTTTTCAAGCCGGCAAGCCTGACTACTTTCCAGGGAACAATGGCTTCATCGTTATTCTCAAGTTTAGTTACAGCCCAAGTTATACGACGAATTTGAAACGCCTCAACAGTTTCAGTTCGAGAGGCTAAAAAAGCGGCGGTTTTAGAGAGCTTTTTTATGTGTTTTTCGAGTAAAGCCCTAAACCCAATTATTTTTCCCACAGCATTAATAGTAACTCGAACAGGCGGGTTATTTTCAAAAATGGTTTTGACGGCTTTTTTTGCAAGTAAAAAGATTTCGTTATCCCGTTTTGACCAATCCACCCGGTTATTAACGTAAGTAATTCGCTTTTTCTTTGGCGAATTTTCGTTCAGCCATTTCCTATCGTGACGGTAAAGCCAAATGTATAAGCTTGGCAGAGCCTTACGTAATTCTGTTTTGCTCAAACAAGGATTACTTTCCTTTACTTCCTTCCAAGTTTTACGATTAATATTTCGTTTATGGTCAAAACTGTTTATTGGTTGCTCAATTTCCTCAAAACCGTTTTTTTTAGTTAGGGGAATTAGATTAAGGCGTTTCGCGTGATTAATAACGGTTTTCGTATCTACTTTCAGGCATCTTGCGGTCTTACGAAAACTGCTTTTCTCGGTAATCAGCAGTTCGGTAAGTTTTTGTTCCCACATTTTACCGAAAGATTTTACCCTCCCGAAGCGAAGTTTGTTGCTGTAAGGTATTGAGGGGTCGCTTGTAGAGTAAACAAAACCGCAACGACAGGAAAATGTCCCTACTAACTTTTTAGCTTCACGTGAATAAGAAATCGAAAGGGATTTAACCGTTCTTTTCAAGTAATGATTTGAGCTTCCGTTAAAACAAACCCAAGGACCGTCGCCGAAAGGTTTTGAAACTTGATCGCCTGAGAATAAGGAATTTACAGTTTGTCCGAGAAACCTTATCAACAATAAATGTCTGATTGGATGAAATGTTTTTCGGTGTTTCCTGACAATATCAGATAGCCAGTTATTCATCGAATCCTTTTCAATGTTCGAATGGACGGATGTTAAAAATTCGCTGCCGTAGAAGTCATTAAACTCCCGCAAGAGGTCAGCTTGAAAAACTCGTCCGCTTGCCGTCACCAGTCTTTTATCGATAAGGAGCGATTGGTATTTTTTGCGATACCATTCACCGGTTCTCGACTGTAGAGGCGTGTTAAGTAAAATCTCAACATCCTGCGCCAACACGAGCAATTTATTAAAAGTGTCATTTGAGTATTCGACCGCTCTCGGCTTAGATAAGCAGTTATTTTCATCAGCCGCATAAAACTCATGGCGATTGTCTCCGGCAGTCTTAATTGTGCTGTTTTGTAATAAGACTCTATGAATAGGACAAATATAAGTCTCGGGAGCCTGGTGCAGCCGATGCCAGTAGGGTTCGCCGTATTTTTTAACCTCTTCTTGCAAACAAACGAGACAAAAACGAAAGTATAGATGTACCGGCATTACTCCAGCCATAATTCCGATCCTAGTGTGGATGTCGCCTTGAAAATGGCTTCGCATTGAATTTGACACTAGCAATGCCCGCTCCGGCGGTAAAAATGGCGCATACAGTGGATATAACGTATGCCGCTCTATAAAGCTTTCTACCGTGTGTGTCGAAAGCAGCGGCAGATTTGAAACTAAGCTTTTCAGATGAGACGGCAAATCAAAAGTGGCGACTACGGTTGTTGAGCCAAAAAGCTCATCCAAAGCGGCTTTTGGGCTGACATTTGCACTTCTTATATAATAACGAGCCAGAATACTGTAAAGCAGTTCATCAGGATAAGGGGCAGGGAAAAAACTTACCATTATCAATTTACACGCCTAATTCCAAAAGCGGAGATTTAATAACCCCAGCATCCTTGAGTCCACTGTAAGCGGGTCTTTCTGCTTTTTTGGCATCCGCGACTATCAATCTTAAATCACCCTGAATATATTTCTTCGACTGCTTTTTAGAAGTTTTCTTTTCCTTTACTGCCGGAACTTTGGCTGTAGCGTAATTGGTTAGAGATAATCTGAAAGCCCTTTCAATCAAAGCCGCTAAAGTGTCGCCGGATTCCTGTTCGGCATAAACTTTTTCGGAAACCTGCTGCGCCGTCATCAATGGCACTTTTAAATCCAGAAGTCCGAGAATAATTTCATTCAAACCGGGAAGAGAGTTTGCGCGCCTTTCCTTAATAATTCTTTCCCTGACTTTCTCCAGCTCCTTCTGTTGCTCCAACTCAATTTCTGCTTTGTATTGATCGTAGAAAAGTTCTATGTCCAGCGGCTCAATATCACTGTATTTTGTGATTAATTCTATCTTATTAGAGCGTAACGCGTTCAGCATCGGGCGAACTAGCATCAAGCTGTCGGCTGCCACCTGCCGTATCAGCGACGGCGTGATCTTTTCGATTCCGGTGGAAATGGCACGCCACTGGGCAAGCATATAAATTTTTATCGCTATGTCCGTTACGCCTTGGCTTTCATCGTAAAGAGTTTTGGAAAATTCCTCGTCAAACGCCATCGGAATTTTCGTCCATTGATACTCGAAAATTTCCTCGATGAAAAACTTCCAGACGTTGATTGTTTTTGAAACTGCTTCGGGCGGAATGTTTTCAGGCTGTTCGATCATGGAAGTGATTACTTCCTTTTCGTTGAACTTAAACCTGTCCCAGTAAAAGTCGCCCACGCCCGTTCCGCGGCGCGCCTGCCGGAAAGCGGATTGCAGTATCTTCTGGGCTTTATTGGTTCCTATCATAGAAACGGGAGCGATGCCCTTGTTAACGAGTTTGACGAAGAAATTAAGCATTTTATCCGCGCCGCCGCTCTTAGCCTCGCTTAAATTTTGAATTTCGTCTATACCCAGAAAACCGATTCCGTGAAGATGGCAGATGAGAATCATCTGTGCCAGCATAAAATCCTCGGAATTCCTGGTAGAACCGTATTTTGCATAATAATTTGTTCCCAGCAGATTATCCACTTCCTGAAAAAACTCCCCGCAAAGCCCTTTTAATGACCCTGCGTGAGGGCATTCCAGTCTGAGCCAGACAATCTGGTAAAAATTGAAGGGGGTTTCCGTTGTATTCGTGATGAACAATAACCTGCGGGTAAAGACTGAGTACGCTTCTCAACCCTGTCGTTTTTCCTACCCCGGAAATTCCAATCAGTGTAAACCCGCTAGGATCTGATTTGGAACTGCTGAGGTAATTGAGTAAATTCTGCTTTTCTTCCTTATTTTCCGAATTCATCAATCTTTTGATCTCTCTAAAGCGCATAACGTACTGCGCGTGCAGTGGATTGCGCGATAAATACCCGTGCCTGATGATTCGGGAAATTCTTTGTTCGAGGTCGATATGCTTACTCAACGGCTGGAAATAGTGCGTCATTCTCATCACGCACTGAAGACGAACTTCAGGAGGCAAAGAGCGGTCACTTTCATTAAACAAGGGATAATTTGTGACGGCATCGATATACTCTTCCTTGCTCAAAATCTTCGGCAACGCCTCTATTAGAGGATTGCCGTTATATTCTGGCAGGAGCTGTTTTTTGTAATTTGCAATATAAGCGATTTCGCCGTGAGGCAAAGTAATCACTTCATCGTCGTTAATCATTTTTTCCCAATTCCTTTTTTCGTTTTCTGCTCCGGCTCAGTATGTCTAGCTCATCCGGATAATCTAAACTTTCGGCTTTTTGAATTTGTATATCAGGATTCATTGGAATTACCTTAGCCTGCTTGGGTGGGGCTTCATTTTTACCGAGTTCAAACGCTTCCTCTTTCCGTCGCTTTTCTTTTTCAAACCGGCGGTTTTCATCAATCTGAGCGATGCGGGCGGCATCGGTTAAGGTTGGATCGAAAAATTTATCAGCATCTTGTTCAGATTCGGTAACGACACTTCTTACAAACGCCGCATGATCGGCAAATTCCTGCTGGTCTCGTGACAAATCTCGCCGTTTTTCCATATCCTCAAACTGGTGAAGATATTCGATTTCATTTAGATCCATGTTCATATATTTCCCTTCCGACGGAAGCAGATAACATTTTTCAAAAGCCCGTCCGTCCTGTGACTTCAAGTAAATATAATTGGGGTTTCTAATATCATAGGTGACTCTTACTTTTTCGGATTCGCGGCTGTTACCCTTTACAAACCAGCCGTCTTTAATTGCTCGTTCGCAACCATACCGCATTTTCTTGAAGACAATGCCGCTTCTGCTGATTCTGCCGAAATCCTCCGGCAGAAGATTAAGTTTGACCGTATCATCGGGAAACACGTTCAAGTATCCGGTGCGATTGATAACTCCCCACTGCCATAGTTGGTTAGGAATCGGCTGAACGTCAGCGGCGATCATCATTTCATCCCTGTCATACGATTTTAGATACTGCCTGTTGTGCCGCAGAACGCCGTCTATAATTATCTTGGTAAATTTGTGGATATTGAGTTTAGCGTCCAGCATATATTTAACCCCTGTTCTTTTATAGGCATCGGGAATAACCTGACCGGGAAGAAAAGGTTTGACTTTTTCTTTAATTGTTCTGAAATTTCTCTCGACTATTCCTTTGAGATCAGCTCTTCCGACGGCAGCCGTTTCCACCCGAACTCTCAAGTTAGCCGCGAGCGGTTCCACATTTGCGCCGGCTATCTCGCCGCCGTCGCCGAGAAGCGTAAACGGCAGGTTATGACAAGCCCAGTCTTCCTCGGAAATTGAAATCCCGTATTCCGCGCAAAACTCAACCTTATCGGCAACACAGTTTGCCAATGCCATCATAGCTCCGATCCAAGAGGGTCCTTCCAACCCGATGTAAAGACCGGTAATCAGTCGGCTGAATACGTCGATAATAATGTAAACGACAGGTCTGCCGATGATCCAGTTTGGATTGTATCTGGAAATCAGGTAAACATCCGCGACCGTTGCATCTATCTCGAATCTGTAGCCCGGTCCGGGCACTTGGCTGGTGGAATTACTTAACAATGGGCGCGCAGTTAGTGCATACACATTTCTCCCTTTTCTCGCCGTTATGTCTTTTTCGATGTCCTTATCCTTGTTATACCAGTAATGGAATTGATCATATGTAGGTTTTTTCTCCGGTGGGACGAGGACGACTTTCCTTACACCGTCCTCATCATGATAGGATTCCTCGAAAAAATATTCGGCAAGCATCAGGTTGAAAGCATCCTGCAAAGTTATTTCATTCGGATCGCGGTAAAATCTTGATATGGCAAGCCGGAAAACCTTTTTCATGTTTTCATCAATATTAACTCCTTCTCCTATCTGGGGATCATGCCGCAGTTTGCGTTTACGACCGCGTTTGGCTTCTCCAGCAGATCTTTCCTTTCCTCCCGCTCCTGAATTCTTATAGTCCGGCAGCAACGCGTTTTTGACCTTTCCGCGTTGCCAGAATCTTCGCATATATTTATGAAGCGATCTGGGAAGGACCTTATGCTCTTTCATTGCATCCCTGAAAAGTTTATTTCTCTTCTTTTTATCGAATATCGCCGGCTCTTTTGAGGGATTCGCCAAATCACAGATTATGTTCCAGGCGCGGTCTCTCAACTCTTTCTCGGTATCAGACAAATCACTGTCCTTGACGGACGTTGCCCACGGGTCCTCGGTCATAATCTCGGCTTTCCCAAATTCCAAGTCGCTCATTATCGAAGAGATACGACAAAATTCGGGAAAACCTTTATCGGTGCACAGATCCATAACGAAAGCTATATCGTCACTGCCGTCCAAATATACGATTCGCACAATCTCCGGCTCATTGGAAGAAGTCTCTATATACTGGATCAAATTATTAACCGTCAAAGTTTTGGTCATGCCACTTTTACTCCTTTCTCGCTCCGCGAGGCAAATTTCAGGATTGTTAGCGCTGATTTCGTCAGATTAATTTTTTGATTCATATCTAGAAGTATTTCCTTTCTCGCAACCAAGTGAAGAAATACTTTCAGACACGTCCCCGGAAGCAGTCGTAACTCGTTATCAAAATTCGTGATTGTTTCTACTATGGATTTTTTTGACGATTTAAGCCTGTCTTTCAATAAATCAGCGATCAAAAGCAGTTGAGGCAAAGAGGTTTCTGTAGTTGGTTCCAAATGATAAGCGGGATGCAAATACTCGATGTTCTTTGCAAGTATCATGGGGATTTCCTTTTCCGTTACTATTCCCCAGTCAATTCCTTTCGCCGCCCAGTAACGTCTTTCTATCTCGAATTTTTCTATAACTCTCGTTTTTTCCAGTTCCTTAGAAGGTTTTATAGTCCTGGCAATGTCGAAAATCCGGTCTCCGTCGCGAACAGTAATCATAAAATCGGTAGTCAAGACGAAAGGAAACTTGCTGTGCCTATCCGTTGGGTATTCAACTCCCATATCGAAAGCTATCGCCTGCGCCGCTTCCAGATTCAAAAGTGGGAACTGTTCTTTTATATCGATTACCAAATCTGACCATTCCAAAAGGTAAAAGTAATAGGTTTCGTGATCAGACATTAGATGATGAAGTCTTCCGGTTTTCCATCCCGGATCGCGTGCGCGTCTTCCGTGTGATGGAACATTGTAGGTCATCAACCATGGCTTATAATCTTTACCGGTTCCTTGTCCTCTACCTTCTTTCAAGTACTTTTTAAATTTGGCTTCGGTCCATTCGTATTTTTTTACGGGCATAAAAAATTCCGCTTGAAAGCTTAGTTCAAGCGGAAAAAATTATACAACTTTATTAAAATAATACGACTTTATTAAAATTACACAATACCAATTTGCCGTGTTAGAAAAGTTACTCGACCGTCACCGATTTTGCCAGATTGCGCGGCTGGTCGACGTCGCAGCCGCGGCGCACGGCGATGTGATACGCCAGAAGCTGCAAAGGCACGATTGAGAGAATCGGAGCGAGCAAATCGGACGTTTCGGGAATTTCGATAACGTGGTCGGAGACGTGCGAACTCATTTCGTCGCCTTCGGTTAAAATCGAAATCACGATGCCGTCGCGTGATTTAACTTCGACGATGTTCGAGTGCGTTTTTTCGTAACGAATCTCGCTCGCCGCATTTCCCGCTTCGCGGGTATTGACGATAACGACCGGAAGCTTTTCGTCAATCAGCGCGTTTGGTCCGTGTTTCATCTCGCCCGCCGGATAGCCTTCGGCGTGAATGTAGGAAATTTCCTTGAGCTTTAAAGCGCCTTCCAGCGAAACCGGAAAATTTATGCCGCGCCCGAGGTAAAGAAAATCCTGCGAGCGGAAAAATTCTCTCGAAAGCTCTTCGACGGAATCGGCGTCGTTTAAAAGATGCTCGATTTTCAGAGGCAGTTCCGCCAGCTGCTGAGCGTGGTATTTGGACTGTGCTTCGTCCAGTTTCCCGCGCAGTTGTCCGAGATAAAGCGCGAAAAGATAAAGCGCAATCATCTGCGACGTAAAGGCTTTGGTCGAAGCGACGCCGATTTCCGGTCCGGCGTGCGTCAGAATCGTGCCGTCGGCTTCGCGGTGAATCATCGAGCCCTGCACGTTGCAGACCGCCATCACTTTGCAGCCCGCGCTTCGCGCTTCGCGCATCGCGGCAATCGTGTCGGCGGTTTCGCCCGATTGCGAAATGACAATCAATAAAGTGTTTTCGTCCAGAACCGGCTCGCGATAGCGAAATTCCGAAGCGTAATCGACCTCGACGGAAAGCCGGGCGAGCTGCTCAATCATATATTTTCCGGCGAGTCCGGCGTGCCAGGAAGTTCCGCAGGCGGCGATTTTGATGCTCGACACGGCGCGAAATTCTTCTTCCGAAATGTTCATCGCGTCGAGATAGATATTTCCGGTATCGAGCGAAATCCGTCCGCGGACGGTGTCGCGGACGGCGCGCGGCTGCTCGTAGATTTCCTTCAGCATAAAATGCTTGAAGCCGCCCTTTTCCGCCATAATCGGGTCCCAGGTGATGCGCTGCTGTTTCGGCTCGACGATGTTTCCGTCAAAGTCCGTGACGCGCACCGAGTCTTTCGTCAAAACGGCGATTTCCTTTTCGCCGAGATAAAAAACGTCGCGCGTGTGCTGCAAAATCGCGGGAATGTCCGAGGCGACGAAAAATTCGCCGTCGCCCAAGCCGATGACGACCGGCGGACCTTCGCGGACGGCGATAATCATATCCGGCTCGTCCGCCGAGATAATCGAGAGCGCGAAGATTCCGCGCAAGTGCCGGACGGTTTTCTGCACGGCTTGCTCGAATCCGAGATTCTCGGATTTCATAAATTCTTCGATTAAGTGCGCCACGATTTCCGTGTCGGTTTCGGTTTTGAATTCGTGCCCCTGCTCTTTAAGTTTTTCTTTCAAAGACAGATAATTTTCGATAATGCCGTTGTGCACGACGACGATTCTGCCCGTACAGTCGCGGTGCGGGTGCGCGTTTTCCTCGGTCGGTCGCCCGTGCGTCGCCCAGCGCGTGTGACCGATGCCGTAATTTCCGTCGAGTGGGCTGAGGCGAATACACTCTTCGAGATTGCGCAGTTTGCCTTCGGCGCGGCGAATTTCGAGGTCGTTGTTTTCGTCCACGACGGCGATTCCGGCGGAATCATATCCGCGATATTCCAGCTTTCGCAAACCGTCTATGATTAACGGCACGACTTGTTTATTTCCGACGTATCCAACAATTCCACACATAATTTTATATTTTAAACTGAATGATAAATTTTATGAACGACGATTAAAACCGATTCTTCTTCGCTGGCTTCGAGCGCCGCTTTTTTTAATTCGCCCGCGTATTTCGAAAGCGCTTTGAAATTTTTCTCGAAATCAAACGGCGTGTCGGCGTAAACCAGATTGATTTTGTCCGAGTCGATTTTATCGCTTTCGGAAAGATACAAACCTTTAATATTCTTAATGACCGTACATCCCCCGAAAGTCTGCAAAAATTCCTGCTCGAACGCTTTCTGCAAGCGGCGATAGGCGGGCGTTTTTCCTTCGGGCAGATAAACTTCAATTCTGGCTCTGGCGGATAGCGGCAACGAATTTCTCCTTTCTTTCGCCGGAAAAGCTTTTCATTCTTTTTAAGGCTTCGGCGGGTGAAATCTGTTCGGGCGTTGAAGATTTTTGTTCGGTTTTTTTATCGGATTTCTTCATTTGATTTCGGCGGTTTTGGTTTCCGAATTATCGCCGGCTTTTTCCTTTAAATTTTTCTTCGCCGTCGCCGGAACGCCCGCCACTAACGTATCGGGCGGAACGTCTTTGGTGACGACCGAGCCGGCGCCCGTGACTGCGCCGTCGCCGACCTTGACGGGCGCGACGAGCATCGTATCCGAGCCGATTTTCACGTTGTTGCCGATGGTTGTCGCGTGTTTGTTCTTGCCGTCGTAGTTGCAAGTAATCGTGCCCGCGCCGATGTTGGTTTTTTCGCCGATGGTCGCGTCGCCTAAATAAGTCAAATGACTGGCTTTCGAGCCGCGACCCAGGATAGTTTTCTTGAGCTCGACAAAATTTCCGACCTTTGACGATTCTTCCATTTTAGCGTGTCCGCGCAAATGCGCCATCGGTCCGACGGTGCAGTTGTTCGATATTTCCGAATTGACAATCACCGAGTTTTCCAGAATCTCGACACCGTGTCCGATGCGCGAATTGGTAATCCGGACGCCGGAACGAATCGTGCAGCCGTCGCCGATTTCGCTGGCGCCTTCAATGGTGACGTTCGGATAAATTATCGTGTCGCGCCCGATGCTCGCCTGCTCGCTGATATACGCCGCCTGCGGATTGATAAAACTGACGCCGTAATCGAGCATCAGCCGCTTGACGACGCGATGGCGCAGAACGCGCTCCATATCGGCAAGCTGGACGCGGTTGTTGATGCCTTCGATTTCGTGCGCGTCCGGGTGCGCGTAAATGGCGATGTCTTCGCCGTCGGCTCTGAGCAGCTCAGGCACGTCCGTTAAATAATATTCGCCCTGCGCGTTTTCGTTTTTGACGCGGGAAAGCGCGCTGAAAAGTTTTTTGGTGTTAAAACAATAAATGCCGGCGTTGATTTCCCTGATTTTCTTTTCGTCGTCGGTCGCGTCCTTCTGCTCGACGATTTTGTGAAAAAGCCCGGCATCGTCGCGGACGATTCTGCCGTAGCCGGTCGGGTCGTCCATTTTTACCGTCAGAATCGTGCCCGCCGCGCCGCGCCCGCGATGCGTCTGGTGCTGGCGAACGATTCCGGCGAGCGTTCCGGCGCGAATCATCGGCACGTCGCCGGAAAGAACCATCAAAATCGAATCTTCATTTTCCAGAAACTCGCGCGCGGAATTGACGGCGTGCCCCGTGCCGAGTTGCTCGGTCTGCCAGACAAACTCGACGTGATTTTTCTCCATCTCTTCGAGCACCGCTTTTTTGACGTCTTCGCCCTGATGACCGATGACGACGTAAACTTTGCGCGGCGCGAGCGCGGTCGCCGTGCGGCAGACGTGATTAATCAGCGGGCGTCCGTCGAGACGGTGCAGAACTTTCGCCTGATTCGAGCGCATACGCGTGCCGAGACCGGCGGCGAGAATCAGGACATCGAGATTCGGTTGTTCATTGGACGGATTTTCCATACTCACAGAAAAAGTTTAACGCAATGACGCAAAGGTGCAAGGACGCAGAGGATTTTAAGGCAAAAGTAAAAAGTAAAAAGTAAAAATAAGCGGCATCCGCATAATATTCTGTTGTGTTTTTTGCTTTTCAGCTCTCACTTTTGCCTTTCTACTTTCTACTTTTTACTTTTTACTTTTGCGTCTTTCAGTTTAAAACTAAACCGGAACCTTCGGCTGCACGGCGCAGAGCAAAACGACCTGCGCCAGTTTTTCGGGATGATGACGCACCATTTCGCCTTCGTCCAGAAGATTTCCGCAAACGATTTCCGCGCCTTCGATCGTCTCCGGCGAAACCGAGCCGTGAACGCCGATTTGCTCCGCGCCTTCCGAAGCGTAACGTGCAGACTGTTCCTCATTAATCAAATGATTGTTGACGAGGACGTAATCGAAATCAATCTGCGGCGCGTATTCGCGGACCAGTTCCAGATGTTTTCGCGCCGAATAACCGTCGGTTTCGCCCGGCTGCGTCATCAGGTTGCAGACAAAAATTTTCGCCGCCGCAGATTCGGCAATCGCTTCGGCGACGCCTTCGACCAGAATCGGCGGCAGCAGACTCGTATAAAGCGAGCCGGGACCAATCGTGATGACGTCCGCTTCGTAAATCGCCGCTAAGGCTTCGGGCAGAGGATTGCATTTTTCCGGTTCGAGCCGCAGGCGGCGAATCGCCGTGCCGAATTTGGCGATATTCGTTTCGCCTTTGACGATTCTTCCGTCCGTTAGCTCGGCGACGAGTCTGACATCGGCGACGGTCGCCGGATAAATGTGACCTTTGCTCGCCAGAATTTCGGAGGAAAGCTTGACGGCTTCGGCAAAATCGCCGGTGATTTCGCTGAGCGCCGCGAGAAAAAGATTGCCGAAGCTGTGACCGCCGAGCTCGCCGTCGCCGCGAAAACGATGCTGAAAGAGTTTCGATAAAAGCGATGAATCTTCCGACAGCGCGACCATACAGCTGCGAATGTCGCCGGGCGGCAGCATCTGCAATTCGTCGCGGAGTCTGCCGCTGCTTCCGCCGTCGTCCGAAACGGCGACGATTGCCGAAAGCTTTTCCAGCCAGTGCGGCTCGGTTTCGCCGGCGTCGACAAATTTTTTCAAGCCGCACAAAAGCGTCGAAAGCCCGTTGCCGCCGCCGATGGCGACTAAATTCAAGCCGTTCGAATCGTGTGAAAAAAGGTGGTTTTTCATTTTTTTTAGCGGTGCGGGCTTACTTTAATTTAAAAAAGGCGGGTCAGAGCAGTTTCCAACGCGGCATTTATCTTTACGGCGTAATTTTATATTCTTATACTTCGGATTTTCAGCGCGCGCGCCGGGTTTCCCGAAAGAAAGTTTAGCACTTTTAGGATTCCGTGAGCAATAGCTTTTTCTGATAACCGCCACAGCAAAAAGTTATCGGACAAAAACAAAAAAAATACTTGAAGCCGAACTGCGGTTATGCTAGATTAAAAATGCGGTTTATCGCAAGACCCGCCTGGTAAATCGTCTTAAACCAATTTTCAAAAAATAAAATTAGAGAGAATTTGACAAAATTCCTCCCTCGTTTTACCAATAATAAACAGAAGAAGAGCGAAACGACTCATGGCAGAAACGCCTTTTATCATACAAGAACAGCAGTTTCAAAAGATTAAAACCGTGCTCGCGCGGCTCTGTGTCGAATCGGCGGCGCGCGTCGTTTTTCTGGTTGACCGCGACGGTCAGCCGATTGCGTTTCACGGCGACATCGGCGATATGGACACGACGAGCTTTTCGAGCCTCGCCGCCGGCAACGTCGCCGCGACGTCGAGCATGGCGAAGCTTATCGGCGAGGACGTTTTTCCGGCGGTCGTTCACGAAGGCGAGCACGAAAGCATCTATATCTGCGTTATCGGCAGAAGCCTGCTGGTCGTCGTCTTTAACGAACGCTCGACGCTCGGGCTAGTGAAATTGCGCGCCAAACGCGCCAGCCACGAAGTCGCCGCGCTGATAGAAGAAATGGTTCAGCATTCCGAGCAAAACAAAGCTCAAAGCAACGCGTTTTTTGCGGAAATTACCGACGAGGATATTGACAGCTTATTTAGTTAATTTGCGATTTGCGATTGCCGATTTGCGACTGGATAAGGATTTAATTAAAAAAATTTCCGATTCCCCAAATCTAAAATCGCAAATCTAAAATCTAAAATTTTATGACTTTCATCAACTACGCTTCACGCGAAATCAACTGCAAAATTGTTTATTACGGTCCCGGTTTGTGCGGCAAAACGACGAACCTGCAATACATCTACGATTCGACGGCGCCGACCGCGAAAGGCAAGCTTATCAGTCTGGCGACGGAAACCGACCGCACGCTGTTTTTCGATTTTATGCCGCTCGAACTCGGCACGGTGCGCGGTTTTAAAACGCGTTTTCACCTTTACACCGTTCCCGGACAGGTTTATTACGACGCGTCGCGCAAGCTGATTTTAAAAGGCGTCGACGGCGTCGTCTTCGTCGCCGATTCGCAGGAAGAGCGAATGGACGCCAACATCGAATCGCTCTACAATCTGGAAGAAAATCTCCAGTCGCAGGGCTACAACCTGATGGATTTGCCGTACGTTTTGCAATTAAACAAACGCGATTTGCCGAACGTCATTCCGACCGAAGAACTAGCCGCCGAATTGCAGCGCAAAGGCGAGCCGGTCTTTGAAGCGGTCGCCGCCAAAGGCGACGGCGTTTTCGACACTCTCAAAGCCGTCGCAAAACAGGTCTTGACCGAGCTTAGAAAAGGTTAAGCAAACGAGAAATTAAATGACAAAAGCCGTTTAAGTTTAGATAAACTTAAACGGCTTTTAATTTTATGGCGGAGTCGACGGGGCTCGAACCCGCGACTTTCAGTAATGGCGATTAAAATTCTGCCTTCCGGATTT
>DASVRT010000122.1:0-48220 GCA_036388475.1 Pyrinomonadaceae bacterium | reverse complement strand
GCATCGAGATTGTGCCGGAAACGTGAAAACCGCCGACGGCGACCTGAATATTTCGCTCGCGCAAAGGTTTTGCGATGTCCAGCGCGCGCGGAAATTGGTTCGACTGCACGCCGACGAGCATCACCATTCCGGCGTCCGCATTTTCGATAAGGGAAATTATATGCTTCGGGCGAATGTTCGTATTGGTTTCGTCAAAAGCGTGAATTTCCAGTTTGACGTTTTCGCCCAGCGCTTTGTTTTCGTCGCACTCTTTGGCTAAACCGTAGAGAACCGCCAGCGAATTTGAGGGAATCGCCGAGCGCAGCCATTGAATAATATAGCCGTCGTCATCGTAATGCGACGGTTTGATAAGGACGAGGCAGAAACGCTTTTGCCGGTTTGTATTGCTCATTGATGTCGGGTATGGACGCTTTCTTTAATAAGAATAAGCGAAGAATTATTACATTCGGGCGACGAAAACTCAAATTTGCGCAAAAATTATAGCGGTTCGGCGGCGGACGACCGTTTTAATGCGCGTGGCTTTTGTCGCCGGAATTCATCTGTCTTCCGACCGACCACATTTGTTCGACAGTCGGTTCGTAAGGATACAGATGCACCATCCAGCCGAGCAGTCGCGGCAGAAATTGCCCGCCCGCTTCGCTGCATTCTTCTTTGGTTGTAATCGAGCCTGCCAGACCGAATTTGTCGCCCTGCCCGATTAAGCCTCTGAAAGTATCGCTGCCTTTCGGCAGACAAATGTTGACGTGCTCGTGCCACTGCGTCACGCTTAGCGGAACTCTTTCGTTCAAATCGTCTTCCGGCATTCCGGCGGGCGCTGTATACATCACGCCGATTAGACGATAACCGTCGGCATTTTTTTCGTAGAGCAGAGATGTCGGGCGCTCGGCGTCGAAGCGGCTTTCGGCTTCCATATAATTCGCCAGTTTATTGAAATGATACATATTCTGCGGGACTTCGGGCAGAAGGATTTCAAATCCGTCGCGCAGGGCGACTTTGTAATCCTTGTATTTTTCAATCGCCCGCCGCGTCCTTTCGGCGATTTCGACGGCGCGCGCTTCGTCTCCGGCTCGCGGCTGGCGCAGTCGCGTCATTCGCATATGCGGGTCGGCGTGATTTTCGGAATCGGCGACAGGCTCATTTGACGAAATTGTTTCCGCTTTTTGATTTTGCCCGGTTTGATGATTTTGATGCATTTCGCGCTGAGCGCAGGAAAGCATAAAAAGTGACGCCGACAGGAATAAAATCAACGTTTTAAAATTCATTTTCAGCTTATTTATCATAATGGAAGACTCTGCAAGGTTAAACCCGAAAAATATAATTTCCTTGAAAACTAAATTGCTTTTGTTCCATTAGATTGAATTTCCGGTCGCGCCTGTTGTCCAAATAAAAACGCGGGAAATGAGACTGAAAGAGAAAAATCCCGAAAATTTCAAAGCAAAATATTTCTTCGGCGGAAACAATCTCAGATTTGCAGCAGTTTCCGTATATGCCGTATTCCGAGCATTCTATCCCGACGGATAATCCGTTAATCACAAAAGAATTTATCGTTTCCGAGATAAAGCCTATATTTAACCGACCTTCAAATTTTTAAGCGAGCTTTAAATTAATGAAAAAAGTTGTCATAAAACACCAGCCCGCGGGGTTTTACTGTTGAAATCTTTTTTATACCGGCGAAAAGCTCACATAAAAATTCAATTCATCGAGTGTTTTTAAATTTATGAAAAACTTACTTCCCATGTTTGTCAGAAATTCGATTGCTTTTTTATTCTTTATATTTATAAGCACGAATTTTATTGCAGCGCAGATTAATCCGACGACGCCCAAAGCGAGCGAAACCACTCAGCCGTCGCCGAGTCCGGCGCTTGTTGTTGCTCCTGAGACCGGAACGCAAAATTCCATTCTTAAAACCGGCTCGGAGCCGAAAACCGCGTTATCGCCGTATATGCCGAAAACCGAGCCGGCGCGGATTCCGCGTTTTGAGGCTCCGCCGGTAATCGACGGGCAGTTAAACGATGCGGTCTGGCAGAACGCCGCCGTTTTCGGAGATTTTGTGCAAACCAATCCGGGCGACAACGTTAAACCGACGCATCCGACCGAGTTTATGATGGGTTATGACGCCAAAAATCTGTATATGGCTTTTCGCGTCAAGCAGGACCGGGACAAAGTGCGCGCGACCGTCGCGCGGCGCGACAATATTTTCAACGACGATTATGTGCTGGTTCATTTAGATACTTTTAACGACCAGCGCCAAGCTTATTTATTGTTTTTCAACCCGCTCGGAATCCAGGCGGACGGAACTTTCACCGAAGGACGCGGCGAGGATTACAGTCTCGACATTATAATGGAATCGAAAGGCGTTTTGACCGACGACGGTTTTACCATCGAAATCGCCATCCCGTTCAAATCTCTGCGCTACGAGGCGGGCAAAAATAAACTCTGGGGTCTGCACATCAACCGGCGCGTCAAATATAATAACAACGAATATAATTCGTGGATGCCGACCAATCGCAGCATCTCCGGCTGGCTCAACCAATCCGGAAAAATCACGGGTCTGGAAGGCATCGAAACGACGCGCCAGCTGGAAATCAATCCGAGCTTTACTTTAAGCCAATCCGGCAGGCGCACGGGCTTTACGTTCGACGGCAATCCCGGCGGACGATTTGTCAATGACGGCTTGAAGGGCGATTTCGGAATGACCGCGAAATTTAGTCTGACGCCGACGATTACGCTCGATTTCGCCTATAATCCCGATTTCGCGCAGGTCGAAGCCGACGCGCCCGTTTCGACCGCCAACGTGCGTTTCCCGATTTTCTTTCAGGAAAAACGACCGTTCTTTCTGGAAAGAATCGATATTTTCCAATCGGGGCTGAATATCGTTAATACGCGCGCCATCGTCGACCCGGACATCGCGGCGAAATTAACCGGCAGACGCGGAAAAAATACTTTCGGTTTGCTCTACGCTTCCGACAATGCGCCCGGAAATTTCTCGAAGGACGAGCGCGAAGATTTGCGCATTTGCCAGCGCGAACAGCTTACCGATCCCGCCAGACTTTGCAGCATCGAACGTTTCGTCAACAAAAACGCCGACATCGGCGTGCTGCGCATTAAACGCGATGTCGGCACGCAGCATAATCTGGGATTTTTCGCCACGACTTATCACTTTACCGATTTGCATAATAACACCGCCGGTTTTGACGGGCGTTTTCGCTTGAGTCCGAAGACCGTCGCCGACTTTCAAATCGTCGGAACCAATTCGCGCAGCTGTGTTTTCGACGCCGATTTTGAGCCGGCACTAAATGAGGCGCAGTCAAAACATAACGAAAGGGTTTGCGGCGACGAGTTTGAAGAATATCGCACCGGCAACGGCGTCGGCTACCGGGTTTATCTCGAACGCTCGGACAGAAATTTATATATGAATTATCTGGCGCAGGGCAGAACCCGGGAATATCGCGCCGATGTCGGCTTTACAAATCGCGTCGATACGAATTATCTCGGCTCGTTTATTCAATATCAAACCGACCGCGACGCGAAGAAAACCATTGTCTTCAAACGCCTTTCCAACGAAAGCAACATCAGCTACGACTGGGACGGACGCAGTCAATACATCCGTTCGAATACGCAGGGAATGCTCGGCTTTCAGCGGCAGACTTTTCTCGGGTTGGGCGCGGAATACGGCTACGAGCGCGTGTTTGAACACGAGTTCGGACCGAAACGCACGGCGACGCAGCGCGGAGCATTTTTCGGCTTCGACTCGGAACGCTCCGCTCACCGCAAGGAAATTTACGGTTTTATCGAAACCACGCCGTTTAAACAACTGTTTTTCTTTACGGTTTTAAGCCACAGCGTCGGCAATCTCGATTATGATTTCGGTGCGGGACCGAAATTCCCGCGCGTCAGCGCGCCGTTTCTCGACTGGCAGGCGCGCTGCGCGGGCGTTACGAATTGCGCAGCGCCGCGTCCCGGTTTCGACCCGGGTCCGGGCGACCAGCTTTTCATCGAATCTTCAATTCGTTACCAACCGACGACCGCCTGGCAGATGCAGTTAAATTACACGCGCACGCGTCTGACGCGTCACGACACCGGCAGAGTCGCGTTCGACGACAATGTTTACAGCCTGCGCTCGACCTATCAATTCACGCGCGACATTTTTGCCCGTATGCGGCTCGATTATTCAAATATTTCGACGCGCTTTCGCCCGCAATTGATTTTCGGCTGGACGCCGAGCCCGGGCACGGCATTCTACGCCGGCTACAACGACGACTTTAATTATAACGGCTTCAACCCGTTTTCGAGATTGCCCGAAACCGGCTTTCGCAGCAACGGCAGGTCGTTTTTTATCAAGGCTTCCTACCTGTTCAGAAAGAATTTTTAGATGCGAGATAGTCTGAGTTTATCTTAAAGATAAACGATAAAATTTCGAAATTAAAAAAGGACGTGAAAATAAAAAATCACGCCCTTTTTTTATAAACTTCAAATACAAAGTAAAAAAGTCACCAGGTGTTGGTGACTCTCAATTATTGATTTTATTGGAGGCGGCGATCGGAATCGAACCGATGAATAAAGCTTTTGCAGAGCTCTGCCTTACCACTTGGCTACGCCGCCTTAGTCTAAAAGAATAAAGGCTAAGGAATAAAGGCGAAAATTTTTTATCCTTTATTCCTTAGCCTTTATCCTTTAAAAGTTTGGAGCGGGAAACGAGATTCGAACTCGCGACTTCGACCTTGGCAAGGTCGCGCTCTACCACTGAGCTATTCCCGCACGACCGTAAATGATAATTCTACAAATCGAGAAACTTTTGTCAAGCCGCCTTCGGAAAAATTCGCATCCGAAATATTCGTCATTCGCAATTTAATTTAATTTCCAACCGTCAAATCTTTGACAAAGCTCCAGTCGCCGCTCGCATTGATATTGACATTTTTAATATTATTCATACGTTTGCTGGCGATAACCATATTTGCCGGATACCAGAGCGGCAAATACGGCAAATCTTTAGCGACGATTTCCTGCGCTCTGGCATAAAGCTCAGCCGCTTTGGCTTTGTCGGTCGTGTTGACGGCTTCGCGCACGATTTTATCGAATTCGGGATTCGAGTAGCGGCTGCGGTTGCGCCCGTTGGCTTTTTTGTCGGGAAATTCTTCGGAATCGAACAAATCGCGCAGAAAAATCGGGTCTTGATTGCCGCCGATCCACTGCGCCGTGTTCATCTGAAATTGACCCTGTTTTAATTGCTCGCGCAAGGTGTTGTCTTCCAGCGTCTCGATTTCCACATTGATGCCGGCGTTTTTCAGCGAATCCTGAATAACCTGCGAATAGAGACTGACCGCCGAGCTGCCGGAAAGATACTTGAACCTTATCATCTCGCCTTTATAGCCGGCTTCCTGTAAAAGCTGTTTAGCCCGCGCCGGGTCGTATTCGTATTTAACCGGCGCGGAATACGCCCACGAAGCTTCGGGCAAAATCGAATGAGCGACTTTCGCCTGCCCGCCCAGCAGCTGTCTGATAATTTTTTCGCGGTCGATGGCGTAAGCTATTGCCTGACGCATCTTTATGTTGTCGAGCGGTTTTCCCGTCACGTTAAAGCCGATGTAGCGGATGTTCGAGCCGTCGCCCTGGACGATTTGCAGATTCGGGCTTTTGCCGAGCGTGTTGAATGTATCGGCGGAGATATTGGTCGGGTTCGGCACGAGGTCGACGCGCCCCGATTGCAGCTCAGCCTGCAAAGCGTTGGCGTCGGTGATGGTTTTGACGTTTACTTTTTGAATTTTCGGCGCGCCTTCCCAGTAATTCGAATTGGCTTCGAGCGAAACGAGATTATTCGCCTGGTCGAAGCCGGCGAATTTAAATGCGCCCGTGCCGACCGGCGCGGTCTTCTGCTTTTCGATGCTGCCCTCGGGAATAATCGGAATCGTGACGAGATTGGAAAGCGTCTGATTTATTAATGCCGGACGGCTGACTTTCAGCACCAGAGTTTTCGCGTCGGGCGTTTCGATTGCGGTAATATGCTGCTGTTTCTGCCCGTCCACCGAATCGTAAAAGCTCGCCGCCTTGTAGCCGCCGGATTTAAACAATGCGTCGAGCGTGTATTTGGCGTCCGCCGAGGTTAAGTCTTTGCCGTCGTGAAACTTGACGTTGTCCTGCAAGGCGAACGTTATCGTTAAATTCGCGGCGTCGATTTTAATGTCTTTCGCCAGCTCGCCGACGTATTCAAACTTTTCGTTTTTCTTAACCAGTGAATTAAACATTAAATTTCGGACGCGGTCAGCCGCCGCGTCCGAAGCGGTCGTCGAGATTGTGTCCAGACCGGAAAATTTGTCTGAAAGCGCGATGGTGACCGCATCGCGGGCTTGCGTGCGGCAGGACAACGTCAGAAATAATGTGGAAATAATCAGTAAAAATGCAAAAATATAACGCAAAAACATTTATCCTCCGTAACTGTAGTTCAAATTTTCGTTCAGTCTGGCGATGTCGTCCGAAAGCTGCTGCAAACGATTGGTATCGAGCGGAAGCGGCGATTTCAGCAATAATTTCACCTCGGCTATTCGATGCAGAGATTCATCGAGACGTTCAGTCGAAAATTCATTGTTGCGAAAAGCCGCGAGCATTGCCTGATAGCTTTTTCTCATAGATTCGGCGCTGGCGCAAATCAGAATCATATCCTCGCCCGCCTTAAAAGCCGCTCTGGTCGCGTCTTCAATCGGGCAATGTTTTAAAATCGCGCCCATTTCCATATCGTCGGTCAGCGCCAGATGCTTGTAGCCGAGTTCTTCGCGCAGCAGTTTCGTGACGATGTTCGAGTTAATCGAAGCCGGAATAAGCGGACCGCCGATAGTTTCGGTTTCCAAATCGATTTTCGGATAACCGCCGTGTCCGACCATTACGGCGCGCACGCGGTCATCTTCGTCGCGGCGAAAGAAAAAAAGCTCGATATACGGCGCGAGGTCTTTGGCGACCAGTTCGTCGTGCGAGAGATGCACGAGCGGCAGTTCTTCGTGCGAATCGACTTCGCCGGCGCCGATGCCGGGAAAATGTTTCAGACAGCCGAGCACGCCGGCGCTTTGCAGACCGCGCAGGTAGACCATCGAATAACCCAAAACTTCGCCGGGCGAGCGCCCGAACGAGCGCGAATATAAACCATTGGAAAGCAATTCGCGGTCTTCCGACAACAATTCCATCGTCGGCGCAAAATTCATATTTATGCCGAGCAGCAGCAAAATCTCGCCGGTTATCGCGCCGAGCCGCCGGGCGGCGGCTAAATCGCCGTGTTCGCGGATGACGCGCGGCGGCGGCATCGGCGTGATGATGCGGCGCAGGCGGTCGACCAATCCGCCTTCCTGGTCGATACTGATTATCGGCTCAATCGGCAGAATGTCGCGCAAATCGTCGGTCAATCGGCGCACCTGTTCGACTTGGCGCACATTGCGCGAAAAAAGACAGATTCCGCCGGGCGAGATTTCCTCCAGCAAGCGGCGCGTGTCGGCATCGACTTCCGCTCCCGGAAGCCCGATAAAAAATAATTGTCCGATTTTTTGTTCGATGGAAAGAGACCGAATTTTTTCTATCAACATGATAACTTCTGCGGATTTTAGCAAGGTTAAAGTGATTTATAAAGCGTCGGCGCGCTGACAGTTAAAGTAAAGCTTAAAAATATTCGCAAAAGCCGTTTGTTTACAGCACTTCAAAAGTCAAATGTTTCTTTTTTCTACCTTGAAATAATCAATTTTGCTATGAACGCCCAAAAGCTCTTGACATTTAATAGAACTAGACATATTTTTCATTAAACATTACGCCAGATGCTATTCCGGTAGAAATTTACAAAATAAAAACCAACAAAGTTATGAATCGCAAAATTTTGATTTTCGCTTTCCTATGGCTGGCGATTTTTTCGCTTTATCAAACATCTTTCGCGCAGAAAGTCTGTGACGGAAAACAACTGTTCAGCGAAAAGACGTGTGCGGGCGACACGCTCGATACCCGGGAAAAAGAGCTTTTCCGGCTTATCAACGAATACCGCGCGCAGTACAAATTGCCGCCGCTCGTTTTGTCCGACGCGCTGAGCGTCGTCGCCAACCGTCATCTGCTGGATTTGAATATTAACGTCAAATATCTGACGCACGGTTGGAGCAATTGCCCGTACGACATCAAAAATCAGAGCAGCTGGACTTGCGTTTTGAACGCGCCGAAAATGCTCGGCGTCAGATACGCCGGCAACGGCTACGAAAATCTTTATCGCAATTTAAATACGGTGGCGACTCCGCCGCTCGCGCTCGAAGCCTGGAAAAAAAGCGAAACGCACAACGCTTTGATTTTAAATCTGAGCATTTTCAAAGATTTGAAATGGGACGGCATCGGCATCGCCATCAGCAGCAATTACGCGGCGATTTGGGTCGGCGCGAAAGAAAGCGTTTCGAATACCGCGCAGGAATCGAAAGGTTTGGGCATTACGTTTGAAAGCGTCATCGACGGGCTGACCAAAATCGTTCCGGTCGAAAAGCAATCTTCGACTGCTAGAAGCGATAAATGGTCGGGAAGTTCCGCCGACAAAACCGTGACGATGGAGATTTTCGGGCGTCCGGAAGATATTGCCGAAGCCGCCGTCGGCTTAACCATCAAGCTCGAAAAAAATTCGGCGCTCAGCCAGCGTAACCGCAGCGTCCTGAATACTTTTTTAAACAATGTCGTGCCCAACTGGTCGCAAAGGGAACTGTGGTGTAACGCGGCGATGCAAAATTTGATAAAAGACCGGAAAATTATTCAAAGCTCCACCATCGGCAATCGCTTCGTCGAAATGACTCTGAATGCCGACAACACTTTATCCGTGCGCGTCAAACCGAATAACAAATCGTCGGTTTTGCGGTTTTAATTAACGAGATTTTTATCACGGGAAAATTTAACAGGATAGACAGGATTTACAGTATAAAAAAGAAACTTCAACGTTTCAAGTTTTAATTATCCTGCCTATCCTGTCTATCCTGTTAAACTATCTGCGTAAATCAGCGGTTATATTTTTATCGCGCCGCGTTGGCATTCATATTTGTATTGCGCGCCGAGTCGGTCGTTTGCGAAGGGTCGCGCATCCCGCCCGTGTGGCACCAGCCGGTTTTGTGTCCGAGATTATTCGCGCCGGTCAGCTGCGCGTAAGCTCTTTCGACCACGCCGTCGTCCGGGTCGCTCAAAAACGGGTCGGTCGCCAACTGGCAGTAATCGTAGCGATACCAGACGTCCGTAAATGAAGTCGTGTGATAATAAACCTTCGCCCGCGCCCACGACGGAATGCCCGCCAGCCAAGCCGCCGCGCCGCTATACGTCATATCGTTGTTCGAGCCGCAGCCCGCGCCGAAAATTTGTCCCAGAAGCGCGAGATTTCCGGCGAGCGCCGTGCCCTGATACGGCGTTCCGACCGATTGAATCAGCCGCGTTCCGCCGGTCGCGTAATCCAAGCCGCTCCAGTAATAAGTGTATAGATGCAGGGAAGCCGCGCCGCCCTGGCTGTGCGCGACGATGCCGAAAGACGGAAGCGAAGCGCCGAAATTTCTGATTAAATTGGCAAACTGGTCGTGCGAGCGATTTTGGTTCAAATCGAGAAATTTAACGTAATTGGTAAATTGACCAGCCGAAGCCGCCGCGCCCCACGCGTCGCCCGAACAATAACCGTGCACGAGCATCAATTTTCCGCCGACCGCATTATTGATTTGTATTTCCGGTCGCGCGCCCTGCCGCATCTCATCGGTGATTTCGCCGCCGAAATTCCGCGCCGAATCGGGAACGTAAACGGCAGGCAGAGAGATTTTTTCGGCTTTTGCCAGCACGATAGAATTATCGACATTCTGCAAGCGGATGTTTCGCAATTCGTAATTTCCGCTCGGCTCGACGCGCGTAAGCCAGCGCGAATCGAGCGATAGAGAAATCGAAACGCCGCGCTTGTCGAAACCTTTTCCTTCGGTCATTCCGCCAATCCACGCCGCCGGCTGCCCGTTTGACCAGACTTCGGCGTGAGCGATAACTTTCTGACCGCTTTTCAGATTATTAACGGGCAAATCAATCTGCCAGCGCAAATCGTCAATCAGGCGAGCTTGCGCCGCATCGTTTATTTTTAAATTCTCAGCCGCGACGGCGAAACTGTGTTCGGCGGTTCGCAAAAAATCGCGCCCGTCCGGCGTCGTGCCTTCGGTCGTAATCTGAACGAAATATTTTCCGGCAGTCTGCGGCACGAATGCGGCGCGCAGATTTCCGTTGCCGTTGTCGCTCATTTCGAGATTTACGATTTCGCCTTTCGGCGTCTGAATCGAAACGTTTGAGCGGCGAATGCTGCCAATCAGGGAATTCGGCGCGCCGGTTTCGGCGTTTGATTTTTTATCGAACAAAGACGCGCCGATGCCGATTTCGCGCCCGACCAGAGTTTCAAAAGTGTCGATATACGAATACAGGCGATACATTGATTCGCTCGACGCGACCAGGTAACCCAGAGGTTTTCCCGTCATCGCCGCCGAATCCGGCAAGTCGATTTTGACTCTTAAAACGCCTTCGCGCGCCGCGCCTAAACGAAAAACTTCCGCCGGAAATTGATTTCCGTCCATTCCGAAATTCGTCTGCGTTCGCTCGACGTCTTGCAGCAAACTGCGGTCGCGCAGATTGAAGAAATCCTCGTTCGGCAAAGCCGCTTCGATTTTCCAGCCCGCAGCGTTCGGCGCGAGCAGCATCAATTTGAATTCTTTCGGATTATCGACCGGAATCTGGATTTCGCGTAAATCGTCGCCCTCGTAAATCGGAATCATCGCCGCTTTCGAGCGAATTCCGGTTTCCTGCGGATTCGGCAGGCGCATCGCGGAAACTTCCTCAGCCGCGCCGCCGAGCTGTTTATATTGATTTGAATTGACCGCGCGTTTCTGCGCCGAAGCCGCAAATGCGGTCAAAATTAAAAGACACAGAAGCGAATAGAAGCGAAACTGTTTTGAAATCTGCATACAAATCTCCCCGAAAATTGGTTTAAATAGAAATTAGAAAGACGATGCGATTAATTATTGGGAAATTTTTTGAAAAGCCTGATGATTATAAACAATAAAGTGGTAAACGGTAAGTGCTAAATGGTAAGTTCGTTATTTTTAATTGCAGCTTACCGCTTAGCGCTGACCGCTGACCGTTTAAATAATCCTATTTTTAAACTCGGACAATAATTTTTTCGCTTCTTCCGGCGAAAAATTTTCGACGTCGGTTTCGCGCAGCTCGTCGATGACGTTTTCATTGGAGACGGCAAAGAGCGAAACCTGCGAAGCCAGTTTTGATTTGCCCGCGCGGTTGACGGCTTTTTCCAGCGCGTCGGTCGAAGCCGCTTTCTTTTGCTCGGCGAAAACGGCTAACTCGTATTTTTCCAGTTTTTCCAGAACTTCGCGCGCGCGGGCAATCGCTTTGGCGGGCAGTCCGGCGAGCTGTGCGACGGCGATGCCGTAGGATTTCGAAGCTTTTCCTTCGTCCAGTTTATGCAGAAAAACGACTTCGCCGTCTTTTTCCGTCGCCGTGATTTGATAATTTTTCGCGCCCGCCAATTTTTCGGCAAGCTCCGTCAATTCGTGATAATGCGTTGCGAAAAGAGTTTTCGCCGAATGCTCGGGCGAATCGTGCAGGTATTCGGCGACCGCCCAGGCGATTGAAAGACCGTCGAAAGTCGAAGTTCCGCGCCCGATTTCGTCGAGCAAAACCAGCGAACGCGGCGTCGCGTTGTGCAGAATCGCGGCGGTTTCCGTCATCTCGACCATAAACGTCGAGCGTCCCGAAGCCAAATCGTCCGACGCGCCGACGCGCGTCCAGATGCGGTCGAGAATCGGAAGCCTGACCGAACCTGCCGGAACGAAGGAGCCGATTTGCGCGAGAATCTGAATCAAAGCGACCTGCCGCAGATTGGTCGATTTTCCGCCCATATTCGGTCCGGTGATAATCAACAGGCGGTCGGTCGAATTGTTCATATACAAATCGTTCGGGATAAAATTTTCGCGCGAAAAGGCTTCGACAATCGCGTGGCGACCGTTTTTGATTTCGATTTCGTCGCCGTCGTGCAGAACGGGCGCGACATAATCGCGGCGCGCGGCGGTTTCGGCTAAGGATTGCAGAGCGTCGAGCGTCGCCAGCGCGCGGGCGGTCGATTGCAGATTGCGCGTTTCTTTCTGCACTTCCGCGCGAATTTGATAAAAAATCCCGGCTTCGATTTCCTTGATTTTTTCTTCCGCGCCGAGAACTTTTTCTTCCCATTCTTTCAGCTGCGGCGTCGTAAAACGTTCGGCGTTCGTCAAGGTCTGGCGGCGCTCGTAATCGGCGGGAACGCGCGCGGCGTTGCCTTTCGAGACCTCGATAAAATAGCCGAAAACGTTGTTGAATTTAATTCTGAGATTGGCGATTCCGCTGCGGCTTCGCTCGCGTTCCTCAAAGCTGGCGATAATCTGTTTCGCCGACTGGCTGATTTCGCGCAATTCGTCCAGCTCGGAATTGAAGCCCGCACGAACGACGCCGCCGTCGGAAAGATTTACCGGCGGCTCGTCTGAAATGGAGCGCGAAATCAAATTTTGAATTTCCGGCAGCTCAAAGATATTTTCCGATAAAACTTGCAGTAAAAGGCTTTGCGCGTCCGATAACGACTGATTGATGTTCGGCGTCTGCGACAGGGAACGGTTTAGTGCCAAAAGGTCGCGCGGCGTCGCCGTCCCGAGATTTAAGCGCCCGACCAGTCTTTCCAAATCGGAGACTTCTTTTAAAAGGAAACGAATCTTGTCGCGCAGGATTGAATCGGTTAATTCGGAAACCGCCGCCAGACGAGTTTGAATTTCGCTTCTTTTTATCGAAGGTCGCAAAAGCCAGGCGCGCAGAAGACGCGCGCCCATTCCGGTGACGGTCGAGTCGATGACGCTGAAAAGACATCGCTTATGGTTTTCGCCGCGCGCTTCGACGAGTTCGAGATTTTTCTGCGTCACGGCGTCCAGAACCATAAAATCGTTCGCTTCAAAATAGTTTATTTCGGCGATGTGGGCGGCGGCGGCGCGCTGCGTGTCTTTCGCGTAGCGCAGGCACGCGCCCGCGCTGCGAATCGCTTCGGATTTTCCGGCAAGCCCGAAGCCGGTCAATTCGCGCACGCCGAATTGATTTTTCAAGAGGTTTTCGCAATCCTCGGTTTGAAAAAGCCAATCGTCCAAACCCGTCAGCGCGGCGGAAAATTTATTTGAATTAGGCGGCGGCGCGATGAAAACGACATTCGATTTTTCAGCCGTTCTCGTTTCCACCGAATTTCCGAAACAGCTTTCGACAAGCTTTCTTAAAGATTCGGGAAAAAGAATCTCGCGCGGCGCGAAAGATTCGACGTCCGAGCAGATTTTCGTCCACGCGTCCGCGCCGAAAATTTGCGTCGTAAAAAATTCGCCGGTCGAAAGCTCCAGAAAAGACGCGCCGAACGTTTCGCCCGCGCCGCAAAGAGAGGCGAGATAAACGTTTTCGCGCGATTCGACCAACTGCGGGTCAATCGCCGTGCCCGGCGTGATGATGCGGACGACCTCGCGGCGGACGAGTTTTTTGCCTTGTCCGGCGACTTCGGTCTGCTCGCAAATCGCCACACGGTAGCCTTTTTTGACGAGCCGCGAAATATAATTTGCCGCCGCGTGATGCGGAACGCCGCACATCGGAATCGGGCGCGGCGAATCTTTATGCCGCGCGGTCAGAGTAATTTCCAGCTCGCGTGCGCCGGTTATCGCGTCTTCATTAAAAAGCTCGTAGAAATCGCCCAGGCGGAAAAAAAGAATAGTGCCGGGATATTGTTTTTTTATTTCCAGATACTGCCGCAGCATCGGCGTGGCGTTATTTGAGTTCATAAAATCTGAAGTATTGGCGTCTTTAATCGTTTCGCATAGTTTATTCCGAAAAATAAACAAACGACAACCGGCTAATGACAAAGAGCTAAGAGATTTGCTAAACTACCCTTTTTTAAGTTATTTTGTTACATACGTCTGCCGAAAAACGGAGAAACTTTTCGGTCTGAGAGAGAATCAAAAGACTTGAATTTCCTTCCCGAAGTAAATAATGGAGTAAAGACTAATGAGAGCAATTAATTTGTTCGCAGTATTTTGTTTGACCGTCTTGATTGGCGCGGCATCCGTTTCCGGCGTTTTCGGTCAAGAGCCGAAAACCTCAAACGAAAAGCCTGAACCGGCAAAAACGGAATCAGCCGAAAAAAATCAAAATGGCGTTCAGCCGGTGACGAAAAGAAGCGACGACCGTTATCGCATCGGCTATCAGGATACAATCGAAGTAACGATTTATAAACACTCCGATTTCGGAGGAACTTTTAACGTTTCGTCCGAAGGCACGATTCTCCTGCCGCGCGTCGCGGAACCGATTGTCGTCGTCTGCAAAACCGAACGCCAGCTGGCGGACGAGATTGCCGAAAAACATAAAATGATACTGCGCAACCCGTTTGTCAACGTCCGCGCCGTCGAGCAGCGCTCGCAATCTTTCGCCGTTATCGGCGCGGTCGAAAAACCGGGCAGTTTTTTTTTGAATCGCCGGATTCGCCTGCTGGAGCTTCTTTCATTTGCCGGCGGTCCGGATTCGGAAAAAGCCGGTACGAAATTAATCGTTGCTCGAACGGGAAGTTCTTCCGTTTGCAAGCAAAAAGGTGAAGAGTTTGCCAATCTGGAAAACACGGATTTAACTCTTTATCAATACCGAATCAGAGACGTTCTGGAAGGCAAGGAAAATCTCTGGATGCAGCCGGGCGATATTGTTTCGGTGCTCGATTTCGACCTTGTTTACGTTTACGGAAACGTTAATAAACAAGGCTCCGTCAAACTCAAACAACCGCTGACATTGCGACAGGCAATTATCGAAGCCGAAGGCTTTAAGCCGGCTTCCAAAAAAGATAAAATCAAAATCTTAAGGCAGAAGCCCGACAATTCGGATTGGGAAGTATTTACGTTTGATTTGAAAGAGATAGATTCGGGGAAAGTCAAAGACCCTTTTCTGATGCCCAACGATATCGTCGCGGTTTCTGAAGATGCCACAAAAAGCATTTTAAATAGTGTCACAAAAGCCATTACCGGCGGATTGCCCAGTCTTTTTTATCGCGTTCCGTAAATTTTTTGAGATAAGTGTATGAAAGATAGTCGTGAAATAATAACTACCAAGACAACGGAAACGACCCACGAGCTGGAGCGCCCGTTCGAGCCGCCGTATGCCGCGAGCGGCAACGGAAATTATCCGATGTATCGCGGCGCGAGCGCGCAGGAAGGCTTTCAACTGCTCGATTACTGGCGGGCAATCCGCAAGCGCCTGTGGCTGGTTTTGGGAATCGCCGTGCTGATTACGACTCTGACGGCGATATACGTGGCGCGCAAGCCGAACGTTTATGAAGCCAGCTCGCGCGTGCAGGTCGATCTCGAACAGGCAAATCCGCTGCTCACCAGCGACCGCCCGCTGGCGCCGAATTCCGACCCGGCTTATTTCAACACGCAGCTTCAGCTTTTGACGAGCGACAGCATTCTGCGCCGCGTCGTCAAGGAACTGAGTCTCGACAACAACAAAGATTTTCAGGTGGCGAAAGCCGAAGACGGCGATTCGACCTGGCAGACGATGCTGCGCGCCGTCGGCTTGGCGAGCAAACCGGAAAAGAAAGAAGATAAAGGCGTCGCCGAAGTAACGCTCGGAAGCAGCCTGGCGTCGAACGAAGATATTAACGAAGCGCTGCGCCTCGCGCCCTATGTCGATGTCATTAAAAAGAAATTACGCATCGAGCCGGTCAGAGAATCGCGCGCGACCGTTAAAGATACGCGTCATATTCTCATCAGCTTTCAGCACACGAAACCGGAGCTTGCCGCGCTGGTCGCCAACGGCATCGGCGAAGTCTTTACCAAAGTAAATCAGGAAAAACGCACGGGCAAGAACAAGGAAACAAACGACTTTTTGACCGAGCGCGTCGCCACCTTGCAGGCGGAAATCAAACGCGACGAATTAAGGCTGGCGGAGCTGAAAAACAATGCCGGAATTTTGAAAAAAGACGAAGGTCAGACCATTGTCATCGACCGTCTCGCCGGATTGAATAAACAACTGCTCGACGCCGAAAACAAGCGTAAAAACGCCGAGGCGGAATACAACGCGATAAAAAACTCGCCCGAAAGAATCCGCGCTTTAGCCGAAGACAAAATGGTGCGTTATTTTACCGAGCGCGAAAACGACATTCGGACTCTGACGAACGAAGTGACCAAAAAAATCGCCGACCTCGAAGCCGAAAAGGAAAGGCTGCTGATTGAATATCAGGAAAATGCGCCGGAAATTCAGGAATATAATAAAAAGATAAATTCCTTAAGAGACTCTATTCAGAAAAGACAAGACCAGAATAAAAAAGATTTGGACGAATACCGAACCCGCTCGGCACGCGATATTGTGACGAATCTGCAAACGCGTTATGAACAGTCTAAATCGGAAGAAGATAAAATCCGCTCCGCTTTTAACGAGCAGCGAGGCGAGGCGCAGGGCGAAAATCAAGCCGCCATTAATATTCGTCTGCTGGAACAAAACGTCGAAACGAATCGCGGTTTTCTGGAAAATTTAATGAAGAACCAGAGCCAGAACGACATCCAGGCGCGCGGAACCGATAACAATATCAGCGTCGTCGATTGGGCGCTCCCGCCGGAAACGGCGATTTCGCCGCGCCGTCTGACGACCGTTCTGGCGGCTCTGTTTCTCTCGACGCTTTTCGGCGCCGGTCTGGCTTTGTTCTTCGAATATCTCGACGACACAATCAAATCGACCGAAGAAGTCGAAAACTTTCTGCAGCTTCCGGCGCTGGCGGCAATCCCGACGATTGACTCGATGCCGAAACGCCGGCTTTTGCTGGTCGGTACCAACGAAGAAATGGATGCGGCATCGAAATCCGAGCTTTTGATTCACACCGATTCGCGTTCGGCGCTGGCTGAAGCTTATCGCCAATTGCGAACTTCGATTTTGCTTTCGACCGCCGGACACGCGCCGAAATCGCTTTTGATTACGTCGAGCCTGCCGTCCGAAGGCAAGACGACGACCGCCGTCAATACCGCCATCAGTTTGGCGCAGACCGGCGCGAGCGTTTTGATAATCGATTCCGATATGCGCCGCCCGCGTCTGCACAGCGTTTTCAATATCAGCAACAGCGAAGGCTTGAGCACGATTTTGTCCAGCGAAATGAATGAAAAAGAAGTTCTGGACATCGTTCAATACGAGGAAACCGCCAAGCTGCATCTGCTTCCGTCGGGACCCGTTCCGCCGAATCCGGCGGAGCTGATCGGTTCGGAACAAATGGCGAATTTATTGAAGGTGATGCAGAAACGCTTTACGCACGTGGTGGTCGATTCGCCGCCGATTGCTTCGTTTACGGACGGCGTTTTGATTGCTTCGATGGTCGACGGCGTGATTCTGGTCGTGCATTCCGGCAAAAGTTCGCGGCAGGTCGTGCGCCGCTCCAAGCAGCTGCTTAACGACATCGGCGCGAAAATTTTCGGCGTCGTGCTGAACAACGTCAATCTGCGCTCGCAGGATAATTATTATTATTATCAGAGCTATTATCACCGGACGAATTACCGGCACGATGAAGAGCAATAAATCGCGGTAAAAAGTAAAAAATAAAAAAGCAAAAAGAAAAGCGAGTATAAATCTCGCAGTCTTAAAAACTGTTTAGAGACTAAGAGAAATTTTTCACTAACATATGGAGAAACAGACAAAGGTTTTGGTGACGGGCGCGGGCGGTTTTATCGGCAGTCATCTGGTGACGTATCTACAGGAAAAAGGTTTCTGGGTGCGCGGCGTCGACATCAAATATCCCGAATTTGCGGCGACGACCGCCGACGAATTTGAAATCCTTGATTTGCGCCGCTGGGACAACTGTTTGCAGGCGACGCGCGGCGTCGATGAAGTTTACGCGCTGGCGGCGGATATGGGCGGAATGGGTTTTATTTCAAACCATCACGCGCAGATTCTGTATAACAATTCGCTGATAAATCTGCACACGCTCGAAGCCGCCAAAACAAACGGCGTTAAGCGTTATCTTTACACCAGTTCGGCTTGTATCTATCCCGAATATTTGCAGGAAGAAGCGGACGTCAAACCTTTAAAGGAAGAAGACGCTTACCCGGCGCAGCCGCAGGACGCATACGGCTGGGAAAAGCTCGTCAGCGAAATTCTCTGTATGCATTACCGCAACGATTACGGCATCGAGACGCGCACCGTTCGCTTTCATAATATTTTCGGCGATAAGGGAACCTGGGAAGGCGGGCGCGAAAAAGCTCCGGCGGCGATGTGCCGCAAGATTGCTTTGGCGAAACTGACCGGCAATCACGAAATCGAAATCTGGGGCGACGGCGAGCAGACGCGTTCGTTCTGCTATATCGAAGACTGCGTCGAAGGTCTTTATCGCCTGATGCGCTCGGATTTTCACGAGCCTCTGAATCTCGGTCAGGACAGAATGGTGACGATTAATCAGCTTGCCGACATCATCGCCAAAATCGCCGACGTGCGGATTTCCAAAAAACACATCGACGGACCGCAGGGCGTGCGCGGCAGAAATTCCGACAACACGAAGCTGCGCGAAGTTCTCGGCTGGGAGCCGGGCATTTCGCTCGAAGACGGTCTGGCGAAAACTTACGAATGGATTGAAGCGCAGGTCAAAGCAGCGCTCGAAAGCGAAAACGCGCTGACGAGTCACGCTTGAATTAAATAAACAAATGAGCACGAATTTTGCCGAAGTCTCTATCGAAAAAGTCCAGGATTACTGGAACGCGCGCCCGTGTAACATTCGCCATTCGACCGCCGAAATCGGCACGAAGGAATATTTCGAACAGGTCGAATGGCGCAAATATTACGTCGAGCCGCACATTCCGGCTTTTGCCGAATTTGACAAATGGCGCGGGAAAAAGGTTCTGGAAATCGGCTGCGGCATCGGCACGGACACGATGAATTTCGCCCGCGCGGGCGCTGAAGTAACCGCCGTCGATTTATCGAGCGAATCGCTGAAGCTCGCGAAAAAACGCGCCGAGGTTTTCGGGCTTGCAGACCGCATAAATTTTTACGAAGTCAACGCCGAAAGGCTTTCCGATTATATTCCGCCCGAAAAATACGACCTCGTTTATTCGTTCGGCGTCGTGCATCACTCGCCGCATCCCGAAAAAATCATCGCGCAGGTTCGGGACAATTTCGTTCACGAAAATTCGACTTTGAAATTGATGGTTTATTACCGTTACGCGTGGAAAGTTTTCTGGCTTACGGTGAAGGAAGGCAAGGGAACTTTCTGGAAGCTCGACGAACATATCGCGCGCAGCTCCGAAGCGCAGATGGGCTGCCCGGTGACTTATTCATACAATAAGAAAACGATTCACGACCTTCTCGGCGAAGGTTTTCGCGCGGAAGACGTTTTTGTTGACCACATTTTCCCGTATCGAATTCCCGATTACGTCAAATACGAATACGTCAAAGAATGGTATTTCAGGTTTCTGCCGGAAAAAGTTTTTCGCGCTTTGGAGCGCAAGCTCGGCTGGCATCTCTGCGTGACGGCAAAAGTTAAATAATTTAAAATTTTCATAAAGGGTCAGGTGCGCTATTTATAATGATTAATCGCGTTTCGGTTATTGGTTTGGGTAAATTGGGAGCGAGTATGGCGGCGGCGTTTGCCAGCCGCGGTTTTGAAGTCGTCGGCGTCGATGTCAACGAGCGTTCGATTCAACTGGTCAACGAAGGCAAAGCGCCGGTTCAGGAAACCGACCTCGATAAATACATCGGCGAAAATAAGGAAAGAATCCGCGCGACGGCAAGCCACGAGGAAGCCATCTTAAATTCCGACATTTCTTTCGTCATCGTGCCGACGCCGTCAGATGAGCGCGGCTCTTTCTCGCTGCAATACGCGGCGTGGGCGTTTAAGGAAATCGGCAAAGCTCTGAAAAAGAAGGACGGTTATCACAACGTCGTTTTGACCAGCACGGTTCTGCCCGGCGCAACTCGTTACGGGCTTCTCCCGATTCTCGAACGCGAATCGGGCAAAAAATGCGGCGCGGATTTCGGTCTTTGTTACAGCCCGGAATTTATCGCGCTCGGCAGCATCATTCGCGATTTCCTGAATCCGGATTTCACGCTTCTGGGCGAATTCGATGAAAAATGCGGCAGTCAATTGGAAGAAATTTACAAAAAGCTGATGCTGAACGACGCGCCGTGTAAACGAATGAGCCTGGAAAACGCGGAGCTGACGAAAATTTCCGTCAATACATTCGTCACCACGAAAATCACGTTCGCCAATATGCTCGCCGATTTGTGCGAAAAAATTCCGGGCGGCGATATTGACGTCGTGACCGATGCGCTCGGAACGGATTCGCGCATCGGTCGCAAGTATCTGACCGGCGGAATGGGTTACGGCGGACCGTGTTTTCCGCGCGACAACGTAGCGCTCGGCTATCTGGCGCGAACTCTGGACGCCCGCGCTACTTTAGCCGAAACGACCGACAGCTTTAATCGCTCGATGTCGGACAGAATTACGGAAAAACTTCGCTCGATGATTAAACACGGCGAAACAGTCGCTATTCTGGGCTTGGCTTACAAACCGAAATCGCACGTCGTCGAAGAATCGCAGGGCGTTTATCTCGCCAACGCGCTTTCACAAGCCGGCGCGCGCGTCGTCGCGTACGACCCGCTCGCCAACGAAAGCGCCAACGCCGAGCTGAAAGGAAAAATCGTCATTCTGGATTCGGCGAAAAAATGTCTGGAACAGGCAGACACGGTTTTGATTACGACAGCCGACGACGAATTTAAAGCATTGAAATACGACGATTTTAATCATCGCAGCGAGCATCTGACGGTCGTCGATTTCTGGCGGATTTTAGCCGGAGAGCTTTCCAATCGCGAAAATATTCGATACGTTCCCGTCGGCTGCAACGACAACGACGAAGCCAGCGTCAGAACTCTGCGCGAGCTTTGGAGCGACGAAACGGTTTAATGTCCGCCGAAGCGTTGGAAAAAATTCGGGTTGAAATCGTCGCGCCGGTTCACAATCGCCGCGCAATCACTTTGCAATGTCTGCGCAGTTTATCGCGTCTCGATAAAACCGCATTGGATGTTCACGTCGTGATTGTCGATGACGGCTCGACCGACGGAACGTCAGATTCAATCCGCGAACATTTTCCCGAAGTTGAAATCGTCGCGGGCGACGGAAATTTGTGGTTTACCGAAGGAACGAACGTCGGCATCCGCGCCGCGCTCAGGCATAATCCGAAATATGTTTTGCTGATTAACGACGACGCGGTATTTGACGAAAAATTTCTGGTGTTTATGGTCGAGACCGCGGAGAAAAATCCGCGCTCGGTCGTCGGTTCGCTGCTTCTGCTCTGGGACGAGCCGCACAAAATTTTTCAGGTTTCGCCCGTCTGGGACACGCGTTCGGGCGGCTGGCGACATTGGCAGAATCAGACCGTCTGGACTGTGCCGAAAAAAGCCTGGGAAGTTGACATCATCGTCGGCAATTGCGTTTTGGTTCCGGCGGCGGCGATCGGCGAAGCCGGTTTAATGAATTCAAAAAAATATCCTAATTTCGGCGATGTCGAATATACGCCGCGTTTGAAAAAACGCGGCTGGCGTCTTTTGATTGACCCGCGCGCCAGAGTTTTCTGCCAGCCGAACAATATTCCGGCGTCAGTCAGAAAACTGGGTTTTCGGAAAATAATTGACGCTCTGTTTTTTGATTTGAAGCACATTCATAATCTGCGCCGGCGTTTTTACGGCAATCTCGACAGCGCGCCGAATCGCTGGCAGGGAACTCTCGCTTTCGGGATTTTTTTTCTGCGGCTGGCTTTCGGCAAAAATGCCGAGAGCCTCCGGGCTTTGAACAGGGAGGAAAAGCCTCTGGCAGAGACTTTTGCGAAAGCTCAGGTAAAAGATTAACTGGTTAAAGAATCGCTTTAACTAATATTTTATTTAGAAATTACTTTAACTGTCTGCCTGCCGACGGTTGAGAAACAACTTGAAGTTATCGAAAACCGGAAATTTTAATCATCTGCCGAAAAAAGTTTTGTGCGTCTGGAACTATCTGGAATGGGGCGGCGCGCAGGTATATTTTCTGGCTCTGATGAAGGAAGCGAAAAAACACTGCGAAGCGCGCGCCGTTTTGCCCGAAGGCTCAAACGAGCAGCTTCTGAAATTTCTAAAAGATTTCGACCTTCCCTATGAGTTTGTCGATTCTCACACCGACAGCCAACCCGCTTTAACCCTTAAACGAAAATTAGCGCGACATTTTAATAAGCTCCGCTCGGAATACGTTTACTGCCGCTATCTGAAAAAATTCGATTTGAAGAGTTGCGCGGTTCACGTCGAGTTTGCGCCGTGGCAATCTTTCGCGGCTTTATTCTGGCTTTGCACGAAAACGAAAGTTTTTACGACCGTGCATAATTCCGTCCGCCCGCAGCAATGGTGGCGCGGCTGGATTTGGAAATTCAAATTCGGCGTTTTGAGTAAGTTTAAAAATTTTCATATTTTTACGGCTAACGAAGACGCGAAAAAATGTTTGCGCGAATTTGTTTCGCCCGAATTTTACGACCGGGTAAAAGTAACTTACGCCAGCATAAATCCGCCTGAATTACTAAACGCTCAGAAAGTCGGGTTAGATAAAAAGGCGATTTGTCAAAAATTTAATATTCCGGCGGATAAATTTCTCGTGCTGTGCGTCGGGCAATTTATCGACCGCAAAGGGCGCTGGATTTTTCTGGAAGCGGCGCAAAAGCTTTTAAAGGAAAATTCTGATTTCGCGTTTGTCTGGATTTCCAATTCGAAACCGGGCGAAGAAGATTTACACAAAGCCGAATCTTTCGGACTCGACGAAAATTTCGTTTTAATCACGTCCGAACAGGTTGGAAAAGAGCGCGGAGATTTGTTTAATTTGATGCGTTTGGCAGATATTTTCGCTTTGCCGAGTTTTGTCGAAGGCTTGCCGATTTCGATGCTCGAAGCGATGGCGCTCGGAAAAGCGGTTGTTTCCACCAACATAAACGGCATTCCCGAAGCGGTTAAACACTTGGAAACAGGTTGGTTAATCGAACCGAACAATGTCGATGCACTGGTTAAAGCGGTGCGGACTTTAAAAAATGATAAAACGCTGCGCGAAAAATTAGCCCGCAACGGCAGCGAGTTTGTTTTAAAAAATTTTGACGAAAGAATTGCGGCGCAGATGGCGTGGCAAAGTTACGAGGAATCTTTTTCGGAATGAGCGAAACGCCGCCGGCAAAATCCACGACCAGAAGCATCACGAAAAACGTATTTTACGGGTTTACGAGCTGGATTCTGCCGTTTATTCTGACTTTTTTCGCCACGCGGCTCATCGTCAAATCGCTCGGCAAGCACGAATACGGAATTTATTCGCTGGTTTTGGGTTTTATAGGCTATTCGTTCGTCTTCAGCATCGGGCGCGCCATCACGAAATACGTCGCCGAATATCAGGCAACCGGCGAAAGCGGAAAGATAAAAGACATTATCTCCGCCACTTTTTTTATCAATCTGGTTCTCGGTTTAGTAGGAATAGTTTCGGTTTTTCTGCTTTCCGGCTGGCTGGTTTCCGACGTTATGAATATCGCGCCGGAATCGCATTCCAGAACCGTAATTGCTCTTTATATTGCATCTACGACTATTTTCTTTACGCTGTTCACGCAGGTCTTCAGCGCGATTGTGCAGGGGCTTCATCGCTTTGATATTTATTCCAAGCTGTTGAATTTTTCCAGCATTTCGATGCTGCTCGGCAACTTGATAATTGCGTGGCTCGGCGGCGGGCTTATCGCGCTGTTCTGGTGGAATTTGTTTATAACCTGCGTCACGTGTGCGTTGTTTTATGCGAGCGCCAAAAGGCTTCTGCCGGATTTTTCCATAACGCATCGCTTTAATAAGGAATCGTTAAAACTTGTCATCGGTTTCAGCGCGGGCGTCGTCGGCTATCAGATTTTAGGAAACGTTTGGCTCCTTTTCGAGCGCATATGGATTACGCGCCGGCTCGGCACGGAAAGCCTGACGCATTACGTCGTGCCGATGACGGTCAGCTTCCAGATTCAGTATTTTATCGCCAGCCTCGTGATAGTCATTTTTCCGCTCGCCAGCGAACTGCAAAATGACCGCGAAAAGCTCGAAAGGCTTTATACCAAAGCGACGAAAATAATCACGATGATGGTTGTTTTTATTGCGGCGACGATAATCGTGCATAGCCGTCTATTTTTGGGGCTCTGGATGGGCGCGGAGTTTGCCGACGCGAGCACGAAACTTTTGATTATTCACACAATCAGTTTTAGTCTGGTCGCGGTTTTGACGGTATCGTGGCAGATGACCGAAGGACTCGGCTACCCGAATTTTTATTGTTATCTCTATGTGTTATGTTTATTAATTAGTATTCCGTCGATGATTTTTTTAAGCTACGATTACGGGAACGAGGGAGTGGCAATCGGTCGGCTGGTCGGTTACGCGATTTCTTTTCTTTCGATTATTTACGTCGAAAAATGGTTTTTTAAACGGATTCTCGCCGGTTTCTGGCTGAATCTTCTGGGGCTTTTGGTTCTCGCCGCCGCGGCGACTGTCTGGGTTGAAATATTAAGTATTAATTATTTGCCGCAGGGCTGGCTCTCGCTTTTTTTATCGAGCTTTCTCGGCGGCGTTACGTATCTGTCGGTTTTGTGGTTGTTAGGGTTTGTCACGGAAGACGAAAAGATTTTGGTCCGGAACGTTTTCGGAAAATAAATAAATTGTCATAAATATATAAGTCAGATGAGCGAAAAATTAAGACTCGTGCAGAGAGTCGAATTTATCAAGGAATCGTGTCGCGGAAAAAAAGTTTTGCATCTCGGCTGCACGGATTACCCGTTTACCGAAAAAATGATTGAGTTTAAACAGCTTCTTCATTTTGAGCTGGCGAAAATTGCAGGCGAGCTTTACGGTTTCGATTTCGACCGGAAGGGAATCGACATTCTAGCCGCGCACGACACGAAAAATCTCTATCGCGCGGATTTGGAAAAGCTCGAAGAAGTCGATTTAAACGAAAAATTCGACGTGATAATCGCGGGCGAGATGATTGAGCATCTGTCCAATCCCGGACTTTTCCTGCGCGGCATCAAGCGTTTTATGCACCGGGATACGATTCTGCTCATCACGACGATAAACGCTTACAGCGCGCTGCGGTTCGCGCTTTACGGCTTGCGCGGGAAAGGCGGAAAAAACGAGCCGGTGCATCCCGACCACGTGACTTATTTTTCCTATTCGACTTTGAATCTGATGTTGAAACGCGAGGATTTACGGGTCAAAGAGTTTTGCTTTTACGATTTGGGACCGGAACACCGGCAGCATAATCCCTGGTATTATAATTTTATAAACGACGTCGGCGTGACAATTTCTCCGCAGCTCGCCGACGGCGTGATAGCGGTCTGCCAACTCGGCTGAATTATTTTTTATTTGCAGGAAGAACACGCGTGATTGCTCAAAAAATAGAAATCACCTGGCTTAATCTAATCAGGCTTTATACATTTTATTTTCCCGTCAACAAAGGCAAGTGGCGAGCTTCGGCTTTTGCTCGAAAGCTTTGCCGGCATCTGCCGGAAAAAATTCTGGCGACGACGAAGGACGGGAGAAAATTGTATGTCGCCTTGTCGGATTGGGCGGGCGAGTCGATTTTTTTTCTGGGAAAACACGAGCAGTTCAGCGCCGAAATCTTCGCGCGGCATATAAAAAGGGGTTTCGTTTGTCTCGACGTCGGCGCAAATATCGGCTGGCACACGACTTTGATGAGCCGTCTGAGCGGAGCGGAAGGCGAAGTTCACGCTTTCGAGCCGGTTCCGCCGACGTTCGAAGATTTAAAAAAAAATGTTTCCTTAAACGGCGAAGGGGCAGAAGTCTTTCTGAACAATTTCGGACTCGGCGGCGAAGAATCGACGGCGGAAATCCATCTTTTCAACAATTTACCGAGCGGACACGCGACGCTTGCCGGTAAAGACAATGAGCCTTCAACCGTTTTTCCGATTAAAATAAAAACGCTCGATGCTTATCTGGAAGAAAAAAATATCAAACGCGTCGATTTTATCAAAGTCGATATCGAAGGCGCAGAGATGATGTTTTTAAAAGGCTCGCAAAAAGTTTTCGACCAGGAAAACGCGCCCGTGATTTATATGGAAATGACGCTGGAAACGTCCGCCGAGTTCGGTTATCTGCCGGACGATTTGATTGTTTTTCTGAAAAACAAGGCGCGCTATAAATTTTTTCGGATTGATGAAGCCGGAGAAAAACTCGTTGAAATAGAAGGATTTGCGCCGGACGATGGCGGGGCAAATGTTTTATGTCTGCCGCAAAATTCCAATTAATTTAAATATTGTCTCTGTATGAATTTTTTCGAATCATCAAACGTCCGTCTGTTTATTTTCTTTCTCCTGCTGGCGGTTTTTACCTGTCTGCCGATTTGGGCGGTCGATTATTTTATCAATCAGGACGGTTCGGGGCACGTTTACAGCGCAGCCTTAATGACCGGGCTTTTGAAAGGCAATCCGTCGGTTTCCGAAATTTATACTTTCAATTCTATTTCCTTTCCGAATTCGAGCGGGCATTGGATTCTGATTTTTCTTCTCCTTTTCTTTTCGCCGTTTACCGTAACCAAAATCATTGTAACATTTACCTATTTAGGCTTGGTGGCGGCGGTCGGCTGGCTGCGCTGGCAGACGGTCGGGCGCGAAGGCGTCGTAACGAGTCTTTTAATCGGCGCGGCAATCGGTTTTAACTGGCTTTGGCTGATGGGCTTTTACAATTTCATCATCGGCGTTATCGGTTTTACATTCACGCTCGGACTTTTTTATCGTTGGCGCGAAGATATGAATTTGGTGCGCGCCTTGCTGCTGGCGGCGCTTCTGGTACTCGTCTATTTCAGTCACATTATCGGTTTCGGGATATTAGCCGGAAGCATCTGTTTGCTGAGCGTTTTTGTGCCGCCGTCGCATTGGAAAAAAACTCTGACCTGGACGGCGCTGGCTTTTCTGCCGATTGTGCCGCTTCTGATAATTTATAAATTGTTGAGCGAAGCGGGCGGCGGATTTTCGCCGGTTTGGCGAAATTTGAGCGACCCGTATTCGGTTTCAAGCTGGATTACGCAGCTGAGAAGCGCGGATTTATTTGTCATCATCAGCCGCAAAACGTTTCCGTTTACAACTGCCAACTCGAATGTTTTCGCCATTTTCACGCCGGGTTTATGGCTGGTCGGCGCATTTTTTGGTTTGGCGATCGCCACGTGGTTCTCTTTTCGGAAACAAATCGACTTTTTTAAAAAGTATTCCGCTTTTGCGGTTTTGTTCGGAGTTTGCATTTTTATCGCGATGTTTGCGCCGGACGATTTTCAATTGACGCACGGCGGCGTTTTGCGCGAGAGATTTTTACTGTGCGGTTTGATTGCGTTTGTTCCTTTGTTTAGAACAGATAACTCTGTCTGGTTAAAGCGTTGCGCGCAGTTTTGTTTAGCCGTCGTGATTATTTTTCAAACGCTGGCGTTGTGGGAATATTCTCTGCATTCCGATAATCTGGCGAAAGATTTGGTTGCCGCACAGACTGCGGTTGAAGAAAATAAAAGACTCGTTTCCGTCAGTATTCTCGAAGACGGTCTGCGCTATCATTCGCTGCCGACCGGACAGATGGACAATTATCTCGGCATCGGCAAAAACGTGCAGGTCTGGGACAATTATGAAATCGGGCATTATTTGTTTCCGATTGTGGCGAAAGAGATTTCGCACCGGCAGTTTGTGCTCGGTTATACCGGAAGCAATGTTTTCGCTTTGAACGATAAAAGCGTAAATTTCGATGAAAAGCTTTTGAAGCTGGAATCTTTGCTCGAAGCAAATAATAATAAAATCGACACTCTGCTGGTTTGGGGAAAAGACGCGCGCGTCGAAGCGGTTTTGGGCAAATGGTTCGAAACCGAGCCTTATTTTCAGAGCGGAGAGGTTCGACTGTTTCGTCACCGCTAAAGAAAACTGTTAAAATCAAACGTCACAAATTAATTTCAAATGAGTAAAAAAGTTGTTTATGTCGGCAAAGATTTGGAAGCGATGTCGTTTGCCGTTAATTATCACAAATGGATTTTAGACGAGTTCAAGCATCTTTTGGGAAAACACGTCGTCGAAGTCGGCGCGGGAACCGGCTCGTTTTCGGAGATGGTTCTGGCGACGAAGCCGGAAACGCTGGCGCTGGTCGAGCCTTCGGATTTGTACAAAGATTTGACGGCGAACGTTTCGCCGAACGGCAGCGGCACGAAAATAAATTTTTATAATTCGATATTTGCGGCGGCGGCGGCGGAAATCACGGCGAAACAAAAGCCCGACTCGATAATCTATGTTAATGTTTTAGAACATATCGAGGACGATAGTCACGAATTGAAATTAATTTACGAATCTCTAAGCGACGGCGGACGCTGTTTTTTGTTTGTTCCGGCGCTGATGGCTCTGTACGGCGAATTTGACCGGAAGCTCGGACATTTCCGTCGATATACCAAGAAAGAACTTGAGCAAAAATGTCAGGCAGCAGGCTTTAAACTGTTAAAATCAAAGTACTTTGATTTTGCCGGCGTTCTGCCGTGGTATGTCAATTATAGGTTGTTAAAATCAGAAAGTCTGGGCGGCGGCGCAGTCAGTCTTTACGACAAAGCGGTCGTGCCGGTTTTCAGAAAAATCGAATCGATGTTCAAAGTGCCGGTCGGAAAAAATATTCTGCTTATCGGCGAGAAATAAAATTTTATTGCCGGGATGCGGTTAAAGTCTTTCTTTTAGTATAAAAAGAGGTTTTGAGAAAAATGAATCTTTCGACAGTTTTGCCGGAAAAAAAAGCTGAGGGCGAGCAGCTTGCCGCCGAAATCAGCCTGCAAAACAAATCCGAAACAGGCAGGCGGCAAAAAAGAATCGCCGTTTTGATTCCTTGTTTTAATGAAGAATTAACCGTCGGCGAAGTCGTAGATAGCTTTAAATCAACTTTGCCGGAAGCCGATATTTACGTTTACGACAATAACTCGAAGGACAAAACGGTTGAAAAAGCCAAAGAATCGGGCGCTATAGTTCGCTACGAGCGGCGGCAGGGGAAAGGCTTTGTCGTGCAGCGAATGTTTCGCGAAATCGAAGCCGACGTTTATATAATGATTGACGGCGACAGCACTTATCCGGTGGCGGAGGTTTGGAAACTGATTAATCCGATTTTGAATCAGGAAGCGGATATGGTCGTCGGCTCGCGCCTGATGTCGGAATCGGCGAGCGATTTTAAAAAGCTCAATCGTTTCGGCAACAAAGTTTTTCTCTGGACGATAAATTATATTTTTCAGGTTCGTCTGACGGATATTTTGTCCGGCTATCGCGCCTTTAATCGCAATTTCGTGAAAAATATACCGCTTTTCGGCGGCGGCTTTGAAATCGAAAGCGAATTGACCATTAAAGCCTTGATGCGCACCTATCAAATCGCTGAAACACCTATAGATTTGGTTGCGCGACCGGAAGGCAGCAATTCAAAAATCAATATCGTGCGCGACGGTTTTTTGATTTTAAATATGATTCTCAGCCTGTTTCGCGACTACAAGCCGCTGACGTTTTTCGGAGCCATCGGCATTTTTTTGATGCTTTGCGGCTTGCCGTTCGGCGGAATCGTTATCTACGAGTTTCTCGAAACCGGACTTGTTTTGCGGCTGCCTTCCGCCGTCCTGGCGGTCGGTTTGGAACTCGCCGGAATGCTGTCTCTGACGATCGGCTTGGTTCTGCACACAATCGTGCGCCGGTCGATGGAAATGGAATATCAATTGCGGGTTATTTTTGACGAAATCGAAAGAAAAGAAAAAGGCGTCTGAATAAAGGAAAACTCGTCGTTTGTTTAGGTTTTACCGCATCTTTATAGTAAATTTGATAAAGACTCAATATTTTTCAGACAATCGTTTAGAGCAAGAAGACAGGAATGGCTGATTACAGACTGAACAATTTTACTCCTTATCCTGAGAAGAAAATAAATTTTATTTTACCGGCGTTTTTCATCTGGGGACTCGCCTTGATTTTGGTGCTGGCATTATTTTTCTATGAAAACGAGTCGGGCGATGTTTTAGGCAATTATTATCTGATGCCGTGGTGTCTGCTGACGGGCGCGGTGATTGCCGCGCCGAGCCTGTATCTTTATTACAAAAACAGCTTCAATCTTTTTCACCCGCTCGTGTTCGCCGCGTGGTCGTATTTTTTTCCGGCGTTTTTTGTCGGCGGTTTCGTTTTATCGGCGGGATTCTCGCAGCCTTTTTTCTTAAATTTTGTACAGGACGAGCGTTATAATTTGCCGCTCACGCTGGTTTACGTGATGCTCGGCTACATCGGTTTATCCGTCGGATTCTTTTTGCCTTTCGGCAGAAAAATCGGGGAAAAAATCAATCGCTGGCTGCCCGAATGGAACTGGAAACCGGAGCAGGTTATGGCTCCCGGTCTGCTGCTGCTGGCAATCGGATTGTTCAACACCATATTCGCCTTTGCCGCGGGCGTTATCGGTTTTCAGCAGGTCGAAGAAATCGGCATCTTTGACGGAACGATTTTTCTGTTGACGCTTTTCTGGCTGGAAGCCGCGTTTTTATTGTGGTTGATGGTTTTCAGGGCGAAAGAGTTTACCTTTAATCATTATCTCGTTATCGGGTTGCTGCTGTTAATTTCACTGGGCAAATCGGCTTTGCAGGGAAATCGCGGAAGCTTGATTCAGGTTTTTATTCTGATCGCTTTTGCGTTTGTCTCTTCGGGCAGAACGATAAAATTTCAGCATAAGATGCTGGGCGGAATTTTGCTCGCGCTGGCGCTGCTGGTCGGAATGATTTACGGCACGACTTTTCGCAATATCAAACAATCGCAGGAACGAGTTTCGGTTGATGAATATGTCGGAAATATTTTCGAGGCTTTCGGGAAAATTTCCGACCAGGGCGTGTTTGCCAGTATGGAAGAAGGTTTTGTCGCGCTGGCGGAAAGAATAGATGCCGTCAGTTCCTTGGCGGTCGTCGTCTCGAATTATGAACAATTAGCGCCTTACGAAGAAAGCTACGGGCTGGATAATAATATCTGGAAAGACAGTATTACGTTTTTGATTCCGCGCGTTGTCTGGAACGATAAACCGCTCGCGACCGACCCTTCCAAATACGGCGATTTATATTTCAACTTTAGCGAAAATTCCTTTACGCTGACGCCGATCGGCGACCTTTTGAGAAATTTCGGTCCCGTCGGGATTCCTCTGGGAATGATTATTCTGGGATTTTTTATACGCATATTTTATGCCTGTTTGATAGAAAATCAGGGCGTTTCTTTCTGGCGCGCGACCGTTTACTATATGCTTTTAACCAGCATTTCATACGAGGGCTCATACGGGTTGATTATTCCTTATTTGATAAAGGTTGGTTTTATCGCCGTTCTGGGATTGATAATCGTCTGGTTTTTTGTCCGGCAATCTAATTATAAAAGAAGTTAGCTTGAAACCTGAGTCTTTAATTCGATGGAAAAAGTAGTTTTTACCAACGGCTGTTTCGACATTCTTCATCCGGGACATATCGATTTGCTGGAACGCGCGCGCCGTTTGGGAACGAAGCTTATCGTCGGGATAAACAGCGATAAATCGGTGCGCGAGATAAAAGGCTCGCCGCGCCCGTTTTTATCGCAGGAGGCGCGCGCCTCGATTCTGCGCGCCCTGCGCTGCGTTGACGAAGTAAGGATTTTTGACGAGCCGACACCGGCAAAAATAATCGAGCAGATTAAGCCGGACGTTTTAGTGAAAGGCGGAGACTGGCAGACTGAACAGATAATCGGCGCGGATTTTGTCTTGAAACGCGGCGGCGAAGTCCATTCGCTTTCCTTGAAAGATAATTTTTCGTCCAGCGCAATCGTCGAGAAAATTCGAAGTAATTCTAACGGCTATAAAGAAATTTCAAATTCGCTAAACGATTTGGTTTCAAGCTCTTTAAAGGAACACGTTGAAGTTTTCCGGAAACTTTTAGCGGCTGAAACAAAGCAAATTGAAAAATGCGCCGACATTATTTTCGAGGCTGTCGCCGGCGGAAAGAAAATTTTAATCTGCGGCAACGGCGGCAGCGCGGCTGACGCGCAGCATATTGCGGCTGAATTTGTCGGGCGTTACGAAACCGAGCGGCGCGGGCTGCCGGCGATTGCTCTGACGACGGATACTTCCGCTCTGACCGCGCTTTCCAACGATTACGGGTTTGAAAGAATTTTTAGCCGACAGGTCGAAGCCTTAGCTTCGGCGGGCGACGTTCTAATCGGTTTCAGCACAAGCGGAAATTCGCCGAACGTCATATCCGCCGTTATGAAAGCAAGAGAGATGAATTGCAGAACCATCGGTTTAACCGGCATAAACGGAAAAAAACTGGCTTCCGTCTGCGACGCCTGCATTTTAGTTCCGAGCCAACGCACCGCCCGGATTCAGGAAGCGCACATTACCATCGGGCACATCTGGTGCGAAATCATAGATTCAAAATTCAAGGAAGGCGAATTTTAGACAGAAGTGGAAAATTTCGACAAGCTTATCGCTCGCTTTTCTAAAGTAAAAATATTAATTATCGGCGACGTCATGCTCGACCGCTATTGGTGGGGAAGCGTCAGCCGAATCTCGCCGGAAGCGCCCGTCCCGGTCGTGCAATTGGAAAAAACCAGTCTCGCTGCCGGCGGAGCGGCAAATGTCGCGGTCAATGTGGCGAATCTCGGGGCAATTCCGCATCTGGTCGGCGTCATCGGCGACGACGAAGAAGGAAAATACCTGTCAGGCGCGCTCGATAAATCAAATATTTCGCCTGATTTACTGCTTACGCTGAAAGAACGCCCGACGACCGTCAAAACGCGAATCGTCGCCCACAATCAACACGTCGTGAGAATTGATAACGAAAAAACAAATTTTCTGACCTCCGAACAGGAAGAAAAACTCTGGCTTTCAATCGAGAAAGAATTAAATAAGTCTGATTTAATATTAATTTCGGATTATGCCAAGGGCTTACTCAGCAAAAATCTGCTTACGCGTCTGATAACGAAAGCAATAGACAATAATAAATATATTTTAGTTGACCCGAAGGGAAAGGATTACACAAAATATTCGGGCGCGACGCTTTTAACGCCGAACCGTCGCGAAGCGATAGAAGCCTGTCATTTTGAAGAACATCAGGTGGCGGATGATATTACATTAGCCGGAGAAACCTTAATCTCCGAGCTTAATCTGGAAGCCCTGCTGATAACACAAGGCGAAAACGGGATGACATTATTTCAAAAAGAGAAAAAGCCGTTTCATTTTCAGACGAAGGCGCGGACGGTTTACGATGTCACCGGCGCCGGCGACACGGTTATCGCAACTCTGGCGGTCGCGCTGGCAGCGGGCGCGAATCTTTTGCAGGCGGCGGAATTATCGAATATCAGCGCCGGCTTGGTGGTCGAAGAGGTTGGAACGACAACAATTAACCAGGAAAAGCTTCTAAAAGCTTTAACTTAATTTTCCCGGATGGATAGAATATTAGTTTACCGGATTGGCAGCATCGGCGATACGCTCGTCGCCCTGCCGTCATTCTGGGCAATCAGAAAAGCGTTTCCGCAGGCGCACATTACATACTTTACCAACGGCGCGACAAACGATCCGGACGATCTGATCGCAAAAAAAGTTTTGCCGGAAGGCATTTTTGATGAATGGCTGGTGTATCCGAACGATTTTGCAAAAGCTTCGGCGGGCTTGATTTTAAAGCTGAGACGGAAAAGATTCGACGCATTATTTTATCTGATGACCAGAAATCGCGGTTATTATCGGGTCAAAAGAGACGTTTTGTTTTTCCGTCTGGCAGGAATAAAAAAGATTTTCGGCGTGAGCTACCTGTTGAAAAATTTGCTGACGATGGCGCCGGAAAAGCCTGTCAAAACGGTCGAAACCGAGCTTGAGTATTTGCTTAAAAGCCTGTATTTTGAAAATCTCGATTTGCCGTCGATAAATAACTTCAAACCGGATTTGAGGCTGACTGGCGACGAAATTAAAAAATCGCACGATTGGCTGGAATCTAATTGCCGGACGGCTTGGCGTGAAAAAAGATTGATTGCGGTTATGGCTGGAACAAATTGGAGTTCGAAGATTTGGGCGGAAGAGAATTACATAGAGATTGTTTCCCGCCTGATAAAAGAAAAAAATGTTTTTCCGGTGGTCTTCGGCGGAAAAAATGACCGCGAGCAGGGAGACAGGTTTGTCAAAGCCTGGAAAACCGGCGCAAATGTGGCGGGCGAATTGGGAATTCGCGGCGATGCGGGAATTTTGCGGGAATGTAATTTGTATCTCGGCACCGATACCGGAACGATGCATCTTGCCGGTTCGGTCGGGACGCTATGCGTGGCGGTTTTCGCCGCCATTGATTACGTGGGGCGTTGGGCGCCTTTCGGTGAAGGACACAAAATCTTCCGCGAAAGAGTTGAATGCGAAGGCTGTTTTGCGCCGGTTTGTTTCAACCGACACAAATGTTTAAATTTAATTTCGCCAGAAAATGTCTACAAGGCGTGCGCGGAGATTCTGGAAAATAATGGCTCAGGAAAATAAGCCGAAGATTCTGATTTTTTGCGATTTTTATTTGCCCGGCTATAAAAGCGGCGGCGGAATGCGCACGCTCGTCAATATGGTCGATCGTCTCGGCGAAAAATTCGATTTTTGGATTGTCACGCGCGACCACGACGGCAAGACCGATAAAACTCAATATAAAAACGTAAAAATAAACGATTGGAATGAGGTCGGAAACGCCAGAGTTTATTATTTATCGAAAGATAATATAAAACTGAAATCAGTTAAGAAACTAATTGAAGAAGTGAAGCCTAAATCTATATACGCAAACAGCTTTTTCTCAACATTTACGGTTTTTATTTTATGGCTGAAAAAGTTTCGGAAGATACCGAATCTGAAGATAATCGTCGCGCCGGAAGGCGAACTCGCCCCGAGCGCGTTAGGACTGAAAAAAAATAAAAAACAATTGTATCTAAAGTTTGCCGCTGCCTTAAGGCTTTACGAAAATATCATCTGGAAGGCGACCGCCGACTTTGAAAAAGAAGAGATTAAGAAGGTAAAAGGGAAAGGCGGCAAGATTTTTATCGCGCCGAATATGCCGCCAAAACAGATTTTTCCTGAATTCGATTTGAATAACAAACCTTATAAAATTTCAGGCGAGTTGAACGCGGTCTATTTGTCTCGTCTACACCCGATAAAGAACTTGAAGTTTTTGCTGGAACTATTGCCAAACATTAAAGATAAAGTTTATCTGGATATTTTCGGTCCGGTTGATAATCATCAATACGTCAAGGAATGCGAGGAGCTTATCAAAAAGCTTCCGAGAAATTTAAACGTGCAAATGAAGGGTGAGATTGCGCACGAAAATGTGATGAAAACGCTGGAAAAGTACAATTTTTTTGTGCTGCCGACCCAGGGCGAAAGCTTCGGACATATTATCGCCGAAGCTTTAGCTTCAGGCTGTCCTCTAATCATAAGCGACAAGACTCCCTGGATAAATCTGGAAGAGAAGGGAATCGGCTGGGATTTGCCGCTCGATAATAAAAATCGGTGGCTGGATATATTGAAATATTGCATTAGTTTAGATAATGATACTTACAGTAGTTTGGCAATAAATGCTAGAAATTACTTGAACCAATGGCTGGCGGAGACAAAAATCGAAAAAGCCACAGAGGAAGTTTTGAATTATAGTTTACCGGAAACTTTAAAAAAATAAATGTAACTGTGCTCACCATTCAACTTATCGAATTAAAATTATTTTTAGGCGTCGGCAAGCAGACAGTTAAGATAACACTTTAAGGCAGTTTATAATGAGAATTTTAATATTTGGCGGAACGGGAATGCTCGGGCATAAACTTGTTCAGCAATGGCGAGACAGATTTAAAGTTTACTCGACCGTCAGAAGCGATTTTTCAAAATATTTAAAGGTCGGGTTATTTGAAAAAGACGAAGTAATTTGTCCGGTCGAGGTTGAAGATATCGAGTCTGTACGCGATGCGGTAAAATTTTCTCAGCCCGAGGTAATCGTCAACTGCGTCGGCATTATCAAACAATTGCCGACCTCGAAAAATGTTATAAAAACTTTGACCGCGAATTCTATTTTTCCGCATCGACTGGCGGAGATTGCGCAGGAGAATAACGCCCGCTTAATAACCATCAGCACTGACTGCGTATTTAACGGCAAAAAAGGAAATTACGGCGAAGAAGATCTGTCCGACGCCGAAGATGTTTACGGTAAGAGCAAGAATCTGGGCGAAATAGTTTCGGAAAATTGTCTGACGCTGCGCACGTCCATCATCGGGCGCGAACTGGAAACCGCGCATAGTCTGGTAGAATGGTTTTTGAGCAATCGCGGCGGAAAAGTCAGAGGTTTTACAAATGCCATCTATTCCGGTTTTCCAACCGTTATTTTAGCCGAAATAATTGCCGATTTGATTGTTAATCACAAAAAGTTGGACGGGCTTTATCACGTTTCGAGCGAGCCGATTGACAAATATCGACTGCTCTGCCTGATTCGGGACGCTTATAATCTGGACACGGAAATCGAGCCATTCGATGATTTCAGGATTGACCGCAGCCTTAACTCGGCGAAATTCAGACAAGCGACCGGATTTGTTCCCGGCAGTTGGGAAGAAATGATAAAAAAAATGGCTGTCGATTCGTTTCCGTATGAGGAAATCAGAAAACAATTAATTACTGGATAAAAGCAATATTAAATGAATTTAGAAGGAAAAAGAATTTTAGTAACCGGCGGCACGGGCTCGCTCGGTCAGACATTGGTGAGACGTTTATTAACGGGCGAAATGGGAATGCCGGCGCGAATCACCGTATTTTCGCGCGACGAAGCCAAGCAGCATTATATGCGGCTCGAATATCTGCATAAACGAACCGCTACGGACGATGTTATTTATCAGGATTCGCTGGATTTGCTGACTTTTCGCATCGGCGACGTGCGTGATTATTCGTCCGTGCTGGCGGCGATGCGCGGAGTGGACGTGGTTTTTAACGCGGCGGCTTTAAAACAGGTTCCGTCGTGCGAGTATTTTCCGTTTGAAGCCGTTTTAACGAATATTTACGGCGCGGAAAATGTCGCGCGGGCAATCCGCGAAAATAATCTTCCGGTCGAAAGAGTAATCGGAATTTCGACCGATAAAGCCTGTAAACCCATTAACGTGATGGGAATGACGAAAGCTTTGCAGGAAAGAATTTTAATCGAGGCAAACCGTGACTGCCCGCAAACTTCCTTTACCTGCGTGCGTTACGGCAACGTCATCGCCTCGCGCGGCTCGATAGTGCCGCTGTTTGTCGAACAGGTTCGCAAAAATCAGCCGATAACCGTGACTCTGCCGGAAATGACGCGGTTTCTTTTGAGCTTGGACAGAGCCGTCGATACGGTTTTCGCTTGTCTGAGAGACGGAAAACGCGGCGAAACTTATATTCCGAAAGTTCCGGCGGCGAGAATTACGGACTTAGCGAAAGCTCTGATGGGCGAAAAGGATTTGCCGATTGTTTACACGGGAATTCGTCCGGGCGAAAAAATTCACGAAATCATGGTTTCCGAAGAAGAAATTTACCGCACCGTCGAGCGCAACGGTTATTACGTGATTATGCCGGTTTTGCCCGAACTTCGTGAAAAGGATGATTTTACGCCTGCCTTGACGAGCGAGTATTCTTCCAAAGACGACAATATCTCCGTCGAAGACCTGAAAATTTTGCTCGGCGGCGCAAACTCTGAAATTGCCGCCTTTATGAACGCTTAAGATTTATTTATGAAAGTATTAACAATATTCGGCACTCGACCGGAGATAATCCGTCTGAGTCTGATTATGAAAATTCTCGACCAGAACTGCGAGCACGTGACCGTTCACACCGGGCAGAATTATCACGAAAGCTTAAGCGACATATTTTTGCGCGAGCTGGAAGTCCGCACGCCGGATTTTCATTTCGGCATCAAGGCAAACAGCTTCGGCGAGCAAATCGGGCAGATTTTAACGAAAACCGACGAGATTCTGGCGCAAATCAATCCCGACCGCGTTTTGATTTTAGGCGATACGAACAGCGCTCTGACCGCTATTGTGGCGGCGCGGCGCGGGATTCCGGTTTTTCATATGGAAGCGGGAAACCGCTGTTACGACAACCGCGTTCCCGAAGAGGTTAACCGGCGGATTGTCGACCATTCGAGCGCCGTTTTGCTGCCTTATACGGAACGCAGCAAAGAGAATCTGGTTCGCGAAGGAATCGAGCGAGAACGAATTTACATTACGGGAAACCCGATAAACGAAGTTTTGCAGACATATTCCGAGAAAATCGACGCCAGCGATGCTTTGAATCAATTCGGCGTCAAAGAATATGAGTATTTTCTGGTCACGCTGCATCGCGCGGAAAACGTGGACTTGATGGAAAGGCTGCAAAAAATTCTGCAAGGGCTATCGCGAACGGTCGAAAAATTCGATAAGCCGATGCTCGTCAGCGTTCACCCGCGCACGGCGGAAAAGCTGGCGCAATTCGGTTTACAGCCCGAATCCGAAAAAATAAAGATGCTGAATCCGCTGGGCTTTTTCGATTTCGTCAAACTGGAAAAAAACGCGCTGGCGGTTTTGACCGACAGCGGCACGGTGCAGGAAGAATGCGCGATTTTCGGCATTCCGAACGTGACCCTGCGCGACGTGACCGAAAGACCGGAAACAATCGAAGCGGGCAGCAACATCCTGAGCGGCGCGGAAACCGAAAGCATTTTGAGAGGCGTCGAGCTGGCGCTTTCGCAGCCGGCAAACTGGATTGCGCCGAAAGAATATCTGGCTGAAAACGTCTCGCAGACGGTCAGCAAAATCGTTTTGGGCTACACGAGTCTGAGAAAACACGTTTCATAGGTGAGCAAAGGGAAAGAAACAACCAAACGCCGGAGGCTTTGGGTCGTCACGGAGCTTTATTACCCGGAGATGACTTCGACCGGATATTATCTGACCTGTATCGCCGAAGGTCTGGCGAAGGATTTCGAGGTTAAAGTCTTATGCGGGCAGCCGAATTATTCGGCGCGCGGAGTTTCCGCGCCGAGTCATGAAGTTTACAACGAAGTCGAGATTTTTCGCTGCATCGGAACGCGGCTGGACAAAAACGTCATTCCGTTTCGCCTGATAAATATGCTGACGCTCAGCGCGTCGATTTTTTTTAAAGCTTTGTTCAATTTTAAAAAAGGCGACCGCATTCTGGTCGTCACGACGCCGCCGAGCCTGCCTTTTATCACGGCGTTGGCGGCGTTGGCGCGCGGCGCGGCTTACACTCTGTTGATTCACGATAATTATCCGGAAATTCTGATTGCCGTCGAAAAAGCGAAAGCGGATTCGCGGCTGGTCAAAACGCTGAACTTTTTTAATCGCTGGCTTTACAAATACGCGAGTAAAATCATCGTGGTCGGGCGCGATATGAAAGAGCTGGTCGAAGAAAAAACTTCGGGGCTGGATATTCCGATTGCGACGATTCCTAACTGGGCGGAACTGGAAACGGTCGAGCCGAAGCCGCGCGCGGAAAATAAGCTTTTGCAGGAATTAAGCTTATCGGACAAATTCGTTTTTCTATACGCGGGAAATATGGGTTACCCGAACGATTTGGAATCAATCGTCTGGTGCGCCGACAAATTGAAACGGGACGAAAGATTTCACTTTGTTTTTCTCGGCGCGGGCGTGAAAAGAAAATGGCTGGAAAGGGAAGTCGTCGAAAGAGAATTTCATAACATCACGATTTTAGATTCGCGTCCGCGCCGCGAACAAAATATATTTTTAAATGCCTGCGACGTGGCGCTCGTCTCGCTGGTCAAAAAAATGTGGGGCGTTTCGATGCCTTCAAGGACATACAATATCTTAGCCGTCGGGAAGCCGATTCTGGCTTTGACCGAGGCGGATTCGGAACTGGCGCGCGTGGTCACGGAAGAAAAAGTCGGCTGGAACGTCGCGCCGAACGAGCCGGAAAAACTGCTGGAAACGATTTACCGGATTTACGCCGAGCGCGAAAAGCTCGCCGAGATGGGAAAACGCGCCCGCCGCTCAGCCGTCGAGAAATATTCTCCGGAAAAAGCCGTCGCGAGCTATCTGGTCGAGTTAAAATAAATTCGTCCGCAGAGATTTTGTAAAAAGCTATGAAAGTTTTAGTCACCGGCGCGACGGGTTTTTTGGGAAGAGCCATTGTCGGCGAGCTGCTGCAAAACAGATTCGAGGTTTTTACGACGGGAAAAAGCTCGGAGGCGAATTTACAAAATTATTTTGAAGCGGATTTAACCGATTCGGAAAGCTTAGCCAAATTAGAAAAATTCGGGAAAATCGACGCGATTATACATTCGGCTGGACTGGCTCATCGGTTCGTGGAAACAGCCGCGGAAGATTTCCGAAAGGTAAACGTCGAAGGGACGCGAAATATTGCAAATCTGGCGTCGAAGCTCAAAGCCGAAAGATTTATTTTGATAAGCTCGGTCGCGGTTTACGGCGAAGCAAAACAAACGCCGCGCGCGGAGTTTGAAGAAGATTTACAATGCCAGCCGGCGGGATTTTACGCGGAAAGCAAATTGGAAGCCGAAAAAGCCGCTGTCGAAATCTGTGCGAACAACTCGATTGATTTAACGATTCTGCGCCCGTCCACCATTATCGGCGAAAACGATAGAGGAAATATGGCGCGTTTAATCGAAGCCGTCGACCGGAGACGTTTTGTCTGGATCGGCAAAGGGAAAAACTTAAAAAGTCTGGTTTATAAACGGGATGTCGCGCGCGCTTGTCTGCGTTTTGTCGGAAGTTTTGAGCGGTCGAAAAATAATAAACCGGATATTTACAACGTGACCGCCGCGCCCGTTTCGATGCGCGAGATTGTCGAAGAAATAGAAAAAGCTTTGGAAAAACGCGTTTTGCCGATTCGAATTCCGGCGTCGCCTTTGCAAAAAAGTCTGAATTTAATCGGAAAAGCAAGCGGCATAAAAAGGCTCGGAAAAATCGCCGGAACGCTCGACAAATGGCTTTCGGACGATGTTTTTTCGGGTGAAAAAATTAAGACGGAACTTGGATTTCAAACCGCCGTCAGCCCGTCTGAAGGCATCAGGCGCGAAGTTTTGCACTACCGGAAACAAAAATGACGCAGATTGTTTTTATTGTTTCGGCTTTTATTCTGACCTATCTCGGCGTCGAAGCTTTCCGGCGCTGGACTCTGCGGCGCGAAATTTTGGACGTTCCCAACGAAAGAAGCTCGCACACCGTCCCGACTCCGCGCGGCGGCGGGCTCGTCATTGTTCTGGTTTGTCTTTTGTTTTATTCGATTTACGCGTTTTTTATCGCTCACAATTTTTCTTTCGGATATTTTGCCGGCGCAGTTTTGATAGCGGTCGTCAGTTGGTTTGACGATTTAAAATCGGTTTCTTCGGCGGTGCGTTTCCTGGTTCACGCGATTGGGGCGGCGCTGGCGATTTCCTCTCAGGGGTTTTGGGAGAAAATTTATCTTCCCTTTACAGGAGAAATCGGTTTGGGCTTGGTCGGCGCGGTCTTCACATTTTTCTGGATTATATGGCTGACCAATGCCTACAACTTTATGGACGGGATTGACGGCATTGCCGGAACGCAGGGCTTGACCGCCGGAATCGGCTGGTTTTTGGTCGGTCTTTTTTTTAATCTGGAAATTACAGGATTTCTGGGCGCGGTTCTGGCTTTATCGAATCTCGGATTTTTAATGCATAACTGGCAGCCCGCCCGCATTTTTATGGGCGATGTCGGCAGCGCCTTTCTGGGCTATACGTTTGCGGTTATTCCGCTGATTGCGGCGAATGAAATGCAGAGCAGCAGCGGGCAATACCGCCTGACGGCAGCGGCGGGTTGGCTGGTCTGGCTATTTGTTTTCGACACTCTATACACGTTTTTCAGAAGGCTTCTGCGCGGCGAAAAATTCTGGCAGGCGCACCGCTCGCATTTATATCAGAGGCTGGTCATTTCGGGCTATTCGCATCGGTTTGTGACGATTCTCTACGGGATTTTATCCGTTATAATTCTAGCGACGGTTTTATTTTGGCTGAAAGCCGGAAACGGGTTTGACGCTTTGCCGGTATTTCTCGTTTTTGCAATCAGCGCCGGCATCATAGTGTTATGTTACGGCAAGGAAAATAGTTGACGTAACCCGAATAATATGTTAATTTAACGAATAATTAGAAACAGCTAATGGGCAGAGCAAAAGATTTTGTCGTCAATTCGGATAAAAAGGCAAACGTTTCGCGCCGGGATTGGCAAAAAGATGCTGAATTCGATATTTATATCGAGTCTTACGGCGTAAAAATTCGCATCGGCACCGACACGCCGGAAGCGTTTCAAACGATTGAAAAAACTCTTCAGGCGGTCTTGCCCGGTTGTTTCCGGATAATTGAAAAATCGGACGTTGAACATCACTTTACGTTGTTTTGGGGCGGAGACGGAAAAGATTCGCTTTACTTAAATGAAAAAGAGGTTCCGAGCAATCATAGCAGAACGGATGTTATGAGAGGCTTCGAGACGCAGCTGCGGCTGACCGTCGCGGAATATGCGCCGGAGAGAGTTTTTATGCACGCCGGCGTCGTCGCCTGGAAAGATTTGGCGATTGTCATCCCGGCGCGGAGCTTTCAGGGAAAAACCTCGCTCGTCGCGGCGCTGGTCAGACGCGGAGCCGTCTATTACTCGGACGAATACGCTATTTTCGACGCGGACGGCTGCGTTTATCCTTTTCCGAAAACCTTGTCCGTCAGAGGCGAAATCGATGAATTTACGCAGAAGGAATATCCGGTGGAAGCTTTCGGCGGGGTCGCGGGCGAAAAAAAAATACCCGTGGGAATGATTCTGATAACCGGATTTAAGCCGGACGCGGAATGGAAACCGCAGATTCTAAGCGCCGGACAGGGAATATTGGAAATATTGGAACACGTCGTTCCAATCAGACATAATCCAAAATTTTCCATTAAAGTCTTGAATCAAGTGGCAAATCGTGCCATAATCGCAAAGACTTTACGTGGTGATGTCTCAAAGTCAGTGAATTTAATCTTGGATTTTTTTGAATCCGAGTGTATAAAAATTTAGTATTTGCAATTTTGGTCTAAAAAACTTGTTCTATTTGCCGGAGGAGAAATTATGAGTAACTCGCAGAATCCAATCGCTCGTCAGGAAGGATTGGTAATACAGGAAATGCCCAATGAAGTTTTAGTTTTCGACACAAACACCAATAAAGCGCATTGTTTAAATCAAACGGCGGCTTTTATTTGGAAATCCTGCGACGGGAAAAAATCCGTCAAAGACATTTCCAGCCTCGTCGGAAGTGAATTCGGCGGCGCGGTCAATGAAGATTTTGTCTGGCTGGCAATCGACCAGTTAAACAAAGATAACCTTTTACAGGAAAAAGTTGATTCCAAGTTTGAAGGTGTTTCCCGCCGCGATGTCATCAGAAAGATTGGTTTGGCGTCGGTCATAGCTCTGCCGGTCGTCGCTTCCTTAGCGGTGCCGAACAGCGTTTTAGCAGTCGCTTCGTGCGCCAACGTGCCTTGCAACTTAACCGGCGCGCCGCCTGTGACCTGCAACTCGCCTTGTGTGTGCAGTCAGCCGACCGGTCCCGGAATTTGCCAGTAAACGTAAGAAATTAAAAAAACAGCAAAGAGCGGTGAGAAATTAACTCTCGCCGCTCTTTCATTTTGCAATATTTATCCATAGAATGGATAAAAACCACGATGGCGTCCGAACTCAGCAAAGAACAGAACGATTTCTATTGGCTGACTCTCCAGAATCGCGTCAATGAATTGAAAATCTCGGAGGCTTTCGAGTTTATGGAAAGCGAAGGCTTTCAGCCGATTCTGATAAAAGGCTGGTCGGTCGCCCGCTATTACCCGGAGGTTTGGCAGAGGCGTTTTATAGATATTGATTTATGCGTCGCGCCCGGGAGGTTTGAAAAGGCAAAAAAACTTTTAGAAACGCCTCAGGGATTAAAGCATAACATAGACCTACATAAGGGTTTAAAGCATCTGGATACAGTTGCATGGACAAACCTTTTTGAGAATTCCGTCACGGTTAAAATCGAGAAAACGACAATCAGAATGCTGCGCGCGGAAGACCATCTGCGCGTTCTCTGCGTGCACTGGCTGACGGACGGCGGAGCTTATAAAGACAGGCTGTGGGATATTTATTATCTGGTAAAAAATCGCCCGGATAATTTTGATTGGGAGAGATGTTTAAATATCGTCAGCCCGAAGCGCCGAAAATGGATTATCTGCTGTCTCGGATTAACGCATAAATATCTGGACTTGGATTTGGAAGACACGCCCATTGCTTCCGAAGCCCGAAATATTCCCGGATGGCTTATAAAAACGGTTGAGAGAGAATGGCAGACGGAAGTTAAGTTAAAGCCTCTGCAAAACTGCCTGCACGACCGGAGGCTTTTCTGGCAGCAAATCAAAAAACGAATTCCGCCGAACCCGCTTCAGGCGACAATCGAGCTGGAAGGCGATTTTAACGATAATCCGCGAGTGTTTTATCAAATCGCCAATGTTTTGACGCGCTTTTTTCCGGCGGTGCAAAGAATCAGCCGGAGACTTTCGCAAAATTTCAAAGCAGACCAATGAAAAATAGAGACCGGATTATTTTAGCCGTCGAAACCGCCCTGCATCCGGGCAGCGTTTCGATTTTAGAAGGTTTTGACGAAATCGATTTCTGGGTCGGCAACGCGGAAATTTCCCGTTCGGAAGATTTATTGCCGGTCATCTCGGATTTGTTGAAGAAAAACCGCATTCATCAAAAACATATCGATTTAATCGGCGTTTCGCTCGGACCGGGAAGCTTTACGGGCGTCAGGGTCGGACTGGCGACGGCGAAAGGCTTGGCTCTGGGAACAGGCTGCGAATGTTTGGGAGTGCCGACCCTCGAAGTTTTAGCCGCTTCGGCTGAAAAAAAAGGAAAAGTCAGAAGCCTTATCGCCGGCGGGCGCAGCGAAGTTTTTTACCAGGATTTTTATTTTTCGGAAAATCGAGAATTGCAAAAGTCGGGTGATATTCGGGTAGCGGAGGCTCAAACTCTATTTGAATTAAGCGATTTAATAGATTTGGATGCAATAGTTTTGGACGATAAAGCTAAACAAAAACATTTACAGTTTAATAACCTCCCGGAAGTAAAGTTTCAGCCTCGCAATCCGGCAAAATATGTCGGTTTGATTGCATTGAAAAATTTTGCGAACGAGGTTCGCGAAGAATTGCTGCCGCATTATATTCAAGGGCTGGGGATTGAAAAATCAATCGAGACTTCATGAAAGACTTACGGTTCCGTCAAATGATTGTCGAAGATATTCCCGCCGTTCTGAAAATCGAACGGGAATGTTTTTTGAGCTCGTGGAGTTTTGAAGGTTATAAAAACGAACTGTTAAGAGACGACTCGAAAGCAATTATTGCCGAAATGAACGGCGAAGTCATCGGTTTTATTGCTGCGCGTCTGATAACGTCTGTAAATGAAGGTGAAATTTTAAATATTGCGGTCAGACAAACGTTTCAGAATAAAGGGATAGGAACACTTCTGCTGAAAGAAACAATCGAATTTCTGGAGTCGAAGAAAATCGAAAGCGTGTGGCTGGAAGTAAGAAAAAGCAATTTCGCGGCGCAGGATTTTTATCGGAAAAACGGATTCGCATTCGGCGGCGAGAGAAAAAATTTTTATACGAATCCGCCGGAAGACGCGTTCGTTATGAAACTTAATTTATAAACCGTCTTGATTCGGTAAATAGTCTTGTATTAAAATTCAACTATCGTCAGAAAAGCGGTCCACGAGGTATAATTTTCTGATGAGGATATTTGTCAGAAACTAAATCAAATAAGAGAAAGGAAGATAAACCGCCATGGACAATTTAGTTATGAACGACGTGAAAGATGAATTAATGAAGCAAAACCAGGAATTTAGAGATTTGGTGCAGCAGCATCAGAATTTCGAGAAACGTTTAAACGAGCTTTCCAATCTGCATTATCCGAGCGACGAGGAACAATTTGAAGAATCTCTTATAAAGAAAAAGAAACTGGCGGTCAAGGACGAAATTTACGCAATGATACTGGAATATTCCCAAAAACATAATATCAGCCATTAGCCGACCGGGAATAGAATTCAAACAGAGAAGCGGAAGATAAGACTTCCGCTTTTTTATTTTTCGCTGCATTCGGAGCTAAACGCCAGCAATCCTTTATTGGTCGGAATAACAACGCGCCCTTGAACGAACAGCGCGCTGTTGCCGGAAAAAACATTATCGTTAAATAATATCTGGTTGACCGGCTTGCCGCTGCTTAAATCCAGAATGAGCGCGCCCGCGCCGTCGATGGTTTGTAATAAAACGAAATTCTGATAGACGAGCGGCTTCCCGATTAAACGACCGGGAAGCCTTTTTTTCCAAATACGGTCGCCGGTTTTTGAGGCGAGAAGATAAACGAAACCGTCATTGGAGCTGATTAAAAAATTTCCCGAAACCTCCGTTATATCGACAATCTGCGCGCCGGTGCGGGCTTTCCACAAAAGCTTCCGGTCGATGATTCGAAAAGCGGAGAGGTTTCCGGCGCGGTCGCCGACCACGACCGACGCCGCCGAGACAAAAAAGTTTCCGGTCGGAGAATTCCGCAAACCCAAGGTAGAGAGGCTTTCGCCGCCCGCCGCCGAAAAAATCTCGATTTTATTTTCGATTGTTCCGATAAACAGTTTATTTTCAAATAAAAGCGGCGCGGCGGTAATCTCGGTTTGTAAATCCTTACGCCAGGTTTCCGCGCCCGAGATTTTATCTATAAACAGAATCTGTCCGGTTTCGGAAGCGAGAATAATCGAATTATTATTTGCCGAAACAAAAATCCGGCTCGAATCATTTAACGAGAGGCTTTTTTGCCAGAGCGTCAAGCCGGTCGTCGCGCTCACCGAGCGGATAACGAATTCCGGCTGCTTTTCGTCGATAATTTTGTTGACCAGATAAAGTTTATTGTCTTCAAAAAAGGTGTTTGAGATGATTTCGCCGCCGAATTGACTGCGCCAGACGGTTTTGCCGACGGTCGCCTCGACAGCTACTAAAGTTCCGTCATCGAGAGTTTGAAAGATGGTCTGCCGGTGGTCGCTTTGCGGCGGAAAACCGCTCATCTGAGCGGTTTCAAATTCCCAGCATTTTTGAAAAGGCGTGTCCCAACCGTTTGCCGGAACGTTCTGCGCCGGTAAAAGCCGGGCGAGACAAATCAGACTGAGAAGGAGCAGATGAATTGTGAAATAAAGTTTACCCCGCATCGTGAAATCTCTAATCAACCCAAATCTTACAGCGTTTAAGGCGGAAATCTCAAATCATAAATAAGATTGAGACTTGATTTGACCGTCATAGATTGATGAATGTAACATCTGTGAGAGTTGCTATAATTTATAAAATCTGGAGAAGAAGAAAATGTCTTTTAACAAAATCACGATTGTCGGCAATCTCGGACGCGACCCGGAATTGCGCTACACGCCGCAGGGCAACGCCGTCTGTAATTTCAGCGTCGCCACGAACGAGAAAAGACGCGATAAAAATGGTGAGATGCAGGATATAACGACTTGGTTTCGTATCACTCTGTGGGGCAAACAGGCGGAAAACGCTTCAAAATATCTGACGAAAGGAAGTCCGGTTTACGTCGAAGGCAGATTGAAAGTCGAAGAATGGACTGACCGCGACGGGAAAGGTCGCTACACTCTGGAAGTAAATGCGACGGATATGCAGTTTATCTCAGGCGGCGGCAGAGGCGATGAAATGTCCGGCGGCGCCGAGGAAACAGGCTTCGGCGACGATTCAGGAGATATGTTGAAAAGCTCAGCCGCGCCGACCGACGACGATATTCCATTCTAAAAAAGATATCTAAACAGGGCAGTGTCGGCTTATAGTTGCCAATAAATTATAAGCTCATTTACGGGAGACAGTGTAATTTTTGTGATTATACTATCTCCTTTTTTATCGCTTTCAGATTCTGATTGATATAAAAAAGCTATTTCAGTTTCTATTACTACTTATACATTTTACTATTTACTATGGCTCTAGAGTAGTTAAGCAACTTTTAAGGAGTGCTAAACTACTGAAATGGAACAGCAAAACCGTTATTATCGCCGTTCCCGAATCTCCGAGAAGAAATTTCGTCAATTACTGCGCTATTTTGCACTGGATTTAACCGCCA
>DASVRT010000121.1:0-2574 GCA_036388475.1 Pyrinomonadaceae bacterium | reverse complement strand
CGCGTGAAGGCGGAAACCGTCCAGCGCGAAAAGGATATGCTGGCGCAGTTCGTCTCGACGCAGGAAGACGAGCGGCGGCGCATCGCCCGCGACATTCACGACCACGTCGGGCAGCAGCTCACGGTTTTGCGGCTCAAGCTCGACGCGCTCAAGGAAATGTGCGACGACCAGACAATCTGCAACGAGATTGAAAAGGTCAACGAGATTACCGAGCGGCTCGACCGCGAAGTCGATTTTCTGGCGTGGGAGCTGCGCCCCGCCGCGCTCGACGATTTGGGCTTGCGCGTCTCGCTCGAAAACTTTGTCAACGAATGGTCGCACCACACGGGTGTCGCCGCCGAGTTTCACGCGAACGGCTTATCCAAAACGCGGCTTCCCTTTGAAATCGAAACGAATCTCTACCGCATCGGGCAGGAAGCGCTCAATAATGTGTATAAACACGCGAAGGCGAAAAACGTCTCCGTCCTGCTCGAAAAGCGCAAGGATACGGTTTTGCTGATTGTCGAGGACGACGGCATCGGCTTTAACCCGAAAGACAAGCGCAACCGCGCGAAAGGAATAGGTTTAATCGGAATGAGCGAGCGCGCCAAAATCTGCGGCGGCACGCTCGAAATCGAATCGTCGAAAGGCAACGGCACGACCATTTTCGCCCGCGTCCAGCCGCTAAAGAAGAAATAATCTTTAACATTTATCGTGAAGCCGGTCAGGCTTTTGACAAATGTTCGAGGCTCATACCTTATGGTGTTTATTAATTTCCAGCGGCGGGAACTTTTCTTTTGTTTTCTTACCTTTAATCTTTCGGCACGCTTCTTGCTATTAAGCAAAGCGGGTAACAAACCCGCATATTTAAAAGTAAAAGGGGTAGAAAACAATGAAAAAATTCATAACGCTTTCATTATTGCTTGGTTCGATGGTTTTCGGAGTGTCTTCGGCACAGGCGGAAACAAATAATGTCACTGAACCGATAGCAAACACTGTCGCGCCGCAGGTTCGTATTCAAATCGGACGCAACAACCGCCGCGCCCGCCGCGACGTGACCACGACGCGCGTCGTTCGCGTCGGCAGACAGAGATTCCGCGAAACCATTCGCACGACTTATCTTCCGAACGGCAGAACGCGCACGCAAGTCATCAGCCGCGTCCGCGTTCGTTAATCTGAAATAGCATTTATCACTAAACGCGCATTGAGCATTTATCACTAAAGCGTCAGGCTTTTGATAAATGCTCAATGTTTAATGTCGAATGTTGTTTCCGCTTCGCCTTCGTAGCGCAAAGAATAATGGTTTGCCGAGTGAATCAGCATTGATTCCCAGTCGTTGAAGCGAGTGTGCGATTTGATAAATTCGTTGAAATCCGGCTTTTCCAAATCGCTTTCACTGTGGACGCCCGCCGCGCCGAGCAGATTTTCCCACGTGTCGAAATCCGTGTTCTCAAGAATGAACCCTTGATTCATCAGTTCCTTGATGGACACGTCGGGTTCGCCGATAGAGTAAGAAAGTCCGTCCTGAATTTTATCCAGTTTTTCAATTTTATTTGATTGTAAGTTGACGTTCATAGCCGGTCCCTTTATTTATAATTGCCCTTCTCAAAATATTTAATTTCGTCTATGAACACACTTTATCCTTTCCCGCCGCGCGAGTCTGTCAACTACCTGACCGATTACGAAATAATTTTATTAACGGGAAACGGGAAACGGGAAACGTTAAGCGGTAAGTTCGTTTCCTTGCAACCGCAACTTACCGCTTAACGTTTACCGCTATTCTAAGGATTGACCGTCACGTAAACCGGGTCGGACGGCTGACCGTAGTTTTCGTTTTTCCGTTTTAATTGAACGCGGATTTGCAGTTGTTCGGGTTGTCCTTCGGCGGTCGGCTCGATGATGACGTTGATGGACTTGCCCGTGCCGCTTTTGACCGCGACCCATTTCTCCGAGCCTTTGCGCCGAATCTGCACGTCGGACATATCGGAGTCGCCGCGATTGGCGATGACCGCCGCCAGCTCGTAATTTCCGGCGGCGGGAAACGCCTCGACGGTCGGCTTGACCGCATCCTGCGAGATGTTCGGCGGCTCGTCCACCAAATCCAGCGCCAGCCGCGCCGCCTCGTTTATCGTCTGCGAGCGCCGGAAACGCTGGTCGCGCTCGCGGCTGCGTTTCTCGACGCCCGCTTTCAAAGTCGATGGCGGCGAAGCGTCCGGCGCATCGACAAACGCGCCGAGCGGCTCGTTTAATTCGCCGCGCAGAAATTTCCTTTTAATCCCGAAAGCCGTCCCGCTGAATTCGTTGACGAGCGAAGTGAAATTCAGAATCCAATCCATATTGGCGTAATCTTCCCCGATGGAAGTAATATCGGCGACGCTCGCGCCGACGGCGGCGGCATACTGGTCGATGTTTGATTTTTGTATTTGCAGGTGATTTAAAAGACCCGCATCGTTTTTATAATCCGGCATATCCGAACCTCCAAAATTAGATTTTGTGGGCGAAAGTTATCGAAATATGCGTTTTGAGCGGCGCTTGAAGGCGTCTGATTTTTGCGAAAGTCGAGTCAAGTGTAGGCTCAAAACTGCGGCAAGATGA
>DASVRT010000120.1:0-66725 GCA_036388475.1 Pyrinomonadaceae bacterium | reverse complement strand
AAGTATGATGATTTTTGCGGTCAATCAAAGTGACTTCGACCGGCTTGTTCGCCAGCGCCTTTGCCGCCTGCAAGCCGCCGAAGCCGCCGCCGATAATCACGACCTTCGGTTTTTCTGTGTTCGCTTTCATTACTTTCTCCTTCTATTAAAACATTTTAACATTCTGTGAAATAATTCACAATATTTTTATTGACGAACGTTTTAATAAAAAAGTTCCCGAAAAGTTTTAATATTAAAAGCATTTAAAAAGTCATTTTATTCCTTTTCGGCGCTTATTGCTGTTTGATGGCAGACAATCGCCAAGCGAAAGGCGCAAAAGTTTCCCGCAATTTGCCGAAAATGATAAAGACTTTATAATTGAGTTTTTTACAGTCATGAAAACTTTTTATATTACAACGCCGATTTATTACGCCAACAGCCTGCCGCACTTCGGGCATCTTTATACTACGACGGTTTCCGATATTTTAATAAAGCACAAAAAGCAGCGCGGTTTCGACACGTATTTCCTGACCGGAACGGACGAGCACGGCGTAAATATTCAGCGCGTCGCCGAAAGCGGCGGCAGGACGCCGAAACAGCACGTCGATTTTATTGCGGGCGAGATGAAAAAAATGTTCGCCCGGTTCGGCTTGGACAATTACGACATTTTTATGCGGACGACCGAGCCGTTTCATTACGAAGCCGTCCAGAAACTCTGGCGCGAGATTGCCGAAAATAAAACGCCGAAAGGCAACGAGACGATTTACAAAGGCTTTTATGAAGCTTGGTTTTGCCCGAACTGCGCCGAGTTTAAAACCGAAAGCGAATATGAGCTGCGCGCGGGCGAAGACGTGCCGCGCTGCCTGGTTCACGAGCGCCCGCTCGACCGCGTTTCCGAAGAAAGCTATTTTTTCCGGCTCTCGGATTACGGCGAGACGCTTTTAAAAATCATCGAAGAAAACCCGCAAAAAATTCGTCCCGAAGCGCGGCGCAACGAAGTAATCGCTTTTATCAAAGGCGGTTTGCAGGACCTTTCGATTTCGCGCGAAAAAAAATCGGTTTACTGGGGCGTTCCCGTTCCGGGTGATGAGAATCATACGATTTACCTTTGGGTTGACGCGCTTTCGAATTACATCACGGCAATCGGCTACGGCAACGAGGAAAGAAAAGCGGTCGGTTTTGAAAAATACTGGCAGAACGTGACGCATCTGGTCGGCAAAGACATTCTGCGTTTTCACACGGTTTACTGGTGGTCGTTTCTGCTGGCGGCGGAAATAAAACTGCCCGATACGGTTTACGCGCACGGAATGTGGCTCGACGCCGAAGGTCGCAAAATGGGCAAAACGCTCGGCAACGTCGTCGAATTGGATACTTTGCACAAACATTTTGCGATTGATTCAATCAGGTATTTCGTCCTGCGCGAGATGGTTTTCGGGCAGGACGGCAAATTCAGCTACGAAAATCTGATTGACCGCGCCAACGCGGATTTGGCGAGCGGTCTGGGAAATTTATCGAGCCGGACGCTTTCGATGATTACCAAATATCGCGACGGCGCCGTTCCGGACGGAAAAATCAGCGAAGAAAATTATATTTTCGCCAAGCGCGCCGGCATCAACGCGGACGAGCAGGACCTCGTTTCCGTGCTCGAACACGCGCGCGATGAATTTATACGAAAATTCGATAATTACGAGTTTCACCAGGCGCTGGAAATAGTCTGGTCGGTGATTGCGCGGATTGACAAGATGATTTCCGACGCCAAGCCGTGGGAACTCATCAAGGACGCGAATCAGGCGGAAACCTTGAATGCGGTTTTATACCGCGCGACCGAAACTTTGCGCTGGCTGTGCGTTCTGCTTTATCCGGTAATGCCGGAAGCGACGCGTAAAATCTACGGGCAAATCGGTTTAAGCGACTCGGTCGAACAAATAAACCCTGAGAATCTAACCTGGGGAGAATTAAAAGCGGGCACGAAAATCGGCGAAACCGAAGCCGTTTTCCCGCGTCTGGATAAAAAGAAAATTATGAGCGAGATTGAAAAAGAAAAAGAGCCGTCAGCCGTCAGCAAGCAGCCTTCAGCAGAAACTGCGACCGGCAGCCAACAGCAAACAAAGACCGAAGGACAAACGACAAAAGACGAAGGACAATCTTCGGAAGAGCAATTCATCACCATCGACGATTTTCTGAAAGTCGAACTGCGCGTCGGCGAAATAAAAGTTGCCGAGCGCGTCCCGAATGCGGATAAACTCTTGCGTTTCGAGATTGATTTGGGCGAAGATAATTTGCGGCAGATTCTTGCCGGTTTAGCCGAATATTACGAGCCGGAAAAGCTCGTCGGTCGCAAGGTCGTCGTGGTGGCGAATCTGAAGCCGCGAAAAATGCGCGGGCTGGAATCGCAGGGAATGATTTGCGCCGCCTCTTTGACCGAAGAAGACACGCCGGCGCTGGCGACGTTTCTGGAAGAAGTCAAAAACGGCGCGCGGTTAAAATAGCGAGCAAGAAAAATGAAAAAATTATTACCGGCGGCGCTTTTGTTGTCATTTTGCGGTTTGGCGATTTTGGCGCAAGAAGCAGCTGCAAAGAACGGTTGTGTTAGGCGCTGACGCGGCAGACGAATTTCCGAGTTCGGAATCGGCTGATGAAGCCTTACGATTTTTAGTTAGAATTACAAAGGAACACAAATCCGAACTGACTCAGAAATGATTTTTGTAGATTCGCATTGTCACATCGACGGGAAGGAATTTGACGCCGACCGCGAGGAAGTCATCAAACGCGCGGCGGCGGCGGGCGTGAAAGCGATGCTCGTCGTCGGCACGGGCGAGGCGCACGATTTTGAAAATTTCGAGCGCGCCGTCCGGGTCGCGGAAAAATACGAAAACATTTTTGCCTGCGTCGGCGTTCACCCGCACGACGCGAAGACTTTCGACGAGGCGGCGGAAAAGCGTTTGACGGATTTAGCCGAATCGAGCCGAAAAGTCGTCGCGTGGGGCGAAATCGGGCTTGATTTTTATTACGACCACAGCCCGCGCGACATTCAGGCGCAGGTTTTCCGGCGGCAGATTCGCGCGGCGCGAAATTTGGATTTGCCGATTATTATTCATTCGCGCGCCGCCGACGAGGAAACCGTGCGCATTTTAACGGAAGAATGCGGCAATGAAGATTTTCGCGGCGGCATTATGCATTGTTTCGGCGGCACGCCGGAGATGGCGGAAGATTTGATGAAAATCGGTTTCCTGATTTCGTTTGCCGGCAATGTGACTTTTAAAAAGGCGGAAAATCTGCGCGAAGCAGCGCGCGTCGTGCCGCTCGAAAGGCTTTTAATCGAAACCGATTGCCCGTTTTTAACGCCCGTTCCGTACCGCGGGCGGCGCAACGAGCCGATGTATGTCGTCGAAACGGCGCGTTTCCTGGCGGATTTTTACGGAATCGAGCTGGAAACGCTGGCAAAGCAAACGACACGGAATTTTACTGATTTCTTTGGCATAACAATCGAAAACGACGTTTGAGCAACGGAGATTTATGCTCAAACAATGGAGTTTGCAAGTCAGGCAATGGACTTTTCAAGTCGTGCAGAACACATTTCAAGTCCTGCAACGGTGTTTGTCAGGCGTGCAAAGCACTTGGAAAGTCGTGCAAAGCACTTGGAAAGTTGTGCAAAGCACTTGGAAAGTTGTGCAAAGCACTTTGTCGGTCGTGCAAAGCAGTTAGAAAACCGTGCAAAGCAGTTTGAAAGTCGTGCAAAGCACATCAAACTTCGTGCAAAGCACATCAAACTTCGTGCAAAGCACATTAAACTTCGTGCAAAGGACTTTTTTAATTAAACATTAGACTTTTTCGCGCGGGCGAATGAAAATAAAAGTTTGGCAAGTCGCCCGATTTTCAATAAAGGGCAGGCGGTTTACAATAAAATCATTATGGCAAAAGAAAATTCATTCGACATCGTTTCGAAAACCGATTACGCGGAAATAACCAACGCGCTGAACCAGACGACGAAAGAAGTCTCGCAGCGCTTTGACTTTAAAGGCAGCAAAGCGACGGTCGAATTGCAGGACAAAGACCTCGTTTTATCCGCCGAAGACGAAACCCGTCTGCGCAATATGAACGACATTTTGCAGGGCAAGCTCATCAAGCGCGGAATTTCGCTGAAAGCTCTGGATTATCAGAAAATCGAGCCGGCGGCGGGCGGAACAGTCCGTCAGACGGTGAAAATCCAGCAGGGAATTCCGATCGAGAAAGCGAAGGAAATCGTCAAATACATCAAGGACGCAAAGCTGAAAGTGCAGGCTTCGATTCAGGGCGAAACCGTTCGCGTGTCGGGCAAAGACCGCGACACTTTGCAGGACACGATTGCGAAACTGAAAGCGAAAGACTTCGGCATCGATATGACGTTTGACAATTATAGAAGTAATTGAGGCAGGTTTTTGTTATGTTCAAATCGCTAATCGCCTTGTGGCTGGCGGCGCTGCTCGCGACCGGCGCGGCGGCGCAGCCGGAAAATCCGGTTTCGCCGTCGAATTTTACCGATAAAATTTTAAACGGATTGAAGCTGGACGAAAGCACGCCGGAAGATGCCGTCAAACTGCTCGGAAAACCGGCTAAAGACGAGTTTGACGATTTTAGCCTGGGCGGAAAACACGGAATGTTTCAGGTCAGCATCAAACGCATTATTCAAACCGGGGATAACGAAAAGGCTTACCGGAAACTGCTTTATAAAAAACTCGGCGAAACCGACGATGTGACGCTGCGCTTTTATGAAGGCAAGCTCGTTCAAGTGATTTTCGATTACGATTCGGGACAGAAAGAAAAAAGAATTCCGGCGTATAGTTTGTCGGCGCAATTCGGAGTAGATTTTATAATCCTTAAGCAGGTCGCCAAAGGCTCGACGCTCGCCGATTTTGAAGGGCAAAAAGAAAACACCGTTCCGAAAGTTTACGAAGTTCTTTACACGCTTTTGAGCGTTCAGAAAGACAGAATTTACTTTGTCCGCGTCGAAAACAACGATTCGAAAGGTTTCTGGCGCTCGCTGGCGAGCAAGCCGACGAGGGAAATGTTTCCGGGTTTTGTGCTGGAAATGCACTTAATCAGCCGCGCTCCGGCACAAAAGGCGGAATAAAAATATTTAGTGAAAAGTCTCGATTATTACTGGAAAGCCCTGCAATGGACGCTTCATCATTACCGCCCGGAACACGACGTGACAATCGAAACCGCCAACGGTTTGCTCAGTTGCAGCAGCCGCGACTGGCTTATCGGCAAACATCTTTTCGTGCGCCGCAATTACGAGCTCGATTTTATTAAAGCGTCGGTCGGGTTTCTGCAAAGCGAAGGTTTATTGAAAACGGGGAAAAACCGCGCCGTCGTGGACATCGGCGCGAATCTCGGAATGATTTGCATCGCGCTTCTGCGCGAGCGATTTTTTGAAAAGGCAATCGCTTTCGAGCCAAGCCCGCGCAATTTCCGGCTTTTGCGGAAAAATGTCGCGCAAAACGATTTAAACGATAAAATCGAATGTTTTCCGCTCGCGCTTTCGTCCGAAAATAAAAAAATCGAGTTTGAAATCGACGAAACTAACTCGGGCGACAGCCGCGTGCGAAAAACGGTCGGAAGCGGCGAGCTGAAAGAACATAAACGCCGAACCGTCGCCGTCGAAGCAAAGACTTTCGACGCGTTTTTGCGCGAAAATAAAACAATCGAGCCAAACGAGATTGATTTATTCTGGATTGACATTCAAGGGCACGAAGGACATTTTTTCAAAGGCGCGCAGGAGTTTTTCCGAAAATATAAAATTCCGGTCATCAACGAATTCTGGGGCTACGGCATCCTGCGCTCCGGCATCACGCGCGAAGAATACTGCGAAACCGTTCAATCGACGTTCGAAAAGTTTTATTACTGGACAGAAAACGAGTTTCAGGTAAAATCAACTACGGAAATCGAAAAACTTTTCGACCGCTACGGCAAGCCGCGAGAAATCGCGAGTATTATTTTAGCGTGAGAAAAACTAAAACGGAAAATGCCGGTTTTCGAATTTTCCATTTTCCGCTTTCCATTTTCCGTTAATTATTTTAATGCAAACATTCAGTCCGAAACTAGCTTTACAAAATCCGCTTTCGGCGGCGCGCCGGATTTTTTCGTTAATCGCGGCGGAGATGGCTCTGGTCGAAGCCGAATTCGAGCGGCAGGCGCAATCGAACGTGCAGGTTATCGCTTATCTCGGCGATTATCTGCGCGCGTCGGGCGGCAAGCGCGTGCGCCCGGCGCTCAATATTCTGGCGAATTACGCGGTCGGCGGCGACGGCGCGCGGGAAAATTCGATTCGGATTGCGACCGTGATGGAATTTCTGCACACGGCGACGCTCGTGCACGACGACATTATCGACAACGCCGGCACGCGGCGCAATCGTTCTTCGGTCAACGCGCGTTTCGGCAATCAAGCCGCCGTTTTGATGGGCGACTGGCTTTATATGTCGGCGTTTGAAACGAGCCTCAAGGAACGTTCCTTAGAAATTCTCGACATTCTGACGCGCGTCACGCGCAAGATGACCGAAGGCGAATTGATTCAACTGACGATGCTCGGGCGCACCGACATCACCGAAACGGAATATTTCGACGTTCTGCAAAGAAAAACCGCTTATCTGTTTTCGGCTTGCTGCGAAATCGGCGCGATTATCGGCGGCGCAGAAACCGAGCAGCAAATCGCGCTGCGCGATTACGGGATGAATCTCGGCACGGCGTTTCAACTGGCGGACGATTTACTGGATTTTACGGCTGACGAAGAAATCCTGGGAAAAGCGGCGGGCGCCGACCTTCTGGAAGGAAAACTGACTCTGCCTTTGATTTTGCTGGTCGAGCGCGAGCCGGAAATAAAAGCGGATGTGGAGCGGATAATGCACGCGGGAAATTACGAAAACAGCTCGCGCGAAAATCTTCTGGAAGCCCTGGAACAGCATCAAACGCTTGCCGAAACCCGCGAAAGAGCATACACTTACGCTGAGCAAGCCAAGAAAAACCTTGAAATTTTGCCCGTTTCGCGGTATCGTTCTGCTTTGGACGAAATTCCGTCTTATATGATTGAAAGAGCGAAATAGCCATCAGCGGTCAGCGGTCAGCCTTTAGCTGATTGATTGGCGGAAAGCTGATAGCTGATAGCTGAAAGCTGATTGCTATGCTTGACGAAAATCTTATCGCCACTTTAGAACAGAGCCTGCGGCAGACGCGCAACGCGCAGAATCGTCTGCTCGTGCGCCTGCGCGAAGTCGAATCCGAATCCGAGCGGCTGCGGCAGGAAATCGAAGCGCTGGAAAACAGCGCGGCGCAGACCGAAGCGGCGATTTACAGCCTGCTGGCGACGATGCGCTCCGGTCAGCATCTGTGGAATACCGATACCAGCAAGATTCAGCGCAACGAGGAAGATTACGAGCCGCCGACGGAAATGAAGCGGATTAATCGTCCGTTGCCGCAAAACAACAATCAAAATAATTCGTCGAACAATTATCGAAACAACTCCAACACCGTTTCCTACATCAATAATCCACGAAACGTTCCTTCGGTCAGCCCGCATATCGAGCCGATTAGCCATCGGTTCACCGACCGCACGATTACGCAGGCTTGCACGCTGCTGCTGCGCGAATCCGGACAACCTCTGCACGTCAACGAGCTGTATAATCTGCTCTGCGTCGGCGGAATGGAATTCAAGGGAAACAATCCGACGATTTCGATTGCCGTTTCTTTAAACCGCAACCGACGTTTTCGGAAAGTCGCGCCCGGCACCTTCGATTTGGTGATGCGCGACGCATCGCAGGCGGCTTCATAAACTGTATTAAAAAATATACTTAGAGAACAATTTCAGGTTGCGTTTTTTCGTAAAACGCACCAAAATAGAAGTTTAGTCAAAGCTTTCATTTTCGGGCAGATTCATAGGAGATAAAAATGAGTATTCGGGGCATTAAGAAATCAAAAATTTCTTTGGTCTTTATCGGTTTGTTTGTCTTATTGGCGGGCTTGAGCGCTGATATTTCGGCGCAGAAAGTTCGTCTCAGAGCGCAGATTACGCCGAATTGCAATTCCACTTCCAATTTAAAATTTTCCGACATTTACGCCGACGGAAATATCGCCGTGCAGGGCAGTTATAATTGTCGCGGAGCTTTTATTTACAACGTTTCCAATCCCGACGCCCCGACTCTCTCCGCCTGGTATAATCCGGGCGCGAATCAACAGTTTCTCGAAGCCATCGTTGTCGGCAACCGCGCCTACTTCGGCAGCGGCAACGGCGGCGGCGTGCATATCGTCGATTTGACGAACCCGACCGCGCCGGTTTTGCTTGGCGTCGTCAATACGACGAACGGCAACGGTTTCGCTTCGATTCACGAAATGGTCGTTTTCAGTCAAAACGGAGCGACTTATCTGATTGAAAATTTCAACGGTTTTTCCAACAAGCTTCTGAAAGTCATCAACGTCAGCAATCCCGCCGCGCCCGTCTTTGTCCGCGACATCAATCCGACCGAGGTCAGCTGGGTTCACGCGATGCATCTGCGCGGAAACAAAATGTATACCTCCGGCTGGGGAACTTCGACCACGCGCGGCAGAACCGAGATTTACGATATAACGAACATCAACACGCAGGCGCCGCAGCTTTTAGGCTTTATCGAAGACTCGACCTCGACGACCGCCGGAAACAGTATGCACAGCAGCTGGACGAGCGAGGACGGAAACTTTTTGTATAGCTGTCGCGAAACTTCCAACGGCAACGGCGACGTGCGCGTTTACAACGTTTCCGCTCCGCAGCAGCCGCTTCTGGTCAAGCGAATCGGAATGAACGATTTGGCTTTGAACGCCGTCACGCCGCACAATCCGGTCGTGATGGGCAATAAATTATATGTTGCCTGGTATCAAGCCGGGATACAGGTTTTTGACATCGGCGCGAACCAGTCCGACCCGAAACGCATCGGTCAATACGATACTTTTCAAGCGGCTTTTGCGCCGCCGGAAGAAGAAACATTGAGTCTTTTGAGCGCCGAGCCGTGGGATATAGTCTGCGCCAGCGACAATCTGCAAAACGCTCTGCCGACGACCTATGACGGCAACTGGGCTGTTTTCCCGTTTCTGGGCGAAGACAAAGTTCTGGCAGGTGATTTGAAAAACGGCTTGTTGATTCTCGACGTGACCGGCACCACGGCGCTGCCGAAAAATCAGATTTCGGATTTTGACGGCGACGGTAAAACCGACATCTCGGTTTACACGCCGGCGACCGGCGTCTGGTCAATCGAAAAAAGCTCTGCTGCCGGTGCGACGAGCGTGACGCAATTCGGCGCGAGCGCGGATAAAATCGAAGCCGGAGATTTTGACGGCGACGGTAAATCAGACATCGCCGTCTGGCGACCGACCGAAGGCGTCTGGTATGTCTTGGGCAGCACCAGAGGATTTTTTGCCGCGCAGTTCGGCGCCAACGGCGACATTCCGGTGGCGGGCGATTACGACGCGGACGGCAAAACCGATTTCGCCGTTTTTCGTCCTTCGAACGGTTCGTGGTATATCCAGCAGAGCACTTTAGGATTTCGCGCCACGCAATTCGGCATCTCGACTGACAAACCGATGGTCGGAGATTTTGAAGGCGACGGCAAAACGGATTTGGCGGTGTGGCGACCGTCAAACGGAACCTGGTATATTCTGCAAAGCTCTTCGAGCCTTTTGCTGGGCGCGCAGTTCGGCGTCAGCACCGACAAGCCTCTCGCCGGAGATTTCGACGGCGACAATAAAACGGATTTAGCCGTTTATCGCGCGGGCGAAGGAAACTGGTATATTATGAACAGCCAGAATAACTCGTTGAGCGTCTATCGTTTCGGCGTTTCGAGCGATATGCCGATTCCCGCCGATTACGACGGCGACGGCAAAACGGACGTAGCGGTTTTCCGCGCCGCTGACAACGCCTGGTATCGCTTGAACAGCTCAAACGGCGCGTTCGTTGCCAGAAACTTCGGTCAGAACGGCGATGTTCCTTCGCCGTCTTCGGTTCAACCGTAATTAAATAAAAATAGAAGTAATGAAAACGGCTCTGATTTTCGAGCCGTTTTTTTATTGAAAATGCTCGCGAAACAGGCGAAGAATGAAACCGTGGATTTACGCAGATAAACGCAGATTCAGGCAGAATAAACAGGATAAAAGAAAACGATGAACGCAGAAGGCGGAATGTGTAGTTCATCATTCATCGTTTTCTTTTTATCCGCGTTTATCTGCGTAAATCCGCGGTTTCATTCTCTTTTTCGTGTCTTTTAGCGTGCCCGCGCGGACTGATTCTCACAATTGCTTTTGACCTTCGGAAGAAAATTGAAGAAACTTGTAAAAATTTCTATTACACGAAGCGAGATGAAATTAAAAATTACGATTCAAAACGGTTCGATGGCGGGAAGAACGGCGGAGCTGGACAGCGGATTTCTCACCTTCGGGCGCGACGTCAACTGCAACGTCAGATTTGATGCCAATGAGCGCATCGTCTCTTCAAAACACGCTTTTATCGAAGCTAAACCCGACGGCTTTTATTTAACCGACAACAACAGCACGAACGGAACTTACGTCAACGGCAACCGGGTTCAATTTCACAAATTAAATTCCGCAGACGTTTTGAGTCTCGGCAGAGACGGCGTCGCGTTGAAAGTTTACATCGAAGCTCCGACGGTTTTACAAAATCAATTTCAGTCGCCGCAGTCGGGTTTTCAAATGGCGGCTGCCTCGACGCCGACCTTTCAAAATCAGGCGGCAGGCTGGCGCGAGTCGATGACGCGAATCGGCGTGCGCCCGCCCGACGCGCAGCCGGCAAAAAGCCAAACCGGAAGAAAACTCGGCATTGCCGTAACGATTTTCGTCGTCGTCTTTTTGTCTCTGATTGTGACGGCGATGATTACCAGCAGTCTCGGCATCGTCGCCGCTTTTATCGCCGCCGTGATCGCTTTCGTTCCGGCTTGCATCTACATTTTGCCGCTCATCTGGCTCGACCGCTACGACCCCGAACCGCTCTGGCTGCTGGCGCTGGCGTTTGCCTGGGGCGCGCTGGTGGCGGTGGTTTTTTCGGCGACGATCAACGACCTGATGGGCGCATATTTCGGACGCGATGTCGCCGCCGTAGTGTCGGCGCCGGTTTTTGAGGAAGGCTCGAAAGGCTTGGGATTAATTCTGCTTTTGATTTTTTTTCGTCACGAGTTTGACGACATTCTCGACGGCATCGTTTTCGGCGGAACCATCGCGCTCGGCTTTGCGACCGTGGAAAACGTGCTTTATTACGGGCGCGGGCTGGTCGAAGGCGGCTTCCCTTCGCTCGTTGTTTTGTTTTTCCTGCGCGGAATTCTGTCGCCTTTCGCGCACGTCACGTTCACGGCGATGACCGGAATCGGCTGCGGCATCGCACGCGAATCGCATAACACGCTCGTCCGCATACTGCTGCCGCTAATGGGCTACAGCTGCGCCGTTCTGCTGCACGCCATCTGGAACGGAACGCCGACCTTTTTCGGTTTCGAAGGCTTCTGGCTCGGCTATCTGTTTTTGCAGGTTCCGTTTTTTGCGATTTTCGTCTGCTTTGCGGGTTTCATAATGTTTCGCCAGAATAGAATTTTGAAGGAAATGCTGGCGATTGACGTGATGCGCGGTTTGATAACGCAGGAGCAGTTCGATACGGCGACTTCCGCCTTTAAAAGCTCCGCCTGGCTTCTGGGCAGCATCGGCACGAATAAATACCGGGCGCGAAAAAGATTCCTGCGCGCCGTCGGCAAACTCGGCTTAACTTATTGGCACATTCAACGCGCGACCGCCGCACACGGACAAACCGCCAGCTTTCAGCAAAACCCGATTCTGCGCGAAGAAGTCTTGAAATGGAGAGATAAAGTCTAAAAGTGAAAAGTTGAAAAAGTGAAAAAGATTGAAAAGTTTAAAAGATAAATAAACGAATAATTGAAAAAGTGAAAAAGCCTGTGGATTTTCATCAACTTGCTTTTTCACCTTTTCACTCTTTCACTTTTAACATTTGCCGAGCAGCCAGAAAACGACCAGAAATATAATAACCATCGAAAAAATGCCGCCGCCGAATTTCCATGCCGCCGCGCCTGCTATCAATCCTTTTAACGGTCCGTTCATATTTTTAACCTTCCCTTATGCTTGAATTTAAAAATCGTCTGCATATAAATAATACAGAAAATTATTGACAATCAATCGCAAGCAAAAGACGTTCCATGAAAGCAATGGAAAGCGGCTGGCGGATAATTTAAAACTAAATATTTTCCGTTAACAGCTTTCCGTTTTCCGCCAGCCATTTCTTGTTTTGCCCGAATCGCTTTAAAATTGACTTTATGAATCTGGAATTGAACGAAGAACAGCAAATGGTGCGCGCCAGCGTCCGCGAGTTTGCGCAGAACGAGATTGCCACGCGAGCGCGCGAATACGACGAGGCGGAGAAGTTTCCGCGGGAGCAGATTGAAGGCTTAGCCGAGCTTGGGCTTTTGGGAATGATTATTCCGGAAGAATACGGCGGCGCGGGCTTCGACACGGTTTCCTACGCTCTGGCGCTGGAAGAAATCGCCAGAGCCGACGCGTCGGTGGCGGTGATTGTTTCGGTGACGAACTCGGTTTGCTGTTATCCGATTTTGAGCTTCGGGACGGAAGAACAGAAGCGGAAATATCTCGTGCCTCTGGCGAAAGGCGAAACCTTAGGCGCGTTTTGTTTGAGCGAGCCGCAAGCCGGTTCGGATGCGGCGAATCAGAAAACGCGCGCGATCGAAAACGGTGATTTTTACATTTTGAACGGCACGAAATCGTGGGTGACGAACGGCGGCATCGCGGGCGTTTATCTTGTGATGGCGGTGACGGGCGAGCGCGGCGGCAGGAAGGAAATCACGGCATTTTTGATTGACGGCGAGGCGGAAGGCTTAAAGGTTTCGTCCGTCGAACACAAGCTCGGTCAACGCGCTTCGCAGACGACCGAGATGAGCTTGACGGACGTGAAAGTGCCGAAAGCAAACGTTCTCGGCGGCGTCGGAAACGGGTTGAAAGTCGCCTTCGGCTCGCTCGATAACGGTCGCATCGGCATCGCCGCTTTGTGCGTCGGCATCGCGCAAGCCGCACTCGAAGAATCAGCCGGATATGCCAAAGACCGCACCGCTTTCGGTCAGCCGATTGCCGAATTTCAGGCAATCCGGCACAAGCTCGCCGATATGCACACCGAAACCGAAGCCGCGCGATTATTAACACTCCGCGCCGCCGCTCTGAAAGACGCGGGCGCAAAAAATGTCGGCGTCTTCAGCTCGATGGCAAAATTGTATGCATCGGAAAACGCCAACAAAGTCTGCGCCGAAGCCATCCAGATTCACGGCGGCAACGGCTACTCGCGCCATTACAACGTCGAAAAATATTACCGTGACGCGCGCATCACGACGATTTACGAAGGCACGAGCGAGATTCAGCGAATCGTGATTTCGCGCGGAATTTTGAAAGATTGATGCAAGATTTGCAAATCTATTTCGTTCGCCTGATTATCAAAACAAATTTCGGCAAAACTTGTTGTTAATTAAAGATGGGAAGATGTTTTTTGAGAATCGCCGCCGCTTTATTTACATTTCCCGGCGGAATTGTTTCCGTCAATTTCATAGCTTTATCGAATGTTAATGTAAATTTGCCAAAGACGCGAAAATAGTTTATTTGTTTTCTCTTGTTCGGCGCTTTTTCGCGTTTCTTCGCAGGTATATTTTCTCGACTTCAATAGCTAACAGCTTTGGATAATTAGAAATGATAGAAAAGCGGAAGAATCCCAATAAATAATCGACGCCTTTTCTATTAATAAGCCCGCGCGAAAATGACGCGTTTATTCGACGGTTTGCCCGAATAAACGTCCTTGCCTTCTTCTTCCGGCGCGTCGAGCGGGATGCAGCGAATCGTCGCTTTAGTTTCCTGCTTGATTTTTTCTTCGGTTTCGGCGGTGCCGTCCCAATGCGCCGATATAAAACCGCCTTTTTCGATTTGCGTTCGGAAATCTTCCCAGGTATCGACGCGGAAAGTGTTTTCTTCGCGGAAATTCAAGGCTTTTTGATAAATATTCGCTTGAATTTCATCTAAAAGATTTGCCACATAATCGGCAATTCCTTCCAGTGAACGAGATTCTTTGGTCAAAGTGTCGCGGCGCGCGACTTCGATGGTGCCGTTTTCCAAATCTCTCAAGCCGATGCCGAGACGGATGGGCACGCCGCGCAATTCGTATTCGGCAAACTTCCAGCCGGAACGCTGTTTGTCGTCGTCATCGTATTTGACGCTGATGCCTTTGGCTTTCAGTTCTTCAAAAACCGGATTCGCTTTCTCGGAAATCTTCGCCAAATCTTCTTCGGATTTGTAAATCGGCACAATCACGACCTGAACGGGAGCGAGCTTCGGCGGCAGGACTAAACCGTTGTCGTCGGAATGCGCCATAATCAGCGCGCCCATCAGACGCGTCGAGACGCCCCACGAAGTCGCCCACGCGTATTCCAATTTTCCTTCTTTATTCGTGAACTGAACGTCGAAGGATTTTGCAAAATTCTGTCCTAAAAAGTGCGACGTTCCGGCTTGCAGCGCGCGTCCGTCCTGCATCAAGCCTTCGATACAGTAAGTTTCGACCGCGCCGGCAAATCTTTCGCCCGGCGTTTTGATGCCTTTCAGAACGGGCAAAGCCATCCATTCTTCGACAAAGGTCGCGTAAACGCCGAGCATCTTTTCGCTTTCTTCGACCGCCTCGTTTTCGGTCGCGTGCGCCGTGTGTCCTTCCTGCCACAAGAATTCCGCGGTGCGTAAAAAGATGCGCGTCCGCATTTCCCAGCGCACGACGTTTGCCCATTGATTTATGAGCAGCGGCAGGTCGCGCCACGATTGAATCCAGCCTTTGTAAGCGTTCCAGATAATGGCTTCCGAGGTCGGGCGAATGATTAATTCTTCTTCCAGTTTCGCGTTCGGGTCAACGATTAAGCCTTTGCCGTCCGGATTTTTTTTCAGACGGTAATGCGTCACGACGGCGCATTCTTTGGCAAAGCCTTCGGCGTGTTCTTCTTCTTTTTCCAGAAAAGATTTCGGGACGAACAGCGGGAAATAGGCGTTTTGATGCCCGGTCGCCTTGAACATATCGTCAAGGGCGCGCTGCATTTTTTCCCAAATCGCGTAGCCGTAAGGTTTTATCACCATACAGCCGCGCACGGCGGAATTTTCCGCCAAATCGGCGCGCTTGACGATTTCGTTATACCATTCCGAGTAATTTTCGCTTCGTTTCGTTAAACCTTTGCTCATAAATTAGTGGTCAGCCGTCAGCTTTTCGTATTTCAGGTAAAGGAAAAATGATAAAGCAAAATAGAGAAACAGACAATTTGACGTTTAAAATTAGTTGAAATTGTCCGCAGCGGAAGTGTCGTTTGTGTATAATTCATTTAGTAAATAATTTTGAGGGAAAAATAAGTAAAGGCTGAAAGCTGACCGCGGACGGCTGATTGCTAAAAGCTAAAAATGACCGATTCCGAATTGAATTTTCAGGACACGAAAACCGCTTTTGCCGATAAATCGGACGCGGAGCTGAAGGAAAAACATCGTCTTTTTAAAATGATGAACTCGCCTTTTCTGACCGAGTTCGGCACCGGCGCGGCGCAGATGGCTTTGCGGCTCGGTCTGCCGGTCAAGGGCTTGATAAAAAGCACGGTTTTCAAACAATTCTGCGGCGGCGAAACGATTGAGGAATGCCAGCCGACGATTGATAAACTGGGCGAATCGAACATCGGCGCGATTCTCGATTATTCCATCGAAGGCAAATCCGAAGAAGCGGTTTTCGACAGCACGAAAAACGAGATTTACCGCACCGTGACGCGCGCCAAAGAAGACGAAGCCATTCCTTTCGCCGTTTTTAAAGTGACGGGCTTGGCGCGCGTCGAGCTGCTGGAAAAAGTCGGCTCGGACAAAGAATTATTCGTCGGCGAACAGGAAGAATGGGACAAGGCGCGGGCGCGCGTCGTCGAAATCTGCGAATATGCTCATTCGCTGGAACAGCCCGTATTTATCGACGCCGAAGAATCCTGGATTCAGGACGCGATTGACTCGCTGGCGGCGGAAATGATGGAGCGATACAACCGGGAAAAGCCGATAATTTACAACACGATTCAGCTTTACCGCCGCGACCGCCTGGAATTTTTGAAACAATCGCACGCGCAAGCCAAAACGGGCGGCTACATTTTCGCCGTCAAGCTGGTGCGCGGCGCGTATATGGAAAAAGAACGCGAGCGCGCCGCCGAGATGGATTATCCTTCGCCGATTCAGCCCGATAAGGAAGCGACCGACCGCGATTTTAACGCCGCGCTGGAATATTGCATCGGGAACGTCAAAGAGATTGCTTTCGTCGCCGGCACGCACAACGAAAAAAGCGTGCAGTATTTGGCTCAATTAATGCACGAACACAACGTCGAACCGGCTGACCCGCACGTCAATTTCTCGCAGCTTTACGGGATGAGCGACAATCTTTCCTACATTCTGGCGAAAAACGGTTACTGCGTTTCGAAATACGTGCCGTACGGTCCGGTCAAAGATACGATTCCGTACCTGATTCGGCGCGCGCAGGAAAATACCTCGGTCGTCGGTCAGATGAGCCGCGAGCTTGATTTGATTAGCCGCGAATTGAAACGCCGAAAAGTCGAATAGACGTTAGCCGCGAGCGATTAGCGATTAACCCGGAGCGCTAAAACTTTCCCGCGCGGAAATCTTCCGCCGACCGCCGGCATCTGATTCCGAACAACCATTTTTGCGTTAAAATCTTCCAACCGCCGACTGCTCTCCCAAAAAATTCGACATTTTTTGTCATTCAAGAGTCTAAAATCTGAAAACACATTGCCGGTTTCCGGTAATAAAGAAGGAGAGAGAAAAAATGAAAAAAATATTAACGTCATCAATGATTGCGGTTTTTGCAATGTTTTTGATTATTTTGTCGGCTGATGTCGCGAGCGCTCAGCCGAATTGGGCGCGCCGCTACAACCGGGCGAGCGTTGACGGGATGATTCGACGGCTGGAAAACTCCACCGACGCATTTATGAGAGAACTCGACCGCGCGCTCGACCGCGGGCGGATGGACGGCACGCGCCGCGAAGATAATCTGATGCGGCAGGCGAGCGCGCTGGAAGCCGCCGCCGACGAGCTGCGCCGCGAATACGACCGCCGCGATTCGTGGTGGGAAAACCGCGACGAAGTCAGCCGCTGCCTGACCGCAGCGCGGAATCTTAACCGCCTGATGCGCGACCGGCGTCTGAATAATATGACGCGCAACAGTTGGGCGAGAGTGCAGACCGAGCTGAATTCGCTCGCCAGAGTTTACAATCTGCCGAGAGTGTAAGAAACGCAAAATCCGAAATGCAAAGCGCAAAATGAGGCGAGTGTTTCATTTTGCGCTTTGCATTTTACGTCCTGCATTACCGAAGTCCGAGCATTTGCAGAGCCGAGCGGTCAACCGCTTCCGCCTGCGGATTCGCCTTCCAGTCCGCCACGCGTTTTATTTCCGCTTCCGTTAAAGGATGATTGTTCAGGCGCGCCGTCGGCGTGCGCTCAAACGCGCGATTCGTCATCGCGATATGCGGAATCGAAACGCGCAGCGATTCCGGGTTCAGCAAAGCCGCTTCCGCCGTTTCCGTATCCAAAAACAAATCTTCAAAAGCCGAAAGATGCCAGATTGTGCCGCCCGCCGTTTGCTGCGCGCCGAGCACGCGCAGCAAACCGAACCCGCTTTCCAACTGAAAAATCAGATTATCGCCCGCTTGAAACTCTCTTGCCATACCTACCAGATTAACAAAAAGAAACGCCGGATGCGGAATGCGAAACGCGGAATTTTTCATTCGCCGCCCGACTTAAAATCGGAACCGGAGTTATGAAGAATTCGAGCGGCTGATTGAGGAAAAGATGAAGGAAACGGGAGAAAATCAGTCTTCATCCTGATAAATTTGCTCAATTCCTTTCCGAAAGATGTCTTATTCCCTACGGGGAACGTGTCTTTCCCTGCGAGGGAAGTCTTAATCCCTGCGGGAAATGACCGTTTCCCTGTAAGGAATATGCTTTCCCGATTGGGGAAATTCGATAATCCCTGCGAGGGAAGTCGCATACCCGGCAAAATAAGAGACATAACTTACAAAGTAATCGACAAACCCGACACGGATTTCGCAAAAGCTCTGACGGTTTATCGTCTTCCTTTATCGACAACATTCATCCCTTGCAGGTGATGAAACTAACTTCAACAAATAAGACGAAAAACCTAAAAAAGGAGATATATCAACAATGAAACCTAAAAAAACACTGGAAAAATTGGAATTGACCGAAGCGGCGTGGGAGACTCACGCACCGGACGCGACGTTTTTTGATACGACGCTGGCGCAGTATAAGGCGAAAGTGAAGATTTCGCGCGACATTCGCGACGTGATTGCCGGGCTCGAACAGCAATTGACCGCCGCGAAAACCGAGCGTGACAATGTCGATGCCGGGAATCTGAAGCTGGAACAGAACGTTGCCAAAGCCATCGCGGGCGACCCGGACTTCGGCGACGACAGCGCGTTGTATGAAGGCACGGGACGCATTCGCAAATCCGAGCGCAAGAGCGGCTTGACGCGGAAAAAGAAAACCGACGAAGAACCGTCGTAAGAAGCGGCAAACGGGAAACGGTAAGCGGTAAGTTGTGAATGCGAAGTTCTTAATTTACCGCTTACCGTTTTTTTTATTCGGCACTTAACCTTTCTTCCGCTCACCGTTTCCCGTTGATAAAGTGATAAACCGCGAGGCATTTGTTATCATCTAAACAATAGTTTTTATATCAATAACAAAAGGGAAATTTTGATTAAATGTCAGATACTAAAGATGCGGTAATTATCAGCGCCGTGCGGACGGGCACGGGGAAATTTCAGGGTTCTTTAAAACCGTTTTCGGCGACGGATTTGGGCGCTCTCGTCGTGCGCGAAGCGGTCAGGCGCGCGGGCGTCAAGCCCGCCGATATTAACGAAGTGATTATGGGCTGCGTCGTGCAGGCGGGCTTGGGACAGGCTCCGGCGCGGCAGGCGGCTTTGAAGGCGGATTTGCCGCCGGAAGTTTCGGCTTTGACGGTCAATATGGTTTGCGGTTCGGGCTTGCGGGCGGTTTCGCTGGCGGCGCAGGCGATTATGCTCGGCGATGCGGATTTCATCGTCGCGGGCGGAATGGAGTCGATGTCGAATATTCCGTATGCTCTGCCGAACGCGCGCGACGGCTACCGGATGGGCAACGCGCAGATGACTGATTTGCTGATTCACGACGGTTTGTGGTGTCCGTTCGAGAATTGGCATATGGGCAACACGGGCGAGCTGGTTTCGGAAAAATATCAAATCACGCGCGAGCAGCAGGACGATTACGCCTACCACTCGCATCGCAAAGCGATGGAAGCGCGCCAATCCGGCAGATTCAAGGACGAGATTATTCCGATTGAGATTCCGCAGAAAAAAGGCGAGCCGTTGATATTCGACTACGACGAAACGGTGCGCGAGGAAACAAGCGTCGAAAGCCTGGCGAAATTAAAGCCCGCTTTCAAAAAAGACGGCGGCACGGTGACGGCGGGCAATGCGCCGGGCGTCAACGACGGCGCGTCGGCGGTGGTCGTCACGTCGGCGGCGAAAGCGGCGGAGCTGGGCATCGAGCCGCTGGCGCGCATCGCCGGTTACGCGACTTCCGGCATCGAGCCGAAAATGATTATGATGGCTCCGGTGCAGGGCGTGCTGAACGTTCTGGAAAAAACCGGCTGGAAGATGGAAGACGTCGATTTGTTCGAGCTGAACGAAGCGTTTTCCGTGCAGGCGCTCGGCGTGATGCAGGAACTCGGACTGTTTATGGACCGGGTCAACGTCAACGGCGGCGCGGTCGCGCTCGGACACGCCATCGGCAATTCGGGCGGTCGCGTTTTGACGACGCTGCTCTACGAAATGAAACGCCGCGACGCCAAACGCGGAATCGCCGCTCTGTGCCTCGGCGGCGGAAACTCCGTGGCGATGGCGGTCGAGAGAGATTAATTCGATGACGAATTAAAAATGACGAATGACGAATGGTCGATTAACTCAAACTGCTGAATTAATTCGACCATTCGGTTTTTTTTATTCGTCATTCGTCATTGATTTTCGCAACTTTTGTTGGCGATTGACGTAATTTGAAGTATTGTTAAGTGACATTAATCGCGAATTTTCTGGAGAACTACAATGACGGCAAAAGAACATAACAAATTAATCGGAATCTTTTTGATGGCGCACGGCGGGCTGCAACTGTTGATAATGCTTTTTGTGAGTTTGATTTACGGCGTGATGGGCGGCGCGATGCTTGCCACCGCCAGGCGAGACCAGGAAGCGTTTGTCGGCGGAATTTTTATCGTAATGGTGCTTTTCATACTGGCTTTCGCGCTGCTTCTGATTGTTCCGCAGATAATCGGCGGCTGGAAAATACTTAAAGAACGTCCCGGCGCGCGAACGTGGGGAATCGTCGCCAGCATCGTTTCGTGCCTTTCGTTTCCGCTCGGAACCGCCGCCGGAATTTACGGCTTGTGGTTTCTGTTCGGCGAGGAAGGAAAAAGATTTTATCTGGGCGGCGCGCCGCAGCAACAGCAGTTCAATCCGCCGCCGCCGAATAACTGGCGTTAATTAAAAAACTTCCGAAGGGCATAAACGCTTTTTAGTGAAAAGTGAAAAGTGAAAGGTGAATAATGTTATTCACCTTTCACTTTTCACTTTTCACTGTTTTGTGTTCTTCGGGTCTTTGTGTTGAAATTTTAAGAAAATCTTATTAATCCAGAGGAATTATAAAAAATGAGTGAAATTATCGGAATCATCGGCGCGGGCACGATGGGCAACGGCATCGCGCAAACCGCCGCCGCGTCGGGCTTCGACGTCGTAATGTGCGACATCCGTGAAGAATATGTGCAGAAAGGTCTGGGCGCGATTGAAAAAAGCCTCGACCGCTTCGTCAAAAAAGAAACGATGACCGCCGACGAGAAACGGGAAATTCTCGGGCGCGTCACGACGACGACTAATCTCGAAGATTTAAAAGATTGTTTTCTCGTGGTCGAAGCCGCGACGGAAAACTTCGACGTTAAAAAACAGCTTTTCGAAAAGCTCGACCAAATCACCGCCGCGGATTGTATCTTAGCTTCCAACACTTCTTCGATTTCGATTACGAAAATCGCGGCAGTCACCAAACGCCCCGACAAAGTTATCGGAATGCATTTTATGAATCCCGTCCCGCTGATGAAGCTGGTCGAAGTCATTCGCGGCATTGCCACGAGCGATGAAACTTATCAAAAAGTTCACCGGCTTTCCGAGAAAATGGGCAAAACGCCGCTCGATTGCCAGGATTTTCCGGGTTTTGTCGCCAACCGCATCCTGCTTCCGATGATTAACGAAGCGATTTTCGCGCTTTACGAAGGCGTGGCGACCAAAGAAAGCATCGACGGCATTATGAAGCTCGGTATGAATCATCCGATGGGACCTCTGACCTTAGCGGATTTTATCGGCTTGGACGTTTGCCTCGCCATCCTGCGCGTAATGCACGAAGGTTTGGGCGACCCGAAATATCGCCCGTGCCCGCTGCTGGTGAAAATGGTCGACGCCGGCTGGCTCGGACGCAAAACCGGAAAAGGCTTTTACGATTACAATCAATAATTCAATGCAAATTGTCGATACCGGGCGTTATGAAAGAGAAGTCGTCTACAAGGATTTCGGCAAAGTTTCAACGTCCGCTGCCGTCAATCCGGGCAAGTGACAGGAAATCCGTCAAAGGCTCGATGTGAAATGATTTGCATCCGAGCCCTTTTTATTTTGCATCTTAAAACCTGTTTGCGGTTTCCTGCGTATCAACACGCAGCAAGCACCTTCAGACTTTTTATAAAAAAGGAAAATTATGCGAAAACTTTCGGCAATTTTAATAATGCTCGTTTTTGTTCTCGGGCTGAGCCAGGCGGCTTTTGCCCAGACGAAAATCGCGCCGCTCGCCATCCGGGAGCGAACTTTAGCGAACGGTTTAAAAGTGGTCAGCGTGCAGGACAATACCACCCCGACCGTCGCCATCCACGTCTGGTATAACGTCGGCTCGAAGGACGACCCGCAGGGGCGTTCGGGCTTTGCGCATATGTTCGAGCATATGATGTTCAAGTCGACGAAGAATATGCCGAACGAAAAAATGGACAGATTAACCGAAGACGTCGGCGGTTTTAACAACGCTTCGACGTGGGACGATTTTACGAATTACTACGAGGTCGTGCCGTCGAATCATCTGGAACCGCTGCTCTGGGCGGAATCCGACCGGATGATTAATCTGAACGTCGACGACGCGAATTTCAATTCCGAGCGCGACGTCGTGAAAGAAGAATTTCGCCAGCGGATTCTGGCAAATCCGTATGGAATGCTTTTCGGGCAATATCTCGAAAAGCTTTCATTTACGACGCACCCGTATAAGCGTCCGGGCATCGGGAATCTCGACGAGCTGAGCGCGGCGACGCCGACCGATGCGCGCGCGTTTTACCAGATGTTTTATCGCCCCGACAACGCTTATCTGATTGTCGTCGGCGATTTCGACCAGAAACAGTTCGACGCGTGGACGGACAAATATTTCGGCAAAATTAAAAGACCGCGCGGCAAAATTCCGCGCGTGACGACGGTCGAACCGGAACGCACCGCCGAAAAACGTTTTATGCAGACCGCGCCGAACGTTCCTTTTCCGGCGGTCGCCATCAGCTATCTCGCGCCGCCTTCGAATAACGAGGACGTTCCGGCTCTGCGCGTCGCCGAATTGATTTTGTCCGGCGGCGAAAGCTCGCGGCTTTATCAGGAACTCGTTTACAAGCAGCAACTGGCGCAGGAAGCCGCGTTTACCGGCGATATTCGCGTCGATAGAGGCTTGCTTTACTTTTACGCCATTACCTCGGAAGGCAAAACCGCGGAAGAGCTGGAAAAATCTCTGCTCGCCGAATTGCAGAAAATTCAAACCGCGCCGGTTTCCGCCAAAGAATTGGAGAAAGCGAAAAATCAATTGATTACGCGGAAACTTCAGGAACTGGAAACCAATGACGGAAAAGCGATTGCGGTCGAGCGCGCCGTCGCCTATGACGGCGACCCGAAAGCGGTTAATTCCGACATCGAAAAACTGCAATCCGTTACCGCCGCCGACGTGCAGCGAGTGATGAAAAAATACTTCACCGACAAAAACCGCATCGTGATTTATTACCAAAACGAAGGAAACAATGATGCCGGTAAAAAGTAAAAAGGAAAAAGGAAAAATTATGAAAAGAATTAAAATGTCGGGTTTAAGTATCAAGCAAACGATTTTTGCCTTTTTACTTTTGCCTTTTGCCTTTGCGGTTGTGCCGGCGCAAACCGAGACGCCGCCCGCGCCGGGCGCGCCGCGCTCCGTGCAGATTCCCGCCGTCAAGGAAATGAAGCTGGCGAACGGTCTGACCGTCGCGGTCGTCGAGCGCCGAAGCGTTCCGCTCGTCACGGTTCAGCTTTTGGTGAAAAGCGGCGCGGAAATCGAAGCGATGGAAAAAGCGGGCTTGGCGAATATGACCGCCTCGCTGCTGACGAAGGGCACGAAAACCCGCACGGCGACGCAAATCGCCGAAGAGATGGAATTTCTCGGCGGCTCGATAAACGCCGGCGCGGGCTGGAATAATTCAGTCGTCACTATCGGCACGATGAGCGGCAAGCTCGACGCGGCGATGGCGATTATGGCGGACGTGGTGCTGAATCCTTCGTTCAAACAGGAAGAAATCGATTTGCTCAAATCGCAGACGCTCGACGGATTGACTTACAACCTGAAACAGCCCGGATTTTTGGCGACTTACGTTGCCAGCCGATACAGCTTCGGCGAGCATCCGGCGGGCGGAACGCCGAGCAGCCTGAGCGCCGTCACGCGCGAAGACATTGCCGGATTTCATTCGACGAATTACAAGCCGTATTCTGCGGTTTTAATTTTCGCCGGCGACATCACGAGCGAAAACGCGAATAAACTGGCGGAAAAATATTTCGGCGGCTGGGACGGTAAAGGCTCCGGGCGCGGCGGCGGTTTCGGAAGCAGTATCGGAACCGGGAACGGCGATTTGAAGTCAAACATAGCAAGGCGCATTCTCGTCGTCGATTTGCCGAAATCCGGGCAGGCTTCGGTCAACTACGCCAAAAATCTGGCGACGAACGGGCGCGGCGGAGACCAGTATTATCCGGCGAGCGTCTTAAATTCGCTGCTCGGCGGCGGTTACTCGTCGCGTCTGAATCAGGAAATTCGCATCAAGCGCGGTTTGAGCTACGGCGCGGGCAGCGGTTTCGCGTGGCGCAGCTCAAAGTCTAATTTCTCGACGCGGACGCAGACGAAAAACGAATCGGCGGCGGAAGTTGCCGAACTGGTGATGGCGGAAATTAAAAAACTGACGCAAGGCTCGATTGCCGACGTCGAATTGAATCCGCGCAAATCCGTCCTGACGGGCAACTTCGGGCGCAATCTGGAAACGACCGGCGGGCTGGCGGCGCAAATCGCCGATTTATATAGCTTCGGTTTGCCGACCGGCGAATTAAACGATTATATGAAACGGGTGCAAACCGTCTCCGACCGGCAAATCCGCGATTTCGCGGGCGTGAACCTGATCGGCGGCGACATTATCATCGTCGGCGATTACGCCGTCTTTAAAGACGATTTGGCAAAGCGTTTTCCGAATACGACGATTGAAGTCATCAAAGCCGACGACCTCGATTTAAGCAAAGAAAATTTACGCCGAACCGGCGAAGCCGTTAAAATCGGTTCGTAAGTTTAATTTTGTCAGCCGGCAAATTTAACCGCAAACAAGTTTTATTTCGTAAACTTGTTTGCGGTTTTTATTTTAGATAAGGTTGTCATTTGAAAAAGCCTTTGTTTCAATAGATTGATGCACACCAACTTGCGTTCCTTTCTCGAAACGCTTCGCCGCGAAAATGATTTGACCGAAATCACGGCGGAAGTCGACCCGTATCTGGAAATCGCCGAGATTCACCGCCGTGTGATTGACGAGCAGGGCAAGGCTCTGCTTTTCAGAAACGTCAAAGGCTCGGCGTATCCGGTCGTCACCAATCTTTTCGGCACGAACAAACGCATCGAGCTTGCCTTTACGCGAAAGCCGCAGGAATTCGTCAAAACGGCGGTCGAGCTGGTCGATAAAATTCTGCCGCCGAAGCCGAAAGAATTGTGGGCGTATCGCTCGATGGCTTTCGACGCTTTAAAGCTCGGAACGAAAAAAGTCAAAAACGCGCCGGTTCTGGAAGCGTCTGATAAACCCGCCGATTTAAATAAACTACCGCTTTTGCAGCTCTGGCACGAAGACGGCGGGCATTTCGTCACCTTGCCGCTGGTTTACACGGAAAGCCCGACGAGCGGCAAGCACAATCTCGGAATGTATCGCATCCAGCGCTACGACGCGCAGACGACCGGCATTCACTGGCAGATTCACAAGGGCGGCGGGTTTCATTATCACGAAGCGGAGAAGCTGAATCAATCTTTGCCCGTGACGATTTTCCTGGGCGGCGCGCCCGCGATGATTCTCGCCGCGATTGCGCCGCTGCCGGAAGACGTTCCCGAATTGATGCTCGCCTCGCTGCTCGCGGGAAATAAAATAAAAACGGTCGAGAATCCATTAAAAAATCATCATCGGCTGGTTGCCGAAGCCGAATTTGCCATCTGCGGAAAAGTCGAGCCGCACAAGCGGAAACCGGAAGGACCTTTCGGCGACCATTACGGTTATTATTCCTTGCAGCACGATTATCCGATTTTCGAGGCGCAAGCCGTTTTTCACCGAAAGGACGCGATTTATCCGGCGACGGTCGTCGGCAAGCCGCGACAGGAAGATTTTTTTATCGGCGATTATTTGCAGGAATTGCTGTCGCCTCTGTTTCCGCTGGTGATGCCGGCGGTCAAAGATTTGTGGAGCTACGGCGAAACGGGTTTTCACTCGCTCGCCGCGGCGGTCGTCAAGGAACGATACGCCCGCGAAGCGCTCGGCGCGGGCTTCCGCATTTTGGGCGAAGGTCAGCTGTCGCTCACGAAATTTCTGCTTTTGACCGACACGCCGCAGGATTTGCGAAACTTTAAGCAGCTTTTTGAACACATTCTCGCGCGCGTCGATTGGACGACGGATTTTTTTATTTTCTCGAACACTTCGTTCGACACTTTGGATTACGCTTCGGGCAAGATAAATCACGGCTCGAAAGCGATGATGGTCGGCACCGGCGCGGCGAAAAGGGAATTGAAGCGCGAGTTTGAAGGCTCGCTGCCGCTCGGCGTCAAACGGGCGAAAGTTTTCTGCGGCGGCTGTCTGGTGCTGGAAACGAGCGCCTACGAAAAAGACAAAACCCTGCCGGAAAGAATCGCCAAAATCAACAATTTCAACGAATTTCAAATCGTCGTCCTGCACGATAAAATCGAATACGCCGACACGCCCGAAAATTTTTTGTGGGCGACCTGGACGCGCTTTAATCCGGCGACCGACGTTTACGCGCATAACGTCGAGATAAAACACAATCATCTCGCCTACACCGCGCCGATTATCATCGACGCGCGAATGAAGCCCTGGTATCCGGCGGAAGTCGAAACGCGCGAAGATATTAAACGACTGGTCGATAAACGCTGGAACGAATATTTTTAAGTGGCAAGTGGAAAACGGTAAGTGGTAAGTTCGTTATTTTGAAGTCGCAGCTTTATCCGTTGCAACTTACCACTTACCGTTTTCCACCTGCCGTTTTTTACTACCTATGTTAAAAAAATGTTAAAAAAACTTCTGCTCGCATTTGCCGCTTTGATTATCATCGGCGTTTTATGTCTGGCTTACGGTTATTTCATCGGACCGAATCGACTCGTGGTCAACGAATACGAGTTGAAAATCAAAAACTGGAATCCGGCTTTGAACGGCTTGAAAATCGTCGCCGTTTCGGACATTCACGGCGGCTCGAATTATATCGACGAGGCGAAAATCCGCCGCGTCGTCGAGTTAGCCAACGCGCAAAACGCCGATTTAATCGTGCTTTTAGGCGATTACGTCAGCCAGCGAAACGAAAGAAGCGGCGAGCTGAAGATGCCGATGGAAACAATCGGCGAAAACCTCAGAGGCTTGCGCGCGCCGCTCGGCGTTTACGCCGTGCTGGGCAATCACGATGAATGGTATAACGACCGCATCGTCGAAATCGAATTGGAAAAAGCGGGCATCACGGTTTTGCAGAACAAAGCCGTCGCGCTGGAAAAAGACGGTCGGAAATTTCGCCTGCTCGGTTTGCTCGACCATATGCACATCGTTGATTGGGCGATATTTGCCGGAAACGCGAAAGAGAATTTAGCGAAAGTCGAGCCTGCCGGCGACGTGATTGTGCTGGAGCACAGCCCCGATATTCTGCCCGTCATCACGGGCGATTCGCCAATCTCGCCCGATATTCGCCTGATTCTGGCGGGACACACGCACGGCGGTCAGGTCTGTCTGCCGCTGGTCGGTTGTCCGGTGATTCCTTCGAGCTACGGTCAGAAATACGCTTACGGTCACGTGCGCGACCGCGGCGTCGATATGTTCGTAACGACCGGCGTCGGCACAAGCATTCTGCCTCTGCGATTCAACGTGCCGCCGGAAATTGCCGTGCTGAAAATTTACGCGGAATGAGATTTAGCCGCGAAAAAACACGAAAGAAACACGAAAAAAAACCTTAAAAACCGCTAACTTTCGATGCGCAATGATTTTCCCGATGCGCGGCTTTTGAGGCTCGATGCGCAATATCTTTTTGTGAGCGCGCGGCAAAAACTTCAATGCGCGCCGAGTTGCCGGATTCGCCGTTACGAATTTCCCGCCGCTTCTTCCGGCGCGTGCTGTCCGGCTTGGTGAATCGCTTTTTTTATCGGGTTGAATGCCAGCAGCAATCCGCCGACGACGAAAAAGAAAATCAGTGCCAGAATCGCGTGCCGGTATGAGCCGGTCGAGGCGACGACGACCGAAAAAATCAGCAAGCCCATCCACGACGTGCCCTTTTCGGAAATCTCGTAAAAGCTGAAAAAGGAAGCTTCGCGCCCTTTCGGAATCAACTGCGAATAAAGCGAGCGCGAAAGCGACTGCGTGCCGCCGATGACGAAGCCGATGCCCGCGCCGAGATACCACGCCTGACTTTTATCGTGCAGAAAACCGTAGGCGAAAATGACGATTCCCGCCCACCACGCGAGCGAAACTAAAATAGTGTTTTTAGCGCCGATTTTGCGCGAGACGCGTTCCCAAAAGAGCGCGCCGACAAAGGCGACAATCTGCGTTTCCAGAAATAACAGGACGAGAAAAATCGGGTCGGACGGCAAGCCTTTGGCGATAAAAAGCTCCTGTTCGACGAAAACGGACGCCTGATAAATAACCGTCTGAATACCGTCGTTGTAAAAAAGATAAGCGACCAGAAAAAGCAGCGTGTAGCGCAAATGAAGAAATTCCCTCAAAGTCTGGGCGATTTCCGCAAAGGCAACCGAAAAGATGCTTTTCCCGGCGGGAATTTCGCGCTTGACGCCGCGATTTTTTAATCTCGTAAAAGTAATGACGGCAAATCCGCCCCACCATAAAGCGGCGACGATAAGACAAATTCTAATGGCGAGCGCGGTCGAAATGCCGAGCGCGTCGGCGTAATTGAGCAGCAGAAGATTGACTACCAGCATTATCGAGCCGCCGATATAACCGTAAGCGTAGCCTTTGGCGGAAACACGGTCGCGCCGATCTTCGGTGGTGATTTCGGTCAGATAAGCGTTATAAAAAACGAGGCTCGCGCCGATACAGACGTTGGTGATAATCAGCAGCACGCAGCCGAGCAGATAATTGTCGCCGTCGATAAAAAACATCAAACAACCCGCCGCCACGCCCGTGTAGCAGAGAATCATCATAAAAGTTTTTTTCAGGTTGGAATAATCGGCAATCGCGCTCAGCAGAATCATCAGGAAAGCCTGAATCAAAACGCCTATCACGGTCGTCGCCGAGGTGAGCGATTTCGCCGTAATCGCGCCGAGCGAGCCTAAATCGAACACGACGCCGTTGTCGCCGACGTGTCCCTGCGCGAGCCGCGTTAAGTAAGGCGCAATCAAAACGCCGATGACCGTCGTGTAATAAGCGGAATTCGCCCAGTCGTACATCACCCAGCCGAAAATCTCGCGGCGGTCGTTTTTGGTTTCGTCGGAAACGTGCATAAATTTAATTTTCGCTCAAAAGACCGATAATCGCGGGCGTAATGTCAGCCAGCGATTTTATTCGCGCGGCAGCTTCAAAGCGTTTTCTGCCCCAGACAATGGTCGGAACGTCGTTCAAAGTATGATTGCGAACGGACAAATCTTCAATGTTGCCGTGGTCGCTTGTCAAGATGACGGTCGTTTTTTCGAGGTCTGCCTGCCGCAAAACTTCTCTGACAAATTCGGCGAGCTGCGGCAAAAGAACGCGCGCTTTTTCAAAATCCTGCGCGTGCCCGATTTTGTCGGTCAGAAAATGCTCGTAAAGCACGAAGCGATGATTTGCCGCCAGCTCGACGATAATGGCGGCGGCTGCGGCGGGCGAAAAGACGGGCACGTCAAAGCCTCTCTCGCGCAAATCCTCGTTGGTGAAATCGTGAAAAACCGCTTTGCGTCCGACTAAATCGGGCAGGCGGCGAAAGGCGAGTCCGGCGGCTTCGACGGCAACGGTCGTCGCCGATTTCCAGCGCGGCGCGGCTTCGAAAAACTGCGGCGTGTAGGTGTTGGCGAAAACGTTCGGCTCGATGCCGAGATTTTTCAGCTGCCGAAAAATCGAATGCTCGCCGATAAGGTCGCGCAGAGCCTGGTTCGGAAAGCCCTGTTTGTGATAGCCGAGCAAGGCGGGCGCGTTGACGCCGGTTAAAATCGTCGTCTGACCCGAAGCGCTCTGCGGGCGACCTTCGACGCCGAGCCGCGCGTCGGTCGGAACCATTATGCCGTCATAGATTACCGGCGTCGAAAAGTTTTTAAAATGTGCCAGCGGCGCAAGCGTTTCCGTCTGCGCCAGTGGATTTTTTTCATCCTTTTCGCCGATGCCGAAACCGTCTATAAATAATAAAATGACATTTGCCGTTTCACTCGCGCCCATAATTTCAGAAATCTTCAAGCGGGTTTGAAAATTTTCTTTATAGTCTCATTTTATTTAATTGAAAACGAAACCGAAATTTTTGTTTTTTCCGTAGTGTAATGAATCGGCGCGGAAAAACGCGATAAATCAGCAAAAAAAATATTATTAAAGCAAACATATATAAGCGTGCGGGCGAAATTTCCTTGACAATTCCACAAAAAAAAAGTAAATTGCAGTCACTATTCTGTTTATTGAACTTCAGTTTGTTGGCGAGTTTTTCAGAAAGTTTCTCAATCGGCTGAAGCAACAAATTCGTCTTAAAATTTTGAGGAGGCAAGTTTACTTATGTTCTGGGCTAAACGTACCAAGTCCACACGGTCATTTGTGTTAAAGATGGCTGTTATTTCAGTGGCGATCTTCGGTTTTGCCAATATTGCCAAAGCGCAGGCTATCAACGAAGATTTTGCAAATATCACGACACTTTCGGCTGCCGGCTGGTTTTTTCAAAACAACAGCACGCCGACCGGCACGACCGGCTGGTTTCAGGGGAACTCGGCGGTTTTTCCGGCTCAGGCTGGAGCCGTCACTTCTTACATCGGAGCTAACTTCAACAGCACGACCGGCGACAATACCATCAGCAACTGGCTGCTGACGCCGAATCGCACATTTAACAATGGCGACGTGGTTAAATTCTGGACGCGAACGACGACCGACAGTCCTTTCCCGGACAGATTGGAAGTTCGCTTATCAACCAACGGCGCAAGCACCAACGTCGGCACAGGTTCGACCGCGGTCGGCGATTTTACTACTCTTTTAACAAGCATCAACCCGGGTTTGACCGTCGGCGGTTATCCGGATGTGTGGACGGAATTCACGATTACTTTAGCGGGACTTCCCGCAGGCGGCGCAAGCGGTCGTATCGCTTTTCGTTATTTCGTGACCAATGGCGGTCCGGCTGGCGATAACTCCAACTACATCGGTATCGACACGTTTTCATATACGCCGGGCACCATCGTTGCTCCGACAGATGTGGAAGCACCGCTGGATTACAACGGCGACAACAAAACCGATTATGTCGTGGTTCGTAATACGGGCGGCGGTTCGGGCGGTCAGGTGACGTGGTTTATCAACAACGGCACGACCAGCACGCAGACGCCGTGGGGCATCTCGACTGATTTCTTCGTTTCCGGCGATTTCGACGGCGATGACAAACACGACATTACCGTTTATCGTCCGACATCGGCTCCGAACTCGTTCTTCTATGCTCTGCGCAGCACGAATGCGACGCTGGTGGCACGTGAATTGGGAGCGACGGGCGACGACCCGACCGTAGTCGGCGATTATGACGGCGATGACATCGACGATTTCGCGGTTTATCGCAGCGGCGCATCAGCCGGACAGCCCAGCTTCTGGTATTATCGCGGCAGCGCGACGGCAAACGGCGGCATCACGTTCGTCCAATTCGGACAGAACGGCGACTTCCCGTCACCGGGCGATTATGACGGCGACGGCAAAAACGATTACTGTGTCCAACGCAACAACGGCAGCGGACAAGGCGTCTTCCTGTTGAACAAATCAACCGGCGGCTCTGAAGCAGTATTGTGGGGAACTTCCAGCGACCTGATTCTGCCCGGCGACTACGACGGCGACGGCAAAGACGACTTTGCGGTGGCACGCGGCAGCGGCGGACAAATCATCTGGAGCGTTCTCGGACGCAACGCCAACAACGTCATTCATTACGGTCAGCCGTGGGGCTTGTCGGCAACCGACTTCCCGACGCAGGGCGATTATGATGGCGACGGTAAAACGGACATTGCTGTCTGGAGACCGAATGCAGACGTTCAACAGAACTTCTTCTACATCAGACAGTCATCAAACAGCGCATTGCGTTCCTTTGAATGGGGTCAGCAGGGCGACTATCCGGTGGCAAACTACAACAGCCACTAAGCACAGCTTAGTTGTTTAAGAATTGAGGCTGAGAAATTCTCAGCCTCAATTTTTTTTGAAATAAAGCGGTCTTAATTCGTATTCGCGAAGCGTTTGAAAAGTCGTTTCGTCGGTTGCCGAAACGCTCGTTCCGGCTAACAAATCTTTTAATTTTTCGCCGAAGACGGCAGCTAAATTCAAGACGTCGGCGGGCGAAGTGAAAACAAACTCGTCAACCGCGCCGCCTTTTAAAAGCGCTTTGAGTTTGGTTAACCCGGCGGCGTCTTCGGTTTTCAGGCGGTAAATATTCAGCCCCGTCACTTTCGATTCGTTTCGGCGCAGCATTTCGGTCAATGCCGCGTCGGACGCGGATTCTTTCGGCATCAGAATGCGGAGATTTTTAAATTCTTCTTCGTCATACAGGTAATCGCGCAGAGCCGCAAAAACGGTTTCCGCGTCAATCCGGACTGGAATCACGTCGGCGTGAATCTGCGCAAAGCGAAGCCGGTCGGCGACGGCTTCGCCGACCGCTAAAATCCGCAGTGAATCAAGCTCGAAAAATTCCAGATTCGCCTGCGCCAGCGCTTCCAGAAAAAATTCGACCGCGTAAATGTCGGGAAATATTATCCATTCAAATTCGAAAACGTTTTTTATAAAAACTGCTTCCGTCGAATTTAATTCGGTTTTTTCGGCTTCGACGAAAGGAAACTCAAACACTTCGTTCGGCGCGGCGCGAAGCCGGGAAATGATTTTCCCGTTCGACGGCTTGGAAAAAATCGCGTAGGTTTTCGCATTTAAAGAATCCGACATAGATTTTTGATTTTAGCCGACAATCGAAAATCTGCAAATTTGCATTTAGCAAGAGAAAAAAGTAATTTTAAAAATTGACCTGTCGTAAATAATGCTATGAAAGCGATGATTCTAGCCGCCGGTTTCGGAACGCGGCTTTTTCCTTTAACCATCGACCGCACCAAACCGGCGATACCTTTTCTCGGGAAGCCGCTGGTCGGCTATGTCGCCGAATACGTCGCCCGCTACGGCTTTCGCGATGTCGTCGTCAATCTTCATCACCAGCCGGAATCGGTCAAAAAAGCGCTCGGCGACGGCGAGCGCTTCGGCGTCAATATTCATTACACAATCGAAGCGCCGGAAATTCTCGGCACTTCGGGCGCGCTCGACAACGCGCGGCATCTGCTCGCAGACGAAACGTTTTTAATCGTCAACGGAAAAATCATTACCGACATAGATATTGCCGCCGCCGTCGAAACGCACCGGAAAACGGGCGCGCTGGCGACGATGGTTTTAAAGCCGAACGCGCGGCGCGAAAGATTTACGGAAATTATCACCGAAAACGGTTTTATAAAAGAATTCGGCAATTTTCCCGAACCTTTAACCAAAGAAAAAATCGCCAATCGGCAATCGCAAATCGAAAATCCATTGATGTTTACCGGCATCCATATTCTCGAACCGCGCGTTTTCGAATACATTCCGCGCGGCGTCTATTCGGACATTCTGCCGTCCGTCTATATTCCCGCCATAGAAAACGGCGAAAAAATCGCCGCGCACGTAACCGACGCCAATTGGTTCGAGCTTTCGACCATTCCGCGCTACCTGGACATCAGTCTCGCGATGATGAAAAACATCAACGTCGTTCAGGGCGATAATTGCCGAATTTCGCCCGCCGCAAATATTTTCAATTCGGTTATCTGGGACGACGTTTCCGTCGCCGAAGGCGCGAATTTAAACCGCGCGATTATCGCCGACGGCGTGCGTATAAAAAACGGCGAAACTTTTGAAAATGTCGCGATTGTCCGCGCCGAGATGCTGACGCATTGCGCGGAAATTCCCGAAAAGGCGATGAAAGGCTATCAGCAGGGCGAAAATTATATCGTTCCGCTTAATCAGTGAACGGAATTTTCCGCTGCCGACGACCGACGAATTTATGTTTCAAACCAGCGCCCGCGAGCGTTTAATAAATTTTCTTTCAAATCAAAAGACGGACGCCGGAAACGTGCGGCTCGAAGTTCTCACGCCCGACGCTTCGACGCGCGAGTTTTTTCGCATCGACTGGCAGAATCAGCCGGCAATCGCCTGTATTTACGGCGAAGCTTTTGTCGCCGCCGAGCACAATTATCTGGACGTGACCGGGCTTTTTCTGGAAAGCCGCCTGCCGGTCGCCGGGATTTACGCTTTCGACGAAGCTTCGGGAATAATCATTCTCGAAGATTTCGGCGACCGGATTCTGCGCGACGTTTTGCAAAAAGCCGGCGACGAAACGCGCGAAGATTTTCTGAACGACGCCATTCGTTTAATCGCCCGCATCCAGGCTGCGACGCCGAAAGCGTTTGAGCTGAATTCGATTGCGGCAAAACTGAAATTCGACGAGGAAAAGCTCGGCTGGGAATTGAATTTTTTTAAAACTCATTATTTTGAAAGCTTGAAAAAACAAAAGCTTTCCGGCGAAGACCAGCGCCTATTGAGCGCGGAATTCACGGAAATCGCGCGCGAGCTGGAAACAAAAGCGAGCGTTTTGTGTCACCGCGATTTTCACACGGCGAATCTGATGATTGACCGGCAAAACCGTCTGCGGATAATCGACCATCAGGACGCGCGGCTCGGCTCGGCGACGTATGATTTGGTTTCGCTTCTGCTGGATAGAGTTTCAGCGCCGCCGTCGCGCGCCTGGGTGCGCGAAAAAAGGCTTTTCTTTTTGAGCGAAAGGGAAAAGCTCGGACTGGAAACGCTCGACCCGGACGATTTCGCCGGAGAGTTTCATTTGCAGACGATTCAGCGCTGTCTGAAAGCGACCGGAACGTTTTCCTATCAATCGGTTTTCCGCGAGAAAGCTTATTTTATTCCGTTTATCAAACCGATGCTGCAAATCGTTTTGCAGGCTTGCCGGCGGCTGGAAAGATTTCCGCATTTGCAGCGAATTATCGGCGGCGAGTTAAATTAAATTCAGATGGAAAATTTTGCGAGTTTTGATTCTCAAGCGGGAAAACTTTCTTAGAAAAATCATCTCCCGCAAAGCTCGCAAAGTGAAGCTTCAAGACTTATTTTTATAACTTCGTCGCCGATAAATTTTCGGTTTTCAGAAAATCCTCGCCCGGATTGATGAAAAGATTCTGCTCGAAGCGGTATTGTTTATCGTAAAGCTGTTTGTAGCGCCCGCCGAAGGCGATTAATTCTTCGTGCGTTCCGCGCTCGACGATTTCGCCCGCTTCGACGACGAGAATCTGGTCGGCGGAGCGAATGGTCGAAAGCCGGTGCGCGATAACGAATGTCGTTCTGCCTTCGCGCAGGCGGCGCAAGCCTTCCTGAATCAGGGCTTCGCTTTCCGAATCGAGCGAAGAAGTCGCTTCGTCCAGAATCAAAATCCGCGGATTGGCAAGAAGCGCGCGGGCGATGGCGATGCGCTGGCGCTGCCCGCCGGAAAGCTTGACGCCGCGCTCGCCGACAATCGTGTTATAGCCGTCGGGAAATTTTTCGATAAATTCGTCGGCGTTGGCGACGCGGCAGACTTCCTTGATTTCCAGGAGATTCGCTTCGGGATTCGAGAAACGGATATTGTCCAGAATCGTGCCGTCGAAAAGAAAATTATCCTGCAAAACGACGCCGAGATGCGAGCGGTAATCGCGCAGTTTGACGGCTTGCAAATCCTTGCCGTCGATTTTTATCAAGCCTTTGTTCGGCTGGATAAAGTTGAGAACGAGACTCAGAATCGTCGATTTGCCCGAACCGCTGGAGCCGACCAGCGCCGTCGTTTTTCCGGCTTCCGAATGAAACGAAACGCCTTTTAAAACCGGCACGTTTTCCTCGTATTCAAAATAGACGTCTTCAAAATCAATCGTCCCGGCGACTCGCGGCAAAGCCTGTTTCTGCGTGTCTTCCTCGTCTTCGGTCGTCATCTGCATCACCTCGCGGATGCGGTCGAGACCGGCGAAAGCTTCCGTAATCTGCGTGCCGATTGAAGTTAATTCGACAATCGGCATCGCCAGCAGAAAAGTGAAAGAGATATACATCAGAAAATCGCCGAGCGTCATCGTGCCCGTCTGCACGGCGCTGCCGCCAATCAGAATCATCACGACGCTGATAGCGCCGATGACGATTGACGAAAACGCGCCGACCGCCGAAACGCCCGTCAGCGATTTGGCGATATTTCTAAAAAGGCGATGCGCGCCGCGCGCGAAACTCAGTTCTTCGCGTTTTTCCGCCGTGTAAGCCTTGACGATGCGGATGCCGCCGAGCGATTCGCCGAGGCGTCCCGTTACTTCGGCGTTTATCACGTTTCGCTCGCGGAAAATCGGGCGCAGCTTTTTGAAGGCGTAAGCCAGCACGCCGCCGAACGCGACGAGCACGACAATCGTCGCCGCCGTCAGACGCCAGTTGATATAAAACAAAACGCCGACCGCAATCGTTGCCGTGACGATGCTTCCGAGAATTTGCCCGAGTCCGGTTCCGACCAGATTCCGAATGCCTTCCGCGTCGTTCATAATGCGCGAAATAAGCTGCCCGCTCTGCGTCGAATCGAAATACGAAATCGGCAGGCGCTCGATTTTTCGCTGCACGCGCTTGCGCATATCGGTAATCGCGCGCTGCGCCGCGACGCCCAGAATCTGCGACAGCGCGAAAGACGTGACCGCCTGAATCAACGCCGAGATGCCGATGGCGAGCGCAATCCATTTCAGCAGCTCGTAACGACGATTGACGAAAACTTCGTCGCCGATAAACTTGGTCGAAGCCGGCAGAACCATTCCGGCAAGACGGCTGACCAGCATCAAGGAACTTCCGAAAGCCAGACGCCAGCGCGCTTTCCAAATCAAATCTTTGGCTTCGCGCCACGCGCTCGAATAATTTACTTTCTTTTTCTTTTCTTCCGCCATTTATTTAAAATTTGCGCGCCCTCCGGAAAAAAGTCAAATTGGCGCGTTTTGCAGTTGCGAGCTTTTCCATTAGAATTCAGATTGTTTTATTTAATCTATTGCCGTTTAGACTTTTACGGAGATTTTATCAATGTCAAAAAATCAGGCGTCGCCGGCGTTTGTGCTCCTGCTGCTGCTTTTATCTTTGCTCGTTGCGTCTTCGCAAAATAAGGTTCAGGCGCAGCCGCGGGTAATCAAACCGTCGTTGGTCGTTCAGGAAATATACGCGAAAAAACAGAAGAATCCGCAAATGCCGGTCGTCGCCTTAGCCGCCTACGGAAACGCTTTGATAAAAAATAAAGGTCTCGATTTTTCTATTTTGGATTGTGCGATTGCCGAGGCGAACGGCAAAAACGGCGACGACGGTTACGTCGGCGAAGCCTACGTTCCGTTTAAATACGGCTTGGAAGATTTGAGCGGAAAAAAAATATCTTTTCAAATAATGAGCAGAGATTGGAATTATCCGTGCGGCTGCAACTTCGAAGTTCCGGTCAGGCAGGTTAACCATCATAACTGGACGGTTTTCGCCGGTAATCGACAGACGACCTTAAAACGACCGAAAGATTTCTATTTTGAGGAAGTTAAGCTGGTTGATAATAAAACCTTTAAGAAAACCGTCAAAAGCTGGTATAAGCCGATGGACAACGAGCCGGTCGGAATTTCCTTTGACGGAACAAAGATTTACGTCGATTTAAGCTATGACGAGGAGATAAATCTCTGGCTGGAAATCTCCGACGACGGAACGTTTCGGATAGTTCCGAAAAACACGCCGAACATTATTAAAAAAGAAGTCGAATTAACCGACGCGGAAAGGCAAAAAGACGAAGATTCGATAGGAATCAAACATTTCAAATCAAAAAACAAAAGCTATTATCTGAAATTCGACGTCGCCTGCACCTGATAATTTACCGGGAAAACACGCGGCGGCGAGTTATCCTTTTTATAATTACCGAGTCATCGGCGATTTCGGCAGAAGACAGCCGCGCCCGGAGAAAAGCTCTTGCGCAATGTTTTAAAATAATTCAGCCGTAGAATAACATAGCCCGATATGGCTACTCTTTTACGACTGTTACCCGGTGATTTCAAGTGATAATATACTTCCGGACATTTTTTCACGCCCGCCGCCTGAAACTTTAATTTATTTTATGAAAAGTATTTTCTTTTTAGCGTTCGCCTTGTTGTTTTGGTCGAGCTGCGGCGGCGGTCAGCGCAGTTCGGCAAGTAAAAATTTTAATAAAGAAAATATCGCCGCTGCAAACGAAATTCGGAAAGCGTTGCCCGATGAAAACGGCAAGCCGGAATATTCTGCACGGAATAATTCGGAAATTCGCCGGATTGATTTTAAAAATTTCGCTTATCCCGACGGCATTACGGTTAAAGACGGCAGGCTCGATTTGAGCGAAAAATCGACTTCGAAAACGCCTTCGCGGCTGGAATACGCCGTCAAAGATATTCAATACGCGGATTTGACAGGCGATGCAAAAGAAGATGCGTTGGTCGATTTAACTACTTTTATGGGCGGCGGCTCTTCAATTTATAAGCACGGCTTTCATCTTTTCTCTTTGGAAAAAGGAAAAGCCAAATTGCTCTGGCGGCTGACGACGGGAAGCGAAGCCGACTGCGGGTTAAAAGAAGTTTGGACGGAAAATAAAAAACTTGTTTTAGAAGTTTTCGGAAAATGTCACGCCGAAAATACCGATTTGCGAAGCGAAGATTATGAAACGGATGTAAATACAGATAGTTTTACGCGTTTTACTTTCGCGTGGAACGGTCGAAAATTCGTTCGGGAAAATCTGGAAGTTTTGCCTTTTACGGAAAACAACATTCACAATTATCAACCGAAAACGAGAAAGAATTGATTGAACGAGCAAACTTGTATAAACGGAAAACGCGCCGGTTTCACCAAATCGAAAGGCGAGCGCGGCGGCGGTCGGCTGGGGTCGAGGCGGGCGATTTTTATCGCGGGCGGCGTGTATTTTAAAAAAGGAATTGTCGCAGAGCCTTTTGAAAATGTTGACGTTTATAACATAATGACTCAGATTCTCAATTTAACTCCGGCGAAAACGGGCGGTCAGCCGGACGTCGCCGCAAAACGGGTTTCGGGTGAAAAGATAAAATAGTTATGAGCGAAGAAAGAATTGTCACCATTTTCGGCGGCTCGCGCTGCAAGGAAAATTCTCCCGAATACGAACAGGCGAAAGAAATCGGCGCGCGTCTGGCGGAAGCCGGTTTTACCATCTGCACGGGCGGTTATCTGGGCGTAATGGAAGCCGCTTCGCGCGGGGCGCGGGAAAAAGGCGGGCGCGTTTTGGGCATTGTCATGAACGAGTTTAAAGCCGAACCGAACCGCTTTCTGACGGATAAAGTCGCTTCGCAGCATTTTTACGAGCGTTTGCAGAATTTGATTACCCGCTCGGTCGGCTTTATCGCGCTGAAAGGCGGAATGGGAACAATCACGGAAATTTCGCTCGTCTGGAACAAACTGATGACGGGTGTGATTGACCGCCGCCCGCTGGTTCTTTTGGGCGAATGCTGGCAGCCGGTCGTCCAGTGCTGGCAGCAGAATCTGGTCGTCAGCGACGAAGACGTTTCGCTGCTGGATTTTGCCGATACGCCTGAACGGGCTTGTGAAATCATCCTGGCAAAATCGCCGAAAACAATTTGATAGGTTTTCGATTCAAAAAATTAAAAATACTTCGGAGCAAATATGTTCAAACTTTCGTGTCGTTTGAGTCTCATTCCGGTTTTCTGCTTTTTTTTCATTGCAACAGCTTTTGCGCAAACGAAGCTTTTACGTTTTCCCGACATTCACGGCGAAAAAGTCGCCTTCACATACGGCGGCGACATCTGGACGGCTGCCGCAAGCGGCGGGACGGCGACGCGGCTGACCGCGCATCCGGGCGTGGAGGTTTTCGCCAAGTTTTCGCCCGACGGAAACTGGATTGCCTTTACCGGGCAATACGACGGCGACGAACAGGTTTACGTGATGCCGGCGACGGGCGGCGCGCCCAAACAACTGACGTTTTATCCGGCGAAAGGTCCGTTTACGCCGCGCTGGGGCTACGACAATCAGGTTTACGACTGGACGGACGACGGCAAAAAAATCATTTTTCGCTCGCACCGCGATTCGTGGACGCTGACTGAAACCCGGCTTTACACCGTGCCGGTCGAGGGCGGAAACGCCGAGCCGCTGCCGATGCCGGAATCGGGCGCGGGCGATTTTTCGCCGGACGGCACGAAGATTGTTTATTCGCCGCGCGCGCGCGATTTCCGTCCCGAAAAACGTTACGGCGGCGGGCAGGCGAGCCAGCTTTATATTTTTGACATCAACACGAGCGACGCGAAATTAATCACGCCCGAATCGCCGCGCGCCAGCCGCGAGCCGATGTGGATCGGCGACACGATTTACTACGTCTCCGACCGCGACGGTCATTTTAATCTTTACGCTTACGACACGAAAACCAATAAATCGGCGCAGCAGACGAACGGCAAAACTTACGACGTCCGCTGGGCTTCCTCGGACAGAAAGAGCCGCATCGTCTATGAATTAAACGGCGAGCTGCAAATTTTCGACACGCGCGCGAGAAAATCCGCGCCCGTTGCGATAAACGTTCCGACCGACAGCGTTTCGAGCCGCCCGAATAGAATTCCGGTGGCGAATTTTATCGCCGACGTTTCGCTGAGTCCGAAAGGCGAGCGCGTTTTGTTCGGCGCGCGCGGCGAAATTTTTTCCGCGCCGGCGGAAAAAGGCGCGACGCGAAATCTGACGCAATCAAGCGGCACGCACGATAAATTTCCGCGCTGGTCGCCCGACGGCTCGCGCATCGCTTATATTTCCGACAAAACGGGCGAGGAAGAAATCTGGATTGTCCAGCAGGACGGCTCGAAGCCCGCCGAACAAATCACGCGCGGCGGAAAAGCGATGCGTTACTCGCCGGAATGGTCGCCCGACGGAAAATACCTCGCCTTTAGCGACAAGGATGGAAAAGTTTACGTTTTAACGCTGGCGACCAAACAATTCGTGCAAATCGCCGATTCGCCGCAAGGTCAGATTCGCGATTACACGTGGTCGCCGCGCGGCAATCATCTGGCTTTTTCGATGCCGGAAGAAAACGGTCTTTCTTCGATTTACATTTGGAGCGAATCGGACGGAACGACGAAAAAAGTTACCGATTCGATGTTTAACGAATTCAATCCCGCCTGGGATGCGAACGGGAATTACCTGTATTATCTTTCGGTCAGGGAATTTGCGCCGCAAATCTCGAACATCGAATTTAATTATGCCGGAAACCGCAACGTCGGAATTTACGCGCTCGCCTTGCGCAGAGACGTCAAACACCCGTTTCCGAACGAAAGCGACGAGGTGACGATTACCAGAGAAGAACCGAAGCTCGAATCGGGCGTTCCGTCTTTGACGCCGACGCCCGCGCCGATGCCAACTCAATCACCGACACCGACTCCGACGCCGAGCGGCAGCCCGGCTCCGACGCCGACACCGACGCCGATGCCGCCGAATCCGAACACGGTTTTGCGGATTGATTTTGACGGCTTACAAAATCGCGTGGCGCGCGTTCCGGTCGATGCCGACAATATCGGAAATCTTTCGGCGAACAAAAATTTTCTGTTTTACACGACCGGCTCGGCGTTTTATTACGGGCGGCAGGGCGACCGTCAGCCGACGCTGAAAATATTCAGCTTAAAAGACCGCAAGGAAACGGTTTTAACCGAAGGCGCGTTCGGCTACGCTCTGTCCGATGACGGCTCGAAAATCATTTTTCCGCAAGCCGGAAATTTCGTTTTGATGGACGCTTCGCCTTTGGGCGTGCAGGGCAAAAAGAACGTTTCGACGGCGGGTTTGCAATATGACCGCGTTCCGGCGGAAGAATGGAATCAGATTTTTAACGAAGTCTGGCGGCGTTACCGAGACTTTTTCTACGTCGAAAATATGCACGGCTACGATTGGGAAGCGCTACGCGAGCAGTATCGACCGCTTTTGCAATACGTCGCGCATCGTTCGGATTTAAATTACGTGATTGCCGAAATGGTTGCCGAGCTTGCTACACAGCACGCTTATATCGAAGGCGGCGACTGGCAGAATCCGCCGCGTATGCGCGTGGCTCTGCCCGGCGCGAGATTTGCGCTCGACTCGTCGGCGGGACGCTACAAAATCTCGAAAATTTTCGGCGGGCAGAACGAGGAAGATATTTACCGCTCGCCGCTGACGGAAATCGGCGTCAATGTGAAAGTCGGCGATTACGTGCTGGCAATCAACGGCGAGGAAGTGACCGGAAATTCCGACCCGTATCGGCTTTTGCGCAACAAAGCCGACAGTCCGGTGCAGTTGACTTTAAACGACCGACCGACTTTTGACGGCGCGCGAACCGTGACTTATAGACCGGTAACCGACGAAGCAAATTTGGTTTACCTGGATTGGATTACGAAAAATCGCCAAAAGGTCGAACAGCTTTCCGGCGGTCGCCTGGGCTACATACACATTCCCGATATGGGCGCGAACGGCATCCGCGAGTTTATCAAATATTTTTACGGTCAAACCAGAAAAGAAGGCTTGGTCGTCGATGCGCGGGCGAACGGCGGCGGAAACGTTTCGCGAATGTTGATTGAGCGCCTGCGCCGACAGCTTCTGGCGATGCAGTATGCGCGCACGAGCGAAGTTCCGAACACTTACCCGGACAGCGTTTTTATCGGTCCGATGGTTTGTCTGCTGAACGAAAATTCCGCTTCGGACGGCGATATTTTTCCGGCGATGTTTCGCGAGGCGAAGCTCGGACTCTTAATCGGAAAACGCTCTTGGGGCGGCGTCGTCGGCATTACGAATCGCGGAAATCTGATTGACGGCGGCGTGGTCAACGTGCCGGAATTCGGCTTTTTGAACAGCAAGGGCGAATGGACTATCGAAGGTTACGGCGTCAACCCGGATATTGTCGTCGATAACGACCCGAAATCAGTGATTGACGGGCGCGACCCGCAGCTTGAGCGCGCGGTTGACGAACTGATGAAACAGTTGAAAAATCGCACGGTCAAACTGCCGCCGCGTCCGGCTGCTCCGGTGAGAACGAATTAGTAAAGGCTTTTTCCCGGCTCGGAGGCAGAGAAAAAGAAATGACGAATGATGAATGCGGAACGATGAATTGCAATTTCCGCGTTCATCATTCCGCGTTCATCGTTTTTCGGGTTTTCGAGGTGAAAAAAATAATAGAATAAATTTTTTCGGTTGAATGTCAGGTCTCAAACTTTATCATTCATCCTTTTTTGGTAAAATATTTAAAGAAAAATATGAATTGTCCAAAATGCAGCGCTCCTTTACTTCCGAATGCGAAATTCTGCGGCTCGTGCGGTTTGACTTTACAAACCGCGCCGCCACCGCCGCCGGCGCCGCAATATCAGCCGCAGCCACCGCTTCAACCACAGCCGAATTATCAAAACCGGCAATCGCAGGGTCAGGGCGGCGCGTTCCACTTTGACACGGACAATCGCGGTCAGGGTCGCGGCTATACCTGGGAAATTAAACACGCCGGTTCGTTTGCTCTGGCGGTTGTCACTTTACAGCCCGAACAGGCGATTTCGGCGGAAGCGGGCGCGATGGTTTCGATGTCGGCAAATGTCGAGCTTCATTCGGAAATGAAAGGCGGAGTTTTCGGCGCTTTAAAGCGCGCGGTCGGCGGCGAATCGGCTTTCGTTTCGACGTTTACCGCTCGCGGCGGCGCGGGCGAAGTCACGCTGGCGCCCGGCGCGCCCGGCGATGTGGTCGGAATCGAAATGAATAATCAGACTTTTATGGTGCAGTCCAGTTCGTATCTGGCAGGCGACACCAGCCTGCAAGTGAACACGAAATGGGGCGGCGCGAAATCTTTCTTCGGCGGTGAAGGTTTGTTCGTTTTACAGGTTTCGGGTGCGGGGCTTCTGCTTGTTTCTTCTTTCGGCGCGATACACCGGAAAACGCTGCGCGAGGGCGAGCGATACGTGGTCGATTCGGGACATCTGGTCGCGTGGGAAGGTCATATGCAGTATCAGTTGCGCAAAGCGACGAAAAGCTTTTTCCGCAGCTTTCTGAGCGGCGAAGGCGTCGTCGCGGAATTTGCCGGACCGGGCGAGATTTTGATTCAAACCCGCAATCTCGCGGCTTTTGCCGGATTGCTGAAACCGTTTTTCCCGTCACAGGGCAGCGGCGGCGGCGGATTTAGTTTCGGCAACTAGATTTTATTGAAATTACGAATTACGAATTAGAAGAAATATCCTATCATTCGTAATTTTTAATTCGTAATTGAAAGGCGTTTTCGCCTTTGTAATATGGCAGTTTTAGAGACGAAAGAAAATATCCTGACGCCGCACAAAAAAAACGAAATCAAAATTCGCGCGCGCGCGGTTTCGCGCGGCGTCGCCATCGGAGAAGTCGTCAGCCTACACGGTAAAAAAAGACAGTTTTACCGCATTTCGCTGAAAGAATTTCAAATCGAGCGCGAAATCCGTCGTTTAAATAATGCGGTTCGAATCGCGAAGCGGCAGCTGAAAAAACTCAGCCAGCAAAAAAACGGCGAGACGCAGGCGAACATTTTTGAAACGCATCTGCTGCTGCTCGAAGACCGCTCTTTATTAAATAAAATCGAAACGGCGATACGCGAACAAAAAATCAATTGCGAATGGGCGGTAAAACTCGTCACCGACCGCTATCTGGCAATTTACAAAGACATTCAGGACGAGCATCTGCGCGAGCGCCATATAGATTTTGAAGATGTCGCCGAACGCCTGCAAATCGCGCTCGGCGGCGGCAGAAAATCGCCCGTCCGGCTCGAAAAAAACTCGATCGTCGTCGCTAAAGAGTTAAAGCCTTCGACGCTTGCCGAACTCGGTCAGGACGAATTGAAAGCCGTTTTGACCGAAAACGGCGGCTGGACTTCGCACACGTTTATTCTGGCGCGGGAAATCGGGCTGCCCGCCGTCACCGGTTTAAAAGGACTTTTGCGGCGCGTGAAGACGGGCGAGACGATAATCGTCGACGGTTACAGCGGTCAGGTTATTGTTAATCCGACCGATGAAACTTTAAAACGTTATCGCGCGGCGGCGGAAAAATTTCAGCAGATAAAAGAGATTGCCTTTAAGCCGACGCCGGAAAACGCGCGCACGCTCGACGGTCAGGAAATCATCATTCGCGCTAATCTCGACTACGCCAAAGGTTATACAAAAGCCCGCCAATTCGGCGCGAAAGGCATCGGCTTGTTTCGCTCCGAGTTTCTTTTTCATCAAAATCAAAGCTTTCCGAGCGAGCAGGAACAGATTTCGGCTTATCAAAAAGCCGCCGCGCTTGCCGGCGAGGACGGCGTAAAAATTCGCCTGTTTGATTTAAGCAGCGAGCAGCTGAGCGGCGAAACCGAAGAGAGAGAAAAAAATCCGGCGCTCGGGCTGCGGGCGATGCGTCTCGGCGCGGGGCATAAAAAGCAGTTTCGCACGCAGATTCGCGCCCTTCTGCAAGCCTCAGCCGGAAAAAAACTGGATATTGTTTTGCCGATGGTTTCGGACGTCGCCGAGATTTTAGAGATAAAGGAAATCTTACGGCTCGAAAAAGCCGGTTTGAAGAAAAAAAATATCGAGTTCGGCAAACCGAAGCTGGGCGCGATGATTGAAGTTCCGTCGGCGGTTCTGATGGCTGAAGAAATCGCTTCGGAAGTCGATTTTATCAATCTCGGAACGAATGATTTGGTGCAGTATCTTTTAGCCGTCGACCGCGACAACGAATCGGTCGCCGATTGGTTCCGGACGCTGCATCCGGCGGTTTTGCGCGCGGTCAAAACGGTCATCCGCGCGGCTGAAAACAAAAATATTCCTTTAATCATCTGCGGCGAGATGGCTGGCTCGACCGTCTACGTCCCGATTCTGATCGGGCTCGGCGCGACCGAACTCAGTATGAACGTCAACTCGATTCCGCGCGTCAGGCAAATTATCTCCAACATCGCTTTCGAAGAAGCGCACGCCATCGTCAAGCAGCTGGAAACCTGCCGCACCGCTTTTGAGACCGAGAAAGCGGTGGAAAATCTCTTCAGCACGAAATGGAAACATCTTTTTCCGGCGGAAATTTTTCCCAACGGCAAAAAATAATTTTTTTCACAAAATACTAGAAAAAAAGGGCTTTTAGTTTTTTATAGAAACGAAGGCGAAAATAATGTGCCGAAGTTTTAAAAAATTACTTGCCTGAAACCGCCTGTCTGATTTATCTTTGTTGCATCCAAAATCAATCAGACGAGCGAATCGGGGCGCATAGTCGGAAGGTTATTATGAAAAAGACTTTCTTTAAAATTGTCTTGTTTGCAGTCGGCGTGCTGGCAGTTTTGCCGGCGGGAAATGCTTATGCGCAGACGACGTCGAATCCAATCGTGAAACGAAACTCGCCGTTTTCGCCGAACCCGAAGAAAAAAGCCGAAACCGCGCCGAAAAATTCCGGAGAGGTTAAAAATACGACGGCGGAAAATCCGGTCAAAACCGAGAATGCCAAGCTGACGATTAGCGCGAGCAGCGGCGATTTGCAAACGGAAAATAATCAGCCTATCGAACCGGAAAAACAAAACGCGGAATTTGAAAGCCGCTCGGTCGCGAAAAAAACGCTGGACATCGCCAAACGCAACAGCCGCAGCCTGACGGCGCTGCCGACGGAAATTTATAAAGTCGGCGCGGGCGACGTGCTGGACATTCGCATTCTGAATTCGCCCGCCAAAGATTCGACGCTTTTCACCGTGCTGGAAAGCGGCGCGATTGATTACCCGCTCGCGGGCGAAGAGCGTCTTCAGGTTGCCGGATTAACGCCGGAAGAAATTGAAAATTTATTAAAAGAAAAGGTCAAGCTTTACGAAAATCCGTCGATCGGCGTGACCGTCAGAGATTATTCGAGCCACACCATCACCGTTCTGGGAATGGTCGAAAAACCCGGAACGAAAGCGCTGCGGCGCGAGGCGATTCCGCTTTACGTCATTATGGCGGAAGCGATTCCGCAGGCGGCGGCAAATAAAGCGACGATTCTGCGCAGCGTCGATAAACAGACGATTACCGTCAATCTGGAAGACAACGAAACGCTTATTTATCCGAACGATATCGTTCGCGTAATTTCCGGCGGCGGAAAAAAATCTTCCGGTCAAACGCAGTTTTACTATATCGGCGGCGAGATTGCGTCCGGCGGGCAGAAGGATTTTTACGACGGGCTGACGCTGACGCAGGCGATTCTGGCGTGCGGCGGTTTGAAAAAATCTTCGACGCGCAAAGTCACCATCCGCCGCAAAGACGAGCAGGGAAAACTCGTTCCGACCGAATTCGATTTGAAATTTATCAAAGAAGGAAAGATTGCCGACCCGGCTTTAGAAGCCGGAGACACGATTGAAATCGGGAACTGAAAATCTTTATAAACTCGGATTGGTTTTGTTGAACATTTTTTGTTAAACTGAACCAGCCTTGCAAAATTGGAGCAAGTCGGGCAATCGCTGCCGAAAGTTTTTTCGGGAGAGGAAAGTCCGAACACCGAAGGGCGGCGAGCCGGATAACGTCCGGGCGCTTTCTTTTTTAAGAGAGCGACGACAAGTGCAACAGAGAACAGACCAGCCGGAAACGGTGATGGGTGAAACGGTGCGGTAAGAGCGCACCAGCGCGTGTGGTAACAGGCGCGGCTGGGTAAACTCCTCGCGGTGCAAGACCAAATAGGAAAACGATAAAGAGAGTTGCCCGCTCTCGCGTGCCGAGCAATCGGACGGCGTTTTCGGGTAGGTCGCTGGAGCTGTTTGGCAACAAACAGCCTAGATGAATGATTGCCTCTTTGAAGCTTTTCAAAGAACAAAATTCGGCTTACAGACTTGCTCCAAGCAAAGGCGTCAAAAATGCAAAATGAAAGAATAGATTTAATTCTGAATTCTGAATTCTGAATCCTAATATTTTGCACTTTGCATTTTGAATTTTGCATTAATAAAAATTTCCTAAAAACTAAGGAGAGATTGTCATAATGGCTAACCGTAAAGGTGTTTTTATCGGCGCGTACGTGCCGAATGAATTGAAAGAATCTTTGCGCCGTCGCGCGGCGTTGGAGCATCGCACGCTGTCGCAGGAAATCACCAGAATTCTGGTCGAAGCGGTTCACGGCAAAGGCTTACCCGCCGGCAGCGTCGACCGCCGCGGCGGGACGACCGTTCCGCGCCGCCGCGCCACCGACCCGCTGCCGCGCCGGCGCGCCGAAGATTTGCCGTATATCGCTTCGGAAAAAGACGATAAAAAATAAATTGGTCGAAATTTTCGGGAAAGCGTCGTCGCCGGTTTCACGGGCAACGACGCTTTTCGCTTTTTGAAAACGTTTTGCTAAACTTTTCCTGAATGAATAAAAAAGCAATCGCGCTTTCCATCATCGCCGTCATTATCAGTTTTATCGGCGGTTTTCTTTTAGCCAACGCGCTTAATCGTCAAGAGTTGAACACGCTGCGGGCGGAAAACGCGCAGCTGAAAAACGCTCAGCCGCAGCCTGCCGACCTGAATCTGGCGGACGAAGAAATCCGAAAAAAAATTGCCGAAGCCGACCGGAATCCCACGGATTTCGAGTTTCAGAAAAATCTGGCAATCGGGCTTTACCGTTACGCCGGAATGAAGCAGGACGCAAAATTTCTGCCCGAAGTGGCGCGCCTGTTAAAACGCGCGCACGAAACGAACCCGCAGGATTACGAAACGATTGTCGGGCTCGGCAATGTCTATCTCGACCTCGGACAGATTAACAAGGACAACGCGGCAATCGAACAATCGCGCGAGTTTTATCGTAAAGCATTGTCGATAAAAAAAGACGACGCCGACGTCCAGAACGATTTGGGTTTGACATATTTTTTCGCCGCGCCGCCGCAGGCTGAAAAAGCGATTGCGGAATATGAAAAAGCTCTGCAAATGAATCCGAAACACGAAAAAAGCGTGGAAAATTTAATTCGCGCGCATTTGAGTTTGGGAAAAGTTAAGGAAGCCGAAAATTTTCTAAACAAATTAAAACAAATCGATTCACAAAACGAAGCCTTACCCGATTTGGAAGCGCAGATTGCGCAAAGCGGAAACAAACAATGAAGTGGTTAATTATCTTACTGGTCTTATTAATTCCCGTCGTGATGATAATCGCGCGCTATCGTCAGCAATTGCTGGCAGCGTGGCAGATGTGGCGGATGTTCAAGCGAATGAGACAGGCGAGCCAGCCGCCGCAGAAACAGGTCAAGCAGCGCGCCTCCGATAAAAGCGAACAGCTGATTCGCTGCGAGCGCTGCGGAACCTGGGTTGCGCAATCGGAAGCTTTAAAACTGCGCGCGAAAACCACATATTGCTCGGCAAAATGTATGGAAAAAGCCGTGAAGCTGCAATCACTGGTTGATTGATGAAAGATTTAATATTCGATATTCAAGATTATGAATTTAGCATTCGGTATTAAATCGATTTCCAATCCTGCATCTTGAATTTTGAATCCTGAATCGTTAAGGCACGAACGTTCTGAAATACCAGCCAATCATCGGCTCGCCGAAAAGAAGCGCGACGAGCGAGCCGATGCCGAGAAAAATGCCGAAAGGAATCTGCGTCTGTAAATCCTTATCTTTCTGTCTGGCGATAACGAAAACTCCGGCGACCGCGCCCGTAAAAGCGCCGAGAAACATCGTCAGAAACGTCAGCCGCCAGCCGAGCAGCGCGCCGACGCCGAACATCATTTTCACATCGCCCAAGCCCATCGCGTCAACGCCGCGCAGGCGCTTCCAGATTTCGCCGAGCAGCCACAAAGAACCGCCGCCGACCAGACCGCCGAAAACGGCGCTTATCAGCGTCGCCGCCCAAACCGGATAACCCGCAAAATACGTCACCGGAAAAAAACCGAGGTCGGAGAAAAACAGATTTCCAAAAAGAAAGGCGAAGATTAATCTGACAATCAGAGCGAAAACCAGCAGCGGATACGTGATAACGTCCGGCAAAATCATATGCTCGGCGTCGATAAAAATCAGCGCGACGATTGACGCGGCAAAAATCAGGCAGACCGGCAGAAACCAGTTGAAGCCGATTTGCCAGAAAACGAGCACGAAAAGCAATCCGGTTAAAACCTCGACCGCCGGATAGCGCGGCGAAATCGCGCTTTTACAGCGGCGGCATTTTCCGCCGAGAAAAAGCCAGCTTAAAACCGGAATGTTGTCGTAGGGTTTTATCGCGCTTTTACAGCTCGGGCAAGCCGAGTTCGGAAAAACGATGGATTCGTCGTTCGGCACGCGATGAATGACGACATTTAAAAAACTGCCGATGACCGAGCCGAGCGCGAAAAAGAAAATATAGCCGACAAATTCGGGCAGACCCGTTACGGTTTCAAAAGACGTTTGAATTAAGCTCATCAAAGGAAAACCTCGATTGGAAGGAAAAGGAAGTAGAAAAGCGGAAAAACGCGCGGACTTTTCAAGTCCGAATCAATAATAACCTTTTGCGGAAAAAAGGAAAAGAGAAAAATGGCTTAGCACAAAAATAAAGAACCGGAAAATTCCAAATTCCAAATTAATGTTCTAAATCTTCGGTCAAACAATTTATAATTAAGAATTTAGAATTTACAATCAGCGACCGCCGGTTTTCTCGCTTTGCTTAATTTTTCCGCAAAGCACGGAGAAATCAAAAAATGTCGAGGCGCGGCGTGCTCGAACCGCCAGCCATCACTGGACTCTCATCCGCGTTCCCCAGCCCGGGTTATGTTCTCTTAGGCATTTGATGACCACTCCGCCAATCGAAACCTGCTGATTTTCCCGCAGCGGCGCGTCTTCCAGCACGGTAGTGTCGTTAGGGTCAATTAGTACCGATACTATCTCCGGCGCGCCGTAGTTTATATGACCAATCCGGACGGCAATTCCCAGGCGGAACGATTCATCCGTTGCCTGATACCTCTCGAATCGTCCCCAATTTCGGCGCGCTTCCGGATAGATGTCGTGTTCGACGAAAGGTCCGGACATCAAACTTCGGAAATAAAATCTTCCCCGCCTGACAGCCTCTTTAGCGAACGGCAGGACGGGAGACTGCAAATCAAACAGATGGACGAATCCGACCGAAGGATTATCAAATGCGCCCGGAGGATGCCAACCCCAGCGCCGCCGCTCGTAATTATTCGGCATCAGGTAATATTCGCCGCCGTACGTCATCAAATCTCTATCATTAGCTTCGACGACGACGCAGGTTTGCGAATTATCAAAGTCCGCGCACCGCAGGGCAAGCGGATGATTGCCGCCGAGAGTATGACCTATTTCGTGCGCTGTAATTGCCGGACCGGTTGCAAACCAACTCTCCGGAATCCATAACCACTGCGGCACTCCCCGCGACCCGAGCGCGCCGCGCGTGGCGAAAGGATAATTAGGACATCCCGGCATATCATTGAAAATTATAATCCCGAGGTCGACGCTGCCGTTGGTCGTATCGATATTTTGTTCCAGCAGCCGCTGCCGCACGGTTGCCGTAAATTGATTCATAATCTGCTCCTGGCAGTTGCTCGAAATAGTCGCTTGAATTGTCACCGGCACGACATCCGCCTGCGGATGATGGACGCCGGTAAACCCGAACATTCCGTACGAAGCTTCGAGATAAAACTTATTAACCGAGTTTGGAGCATTAAACAGAGTGTTGCGAATCGCTTCCGGCGTGACGTTTAAAGCGGCGGAGTTTTGACCGGACTTTCCCTGAGCTGACGGCGGCTGGATAGTCAGAGGCACGGCGACGACCTTGTAAAGTCCGACGGTCGGCGGCGGATTGGTCAGATAATCTTCCGATAATCGAGCAAGCGGCACCGCCGCCGCGTTTAATAATTTATTATCCTTTAGTCTGCCGCTGGCGCGCACCTGTTGATTTGAAAGCTCGCTCCAATTTCTGCCGGCGGGCAGAGCAACCCATTTTTCAGTCGTTACTCCGTCTTCAAGCGTCGAATAGCTGAAATAAAAATCCACTTTTGATTTGGCGACGCCCGAAAACTTAAATCCCGCATCAAACGCCGTGCCTTTCCAGGAAGGAGTTTCCGTTTCCGTCTCCGAGACGATCGCTCTGATTTGTCCGGTCTGGTGGAAATTGTCGGTTTGCGCCGAAGCAAATCCGGCGCTAAAACCGGGCAATATCGTACAAAATATTGCAATTGCAATCATTCGGCTGCTCGTCACAAATCTCTGCGACGGCGGATTTTTTCCTGCTGCAAACACGCGAGCTTTTTTAGTATTCATTTCGTTTCATCCTCCGCCTTTCCAGATGTGAACATTTTAAAAATACGGTGCGCAAATTAGAAAGGGCAACTAAAATTGTTGCCCTAAGTTATTGATTTGAGTGGTGAGTCGTGCTGGGCTCGAACCAGCGACCCGAAGATTAAGAGTCTTCTGCTCTGCCAACTGAGCTAACGACCCACTTTATTGATTCAAACGGCAAATTCGGAAAACAAAATTGCCGAATCGGATTATAGCAACTTTGCAATTTATTGTCCAAATAATCGGCAAATCGTCGAATTTTGCAAATTCATCGAAAATATTCGTTCTTAGTTTGGAAAATCTCAGGCTTAAAGCGAAAATAAAAAGCGAGTTAGATTGATGCGAGAATGTCCTAAATGCGAAATTTGTTACGGCGACGAAGTGCAGTTTTGTCCGCAAGACCAGTCACAGACGCGCCACACTCTGCCGGGAACGCAGCTTTTAGCCGGACGCTATTTTATCGAGCGGCGACTGGGGCGCGGCGCGATGGGACAGGTTTATCTCGCACGGGACGAAAATTTAGGGACGCGCCGCGTCGCCGTAAAAACGGTCCGGCAGGATTTATTGAATTCGGAAGATTTGCAGGAAGGCGAGGCGATTGTGCGTTTTGAGCGCGAGGCTCGCTCGGCGGCTTCGATTAGTCATCCGCACGTGGTCGACGTGACGGATTTCGGCAAAACGACGGACGGCGTTTTTTATCTGGTGATGGAATACGTCGAGGGCGAAACGCTGCACCGGCTTTTGCGCCGCGAGGGAACGCTGACCGTCAAACGCGCCGTCAATCTGCTCAAACAAATCGCCGAAGGCGTCGAAGCCGCGCACGAAGCGGGCATTCTGCACCGGGATTTAAAGCCCGCCAACATTTTTATAATGCAGAAAAAATCGGGCAAATCCGAAGACGGTTTTATCAAGGTCGGCGATTTCGGTCTGGCGAAAATCGTCAATCAAACCGTGACGGACGCCAATTCGGACGCCACGCCGTCTTCGCGCGGAATTATCGGCACGCCGGAATTTATGTCGCCCGAACAGATGCAGCCGGAACTCGGCGTGGACGTGCGCGCCGACGTTTACGCGCTCGGCACGATTGCCTATTTAATGCTCGGCGGCAGAACGCCGTTTGCGGGCGATTTGATGCAGCTCGTGATGCAGAAAATTATGAACACGCCGCCGCCGCTTTCTTCCCTGCGCTCGGATATTCCGGCGGATGTCGAACGCGCGGTGATGCTGGCGCTGGAACGCGAGCCGGCAAAGCGCCCGCCGAATGTCGGCGATTGGATTTCGGGACTCGAAAAAGCTTCGGAAGACATTTCCGAAAGAAAAAGCACGGGAAAATCGAGAGTTGTTATTATGGCTCCGGTCGGCGCGGAGGTTTACGTCGATGACGAGCGGCACGGCACCATCGGCAGCTCCGGCAGATTGATTCTGACCGGAGTTCCGGCGGGAAAGCATATCTTGCGCGTTTCGAAAGCGGGCGAAAAAGACGACGACCGCGTCATTGAAGTTCGCGAGGACGGCAACGAGCAGGTGATTCAGGCGCAGTTGAAAACCTTACAGCAGGGAAGCCAGCCGTCGCCTTCGCAGGGAAGCAGCAGCAGCGTCGGCGAGGCGTCGAGCATTTTGCCCGGCATCGTCGCCTGCACCAGATGCAATTCGCGCTATGCCGAAGGCGTAAAATTCTGCGGGCGCTGCGGCAATTCCGCTTTTACGATGGTCAGCCCGCCCGACGCGGCGCAGTCTTTTCCTTGCCCGCGCTGTTCGACAAAGCTTCCGCCGCTTTCCAAATTCTGCGGGCGCTGCGGTTTAAAAATGGGACAAAATCCGAGCGGCGTGCATACTTCGACGCAGCCGATTGGCTTCGTGTCGAGTTTCCCGTCGAGCATTCCGAAGCCGGTCGAGAAAATCTGCCAGCGCTGCGGCGGCGCTTTCCCTCCGAATATAAAATTCTGCGGGCGCTGCGGCTCGACCCTTTAATCAATTACGAATTACGAACGGTCGAATTTTGAACTTTAAACTTTAAACTTTGAGACCGAACAAAATCAAAGCTCGAAGCTCATTTCTTCCGATTCGTAATTCGTAATTCCGTAATTCGTAATTTTTTTGCTAGCTGGCAACTTCAATCGAATTTAGCGTATAATTCCACAGTCAGAACCGACGGTCATAAAAGCGGCGTTGCCGGAGATTACGTCAGCGACGCCGTGCCGGTTGCTTTTTCCGGCTTGGAAATTAGAAAATAAGAGAAAAGCTTAATTCAAATTATGAAAGTTTGCCCGAATTGCAACCAGACGTACACGGACGAGTCGCTGAATTTTTGTTTAAATGACGGCGCGACCTTAACGAATCTGCAAACCGACGAGCCGCCGCCGACCATCCAGATGAATGCGCCGCGCACGACCAGTCCGAATTATTCCGACCAGCCGACGAATTTTACCAACCAGCCTAACTTCGGCAACCAACCGAATTTCGGCAATGCTCCGCTTTCAAACTGGGAAAGCCAGTCGGCGTCGCCGAATCAGCCGCAGTATATGTCGCCGCCGGCGATGGCGGTGCGCGGGCAAAACCAGGTGCTGCCGACCATCTCGCTCGTGCTTGGAATTCTCGGTCTGGTATTATTGTGCTGCTGGGGCGGAATTCCTTTCGGGCTGGCGGCGGTGATTACCGGCTATCTGGGAATGAATAACGCCAACACAAACCCTGAGCAATTCGGCGGCAAAGGGCTGGCAATCGCCGGAATGATATTGGGCGGCGCGAGCCTGGCGTTCGGCGTGATTGTGCTGCTGCTGGCGATTGCCGGAAATCTCGGCAGCAGATAAATACAACAGCAGCAGCAGGATTCTTTATAATTCCGGCTTTGATAAGCGATGCGAGTAACTTTGCGAGTGGTTTCGGGTCCGCATACGGGACGCGCTTTCACCTTCGACCAACACGACACTTTTTTAATCGGACGCACGGAAACGGCGCATTTCTGTCTGCCCGAAGACCGTTATTTTTCGCGTCACCATTGTCTGCTGGAAATCGCGCCGCCGCAATGCTTTCTGCGGGATTTAGGCTCGACCAACGGCACTTACGTCAACGGTATGCGCCTGGAAACCGCGCACTTAAAAAGCGGCGACCGCATACAGGGCGGCGAAACGATTATTGAAGTCGAGGTGACTTCGGACGTCGCGCCTTTTTCCTCCGACCCGAACACTTATAATTCCGTCGTTCCTTCGACCGTTACGATTCAATGTTTAAACTGCGGTCTGCTGGCGAAAACCGAAGCCTCGCGTCCCGACGCCAAGCTTTCCTACGTCTGCGACGACTGCCGCCCGAAACTGAAAAATAATCCGCAACCGATTCCCGGCTACCAGATGATTCGAATCTTAGGTCAGGGCGGAATGGGCAGCGTGATGCTGGCGACCAAAGCAAGCGACGGTCGCGCCGTCGCCATCAAGACGCTTTTGCCGGAAGTCGCCGTCAGCGAGCAATCGCTGAAACGCTTTATGCGCGAGATTGAGGTCGCCGCCAGCCTTCAGCACCCGCACATCGTCAGCTATCTCGAACACGGAACGCACAACGGGATAGTTTATCTCGTGACCGAATTCGTCGGCGGAATGGACGCTTCGAAGCTGGCGAAGCAGCGCGGCGGCAGGCTCGATTATCGAGAGGTCGTGAAAATTGTCGAGCAGACTCTGGCGGCGCTGGATTTCGCGCATTCGCTCGGCTTCGTTCACCGCGACATTAAAGAGCAGAACATTCTGGTTGACGGTAATTATCCGAATTACATATCGAAACTGACGGATTTCGGCTTGGCGAAAAGCTTCAAGCAGACGGGAATGAGCGGCGTCACGATGGTCGGCGACGTGGCTGGAACAATCGCCTATATGCCGCCCGAACAAATCCGCGATTTCAAGGACGTGCAGCCGCCGTCGGACATTTACGCGATGGGAATGACGGCTTACACCTTGCTGACCGGCACGCACGCGCTCGATTTAAGCCCGCGCGCCGGAATCGCCGAAACGGTCAAAGCGATTTTCGAAAAACCTTTCGTGCCGCTCATAATCAGAAACTCGCAGCTTGCGCCGCGTCTCGCCGAAGTCATCGAAAAAGCCATCTCCAAAGAGCCGCACCAGCGCTGGCGCACGGCGGGCGAGATGCGCGAGGCTCTGCTGCGCGCTTTCAGCTAGTTTACTGTCTACACTTAGATGAATTCATCGTTTATCACTCCGACTTCGTCGTTAAATTTCCCGCTTCGCTAATCAGAAAAAATCCAATCAAAACCCACAGATGCCGCGCGTCTTCATACGAGCCGCCGATGCCCTGATAAAAAAAGGCGCTGATAAAAGCCAGTCCCAAGCCGATGCGAAAAACGCTCCGGTTTGTTTCGTCGAAATTCAATGGAAACGTTTTTCGCGTGATATAAAAAATTATCGCAATTATCGCCAGCAGCCCGAAAATTCCCGTCTGCGCGGCGACGTTCAGAAAAACGTTGTGCGCGTCGGTCAGGGTTTGCAGTCTCCCGGTTAAGTCGAAATATCTGACGTCGCAGGCGTCCTGCCCGACGCCGCGCCCGAAAAACGGGTTTTCCGAAAAAGTTCTCCACGAATCCATCCAGGTCATTATTCTTCCCGACGGCGCAAATCGTTTTTCGATAAAAGGAACGTCGATGTAAAACGGCGCGGTCGGGTGCAGGCTCGGCGCAATCATCACCGCAAAAATAAACGCGACGGCAGCAAAAATGCCGCCCGCGAGACTTGTTTTGGCAAGCAAAAGCTTCGATTTTTTGAAACAAAGCCACCACCAGATGCCCAGGCTCAAAGCGATTCCGCCGAGGCTCGGCGAAATCGTAAAAGCCGCGCAAAATAAAATACCAGCCGCCAGCGAGTAAAATAATTTTTTATTTATCCAGCCGGGCTTTTGAAAAATCAAAACGAACATCAGGCTCACGCTCAGATAATTGCAGAGCATATTGGCGTTTAAAAAAGTCAGGTGAACGCGCGGGTAATTGCCCGGCGGAAGCGTGCCGAAACTAAACAGCGTGTAATCGAGAATTAGGTTTTCGCGCTGAAAATAAAAAAGAAAAACCGTTAAAAATCCGACCGCGACCACCAAGCCGGTCGCCGCCAGCCAGACTTGCAGCGAGCGTTTCAAATCCTTCTCGTTTTCAATCAGATTAAAAGTCAAAACCGGCAAACCGAGCAAATAAATTTCGCCCAGAAGCTTTATAAAACTCGTCCGCGGATTAATCGAAAAAACGGCTGAAACCAGCATCGCCGCGAAATAAAAAAGCAGCAGCCAGTAAAATCTATGCCGGCGAAAACGCGCCTGTTTTGTTATTAACGAGAGAATCCAGAAGCCGCACGCGAGAAGAAAAATAATGTCCGCCGCGACGGCTCGAAAACCCGCGATATAAACGTAAGGCTGCATAAAAGCGAGCGAGAAAATCAGCAGCAGAAAAGAAGTTTTGGCTAAACGTCGGAACATTAAATTTCAAAATACGCGGAAATAAATTATTTTTTGCTGGTCTCGACTATCAAATGCCGTCAGCCGTTTCCGAAAAAAGGCTTACATTTCGGAAACACGCGCCTGCATTTCCGCAAAACACATAAACATTTCGATGACACAGACCAACATTTCGGCAACCGATGTATATATTTCGGAAACGAACGCCTACGTTTCTGACAATAACGCCTACATTTCCGACAATAACGCCTACATTTCCGATAATCATATCTGCGTTTCCGATAATCATATCTGCATTTCCGATAATAACGCCTGCATTTCGACAAACGATACCTGCATTTCAAGAATCGGTAAATACATCGTGCAAAATGCAATCTGCGTTTAAAAAATGAGTTAAATCGTGCGCGTCACTTTGGAAAGCGAGCGCGGCGCGTCCGGATTTATGCCTTTGGCGGCGGCGAGCAGCCCGGCGAAAAGCTGCGCGGGAATGATAAACGGAATCGGCGACAGAAATTCGTCGATTTCCGCGGGCAGTTTAAGGAAACGCGAGCTGAGACGCGCGACGGATTCGTCGTTGGTAATCGAAAAACAATCGGCGTGAAGCTCGCGCAGGCGATTCAGCAAATCGAGGCTTCCGCGCTGCGTGACGCCCTGCGGCGCGAACAAAATGACCGGAAAACGGCGTTCGACGATGGCGAGCGGACCGTGAAAAAAATCGGCGGACGAGAATCTTTCGGCGACGACGTAGCAGGTTTCCATTAATTTTAAGGCAAGCTCGTAAGCGTTTCCGTAATTCATCCCGCGCCCAACGACGACGCAGTTTTCCATAAAAACATAGCGTTCGACGATTTTTTCGACTTCCGGGCGAAGCTCAAGCGCCCGGGCGGTAAAATCGGGAATTTTTTCAAAGGCGATTTTTTCCCGCGCCAGCGCTGAAGCGAGCATATAAAAATGCAGCATCTGTCCGGTGTAGGTTTTCGTGGCGGCGACCGATTTTTCGCGTCCGGCGTGGATTAAAAGCGTTTCGTCGGCGAGCTTTGCCATCGAAGATTCGGCTTCGTTGGTGATGCCGACGGTAAACGCGCCGGAGGTTTTGGCGCGTTCCAGCACGGTATTGATGTCCGTGCCTTCGCCGGATTGCGAAACGCCGATGACGACGGCGCGTTTTAAATTTAATTTCGCGTTATAAAGCGTGTGAACCGCCGGCGCGGACAGCGAGACGGGAATTCCGGTCGTCGCTTCCAGCAGATAGCGCCCGAAAAGCGCCGCGTTGTCGGAACTGCCGCGCGCGACCAGAACAATCAAATCCACGTCGCGCGCGCGCAGAAATCTTCCCAGAGATTCGGCTTTCGCGCGCTCGGCTTCGATGGTTTTTTCCAAAATCGCGGGCTGTTCCGCAATCTCCTGCAACATTAAAGACATAGGTTTTTAAGCGGTAAGCGGTAAGCGGTAAGTGGTAAGTGAAAGCATAAAAGCTTACCACTTACCGCTTAGTTAGCGCGGGCTTCCTTTCCGGTCTGCGTTTCTTCTTCTTCGACCTGTTTCGGGTCTTCGTTTTCTTTTTCCACGCCGGATTCATCGTCGAAAATGGCGTTTATCGCGCCGCCGATGAGGATAACCATTGCCGTCAGATAAAGCCACAGCAGCAGAATAATGACCGCGCCGAGCGAGCCGTAGGTTTTCGCGTAGGAATCGAAATATCGCAGGTAAATGCGGAATACGCCGGAAAGCAGCAGCCATAAAACGATGCTGATAATCGCGCCGGGCGTGATCCATTTCCAATCGAACGCGTCGTGGTTCGGCGCAAAATTGTAAACCAGCGCGAAGGTCAGAATCAAAACGACCAGAAGGATTATCCAGCCGAGCGGTTTTAAAAGATACGGCGAATCAATCGGCAAAAGGTAGCCGAGCAGCTGCGTGCCGTAAAAAATCAAGCCGATTGCCACAAAAACCAAGACGCCGACGCCGAGCGTTAAAAGCACCGCCATCAATTTCGTCTTCCACCACGGGCGATTTTCTTTCAGGTTATAAACTTCGTTGAGCGCGCCGCGCAGATTGTCGATTCCGGCGGAAGCCGACCAGAGCGTAATCAGGATTCCAATCGTCAGTTTACTGCCCGAAGTATTTTCGGCGACTTCCTGAAGCGTCGTCTCGATCAAAGTAAACGCCGACCCCGGCATTATCTGCCGCAGGTAAACGAAAAGCTCGCCGCGCATATCGTCGGCGCTGTTCAGGATTATGCCGAAAAGACTTATCAAAAACAGTAAAAGCGGAAACAGCGCGAACGTAAAATAAAAGGCGACCTGCGCCGCATTGCCGAGAATGTCGTCGTCATTTATCTTTTTGTAAAGGCGCACGAAAAACTTCTTAATTTTCTCCCAATCCATAAAACCCTCCCCGATTCGTTTGACACTTTTTCGTTGTAGAGTAAATATAACTAAAACTACGTCGTTAAGCCAACAAAAAAAAGGAAAAGTTTATGGCAGCAGAAGCGCAGAATATTTCGGCAAACCGGCTCGTGTCGCTCGACGTTTTTCGCGGAATGACCGTCGCCGGAATGGTTCTGGTCAATAATCCGGGGACGTGGTCGGCGATTTACGACCCGCTCGAACACGCCGCGTGGAACGGCATCACGCCGACCGATTACGTTTTCCCGTTCTTTCTGTTTATCGTCGGCGCGGCGATTTCGCTGGCATTGGGCAGGCGCGTTGAAAACGGCGGCGTCAATGCGGAAATTTACCGAAAAATCATCAGGCGCGCGATTGTGATTTTTCTGCTCGGCTTATTTCTGACGACGTTTCCTTTTTACAATTTTACGAAAGGCGAATGGCTCGACGTTTCAAACGTGCGGATAATGGGCGTTTTGCAGCGCATCGCGGTTTGCTACCTGTGCGCGGCTTTGATTTTCGTGCATACCGACTGGAAACAGCAGGCGATTATCGCCGCCGCGCTGCTGCTGCTTTACTGGGCTTTGATGACTTTAATTCCCGTTCCCGGCTGTGAAGTGACGACGATGAACGACAAAGCCTGCAATCTCGCCGCTTATCTCGACCGCGCGATTCTGACGGAAAATCACATCTGGAAACAGGGAAAAGTTTACGACCCGGAAGGATTATTGAGCACGATTCCGGCGCTGGCGACGACGCTTGCCGGAGTTTTGTGCGGGCATTGGCTGCGGCGGAAAATCGACGACCACGAAAAGGTTTCGGCGATGTTTTTTTTCGGCGTGGCTTTGCTGGCTCTCGGCTACGTCTGGCAGTTGGCTTTTCCGCTCAACAAATCTTTGTGGACGAGTTCTTACGTCGTTTATACCGCCGGTTTAGCGCTGTGTTTGCTCGGCTTTTGCTACTGGCTGATTGACATCAAAGGCTACCGGGCGTGGACAAAACCGTTTGTCATTTTCGGCGTCAACGCGCTGGCGCTGTTTGTCGGTTCGGGCTTGATGGCGAAGCTTTTGGGAATTATCAAAGTCGGCGAAATCGACGGAAAGGCGATTTCCTTGCAGCAGTGGATTTTCAACCACCTGTTTCTCCCGGTTGCCGCGCCGCTAAACGCCTCGCTGATGTATGCCGTTTCGTTTATTCTGGTCTGGCTGTTTCTGATGTGGCTGCTGTATCGCAAGCGAATTTTTATCAAAATCTAATAAGCGAAAAGTGAAAACTGAGAAGCGAGAACTGAAAAACGAATAGCTTCTCAGTTCTCGCTTCTTGCCACTCAGTTCTCAGTTCCTAGCTCGGCTTGCGCTCAAGCTCGAAGTTGCGAATCTCCGTCGCCAGCTCGCTTTCGATGCGCGCTCTTTCCTGCTGCAGGGATTTTCTTTCCTTGTTTATCTGTTCGATTCTGGATTCCTGCTCGTCGGCTTTTTGAATGTAGCGAGTGATTAACTGCCTGGCTTCGGGCGTTTTCGACAGCGCCTCGATGTTTTCGCGAAGCCGTTTCTGGTCGGTCGAGATGTCTGCCTCTTCGTCTTGAAAGCCTTCGATTTTGGCGTCAATCTGCGCGATTTGAATGCGCAAATCAATCAGCCTTTCGAGTTTCGCTTTCGTCGCGGCGTCGATATAACGCTGCGAGAGAAACAGTTCCAGCTGCGGTCTGGTCAGCGAGGTCAGGTTGTAAGTTTCCATCAGCGGCTGGCGTTCCGAGACGGTCAATTCCTTTTCCTCGAACGGTTTTAATTCGACGCGGAAACGATGATAGCGCTGCGTCGAATATTCCGGCTTCGGCGTGTTTTCCGACAGCAGCCAGCCTTCGCGAATCGGGTATTCGATGTATAAAACTTTCGGGCGCTCGGTCTGGTTGGCAATCTGGTAGAGCTTTTCGTTGCTCGTAAAATAATGAATCTGGAAAACGCCGTTGATGATTTTTATCAGCCGGACGGCTTCGCGGTTTTGCACCGGGCGAACGCGAACGTGCGTTCCCAAATCCAGCGCGAAGGAAATCAGTCGCTGCTCTTTCGGCTTGAGTCTTTCCATCAGCGCCTCGCCGGCATAAGCGTTGCCGTCAATCACGGTCAGACTGCCGTTTTCGAGCGTCAGATTCGTCATATTTTTTAATAAAACGCCGCTGTACGGTCGGTCCTGCCGCACGGCTTCGTTGTAAACGGCGACGCGTTCGCCGTCCATTTTCGTCTGGACAATCGGAATCAAAGCCGAGCGGTCGCGCAGAACCGTCACGGGACGGGCAATCCGGTATTCGAACAAATCGCCGATTTCGCCGCCCGTCGCGGACGTTTCGACGCCCGATTTTTGATTGGTCAAAGCATCGCTGATGGAAGTCGTCTGAACGCTCTGACCATCCACCAGAAAAGTGTTTTCCGCGCTGCTCGTACCGTCAATCGTTGTCGTCTGCTGTGTTTTTAAAAGGCTGCTGAAATTCGTGCCTTTCGGCAGAAGCTCGGCGTTTTGAGAACTAATGGTCGTTTGAATTTTGTTATCAGTCGGGTCGATGCTGCTCTGCGGCTCGTAAACCTGCGGCTGCACCTGCAAATCCTGCGGAATCGGGACGACCGGGCGATAGCGATAAAACGGCTGCTGAATCGGCTGGATAAACGAAACCGGCGTGCCGGAAACGAGCGAGAGCTGCACGTCCTGCCAGTCTTCGTCGCTGATGTTATCGACAATCGCCCAGCCCTGAAAAAACGGTTTTCCGGCTTCGTCCAAAACGACGCGGTAAGTCGTCTTCCAAATCGGCGCGGCGATGGTGTAGCTGACAATCATCTCGCGCTGCCCCGTGCCTTCGCTCGTCACCGAAATCGTTTTCGCATCGCGCCTGCGCGCCGAAGCCGAAGCGTTGGCAAACTCCGACAAATCGCGCCGCGTGCCTTCGTCGAGCAGTTTGACGGAGCGAATCTCGTTTAAATCGAAAGTCGAAATTTCGCCCGAATCCGAAGCAATCACGAGAAACGGCGAGACGCTCGCCGATTTTTCGCCGCGAATTTCTTTTCTTTCAACCGTTAAAATCGCGCCCGAAAAAGTTCCTTTCGCCGTCGTGACGGAAACTTTTGCGCCCTGCAATTGCGCCAGGACGCCCGCAATCCCGCCGCCGTCCGCCGTCAGAGGACTGACCGAAAAGGGAATTTCCGACATCCGCGCGCCGGTCGGCATCGACGAATTATAAGAAACCGCGCCGATTTTTCCCTGTAAATCCAGCACCAGCATCGACTTTAAAACGTCGTCCACCTGCGACTGCTTAAACGAAAGATTGACCTCGGCGTTGCCCGAAACCAGCCCGCGCCGCTCGATATAAGCCACGCCGTTGGAATAAAGAATCACGCGCCGAATCGGCAGTTGATTCTGATTATTAAACTGCGGCACCGGCGCGACCGCCTTCGGTTTTGTAGTTCGGACATTACGAGTCTGCCCGAAACCGCCGGTCGAAATCAGGCACACCAATACAAAGGGAAGCAAAAATTTTGTTTTCATAAACGGAATCCTTAAATAGAAATTTCAGAAGGTAACATTTGATGGATGTTTCACCACAAGATGAGGTGAGAAGCGAAAACGGTTGCTTTTGTGAGAAATGGGAAATTTTCGGTGCCGGACGCTGAGTTGTAAGTTTTGAATTTTGAATTTTGAATGACAATCCGATACTTAGCTCGCAGTAGTTAAAACTCGGCACACCTTTTCAGCTCGCAGCCGGTAAAACTATTTTCAGAACACGAAAAAGCATTTTCCCGACGCGGGAAAATGCTTTTCCGAAACGAAACCGGATTAGTCGGGGCTTATTGTTAAGGGACGACCGGCTGGTTGATTAAGTCCTCGGACAAAATCACCTGATTAGTAAATGCATTTGTGAAGGCGGGCGGCAAGCCGACCGGCAGGATTTGAATCCGGCAAATAATCTCATCGTCGTCTAACGTAAAAATGCCCAAATCCTCATCGAGCGAAGCCCTGGACACGATTTTCGTATGGTGGCGATTTAATTGCGGGGTGTTCGCCGTCACCGGCAATTGCCCGAACACCACGCGTTTCAGGAGCTGCGAAGTCCTCTGCTCGGCATCCACGCCGAATACCTCGACCAGCTCCCGGAAGGTCATCCCGAGTCCAACCAGATTTCTTTCAAATCTGCTGAAATTGATTGTGTATTTGACATCGATTTTTATATTGTCCGGACCGGCTTCGGGTAATGCAAGAATGCGGTTGGTAATCGTTGGCATCAGTTATCTCCTTTAATTGTTAAATGGTTAATGTGTCATTCAACTCTTTCTGCATTCGTTCCGGAGAAGCTTGTCGCATAAATTAAGAGTTGTCCTGGCACAGCTTAATAACGTGAGCACAATTTGATGAATTGTCCGTGTTTCAGGTATCTTTCTGAATTTTCTCCTCGCTTATATATGGCAAAAATCAGCCGAAGCTTACAATTTTTTATTTTCAGAAGGAAAAAGTCGGATGAACCGTCTTCGATTTATTGAAAGATGAGAGAAATATATTTATGCCAATCTAAAATACCGGCACGAATTAAGCCTTTCCGGATTCGCAAATTTTTCAACCGGCTTTTTCTGTCTGAAGCCGTTATTTAGTCAAATCAAGCGAAATAACTTCCGAATTTTTTTTACTCTTTTGTTCCCACGGGGAAATCTTATCAAGTAAAAGCCAGGTCAAAAATGAGATGCTGAAAAATATCGCCGCATAGACAATGTATCTAAAGTCATAAGGCTCTTGATAAGAAACCATCCTTTCTAATTTGGGGTCAAAAACTAAGGTGGGTTTTTGTGTGGCGTAAGCTAAAATTGAATTCAGGATTCGGTAGCAGCACTCAATGGCAAGCACGATATTTGCGATAAATCCCAAAAAACCAAAGATAGTCAGCCATTCCCGCGCATTTTTGGAAAGCGAGTAAAGAAAAGGCACAAAGAAAAGCATCGTCAAAAGCGGCAAAACCAGGATTGCCGCCATTACATTCCGCAAAGTTAAAAAGTCCCAGACATTTATCTCCATAATTTTTCAATCTGCTTCTTTTGCCCGAAGCCGAAAAACGTTATTTCGAAACAAATTTATTCGATAAATCGTTGCTCGAAACGCAAACGCCTGAGCCGACGCCGGGCGAAACCGCCAACACGCAACTTTGAGTTCGACGGACAAGCCAAATAACAAAGTAGCCGCCCGCGTCCATTGAATTGTTCGCCGCTGCCTAGGTTTTTCCGTAACGGCGAAAACTTTCGGCGTGCCAGTAGTGAGAAGAGTGAATTTTACTGTTGCCGACGCGGTTGATGGCGGCGTCTACTACGTCATCGAACAAATAATAGAAAACGTCGGGCTGTTCGGCGCGAAATTTCATCCAGCGCCGGTGAATGATTTGCGCCGCCTGCTGCTGAGCCGCGATGCGCCGGCAATCGGGCGCAAACTTCTCGAACAACGGTATGCTGCCCATTCTAAAAAATGGTTTCGGCGAATTATCGGGCTGACCGTAACCGAGCTGAATCATCCACGCGGTCAGCCTCTCGATAAGATTTTTTTCCGGCTCGGTATTACGCCCGCCGAGAAATTGCTTAAAGACCGTCTCGACGGTGACGCCCGGCGGCGAGCGTTTGATAATCTCCCAAAAATCGTGTTCCAGACAGGGAAAGCTCGCCTGACTCGCCGGGTTGGCTTCGATGACGAGCGTTATATCGCTTCTGAGAAAAGCCGCTTTGGCGGTGGGCGTAAAGCGAATGCAGTTATTTTCGTACAAATGCCAGAACGCAATAATCGGCAATTCGGTCACGAGCTGCCAGGAATTCACTTTGACGTTTGGCTGGCAGAACGACAACGTGCCGGATTTTTCCGGCGGCATAACCTCGATGAAACGATGAGCGAAAAAAGCCAGCGCCAGACTTGCCGAAAACGGCGCGCCCGTCGGTTGAGCGCCATACTGCGGCGGCGCGGCAGCATAAGTTTGTTCAACGAGCGACTCCCCGTCAACAGCGCAAAATTTGGCATTCGCGCTTTCATATTCTCGTTGGCAAACCGGACAAATTTTCATAATTTTTCAGGCGACGAAAATTTACGCCTTTTCCAGATTAGCGAATTTTTCAATCAGCTTTTTCTGCCCGAAGCCGGATAAATAAGCTCCTGAACAGTAAAAAATATTTCCCGCATTATGAAATGTTCTTCCGAAACAAATTTATCCGGTAAATGGTTGGGCAATACAGCGTTTTAAGAAAATCATCGTTTTACGCGTTCGAGGGCGTGAACATTTTCAGCCACGTATTTCTCTGTGCGCTTCCGCATAGATTTTTAACGCCGCGCTCATTAATGCTTTAGAATCTTCGCCCTGTGCCTGATACCAATCAATTACGTCTTTCTCCACGCTGACCGTGACGAAGACTTTATCGCGCGGCATTCGCAAACGGGCATTGGTAAAAAAATTCTCGGCAAGCGGCGGAATGTCCGAAGTATCTATTTCTTCGTCGCTCATCGCTTCAAGTTTTGTCCAGTTCGTTTCTGATGAATTCTTCAAATCGTTCTCGCTCATATTTTAATGCTTTGCGCAAAGAGATAACGCGAATCCTTTCTGCGTCCGGTTCGGTGAAAACGATAACGACGATAATATTTTTCAAAAAGCCGACGCCGATAAAGCGCGTTTCGTCGTAATCTTCCCGCTTATCCATATCAACGAGCATCGGCGCTTCAAAAATCTGCC
>DASVRT010000119.1:0-68236 GCA_036388475.1 Pyrinomonadaceae bacterium | reverse complement strand
GCGTTTATCGCCGCCAGCGCGCCGTATCTGGCGGCAATCGAAGAAGTTTTTTCCAAGCCGATTGCCGCGTCCATCGCGTGCGCGACATCGAGCCGGACTTTCGTTAAATCGAGTTTTAGTAAATTAACGTGAATCGGTTCTTCCTTCGAGCCGCGCGTCGTTTCGGCGTATTCGACGCCGTCCTGAATCGTTTTAAATTCCTGCGCGGAAACCGAAACAAAAAGAAAAATCGTCCACAGGTAAAGGCAGATGAACACGGATATTTTTTTCATAGAGATTTACGTCTTTACAGCGCGGGAGTTTTCGCCGTTTATTTGTATTTTTACTTGAAAATTTACCACAAAAATAAATTTTGTTTTGTCCAGGCGGAAATAAATTCGGCGGCGCTGGTACTTTTTACTTTGAAAATCCGCTATAGCAATTGAGGAGCAAAAGGCTCCGGCAATTATTTATTTATTCAAAGGAGCAATTTTTCAAATGATAAATCATATTTCCATCGGAGTTCACAACCCGGAAAAGGTCGCCCGGGTTTTAGCCGAATTGTGGAACGGAACGGTTATTCCTTTCCCGCCGTGCCCGGATTCGTTTATCGCGCTCGCCAATGACGGCAAAGGCACGGGCGTCGAAATCACGCCGGCGAACACCGTTCTGGTGCCGGGCGAAGGCTTGCCGCCGCAGGAAAATTTCGATGCGGCGACGCCGACCGAAGAATACGAAGCGAAATTTGTCGCCGACGATTACGCGCCGCGCTACGTCGCCACGCATCTGAACGTCAACACGCACCTGAGCGAAGCCGAGGTCAAGGCAATCGGCGAGCGCGAAGGCTGGCGCGTGCTGACCTGCAATCGCGGCGAAGGCTTGTTTCAATTAATCGAGCTGTGGATTGAAGACCGCTTTATGCTGGAAGTGATGACGCCGCAGCAGACGGCGCGCTACGTGGAAATTTTCAGCCCCGAATCCATCGCGGCTCTACAGGCGCAGTTTCTGGAAAATCTGCCGCCCGCGCCCGCTACCGAGTTGAGTCTGGTCGGTTAACGGGTAAGATAAAAAATTCTAAAAAGCCGGGTGTTTCGCTAAATAAAAACATCCGGCTTTTTTATTTTTTTAACGTTTGCGTTTTTTCTTAATATCGCTTCTGACTTCATCTAAATTTACCGGCATACCGGCTGTCGGCACCGAATCGACATCTTCCGTAATTATGGCTTTTCCCATCCAGAGGTCACCGAAATTAACTCCTTCGGAGCTTTGCGCCGCTTGTGAAAACGACGGCGGCACGATGCGCTGAACCGGAATTGATGCGGCAGCATTCGGCGTTTCCGCCCGCGGTTGATTAAAAGCGAAAATTCCGGTAAAAATCCCGGCGCACAATGAAACAAAGGCGGTCGCCGCCCGCGAAACGCGGCGTTTGACTGCCTGCCAGCCGACCGGGCAATCCTTCGTTAAAACCGTGCCGTCGGCGCGTCGATAAAATCTGACGCAGACGCGACCTTCCGAAGTCAACAAAAGATTTTCCGCCTCGCCCGGCGTCATTCCCGAAAGATTGTAGACGTTTAAACTGCACTGCGAACAAAAACGCTTGCGCTCGTCGCCGAGCATTTCATTCCAATCTGCCGAGCACGGGCTGGCGATGCGGATATTATCAAGCGGATTGGTAAATCTTTTCATAAAGCCTCCGATTCTTTAGACGCCGGAACTTGTCTTTTGTTCCCGAAGAACGAAAGAAAAAATCGCCGCTTGCAGAAATTATTCCGCAAATTTTTCCCAGCCGCCGCGCCAATCGTAATTTTCCAGCGCGGAAAATCGTTTTTTATAATCGTAAAAAGAATTTCCCTCGTAAGCGTAACCCGAATAATAAAACTTTTTCCCGAATTCCAGCGCATAACGGATTTCCAGAAGCATCGTTAAAATGCCGAGGCTGCGCTTTTCCGCCGACGGCTCGAACATCGCGTAAATGCTGGAAATCGATTTTTCCCCGACGTCGAAAAAGCTCGCGGCAAGCAGATTTCCCCGCTCGAAAACGCAGACTTCGAGCGCTTCGCACGGAACGACGGCTGGCTCGTCGGAAAGAAAATCGTAAATCGAACGGGGAACGCCGGACTTAAAACGCCGCTTGTGACGCTCGAACAAACTTTCTTTTTCCGCGTCGATGCGGACGGGACGAATTACCGTCTCCAAATCCCTGTTTTTATTGAAAACGCGGCGCTGGCTTTTGGAAAATTTAAAATCGTCGAGACGAATCCGGAGCGGCAGAACGCGCCTGATTTCATATTCGTAAAAGCCGAGATTGTAGCGAAAAAAATGCGCTCCGAAATGCCGCCAGCCTTCGCGCCAGAGCGCGTCCATCTGCTCGGGCGCGGCTCGAAAGGCAAAAAATTCTTCGTTAATGAAAGAAAAGTGTTCGGTCATCGCGGTCTGAAAATAATTTACCGAAACAAAGCGGTTTCACCAAACCGAGCGCGGATTAAGATTTGACGAATCGCCGCGGGCTTGAGCCGGCGGACAACAGATATAGAAAAAGCGGCTTGAGCCGAATTTATTAAAATGACATTCATCGGGCTTTAGTCAAAACCATTTATGCCGAAGCAATGACGCCGGAAAACAAAAATAGCGAATAGCCGTCCGAAATCTTCGCCGACTATTCACTATTCGCTTTTATTTATTTGCTAACTCGCCGCCGCTTCCGAGGTTTCTTCGGCGGTCGCTTCGGCGTAGCTCACCGCCGGAGTTTCGACCTGATATTCATTGACGGCATACTGCGCCTGGCGGGCTTCTTCGGCGCGCAGCTCAGCCGATTCCTTCGCTTTGAGCATCGTGCAGTTGCCTTCGAAAATCGCGCCGTCTTCAATCATCAGGCGCGGCGTTTGAATATTGCCGATTACGCGCGCCGTGCGTCCGAGCTCGACCTTTTCCGACGCCACGATGTCGCCGTTGACCGTGCCGCCAATCGTCGCCGACGACACGATAATATCGGCATCGACCTGACCGCCCGAACCGACTATCAGCGTGCCGTTATCGGAAATCACGCGTCCCGTCAGATGACCGTCCACGCGAAGCATCGCCTGAAAATTCGTTTCGCCCGTCAGATTCGTGCCCGCGCCGACGAAGCCGCTCAGGCGTCCTTCTTTAATATCGCGCGCGATTGATTCGCTTTCGGTCATCGCGCCGCGCGACGGCGGCGGAGCGGTTTCCTGCTGCTGATAGCCGTAAACGTTCCCCGAAGTTGTTTGCTGCTGTTGCTGTTGTTGCGGATATTGCGGTGTTTCATTCGATTGTTCCGTTTTGGAACTGCGCCCCATTCTAATCATATAAAAACCTCTTGTGACCCGGCGAATGACAATTGGAAATCGCCTGCCCCAAAGCAAACGCGAGTCTTTTTAATTGTTGATTTTAGTTTTTTAAGGAAATCTAGACTTCCAGTTGGTTGTTTTATAATAGATGCTTTGCGGCGGCGTGTCTAGGTTTTTTGCGGAATTTGTAGTAAAGTGGCAAATTTGTCAGTGGACAGTTGCCGGTTGAATGAAAATAACGTTCTCGAATTTATTTCGACTGACAACTGACCGCTGACCACTGACAACTAATCAAAGATTATGTTTGTAGAAAGCAAGACGAAAACCAAATTACTCAAAAAAATGGGCAGAGCGCTCGCCGATTTTTCGATGATTGAAGACGGCGACAAAGTGATGGTGTGCCTGTCGGGCGGCAAGGACAGTTACACGATGCTGGAACTGCTGCTCGACGTGCAGAAACGCGCGCCGGTTAAATTCGAAATTTTCGCCGTCAATCTCGACCAGAAACAGCCGGATTTTCCCGAAGAAGTTTTGCCGAACTATCTGGAAAGCCTCGGCGTCAATTACCGCGTCGTCGAAGAAGATACGTATTCCATCGTCAAAGCGCATATTCCCGAAGGCAAAACTTTCTGCTCGCTTTGTTCGCGCCTGCGGCGCGGCATTTTGTATTCGACGGCTTTGCAAGAAAACTGCACGAAAATCGCGCTCGGTCATCACGCCGACGACATCATCGCCACGTTTCTGCTGAATTTATTCTACGTCGGTCAGCTAAAAGCGATGCCGCCGATTTTGCGCTCCGACGCCGGAACAAACACCGTCATTCGCCCGCTCGCCTATTGTCAGGAAGCGGAAATCGCCAGATTTGCCGAAGAAAAGCAATTCCCGATTATTCCCTGCAATTTGTGCGGCTCGCAGCCGAACCTGAAACGCGCCCGCGTCAAAAGATTAATCAACGAGCTGGAAAAAGAAATTCCCTTTATCCGCTCGTCGATTATGACCGCGCTTTCCAACGTCACCGGCTCGCACCTGCTCGACACCGAGCTTTACGATTTCAAAAACTTCGAGCCGGTTATCAAACAAATCCCGCGCGGACACGGCAGCGTCGAAAAAGAACTCGACGAAATTTTCGACCATTCGGAAGCGAATTTGGCGCTGAACAAAGGCAGCCTGCCGATTGTCGAGTCGCTGATTGGTTAGAATTTTTCGGAATTTGAGAATGATTGCGGCGGGCGACTCTTCCGGAAGAGTCGCCTTTTTGTTTTAATACAGTGTAAATCGGTATTCGACAACTGCTATCGTCGTCGCGTTTTTTCCATCTTTGACGGCAGGCTCAAACCTTATCTTTTCAGCCGCCGCCATCGCTTCTTCGGTTAACCCGTAGCGCAGCGTATCAAACGGAAAAATAAAATTTATTTCTCCGCCCGCGCCTAATTCGACGGCTAATTTTACTTTTCCCTGCTCATTGTTCATTCGCCCCGCATCCGTATATATGGGTCGCGGCTTGGAGATGATTTTCGCCTCTTTTTCAGCTCCGGCAAGATATTTAATCGAGTATTTATCCGCTTTATTAAATGCTTTTTTAGCTTCTTTGGCGTTATTCAATCTGGCGAAAGACATTCCGATAACGAGCCATAAATCCTGGTCTTTACCCTTTACCGCCGCCGCGAGTTTTTGCAGAGTTTCGACAGCCGCCTGATAATCGCCCCGCAGGTAAAGCGCGATGCCTTTATCGCGCTCATTTATTTGTTGTGAAAAAGCCGTCGCGCTAAAAACGGAAAGCACAATCAAGGTCGAAAATATAAATTTCATAGCTATAAGATTCCTTAAGCTGATTTCAAAATAAATTTAGGCAATAATATATCTGGCTCACCCGAAATAGCCGGTTAAAATCTATTTCTGTTCGTTGACCGCTTTGAAATGCGGATTTTCGATAATGCCGAAAACATTTCCGAACGGGTCTGTTACGGTCGCAACCAAAACACCGCCGCCCACATCGGTCACCTCGCTATGCTTCTTCGCGCCGAGTTCAATCATCCGTTCGTATGCGGCGGCAGCATCTTTTACGCCCCAATACGCGACCGCATTGTTGCCTTTCGACACGCCCGCCATATCCGGGTCCAGCCCTAATTCGTAGCCGCCGACATTAAAGCCGACATAAAACGGTTGGTCGAAATAAGGCTTAACGCCTAACGCCTCCGAATACCACGCTTTGGCTTTCTCAAGATTATCTACCTGGTAAATAACAGTTCTTAATCCTTGAAACATTGCTTCTCCTCAGTTAGCGCAACTCTGTCTTGTTGCTGAAATTTTGCAAACACTTAAAAAATTAACCAGAAATCATACGGGCGCGTCAAATATGTTAATGCCATTATATTCCAAAAGCGATATGAGTGGTAAACGGTAGACGATAAGCGGTAAATTGCAATTGACAAAGCGCCAAACTTGCCGCCCGGCACTTACCGCTTAAAAAACATTGACATCCGCGCCGCTTTTAATTTATATTTCCCGCATCGCACCGAACAGCGTTTTTTGAAATCGAATTTACCGTAAAATCGCCGCCGAAGCGCTCGCCGCGCATTCCGTCTCGTCGCGCGATTGCGACAGGCTCATCTCGCATTTCACCGACCTTATCGCCCTACTCGCCACGCAGGCGATTTACAACCCGAACGACGCGGAAATGAAAATCCCCGCGCTCGAAGCCAAGCTCGCCGCGCTCACAGCAAAAAACAACGCCGCCAAAGCCGCCGAAATCGCCTTCGGCTTGGCGACCGACGCCCGCGACGAGTTTCTCTACCACCCGCAGACGGGCATCATCAAACTCGTCAAACTAATCAAAACCCAACTCGCCCGCAAACCCGGCAAACAGACCGCCGCCTATCAACAGATAAACGCGCCGGAGTTTAGGAAATATTGATAAAATGCGATGATGAAGGTTAAATCGGAAAATTGCTGACCAGCTTTTCGATTTTCCTTCATCATTTATCATGCGTCAATTTGTACTTCGTAGATTTATAATAAATGTTCCAGGTTAAGAACAAGAATTAAAACGCAGGTGAAAATAAGTAAGAAACACAAACAAATCAGGACTTAAAAATTGATGAAAGATTTAACTAATTCACAAATCGAAAGGCGCAATATACTGAATAACAATCCGGCGATTCGAGAAATTTACAATCAAGTTGGATTTTACGGAATACGGTTTGATGATAAATACCGATTTACCAAACAGCAAGTCGCGCAGTTTTTTGAAGTTGACGAGCGAACGATTGAACGGCTTTTAGAACAGCACGCGGACGAACTTAATGCTTCAGGATACGAAGTATTTTCCGGTGACCGTTTAAGACAGTTGAAGCTGGCATATGATAGCGACATTAATGTCGCTCACACCGGCAATTATGCCGATAGTATAGGTTTGAGCAGCAAAACAAGCTCGATTGGAGTGTTTACGTTCAAATCATTCTTAAACGTTGGAATGTTACTAACAACTTCCGAACGAGCTAAGCGATTACGGAGCGCGATTTTGAATATTGTCATTGATTTTCTCAATCAGAAACTGGGCGGCGCGACAAAATACGTCAACCAGCGGGAAGAAGAATTTTTGCCGAGTGCCGTTCGCGAATATAATTACCGCGAAGAATTTACCGACGCGCTCGACACTTACATAGAGCCGCAGAAGTTTAAATACGGAGCATTTACCGACAAAATCTACAAATGTATTTTCAACGAAAACGCTAAAGAATATAAACAGATTTTGAAACTTGCCGACAAAGAAAGCGCGCGGGCAACTATGTATTCGGAAATTCTTGACCTTGTAGCAGCTTTTGAAAACGGTTTTGCCGATTACCTGCGAAAAGAATCCGAAAAGCTCGGCAGGAAGCTGCGCGTTTCGGAAGCGCATATACTGTTCAACGAATTTACGGGGCATATGGAAAGTTTCTGCAAGCCTTTGCGTGAAAAGGCGCGGACGCTAATGGCGAGCCGCGATATGGCTTTTCGCGATGCCCTGCACGAAAAATTGAAAGATTACGTCGAAGCCGTCAGTTCCGAAGATTTCGACAAATTTTTAGGCGAAAGAAGCAAAGTATTTGAAAAAAGGCTGGAAGAAAATAAAGAAGTCTTTAAGAGGTTAAAAGACCGCTAAATGAAACTGATTTATTTCGGAATTGATTATGCCGTCAAAGTTCACGATGATGTTTTGAAAAAATCGGGCGGGATGTTCGGCACACTTGATTTGGGAAGACTGGAAAGTGTTTTGCACCATATTCAAAACGACGATTATTATCCGACCTTTGAAGAAAAACTTACACATCTGGTTTTTGCTGTTAATAAAGGACATTGTTTCGCTGACGGGAATAAACGTACTTCGATTGCTTTAGGCGGATGGTTTCTGGAAATCAACGGACTGGACGTTTTTGTCAGCAAATTTATCATTGAAATGGAAAACATTGCCGTTCACGTCGCTGATAACCGCATTGATAAAGAATTATTAAGCGAAATTATTTATTCGTTAATCAATGCCGAAGATTATGACGAAGAATTGAAACTGAAAATAATTCACGCTTTGGAATAACAAAAGAAATAATGGCTAATGCTATTTTATATCTGCATATTTATATAGCGCTAAAAATTCACGCGCAGTAACTCAATACACTAACGACCACACAAAACACATTGACGACCGCGACGTTTGCACTCATAACAGCAAAGATTGCAATCTTAACCGCGCGTATTACACTAAGAGGCGCGGCGATTACACTGGCGACCGTGGCGATTACTATGACGACCGCGGATGTTACACTGGCGACCGCGCGGATTGCACTGGCGACCGCGAAAATTTCGGCGGCGGGCGGTTTGGGTTTATTTTTGTTTGATTTAAGAGATTTGGCGGCGAAAGAAAAGGCGGAGAGGTTGAGACCTTCCGCCTTTTGGGTTTATCCGTTAGATTTTCGGGTTTAGACGCCGACGCCGTGGCATTTTTTGAATTTTTTGCCGCTGCCGCAGTAGCACGGGTCGTTGGGCTTGACTTTGGGCTGCTCGCGCTGGAAAGGCGTGTTGCGGCGGGCTTCTTCGCCTGCCGCGGCGACGCCTTCGTAAGCGCCGGTGAATGCCATCGCCGCCGCTTGTTTGCGGGCGCGCTGGCGTTCGAGGCGTTCGAGGCGCTCCATTTCTTCCTGCTCGTCTTTGACGACGATTTCCAGATTGAAAAGCGCGCGCGTCGTGTGGGTGTCGATGCGGTCGAGCATTTCGCGGAACATATCGAAGCTTTGTTTTTTGTATTCGACGAGCGGGTCTTTCTGCCCGTAGCCGACCAGCCCGATGCCCTGTTTCAGGTGGTCGATGGAAAGCAGGTGGTCTTTCCACTGCGAGTCGATGATGTTGAGCATAATGTAGCGCTCATACGCCCGCAGGGATTCCGCGCCCGCGAGTTTTTCTTTCTCCTCGTAAGCCGTGATGGCTTTCTGCCAGACGGCGTCTTCGATTTGCTGCGGATTCATAACGCGAAAATCGACGCCCGCATCGACCGCCGGGTCAATGGCGTAGACGCTTTCGATTTCCGCCGCGTAGGTGTCGACGTCCCAATGGTCGGGCGAAACCGCCGGGTTCAGAAAGCCGGTCGTCAAGTCGTGGAGAAGGTCGCGCGCGACGCCCGTCTCGCCTAAAAGATATTCGCGGTGTTCGGGTTCGAACATCAACTGGCGGCGCAAGCCGTAAATCGTTTCGCGCTGTTTGTTCATCACGTCGTCGTATTTGAGAACGTGTTTGCGCGTCTCGAAGTTGCGCGCTTCGACCGCTTTCTGCGCGCGCTCGATTTGCCTGGAGACGGTTTTCGATTCGATGGCGACGCCCTTTTCCATGCCGAGCCATTCCATCATCGAGCGCACCTTGTCGCCCGCGAAAATACGCATCAAATCGTCTTCCAGCGACAGGACAAAGCGCGACGAGCCGGGGTCGCCCTGACGACCGGCGCGACCGCGAAGCTGGTTGTCGATGCGGCGCGATTCGTGGCGTTCCGTACCGAGAATGTGCAGACCGCCGGCGGTGACGACTTCCTTGTGTTCTGCGGCGACGACGAGTTTTGCTTTTTCGACCTGCTCCGCGAATTGTTCGGGCGTGGCTTCGTCCGGGTTGATTTCCATCCGCTTCAGATATTCACGCGCGAGAAATTCGGGATTGCCGCCCAAAAGAATGTCGGTTCCGCGTCCAGCCATATTGGTCGCAATCGTGACCGCGCCTTTGCGTCCCGCCTGGGCGATGATTTCGGCTTCACGCTCGTGATATTTCGCGTTCAGGACGTTGTGCTTGATGCCCATACGAGCGAGCATTCCGGCGACTCTTTCCGAGTTTTCGACCGAAACCGTGCCGACCAGCACGGGCTGACCTTTTTCGTGAAGCTCTTTGATTTCCTCGACCACGGCGTCCCATTTTTCGGGCAGCGTGCGGTAAATCATATCGGAATGGTCTTTGCGAATCATCGAGCGGTTGGTCGGGATGACGATAACGTCCAAGCCGTAAACCGTGCCGAATTCTTCCGCCTCGGTTTCCGCCGTGCCGGTCATACCGCCGAGCTTTTCATACATTCGGAAATAATTCTGCAAGGTAATCGTCGCCAGCGTCTGGTTTTCGCGCTCGATTTTGACGCCTTCTTTGGCTTCGACCGCCTGGTGCAAGCCGTCCGACCATCGTCTGCCTTGCATCAGGCGTCCGGTGAAATCGTCGACGATGATGACTTCGCCTTCCTGCACGACGTAATGATGGTCAACTTTGTAGAGCGTGTGCGCTTTCAGCGCCTGCTCGACGCAGTGCAGCAAATCCATATTCGCCGGGTCGTAGAGATTGGAAACGCCGAGCAGCTGTTCTGCTTTGGTGACGCCCTGCTCGGTCAGAACCGCCGAGTGATTTTTTTCGTCCAGGAGATAATCGCCCGTCGTGACTTTCGTTTCTTCGTCCTTGTGACCGCGCACGAGTTTCGGAATAATCTCGTTGGCGACGAAATATTTATCGGTCGCTTCGTCGGATGCGCCGGAAATAATCAGAGGCGTTCGGGCTTCGTCAATCAAAATCGAGTCGACCTCGTCGATAATCGCGAAATAATGGTCGCGCTGAACCAGAGACTCGACGTCGAATTTCATATTATCGCGCAGATAGTCGAAGCCGAATTCGTTGTTCGTGCCGTAGGTGATGTCGGCGGCGTAAGCTTCCTTACGCTCGTAATCGTCCATATCGTTCTGGATACAGCCGACGGTCAACCCGAGAAATGTATGGATTTTGCCCATCCATTCCGCGTCGCGCAGAGCGAGATAATCGTTGACCGTGACGATATGAACGCCGCGTCCGGTCAAGCCGTTCAGATAAGCGGGCAAGGTCGAAACGAGCGTTTTACCTTCGCCCGTGCGCATCTCGGCGATTCTGCCCTGATGCAAGGCGACGCCGCCGATAAGCTGAACGTCGAAATGCCGCATTCCGGTCACACGGCGCGAGGCTTCGCGCACGAGCGCAAAGGCTTCGGGCAGAATTTCGTGCAGGATTTCCTGCTCGCGCTTGCGGCGCTCCTTAACGTCTTCGATACCGGCAACCGCATTTTGAATTTCTTCTTTAAACTGCGTCGTCTTCGCTCTTAATTCATCGTCGGAAAGTTTTTCCAGTCCCGGCTCCAAGGCGTTAATTTCCTGGATGGTCGGTTTGACCTTTTTCAGAAACACGTCGCTGTTGCTCCCGAGAACTTTTTTAAAAAATTTATCTACAAAACTGTTTACAGGCATAAATTCCTCTCTTAGGCAAGCTAAAAAGCAAACCGCTATTAGCTCATAAAATTGTTAATTATTAAAGTTCGGGCGAGTTGTTTTAGGAAAGATTGGACTCGTTCGCTTGCGCTCGCCGCCTAGTTTGCGTTTTTGGCGAGAAGCGAATCTATCGAGCCGCGCGGCAGACGCGTGGCGATGAGAACTTTTGTTCCGTCGGCTTTAGATTTTGTGTTTTCCGCAATGATTTTTGTTCCGCTTCCAAGCTTCAGAGATTCGGTTTGCGAAAGATATGCGGCTATTAAATCAGCGAAACTCCGAGCGGCAGCTTCCGTTTTCAGATTGATTTGAGCTTCGATAGTAAGACTTTTATTTTCAACCCAAAAACTAAAATTTACAGTTTCGGGAAGGCTTGAATAAAACTCTCCCAGCCCGGAATCGGATTTTTTCCTCAAAAGTTTGCTTCCGATTCGAATGCCGGCTTTGTCAAAAACGCCGCTCACATTTCTGTTAAATACGCTGGTGCCGTGTTTGCTCGTGGCGAGATAAGACGGAAAATTATTGCTTTCACAAAAGATTAAATCTTTGACATTTAAGTTTGTTTCGGCTTCCCAATCAAATTTTTTGTCGTTTGAAAACGCGTCTAATTTTCTGACAAGCTCAACTATTGATTCAGCGAATAAATCTTCGTCCGGCTTTTTGTCCAAATCGTCCTCGACAACAATCTCGCTTTTAATATCGAAATTGCGCGTCAAAGCTGCCTGCGCCAAAACCTGCGGCGCGCCCGCGCCGCCCGCCAGCACCAAGCCGAGATAGACGCTTAAGGTCGTCAGAAAAACTATCGAATTGTAATTTTTTCCTTTGGTCACGCTTTACTTAGCCGAGCTTACATCCTTGTTGGCGGTTTCCGCCACGCCGCTGTTCGGTTTTTGATTTTTTAACTTTTCCTGCACCTTTTCCAGATTTTTCTTAATCATCGGCGCTTTTTCTTCATTCGGAATCAGGAAATTCAAAATAAAAACTTTCCCTTGCGTCGCGGTTTCCGCTTTGCTGATTAATTTTGCTTCGTCCGAATCCGCCTTCATTGTCAGCAGCGCGCCTCTTTTAGCCAAGTTGACAAAGCTCTGAATGCTTCCCGCCTTGCTGGCTGTTCCGGCGTCCGATTGAATGATTGCCATCAGATTGTTTTCATTCTGCGAAAAAGTGATGGTTATAGCGCGCACGCCTCCTTCATACAAAGGACGCAAAAGCTGCGAATCGCTGAACGCCGAAATCGCTTCTCGTGCCACCTCAGCCATTTTGGGGTCGCTGCCTTCTTTGACTTTAACTTCGAGCGGCAATTGTTTACCGTTTCTGTCCAATTTGAACAATTTGCCGTTTTCGTCCAATTTGCCTTCTACTGTAATTTCAAACGGCGCGTTGATGTCAACCTCGTTTTTCAAAATCGCTTCGCCGTATTTGGCGCCGAAATCTTCCAGCGGCTTTTTGTTAAACAGCTTGGATTCTTCGCCGTTCGGCGTTTCGGTCTTCGCTTTATTTTCTTTGTTCGCCGTTGTATTGGCGTTCGGATTTTTATCTTTATTCGCCGTCTGCTGATTCGCATTTAGTCCGTCGATATTCGGAAGCGTGGTCGGCGATTTTTGTTTCGGCGGTCTCATACTCGGAAATTTCTGCGTTCTCGTCGGACGCGGAAATTTCGGGCTGCTTATCGTCGGGTTACTGCCGGTCGAAAAAGGCGAATCGGGAAGCGGTCCCTGAACCGCGTTCGGATTCGGCGTCGGCAGAATCGCCGGTTGATTAGGGTCGAGCGTTGACGGCGACGTCATAAGTCCGCCCGGAATTCCGGGAATGTTCGACGATGTCATCCCGGTCATCGGGTCGATTCCCATCAGCGACGGGTCAAACTCCGGCGCGGGATTCGACTGGCTAAAATAACCGGCAGGATATGTAAACTGCTCGCTGACGTCAACCCACGTCACGTCCGCTTCCTCGATTTCCGTTTTGTTGTAATCGCGGCTGGAAAACTCGGTTTCCGTGCCGAGCAGAACGCTGCTGACATAAGCGGCGTCCAGAACCTGACAAACTTTGCCGACGTAAGGACTGTCGCAAGCCTTGGTGCCTAATAAATCCACCTGCCCGATGACGATGAAGCCGAATAAATGCAAAGCGGCAGCAATCCCGAGAATTTTATAGATTCTTGGTGAGAGTTCCCAACTTTTTAACTCGTAATCCTGAAAAAGCTCTTTTTCTTCCATACAAATATTTAAAACCCTTGTTCCCAAGACTGGCTTTTGAACTGCTTGCCGTCTTTCTTAGACGCTTCACACCGAAAAATCGTTGTGAAGCAATTTGCTATTTTAGCATCTTTGAACGGCGATTGGAAACAAATGTTAATCAGTGGTATGGGCTAAACGGTAAGCGATAAGCTGCAATTTCAAAGAAACGAACTTATCGTTTACCGTTTTCCGCTTACCACCGAAGAAAAAACTATTAACAATTGACAACAAAACATTTACAATCGTTTTATGTCTCGTTCATCAAATGACCGCCGGCGGCGCGAATCGCGCCCGACCAATCGCGATAAAGCGCGTTCCGACATCAACCGTGGAAAGGAACGTGAATTTAAACGCGAACTTGCAGAAAAAAGTTCGGCGAAAGGCGAGCCGCAGTATTCGGCGCAGCAAAAACGCGGCGTCGAAAACCTTCTGAGCGGCATCGGAACGCCCGAACCGAAGCCGCTGGTTCCGGACGATTTTCAAATCGAGGCGCTCGAAGCCATTGAAAAGCAAGATGTTCTGGTCACCGCGCCGACGGGAAGCGGCAAAACCTGGATTGCGCGCGAAGAAATCCGAAGGCTTTTAGAAAACGGGCAACGTGCCTGGTATACGACGCCTCTAAAGGCTCTGACCAATTCCAAGTACACGGAATTTTCCGCTGAATTTGGCGCGGAAAACGTCGGCATCCTCACCGGCGACCGGAAAGAGAATTGGGACGCGCCTTTAATCGTCGGCACCACGGAAATTTATCGCAATCAGCTTTTCGACGCGCTGCGGCAGGGCGAACAGGTGCGCACGGATTTCGTCATTCTGGACGAAGCGCATTATCTGGCGGACGAAGACCGCGGTCACGTCTGGGAAGAAGCGATTATTCTCAGCCCTCCGCGCATTCGCCTGCTGCTTTTGTCGGCGACTATCGGAAACGCCGACGAATTTGCGCGCTGGATTGAAGAAGTGCGCGGCGTCCGTGTCCGCGTCATCAATCGCGCCGGCTCGCGCCCCGTCGAGCTTCGCGCCGCGTTTCTCGCGCCGGATTTGCGCCTTTTTCCGTTATTTAATGAGCAGGGGAAATTTAATTCCGAGCTTGAGCGTTTCGCACAGGAAGAAAATCGTTTCGAGCGACGAAGACATTAATTGAAATTTAACAATATAAAAATCTCAATAAAAATCTCAAAAATTTCACGCCCGACTGTCTTTTTCGAGCTAATTTCGCGACCGTGAAAGCGGTTAACAAATTATTTTCATATTTCAGACAGGTTTTCTCATTATGAACAGTTTTAAAAAAATTGCGTTGGCGGGCGCGCTTCTCGCCTCGCTGCTTTTTGTTTTAATACATTTTTTTAATCATTCTGCAATTACCGATTCCCCGCCAATCGCCGAACGGACATTAATCGAAAACAATTCTCCGACGGCGCCGACCAACACCGACGGCGCAGAGATTGATAAACAAAAAATCGTCGATGCTTACGGCAAGCTGCCGCTTCATTTCGAGCCGAATCTCGGACAAACCGACGCGCAGGTGAAATTTCTCGCTCGCGGTCACGGCTACGCGCTTTTTCTGACCGAAAAAGAAGCCGTTTTGTCTTTGCAGAAACGCGGAAAAAATAAAGCGCAGGACAAGCGCGCAATCGTGAAAATGCAGATTGAAGGCGCAAACGAAGCGCCGCAATCCGCGGGCTTGGACGAAACCGCAAGCAAATCGAATTATTTTGTCGGCAACGATTCCGCCAAATGGCAATCGGACGTTCCGAATTACTCGAAAGTCAAATACGAGCAAATTTACAACGGCGTCGATCTCGTCTATTACGGAAATAATCAACGGCTCGAATACGACTTTCTCGTTCGCCCCGATGCCGACCCGAATCAAATCAAACTGAAATTCGACGGCGTCAAATCCGCCCGAATCGACAAACAATCCGGCGATTTATTATTGGAAACCGAAGTCGGAACACTTCGCCAGCACGCGCCGGTCGTTTATCAAAACATCGACGGCGAAAGAAAAGAAATCGCCAGCGCCTACGCGATAATCGAAGAGCAGGCGGCGCGTCTGACCGCGAAAACCAAAACCGAAAAAAGCTATCGCGTAACTTTCAAAATCGCCGGCTACGATAAATCAAAAGAACTCGTCATCGACCCGATTCTCGCTTACGGCAGTTATCTCGGCGGAAGCATTTTCGACGAAGGGCGCTCAATCGCGGTCGATTCGGGCGGCAACGCTTACATCGTCGGCACGGCGGCTTCGCGCGATTTTCCGACGACTGCCGGAACCGTCAAACCCGTTATGCTGCCGCGCGAAGACGCGCCGAATTCCTATTGGTATGACGCTTTTGTGACGAAAGTTAATCCGACGGGAACGGCAATCGTTTACTCGACGTATTTCGGCGGGCGCAACGGCAATGAGACGGGTTCGGGCGTCGCGGTTGACGCGAGCGGAAACGTTCTGCTGAGCGGCTCGACGATGTCTCCGGACTTCCCGCTGGTTAACGCTTACAGCTCGACCTACAACAATATCGATATGAATTTCGCCGCCAAATTAAATTCCACCGGCTCGGCGATTATTTATTCGACTTATTTAGGCACGAGCACCGGCGCGGGCAGCAAAATCGCGGTTAATCCGGCAACGGGCGACGCGTTTTTTGCCGGAAATACCGGCTCGGCAAACTTTCCGACGACGCCGGGCGCTTATAAAGAAAGACTTTGCGACACGCCGCAAGGCTGTCCCGGAGTCTCCTACAGCGGCGGCTACATAGTTAAATTTTCCGCCGCCGGCAGCGCGATTTATTCGACGCTTTTTCCGAATACGGGCATCAACGATGTCGCGCTCGATGCTGACGGAAACGCCGTCGTCGGCGGAACGGCGGCAATGCAATTCGCGACGACGCCCGGAGCGTTTCAACCGGCAACGAGCGGCGGTGTCGAAGGCTTTGTCGCCAAGTTGAACGCAGCAGGAAACGCGCTGGTTTTCGGAACTTTCCTCGGCGGCGGCTTGCAGTCGGACCGCGTCAAAGGCGTCGCGGTTGATTTAACCGGAAACGTATACGCGACCGGACAAACCGAAAACGGCGGATTTCCGACCACGGCTGGCGCGTTTGACCGGACGTTTAACGGCGGCGCGGACGGATTTTTGACGAAATTCAATCCGGCAGGCTCGGCGCTGGTTTATTCGACATTTTACGGCGGCGCGGGAAAAGACGAGCCTTTCGCCGTCGGTTTAGGCGCGGACAACAGCGCATTTGTGACCGGCGAAACTTTAAGCGGCGCAAACTTTCCGCTCAAAAATTCGATTAACGGCACGAACGGCACGATTTTCTTAACGCGCTTTAACACCGACGCGACGGCGCTCGTTTTCTCGACGCTTTTAGGTCAGGGCGGCGCGTATGATTTGGCGGTTGACGGCGCGGACAGCGCTTACATCACGGGACATACAACTTCGATTATCGTGACGCCTAATTCTTTCCAGCCGATGAAAGGCGAGCCGACCAGCACCAGTTCAGGCAAAGACGCTTTCGTGCTGAAAATCGCTCCGACCGACGAAAACGTCCAGCATTACAACATCAGCGGAACGGTCACCGACCCGACGCAGTACGGCAATTACCAGCCGATTGTCGTGACGGTTACAGGCACGATTAATCGCTCCGTCATTCTGCCTTACGGAAACGGGAGCGGTGTGATTCCATACTTTTTCGGCAATCTTCCGGCGGGCGGAAATTACACGGTTACAGTTAAGAAAACCGGCTTTCTGACCGACCCTGAAAGTGCATCTTTTAATAACTTAAGCGCAAATCAATTCGCCGATTTTACGATTCTGAATAATGAAGCGCCGGTCGGCGTCGTCACCGCTCCGGCGCACGGCACGAATTACAGCGCGCCCGCTTCAATCACGATTCAGGCGACGGCTTCCGACCCGGACGGCGACCCGATTACAAAAGTCGATTTTGTCGCTTATCACAGCACGCTCGGCAATATTCCTCTGGGAACGGACACGACCGCGCCTTATGAATTTACGTGGACGAATGTTCCGGTCGGAACCTGGTCTTTGAATGCAATTCCGACCGACTCGAAAGGCTTGCGCGGCGTTTCGACGCCGGTGGTTCACGTTTTCGTCAACGACGCGGCGGGCTTGAGCGTTTCGATAACCAGCCCGACCGAAGGACAAACTTTTGCTCAGGGCAGCGATGTTCCTTTGACCGCCAGCGTTTCGTCGTCGGTCAGAATTCTGGAATTTTACGACCAGAACAACAATCTCATCGGCAGACGCACCGGCGCGCCCTGGTCTACGAGCTGGCGCGTGATGCAGACGGGAAATTACACGGTTACGGCGAAGGTTTACAATTCGCAGGGCGAGTCTCTGACTTCGCCGCCGGTGAGCCTCGTCGTCAATCCGATAAATCACCGGATTGCGGGACGAATCTTCAACCTGACGGCAAACGCTCCGATTCCGAATATCGCGCTTAATCTGACCAGTTCCAGCAATCCGAACGTCTCGGCGACGACGACGACCGATTCAAACGGTAATTACCTGTTTACGGATTTCGGTGCGACCGTTGACGACAGCGTGACGATTACGCCTGTTTCCGCCCAATACACTTTTGAGCCGCAAAACAGAGTCATCAATTATCTCGGCTACATACACCGGGAAAACGAAAACTTCTGGGGAACGCAGGTCACGCAGATTAATGTGGCGATGACCAGCCCGAGCGCCGGACAAACGTTTACCGCGCCCGCCGCCATTAATCTCGCGGCGAACGCGGCGAGCGGCGCGGGCACGATTACGAAAGTCGAGTTTTATCGGCAGCAGGGCGCGCAAGTCGCTTTGCTGACAACCGACACGACCGCGCCTTACGAGCATCAATTAACCGGCGTGGCAGCAGGCAATTACGAGTATTTCGCGCGCGCCGCCGATTCGACCGGCGCGATTACCGATTCACAGCCTGTCGGCGTGACGGTCAACGCGCCGGTGACGACGGTTCGTCTGCAAGGCGATATAACCAATCCTAATGGCGCTCCGATGCAGGGCATCAGGGTGAACCTGACCGGAACGGCGAATGGAAGCCCGGTTAACCAGACTTCGATTTCTCTCTCGACGGGCGCATACGGATTTTTCAATCTTCCGGCGGGCGGAAATTACACGATTACGCCGCAGGGCGTCGGCGAATTGACGTTCCTGCCGGCGTCGTTCAGCGTGACCAACGCGACCGGGGACAATCTCGATATTGATTTCGCCTCTACCGTGCCGAATCAATCGCCGGGCGTGACGATTAACAGTCCGACAAACGGCGCGGTCTTTACAATGCCGGCGGCAATTCCCGTAAATGTCACCGCGACCGACCCCGACGGAACGATAGTGCATCTGACGGTTTCGGCGGTCGGCAACAGCCAGTCCACGTCGATTGGACAGTCGAACAACGGCACGTTTAACGCTCCGTGGCAGCCGAATCGTCCGGGCGAATACAGGCTCTGGGCGCAGGCTCGCGACAACGGCGGATTCATCACCAGCGTTTTCATCGACATCACGGTCAATCCGCCCGCGCCGGTCGGCATCTCGGGCAGAATCGTCGATCGCAACAGCGTCGGCATCGAAGGCGTCACGCTCGAATTGAGAAATTACCCGGAAGACGAGGAAAATCCGCAGCCGCCCGTCGCGACCGTGACGACCGACGCCAGCGGAAACTACACGATTCCGAATGTCGCGACCTTTGGCAATTATATTCTGCGGGCGTCGAAGATGGATTACACATTCTCGCCGCGCCAGCGAATTTATTTCAATCCGGCGACGAGTCAGACAGGCGATTTCACCGGCACGATGCAGGTTCAGCCTTCGGAATTCGACGGCGACGGCAGAAGCGACCTTGCCGTCTGGCGACCGGAAACCGGCGATTGGCACGTGCTTCGTTCCAGCGACAATACCTACACGGGCACGCGTTTCGGCGGCGGCAGCTTCGGCGACATCGCCGTTCCCGGCAACTACGACGGCGACCGCAAAACCGATTTAGCGGTTTATCGCCCGTCTGACGGAACGTGGTATATCGCTCAAAGCTCGAACGGGCAGGTTCGCGCCGTGCAGTTCGGCATCGCGACGGATAAACCCGCCGCCGGCGATTTTGACGGCGACGGCAAAACGGATTTCGCCGTCTTCCGCCCGTCGAACGGTTACTGGTATATCCTGGGCAGCACGGACAATCAATTTATCGCCATTCAGTGGGGGACTGACGGCGATACTCCGCTGGCGGGCGATTTCGACGGTGACGGCTTAGCCGATGTAACCGTCTTTCGCCCGTCGGACGGAACCTGGTATGTCCGCCGGAGCACGACCGGCAATCTTCAGGGCTTCAAATTCGGTCAGCACGGCGACGTTCCGCTCGTCGGCGATTTTGACGGCGACAAGCAGGCTGATTTCACGGTTTTCCGCCCGTCGGACGGCGTCTGGTATGTCTGGAAAAGCTCGGACAATTCGCTGAAAGCCTTCAAATGGGGCACCGGCGGCGATAAACCCGTGCCGGGCGATTTCGACCGCGACGGCAAGACGGATTTCGCCGTCTTCCGCCCGTCGGACGGCAATTGGTATATCTTCCGCAGCACGACGAATTCCTACACCGTCGAACATTTCGGCGCAAACGGAGACGTTCCGATTCCGGCGGCATACGTGCAGTAAGCGTTAATTTAACGCGAGGTCGCTAGGTCGCTAAGAAGTTAGTGTAAAAACTATCGAAATCTTAGCGACCTCGCGCTTTTTGCGTCGTCTTTGTCCAAAATTAACTAAAAATGTATTGTTTCAGGGCATAATTTGCTTTACCGGCAGCCTCCGACGCTTTACCGGCGTGCTCCGACGCGCTACCGGCGACCTCCGACGTCGCAACATCAGCCTCCGACACAAGAACATCAGCCTCCGACACAAGAACATCAGCCTCCGACACAAGAATAGAGCCTTCCGACGTAAGAACCGTGACCTCCGGCGCGCTACCGTCGTGCTCCGACGTAAGCGACAAGCCCTCCGACGCCGCCGACCCGACCTCCGACGTAATAACTACTGCCTCCGATGTAACCACCAAAGCCTCCGGCGCGTTACCGGAAGGCTGGGACGCGGAATAATTTACTCTTTTTCGTGTTATTTTAGTGTCGAGCGTGGTTTCATTTTCTTTTCCCGTTAATTTTTGTCCGAAGTTCCCTGCGTCTTGGCGTTAAAATTTTCCGTATTTCGTGGTTTAATAATCTTTGATGAGATTCAAATTGCCCGAAATTCCGCCGCCGCAACTTATAGCGTCGCTGCGTTCGTACAATCTTCTGCCCGCGATTATCTTTATGCCGACGCGCCGGCGCTGTGACGAATCAGCGATGGAAGTCGCGCTCAAAAAACAAAATCCCAACCCGGAACGCGCCGAAGCGCGCCGCCGCATCTTTCAGGAATACGCCGAGCAGAACCCGGAAATCAGCCGCCACAAACACAAAAATCCGGTCATTCGCGCCGGCGTCGCGTCGCACCACGCCGGTCATATTCCCGCCTGGAAGCTGCTCATCGAAAAAATGATGTCCGCCGGATTGCTCGACGCGATTTTCGCCACCACGACGGTCGCCGCCGGAGTCGATTTTCCGGCGCGGACAGTCGTTATCATTAATGCCGACACGCGCGGCAATGACGGCTGGCGCTCGCTTCAGGCAAGCGAGTTGCAGCAAATGACCGGGCGCGCCGGCAGGCGCGGCAAAGACAACGTCGGTTTTGTTATTTTAGCGCCGAGCAATTTTCAGAATCCGCCGCGCATCGCCGCGCTTTTGAAATCGCCGCCCGACGCGCTGCAAAGCCAGTTTCGCGCGACTTATTCGAGCCTGCTCAATTTATTGGACGCTTACGGCAGCTTCCCGCAGGTCCGCGAGATTGCCGAAAAAAGCTTCGCCTTTCGCGAAACGGCGCACCAGGTTCTGCGGCTGGAAAGAAAACGCGACCGGCGAGAGGCGAATATCGTCGAGAAAATCAAAGCGAGCGGTTTCGATTTGTCGGTCGATGCCGCGCGCGGGTTTGAACGCCTGACCGCGACGCGTAATCGCTTGCAGGAAAAACTGCCGATGCGGCGCGCGGAAATCCGCCACAAATGGCTGGAAGAAAACGTTACTTCCGGGCGCGTCGTTTCGCAGGGTCGCAGCGGCAAGCGCTTTTTTCTGGTGCTGAACGTTTACGGCGAAAAAGTGACGGCGATGAAAGACGACGGCGGCGGAACGACGTTTGCGCTGTCGCGCGTCAACCGCGTTTACGCCAAAAAATATCCGCTCAACGATAAATCGGTCGAAACCGCGTTTTTCGAGATTTACGAAGGCAAAAATCCGCCGCTCGACGAGCCGCGCATTCTGCTGACGCAAAACGAAAACGACGAGGCGGTGGAAATCATCAATCAATTGCTTGAGCGGCTTTTGCCGGACGGCTTGAGCGACGACCGCAAACGCCTCGCGCATCAATTTTTGTGGGAAAGCTGGAACGACGCGGAATTTATTGAAAAAACCGGGCGCGACATTGATTTTCTGCGCGACGAAATCTGGCTTCCGTTCGAGCATCGCGCCCAGGTGCTGCATCATTTCGGCTATCTGGATTTTCCGGCGCAAAAAGTCACGGAAAGCGGAAAATGGCTGGCTGACCTGCGCGTCGATAGACCGCTTTTAGTGGGCGAAGCGCTGCGGCAAGGGCTTTTCGAAAAGCTCGAAACCAAACACGTCGCCGGGCTGATGGCGGCGCTCGCCGGCGATTCGGACAGAAATTACGGCGAGCTTCATCTGTCGGATAAAATTCTGGACACTCTGACCGCATTTGAAGACATCGTTTTCGCCGTCTCCGGCGTGGAATGGAAATTCGGCGTCGAGCCTGCGCCGGAAATGAATTTCTCGGCGGCGGCAACCGCCGAACACTGGGCGGACGGCGCGAATTGGGAAAATCTGGTGCGCGAAACAAAAGCGGAAGAAGGCGATTTGGTGCGCCTGCTGTCGCGAACCGGCGAAGCGTTATTACAAATTGCGAACTTAAAAAAATCCAACCCGGCGGCGGCGGAAATCGCGCGCACTACGGCGGAGATTATTTTGCGCGAGCCGATTCGCTGATTGTTAAGAAACTTTCATTGACAGGAAACTATAAATTATCTGCAAAGTTTTGTTTCCTTCGGGCTTTTGTTAAGATACAACTAGCTTGACGAAAGTCAAACGCGAAGGTTTAAGAAATGCAAATTTTAATAGCGGATGAATACGGTTTTTGTTTCGGCGTCGAGCGCGCGGTCGAAATGGTTGAAGAAGCGCTCGCCGGCGGCGACACGGTTCGCACGCTCGGTCCGCTGATTCACAACGACCAGGAAATGGAACGACTGGCAAAACACGGCGTTGCGACCATTAACGCGCCCGTTCAAATCCAGCGCGGCGAAACGGCGGTTATCCGCGCGCACGGCGTCACGCCGCAGGTCGAGCAGGAGCTGCGCGAAAAAGCTTCAAAGGTTGTCGATGCGACTTGCCCGTTCGTGACGAAAGTGCAGAAACTGGCTTCGCGCGCGGCGGCGCAAGACCGCCACGTCGTGGTCGTCGGAAATCCCGACCACCCGGAAATGATTGGCGTCAAGGGCTACGCGCCGGGGCACGCTTTCGTCATTCGCGACGCTTCGGAAGTGGCGGATTTGCCGACGCTGAAAAATCCTCTGGTCGTTTCGCAAACCACGATAAAGCTGAAAAGTTTTCTCGATGCGGCGGAAGCCGTCAGAGCGAAAGCGGAAGGCGAAACGCAGGTCGTCAACACGATTTGCTCGGCGACGCGCGACCGTCAGGATGCGGCGCGCGCTCTAGCGGGCGAAGTCGATGCTTTTTACATTATCGGCGGGCGGCATTCGTCGAATAGCCGTAAACTGCTCGCCGTCTGTCAGGAACAATGCCCGAAAAGCTTTCTGATAGAAACGCCCGACGAGATTAACGCCGCAGACCTGAAAGGCGCGGAAAAAGTCGGTTTGACGGCGGGCGCTTCGACGCCGAACTGGCTGATTCAAAAGGTCGTGGCGCGGCTGGAAGAAATCGGGAAAGAAGTTTAAAAAAGCAAAAGTAAAAAGGTAAAAGGCAAAAGTAAGGAATTGATTTTCTTCACTTTTGCCTTTTACCTTTTGCCTTTTACCTTTTCTGAGTCTTTCACCACTTCAAACTCGAAATGCAGTTCCTTTCCGCGAAAGATATAGCTCAGATAATGCTCCCAGAATTTTCGCGTGAAGCGAAAGCGCGGCGATTTCTGGTCGAGATTGACCAGAAATTCGATTCCTAAATTTCGCCACAGGTTCAAAAGCGAAACGTAAATTCTGACGGGTTTTAAAGTCACTTCCGTATAAAAATCGAAAACCTGTCGCTCGGGCATAAACGTATTGAGCGTGTAGGAATTGAAATGATTGCGATGCGTCGGGTCGGTCGCCCAATCGGGATTTGTGTAATGCGGCGTGACGAGACGAATCCGTCCGCCGGGTTTACTGATGCGGTAAAGCTCGGTGACGAAAGCCATCACGTCCGGCACGTGCTCGATAACGTGACGCGAGACGATTAAATCGAATTCGTCGTCCGCGAAAGGATAAGGAAGCTGTCCGAGGTCGTGAATAACGTCAGCCGCCGTGCGCGGATTGTTGTCCAAGCCAATCGCGCCTTCGTATTTATTGCTTCCGCACCCGACATCGAGAATTTTCATTTCAGCCACAAAGAAAATTTGCCGCGAATAACACGAATAACACGAATAACGGATATAAAATTAATTCGTGTTATTCGCGGCTAAAATTTATCAGCCAGTTCCGTAATACCGCAGCGCGGGCACATTAAGGTTCGCTGCGCTTTGTCCGCCCATTTCGCCAGCGCCGCGCTGGAAAGACGCGGATTTTTGCTTTCGGCTTCGCCTTCGCGCATCAGGCGCGATTGGGCGCGCGGGTCGGTTTCCGATTCCTTTAATTCACGCTCGCAGTGTTTGCAAATCCATCCGAAACCGTCGTTGTAAAAATCTTCCAGCTCGATTCTCGTCATACTTGCAGTGACAGATTAGCATAAACAAAAGCGGGCGAATAATTTCCGCCCGCTTTTGACTTTTTATTTTTTTATTGTTATCCCGGCTTTATTCGTTGCTGCGGCGTACCGGGCGCCCGGTGCCGGTCGGCTGCGTCTGCGCCGGCAAAGCGACGAGCTTGACCGGAAGGGTCGAGCGCTTGCCGTCGCGGAAAATTTCCGCCTGAATCGTATCGCCGATTTGTTTTTTATCGAGATAGCGATAAAGGTCGTCCAGATTATTCATCTTCTGCCCGTCAATCGTCAAAATAATGTCGCCCAGAACGACGTCGCCGTCCGCGCCCTGCGAAAGCCCGCGAATTCCCGCGCTCGCCGCCGGACCGCCCACGACCGCGCTGCGCACCAGCAAACCGCCTTCGACCGGAAGATTGACGCCCTGTTCGTTAAGCTGCGAGACGCTGTAAAGATTTGCGCCGAGCTTCGGACGACGAACCTCGCCGTATTGAATCAGTTGCGGGATAACGCGTCTCGCCGTGCTGACCGGAATCGCAAAACCGACGCCGACCGAGCCGCCCGCCGGCGAAAGAATCTGCGAATTGATGCCAATCATTCTGCCGTATTTATCCAGCAGAGGTCCGCCGGAATTGCCCGGATTGATTGACGCGTCGGTTTGGATCGCCGCATCAATCGGGCGCCCGTTGCGCGCGCGAATCGGGCGCTGCAAGCCGGAGATGACGCCGGTCGTCAAGGTTCTGTCCAGACCGAAAGGATTGCCGATTGCCAGCACTTTCTGCCCGACCGAGAGCTTGTCGGAATCGCCGAGCGGAACGACCGTTAAGCCTTCCTGCGGCGGCTCGATTTTGATAACGGCTAAATCCGTGTCCGGGTCGCGCCCGACGACTTTCGCCGTATAAACTTTGTCGCCGCCGAAGCTGACCTTCAGGACGGTCGCGCCTTCGATAACGTGATTGTTGGTTAAAATATGCCCTTGAGCGTCAATCACCGAACCCGAACCCGAACCTTTTCCTTCTTCGGTCTGACCCAGGAAATCTTCGCGGGTCGAGGTCGTCGTGATAAACGCGACACCGGGCGAGAGAGTTTTATAAACCTCGATGCTGTTTTGTTCGTCGCTGACGGCTGACGGGTCGGAGATTCCTCTCGAGACGGGACCATCTTCCGCCAGAGCGATGCTCATATTTTCATTCGGCGAAAAAACGCCGCCGAAATTGCTTAAAATAGCTACCGTTCCGGCTGCAATCAAAGCCGAAGCGAAAGCTATTAATAAAATCTGACGCGCTGATAATTGATATATTGCTTTACTTCTCGACATAGCTTTTCCCTGTCACTTTCCGTAGTTAAATTTCAACCTTTTAGTGCAAGCTTAAGATGCTCGACTGCTGAAAGTTCGTTGCGTATTAAAAATACGAAAAACAAAAACTTTCGGTTTCATAAATATTAAAGCCGAAAGTTTTCGCCGCCACAATACTTTTACTAAAAACTAGAAGAAAAAAGCAACAAATTTATGTGACCAGACGGCAAAATCATTGATTACGGCTTCGGAGATATAGCCGAAAGCGGAAAGTCCCGTGACGAAATGCACGCCCATCAAGCCGAGATAAACGACTAGAGCCAGCGCCAGACCGTATTTGGCGATGCGCAGCTCGCTCCAACGCCAGAGAACCGTCGCCGCCACCGCGCCGACCGCAATCTTGACGATGAGAAACGGAGCGTTGCCCATATCCAGCAGACCCGCCATCAGTTGATTGCCTTCCGAAGCAAAACCGTTGCGAACCCAGTAAATCGTCAAAACGGCGTCAAAAAGATTGAGCGCAAAAAGGAGAATTGTAGGACGAGACATTTCCATAAATCGGGCAAACCCCAAATAAAAATATAAAATTTCTCTTGTTTAGAAGCTTGCCCACAGGCAGACGAGACTGCGGGCAAGCCCCTAACGGGAGAAATGCAATGTGTTTATGCTGTGAATATACTCTTAATAAACCCGGTTTTCAAGAATTTTTTTTCGAACGCGCGAATAAGTTTAGTTTTTCTCGTCATCAGTGGTAATTTAATTGTTATAAGCAGTTAGCCAAGAGGTTTAAGACAACGGTTTTTTGCGGCAAAGCGTCTTACAGGCGCTTGACTCTCCCGAGTTTTAAAGCGGTTTTAATAAATCAGGAAACGAGGTGCGAGATGAGAAGATTGTTTAATTTGGGGTATTTCACGGCGGTTTTAGGATTGGTTTTCGCTTTCGGCGCAATCGACGCGACGGCGCAAAAGCGCAAGCCGGTTCTGCGAAAAAAACCAATCGCCAGGCGCGCGGCGGTCGTTCGTGCGCCGGCTCTATATCGAATCGATACGGGCACGAATATTCGCGTCCGGATGAACGGCGCGCTCAGTTCAAAAACGGCGCGCGTCGGCAATAGATTCACGACGACCGTCACCGAGCCGGTCTATTCGACCAACGGAGTGGTGGTTATTCCGGTCGGAAGCACGGTTACGGGTCGGGTCGACACGGTCACGCCTTCGAGAAAAGGCGGTAAGCCCGGCGAAATCGGCGTCAGCTTTGTTTCGGTCAGACTGCCGAATGGAACAACGCGTGCCATTAACGGCTCTTTAACCGATTTAAATACGAAAAGCGCCAAGAGCGACAACGAAGGCACGGCTTCCGGCGATAAGATGAAGCATCGCAAAATTATCTTTATCGGCGGCGGCGCGGGCGGCGGCGCTATCCTGGGCGGCGCATTCGGCGGCGGCAAAGGCGCTTTGATTGGCGGAATCATCGGCGGCATCGCCGGCGCTATCACCGAAAATCAAACCAAAGGCGAAGAAGCCGAAGTCCGCTCCGGCACCGAATTCGGCGTGTATCTGAACCAGTCGATTTCGATGGCGAAATGGAACGAGCCGATTAACTAAACGAAAATAAAGAATGAAACCACGGACGGACGCGGATAAACGAGGATAATTTAACAGGATAGACAGGATAAACAGGATAATTTAAAACACTAACGTCGAGTTTTGTTTTTTATCCTATCCATCCTGTCTATCCTGTTTGAATCTACCTCTATTTGTGTATATCCGCGGTTTCTTTTTCTTTCTTCCGTGCGTTTAAAACTCTCAGCCAACTCTTTTCGCTTCAAAACACATCTTTTATTCTGTAATATTGGCTTATAATCATTTCAAGAGGTTTCCGATGATAAAAAAATTTTTCGCATTCACGCTGGCGCTGCTTTTCGTGCTGAACACCGCCGCTTTTGCCGACACTAAAAAGCCGAAAGTCAGGAAAACGGCGAACCAGACCAATCGGCTGGTCGCGCTTCTGCCTGCGTCTGACGGCGTAGTGTTTCTGGACGTCCAGCGTCTTTTAAATGAAGCGCTGCCGCAAATTCTGGCTGCCAATCCGCCGAAATTAAACGAGATTAACGAGCAGATTGACCAAATCAAAGCTCGAACCGGTTTTGACGTTCGCCAGTTTGAACAAATCGCGGTCGGCGTCACTCTCAAACAGACGGCGGCATCGAAAACCACCGTCGAGCCCGTCATCTTAGCGCGCGGAAAATACAACTCCGACGCGCTTTTGACGCTCGCGAAAATCGCTTTGAAAGGCAAATACCGCGAAGAAAAAGTCGGCAGTAAAGCCGTCTACATTTTTGCGGCGAGGGAAATTTTAACCGAAAACAAATCGAGATTTACGGGCAATTCGATGCTTAAGATTTTAGACTTTCTCTTGAAGAAAATGCCGTCCGAGATAGCGGTCACGAGCCTTAACGCCAACACGCTGGCAATCGGCTCAATCGCGCGCGTGCGCGAAACCGTCGAAAATAAAGCCAGAGTCGGCGCGGACATTGCGTTGCTGCTCAATCGCAAACCGAATTCGATAATGAGCTTTGCCGCCAAAACGCCCGTCGGGCTGAGTCAATTTTTCGATTTGGACGACGATGCGCTCGGTCAATCTCTAGCGGCGATACGACAGATTTACGGCGCGGTCAATCTGAGCGGCGAAAACATTGTCGCGACGCTCAGCGCTAAATCGTTGAATGCCGAACAGGGAAAATCGCTCGAAGAAACGCTCGGCGGTATGCAGGCGCTTATCCGAGCTTTTCTCAGCAGCGCCAGAAGCGACGAGAAACAGGTTTATGCGCGAATCGTCGAGGGCGCGAAAATCACGCGCGTCGGCACGGAAGTGACGATTGATTTGCAGGTTGCGAATACGGATGCCGCTCTGCTTATCAAATAACGCCAAACCGGAATGAAACGTAAAAAGGGAAATGAGTGAAACAGAACTCGTTTCCCTTTTTGCTTTCCGCTTTCTAATTTATAATTTTCAGCGATGATAAAGACAAAACAATTTAGACGACGCCGTCTGCCGCAGGTTTTTACCCTGACAATTGCCTGTTTCGGATTGATTTACGGGTTTTCCGCCGCGGCGCAGGAAACGCAGCGCGAAAGAGTTATTGCCGCCCCGACGCCGACCGTCGCGCCGAAACCGACCGTTTCGCCGACGATTACGCCGGCTGCAACGCCGCTTGCCAAGCTTCAGACGATTCCCGAATTGCAAGCGAAGATTCGCTCGATTCTGCTGCGCCCGCAACTTCAGCGCGGGCAAATCGGCATAAAAATCATCTCGCTCGATACAAACCAGGTCGTCTTTGAAGAAAACGCCGAAAAATATTTTATGCCGGCGTCGAATATGAAAAACTTCACGGTTTCGGCGGCGCTCGAAAAACTGTCGCCGGATTTTCGTTTCGTCACCAGCGTTTACGCGCCCGCGATGCCGGACGCGAGCGGCACGATTCGCGGCGATTTGATAATTTACGGGCGCGGCGACCCGAGCATTTCGACCGCGTTTAACGACAAGGATTATTTTAAGGGAATGAATAATCTGGCGGAAAAAATCGTCGCTTCCGGCGTCAAGCGCGTCGAAGGCGCGCTCGTCGGCGACGAAAGTTATTTTAGCGGCGATTCGCTGCCTTCGAGCTGGGAATGGGACGATTTGCAATGGTATTACGGCGCGGAGGTTTCGGCTCTGACCGTCAACGATAACGCGCTCGATTTGATTGTGCGTTCCGGCACTTCCATTGGCGCGCCCGCCAGCGTGCAGCTTTTGCCGAATGTAAACGGCGTTCTGCTGGTCAACAACACGAAAACGAGCGCGGCGGGAACGAGACGCGACATCGGCATTCGCCGGCGGCTCGGCACCAACGTCATCGAAGTTTTCGGCTCGATGCCGCTCGGCGCGGGCGCGTATACGAACTACGTTTCCGTTCCGAAACCGGCAATGGTTTTCGTTTCGATGCTGCGTCAATTGCTGGAGCAAAAAGGCGTCGTCATTACCGGACAGACGCGGGCGGTTGACGCGGAATTTCGCAAAAACGCGCCGCTGCCCGCGAATCTGGTCGAAGTCGCGAAGCTCGAATCGCCGCCGCTCGCCCTTATCGCCGCGAAAACGATGAAGCCGAGCCAGAATCTTTACACCGAGTTGATTTTGCGCGCGATGGGCGAAAGCATCGGCGATAGAACGAACGCGCGCTGGACGAGCGCCGACCGCGGCATCGCCGTCGTCGATAAATTTTTGCAGGAAATCGGCGTCGCGGCGGGCAGCGTTTTAATGCATGACGGCTCCGGATTGTCGCGGCACGATTTGATTACGCCGAGCGCCGTCGTGCAGGTTTATTCGTATATGAGCCGGAGCAAAACGGCGGCAGTCTGGCGCGACAGCCTGACCATCGCGGGCGTTGACGGCACTTTATCGAACCGTTTTAAAGGAACGCGCGGCGAAAACAACGTGCGCGGGAAAACGGGAACGATTGACCAGGTTTCGAGCCTTTCGGGATATATGACGACCGTTGCGGGCGAGCGTCTGGCTTTTTCGTTTCTCACAAACAGTATTCCAGGCGAAAGTCTCCGCACGAAAACGATTGACGAAATAGTTGTTCTCTTGGCAAATTTTAACGGAAGAACGAATTAGATGTTAGATGTCAGATATTAGTAAAGAGACTCTAACATCCGGCATCTGAAATCCGGCATCTCCTATGATTAGCTTCTGCAAATTTCACGGCTTCGGCAATGACTACATCGTTTTTGAAGCCGAACAATTAAAAGACGTTTCTTCGCTGCCGGATTTCGCCGTTCGGGTCTGCAATCGCAATACGGGCATCGGCGGCGACGGTATCGCCGCGGTCGAAAAACTTTTCGAGGCGTCGGCTGATTATTCGTGCCGCATTATTAATCCGGACGGCAGCGAAGCCGGATTCAGCGGCAACGGAACGCGCTGTGCCGTCGCTTATCTTCATTACAAAAATCTCTGGCGCGAGCCGAATCTGCGCCTCGAAACCAACAGCGGTTTGAAAAACTACGAGCTTTTAAAACGCGACGGCAACACGTTCTGGTTTCTCGCCGAACTCGGAAAACCAAAATTCGACTTGCACAACGCAGCGCACGCCGCCGCCGCTAAAATCGCCGGAGAAAAGAATTTGAAAATGTCTGATTTTTCTACATTTTTGCTGCCGCGGGAAGCTCTGGCTCTCAAGTTCTTTTATGTGAATGTCGGGAATCCGGTAGCTTGCATATTTGTTGAAGATTTCAATGAGTTTGATTGGCGCCGCGTAGGACGAATAATGGAATCCGACGCCGAAATATTTCCTGAAAGAACAAACGTCGTTTTCATCAAAACGCTCGGTATGGAAAACATCGAAATCCGCATCTGGGAACGCGGCGCGGGCGAAACTTCTTCGTCCGGCACGTGTTCGATTGCGGCGGCGGTGGCGCATCTGCGGCGCGAAAACCTGCGCGGCACGGTTCAGGTCCGCGCGCCGGGCGGCACGACCGAAGCCGTCTGGCGCGAAGACGACGAAATGCTGATTACAGGTCGCGCGGATTTGGCTTTCTGCGGCGAAATTCCGTGATAAAAATAAAAGAGCAGGAAATTATTCCTGCTCAAACTTTATTTGGTAAAACAATCCGAATTTCAAAAATCTTGAAATTTAGCTGCCTTTGTTTGACGAAGAAGTGATTTTCACGCCGCCGTTGGTCGTCATCACGCGAACGGGCGCGCCGCCGCCGTTTAAGTCGGCGGTGATATACGTTTTGCGCGTGCGCTCGGTTTTTTCCACGTTCAGCGCGGCGATGTCGCTTTTGAAGCCGCCGTTGACCGTTCCGGTTTCGATGCGCGCCGCGTAGGTTTCCGGTATCGACAGGTGAACGCCGCCGTTGGTGGTTTCGACGTTCAATCCGCTTCCTTTCCAGCTGCTGCCCGACAATGCGATATGAAGCCCGCCGTTGCTCGTTCTGCCTTTGACGTTTCCGGCGAGGTCGCTCAGGTGAATGCCGCCGTTGGTCGCTTCAAACTCGATTGAACCGTCAACGCCGGTCAAATGAATGCCGCCGTTGTAGGTCGAAAGCTTCAGATTCGTCGCGCGCGGAACTAAAATTTCGTAAGAAACCGACCAGTTTGTTTCGTCCGAAGCGCCTTCGGCGCGAATGGTCGAGCCGGTTTCGATGCGGATGCCGCGAGCGATTGAGCGCGCTTCTTCTTCGGTCACGGCGCGCGTCTGGATACAGGCGCGAACCAGCACGTCGCTGCGGTTTTCGCCGCGCACTTTAATCCCGCCGTTGCGCCGCGCATCGACATTGACGAGGCTGCCGTTCGCCAAAGTGGATTCGCGAAGTTCCTTGTGCGAAACTTTATCGTCGCCGTTTGAATAATTAGAAATGTCGCAGAAATTTGCGCGCTTTTCGCTCTTTTCCTGCGCTAAAGCGGAACAACCGCACAGACAAAGAACTACGACGAGCAAAACATAGCGGAAAAATGGCGTGTTACCTGAATAAGCTTTCATTTTAAATTTTCTCCTGATTTAGTATTAAATTTCGCGGATTGCGTTTTCTATTAGGTAAACACCACGCGCCGCCGGTTTGTGACACTAAATTTAAAAAAGGCAAAAGGTAAAAGGTAAAAGGCAAAAGTAAAGAAAAGAATGGCTTTGCCTTTTAATGCAGGATTAGCTGAATAAAGTTGCCTTTTAGCGCATAAACTTAGTTTTATTCAATCTTTATTCGATTTTCTGCATTAAAAGGCAAAGCCTTCTTTCTTTTTACTTTTGCCTTTTGCCTTTTTACTTTTGCCTTTCCTTTTTACTCTTTCAGCGCTTCGATAATTTTCGGCACGAGTTCTTCGCACCAGGCTTTTTCGAGATTTGTCATTAAGGCGACGGCAAATTTCTGTTCGGGAATTATAAATAAATAGGTTCGCGTTCCGGCTTGGCTGCCGTCGTTGAAAACTTTTCGCTGTCCGCCTTGCGTGTTGACCAGAAAACCGAAAGCATAATTCGATTCTTTCCCGTCGCGCATTTTCGGTTTCGTCCACATTTGTTCGAGCGTTTCCTTTTTGACGAGCACGCCGCCGTTGAGCGCGGCGGCAAAGCGCGCCATATCTTCGGCGGTCGAAACGGTCCCGCCGCCGGGAATTTTGATGCTCGTGTCGTGCAGCGGCGCGTTTCTGATTTCGCCCGCCGGCGTTTTCGCGTAGCCGCGAGCGCGGTTCGGGATAATCGTGTAAACGTCGTCGGTCGTGGTGCGCGTCATTCCGGCGGGCTTGAAAATGTTTTCGCGCACGTAATCCATATAACTTGTGCCGGAAGCGCCTTCGATGGCGCAGCCGAGCAGCGTGTAGCCCGGCGTCGAATACGAATATTTCGCTTCGGGTTCGATAACCAATGGGTCGTCTTTGAAAGTGCCGACGGCTTCGCTGATGCTGTTAAAATGTCTGGTCGAAAGAATTTCGTCCAGCTTGTTGTGGCGCACGCCGCTGAAATGCACGAGCAGTTGCCGGACGGTTATCGAAAACTGTCTGTCGGGCGCGTCCTTCAACGCCTGCTTTTCCGGGTAAGCCGCGCAGTATTTATTCACCGGCGCGTTTAAATCAATCTTTCCCTTTTCGACCAATTGCATCACGGCGACGGCGGTCACGGATTTGGTTATCGAAGCCAGCCGATAAGCGGTATCGGCTTTCGCCGGAACGGAATTTTCCACGTCGGCAAGCCCGTAGCCTTTCGACCAGCTCAATTGATTGTTGGTGACAATGGCGACCGACAGCGCGGGCGCTTTATGCTGCGCCATCCAAGCCGCAATCGCCGCTTCGATTTTTTCCAGCTTCGCCTGCGGTAAGCCTTTATTGTTTTGCGCCGAAATGGCGAGCGGCAAAGCCAGACAAAGCAAAGCGACAATTATTTTACGTTTCAGATTCATAGATTCAGTCTCCGGCGTTATTTACGGTAATTTTCTTAAAGCGACGTTCTGTTCAATCGTTTGTAAATCGAATACATTGTAATGTAAATCGAGTTTTACGGTCGTAAAACTCGATTTAATGAACCTTAATCGAAGTTTAATGAACCTTAATCGAAGTTTAATGAGCCTTAATCGAAGTTTAATGAGCCTTAATCAGAGTTTCATCAACCTTAAATAGAGTTTTATGAACCTTAAATAGAGTTTTATGAACTGTAAATCGAATTTTACGAGCGTTAAATTTCTAAATCACGCCGCGAAAGCTCCGGCGGTGCAGCGGGCACGCGCCGTACGTTTTCAAAGCCTCGAAATGCGTTTTAGTGCCGTAGCCGACGTGTTTGGCAAAGCCGTAGGCGGGATAAAGCTTGTCCATTTCCTGCATTAAATTGTCGCGATAAGTCTTGGCGACAATGGAAGCGGCGGCGATGGAAGCGGAAATGGCGTCGCCGTGAATAATGGCTTTTTGCGGAAGTTTCAGGTCTTTCAGCTCGATGGCGTCAATCAGCAGAAAATCGGCTTTCGGCTTGAGGCTTTCAATCGCCAGACGCATCGCTTTTTTCGTCGCTTGCAGGATGTTGATGCGGTCGATTTCGTCGGCTTCGACCTGTGCAATCGAGAAAGCGACGGCGTTTTGTCTTATTTCTTCGTTGAGCGTTGCGCGTTTTTTCGCCGCGAGTTTTTTGGAATCGTTTAGTCCGGCGGGAATCGGCTTCGACAAATCCAGAATCACGGCGGCGACGACCACCGCGCCCGCCAGGCAACCGCGCCCGACTTCATCGACGCCGGCGATAAAGCGAAAACCGTCGGCAAGCGCGCGATTTTCAAAATCGAGACCGATAGTTGAGACGCGGAGACGCGGAGACGCGGAGACGCGGGGAGATGATTCATTCAATTGTGACGAATCAATTCTCTCCGCGTCTCCCATTCTTCGGTGTCTCCGTATCGCTTATTTTTTCGCGGCGTTGGCGGCGTCTTTGTTGCGCGTGTCGCGCTCTTTGATGCGGGCGGCTTTACCGCGCAGCTCGCGCAAATAATAAAGCTTCGCGCGGCGCACCTTGCCGCGCCGCACGACGTCGATATGGTCGATAATCGTCGCGTGAAGCGGGAAAATTCTTTCCACGCCGACGCCGAAGCTGACCTTGCGAACCGTGATGGTTTCGCGCGCGCCGCCGTGTTTGCGGGCAATCACGACGCCTTCAAAAATCTGAAGGCGTTCCTTGTTGCCTTCTTTAATCCGGACGTGAACTTTAACCGTATCGCCCGACTGAAAAGCCGGAATATTTTCTTTTAACTGTGTATTCTCAATAAAATCCAAGCGGTTCATTTTTTTTAGCAGTGAGAGGTGAAACGCGCGAAGTAATCGAAAAATTTTCGATTACCTTTTGCTACTCACTTCAACTATTCTCCTTTGTCAATAAATCTTTTCTAATCTTCTGCGTTTTTTCCAACGCTTTCTGTTTACGCCATTTTTCAATCTCGGCGTGATGCCCGTTTAATAAAACTTCCGGCACTTTCATTCCGCGAAACTCCGCCGGACGCGTGTAATGCGGGCAGTCCAGCAAATTTTCCGTAAACGAATCATTAACGGCTGACGTTTCGCTGCCCAGAGCGTTCGGCAAAAGCCTCGTAATCGCGTCGATCAGAACAATTGCCGCCGGCTCGCCGCCCGAAAGAACGTAATCGCCGATGGAAATTTCGTCGGTCACTAAAGCTTCGTTAACTCTTTCGTCGACGCCTTCGTAGCGCCCGCAAATCAAAACGACGTGCGCGGCTTCGTCGGCAAACTCGCGCGCGACCGACTGTTTTAAAACCCTGCCCTGCGGCGTTAATAAAACAACGCGGGTGTGCGGCGGATAATTTTCTCGCTCGCACGTTCCAACCAGATTTTCAATCGCGTTAAAAACCGGCTCAGGCTTAAAAATCATCCCGTCGCCGCCGCCGAACGGTCGGTCGTCGACCATTTTGTGCTTATCGGTCGTAAACTCGCGCAAATCGCGGACGTTTATCTCGACGATTCCGGCGAGCCTGGCGCGGCGGATTATTCCAAAGTCAAAGACCTCTCGAAAAAATTCGGGAAAAATTGTTAAAACGTCGATTTTCAAAATTTTGTCCTTCGACCTTTGTCCTTTGTCCTTTGCAAAAACAGCTAAGAACGAATGACGAAGGACAAAGAGCTAAAATTCCAGGAGCCCTTCGGGCACGTCAACTTTTATCAACTTGTTTTCAACATCGACTTCAACGCAAATTTTTTCGGCAAACGGAATCAGGTAATCTTTTTCCTCTTTCGCGCCGCCGGCAACGACCAGAATTTCCGTGCCGCCCGTTCGCATCACTTCCCTGACGCGTCCGAGCATTTCGCCTTCGACGGTTTCGACCGCGCAGTCAATCAATTCCCAATCGAAAAACTCGCCTTCTTCCAGCGCGACCGCCTCGGATTCGGGAACGCAGATTTCGCAATTTATCAAACTTTCCGCCGCTTCTATCGAATCGAATCCGGCAAACTTTAAAATCACCCGGTTTTTTTGAAACCAGTGCTTTTCGAGCTTTAACTCGTCGCGCGCGCCGTCCGGCTTGATTACGAAAACCGTTTTTGTTTCCTCAAAGCGTTCGGGAAAATCGGTCAAAACATCCGCGACCAGCTCGCCGCGCAGCCCGCGCGTTCTGACGGTTCTGGCGATGGCAACAAGCTCTTCCATTTAAGTTTACAGAGTGACGACAGGCTGCGGACAGTTTCAGAAAGTTTTTAACTTCGGCAACTACCTGCAACCAACTTTCCGCAATTCTGCCGACTTATTCGATGACTTCCAGCACGAAGCGCTTTCGCTGCTTCTGGCTCGCGGCGTAGAGAAGACTGCGAATCGCTTTGATTGTGCGACCTTCGCGCCCGATAAGGCGTCCCATCTCGCCTTCGCCGACCTTCACGGAAATGACGGTCGTGTTGGCGCTGTCGCCCGGTTTTTCCGACACCTCGACGGCGTCGGCGTTGCCGACTAAGGCTTTGATAAGTTTTTCGACGGCTTCTTTCATTTGTAGATTTCACCACAAAGACACCAAAGACACAAAGAAGATTTTAAAAGAATCTTCGTGTTCTTGGTGTCTTTGCGGTTAAACATTATTCTTCCGTCGCCGGTTGATTGTTTTTAATCAAGCTCGCCACGGTTTCGGTCGGCTGCGCGCCGACGCTAATCCAATATTGAATGCGGTCGTGTTTTAAATTCACTTCCGCCGGATTCAGCATCGGATTATACGTGCCGACGTTTTCGATGTATTTTCCGTCGCGCTTCGAGCGTTTTTCTTTAACCACGAGGCGGTAAAAAGGTTTTCCTTTTGCGCCCATTCTCATTAAACTAATTGCTAACATAATTTTAAGTGGTAAGTGGTAAATGGTAATTGGTAAGTGAAAGCATCAAAACTTACCACTTACCGTTTACCGTTTACCACTATTTCCTTTTCTTGTGTCTCTTCTTTTTCTTTAATCTCTTTGCCAAAGAATCTTTCGTTTCTTCGTAATCGTTATCAAAATCTTCCGCGCCGCCGTTGCCGCCGCCTAAAAGTCCGCCCAAGCCGCCGCCGAGCATTCCGCCCAGCCCGCCGCCTAAACCGCCCATCATTTTCTTGCCCAAGCCGCCGAACAAGCCGCCGCGATTCATCTGCTGCATCATTTTACGCATCTGCTCGTATTGGCGAATCAGCCCGTTGACCTCGGAAATGCTTGAGCCGGAACCGTTCGCAATACGCGTTTTGCGGCTGGCGTCGATAATCTTGTAATTGGCGCGCTCGGCTTTGGTCATCGAGTCGATAATCGCTTCCGTGCGCTTCATCTGCACTTCGACCTGCTCGGATTGCTCGTCGCTCAGCTGCAAGCCGCCCATCAATTGTTCGGGCAGCATCTTCATCAATTTCGACATCGAGCCGAGTTTTTTAAACTGGCGGAGCTGATTGCGAAAATCTTCCAGCGTAAACTGGTTTTTCTGCATTTTCAGCAATTGCTCTTCGGCTTCGTCCTGGTCGATTTTTCCCTGGACTTCTTCGATGAGCGATAAGACGTCGCCCATTCCGAGGATTCGCTGCGCGATTCTATCCGGGTAAAACGGTTCAATCGCGTCGTATTTTTCGCCGACGCCGACAAATTTGACCGGCTGACCGATAACCTGTTTGATGGACAAAGCCGCGCCGCCGCGCGCGTCGCCGTCCATTTTCGTCAAAATCACGCCCGTGATTCCGACTCTTCGATGAAATTCTTCGGCTGAACGAACCGCGTCCTGTCCGGTCATCGCGTCGGCGACAAATAAAACTTCGACCGGCTTGGTTTCCGCCTTGATTTGCTCAAGCTCGACCATCAAATCGTCGTCGATGTGCAGGCGACCGGCGGTGTCAATCATCAAGGTATCGTAGCCTGTTTCCTGCGCGTAGCGCATCGCGCCGCGCACTAAAGTCATCGGGTCGTCGGTCGTTTTGTCTTCGTAAATCGCCTGACCGACGGCGCCCGCGACGACTTTCAACTGCTCGCGTGCGGCTGGTCGATAAACGTCGACCGAAACCAGCAGCGGTTTTCTTTCCTGATTTTTCGCCAGCCAGTTCGCGATTTTTCCCGTCGAAGTCGTTTTACCCGAGCCTTGCAGACCGACCGTCATCACGACATTCGGAATCGCCCGCGTGAAAACCAGCCGCGAAGAAGTTCCGCCCATCAGCTCGACCAGCTCGTCGTAGACGATTTTGACGACCTGCTCGTGCGGTTTCAAATCCTGCCAGACTTCCTGACCTTCGGCTTTCGAGCGGACGGATTCGACAAAATCCTTTGCCACCTTGTAATTAACGTCGGCTTCGAGCAGCGCCATGCGAATTTCGCGCAATGCGGCATCGACGTGTTCGGGCGTGAGTTTGCCTTCACCGCGCAGGTTTTTGAGAGTTTTCTTCAGTTTGTCGGACAGCGACTCGAACATATGTATTTTTTCGTTTCGCCTGTGTCTTGTTTTAATTCACAAATTAAACTTTCCAAGTGCTACACAGAGACGAGCGGCGATAATAGCCGAAATTTTAGATGATAAATGCCGCGCCTCTCGATGTCAAGAAACCAGCCTTAAATATGGCTGAAACCGCCGTTATTTCGTGATTTTTCTTTCAACGGAACAAAACTTGCCCTAATTCCCGCGTTTGACAAAAACGCCCGCATTTATGTCAAATGAATTTGAGGAGGAACCATGAGAGTCAAATTATACAGTTTAGGATTAGGAATGATTTTAGCGGCGCTCGCTTTTTCGGCGTGCGGCGGAACCGAGTCCAACGGCGTGGTCAACAGCACCAACGCTACCCGGACGAACAGCAATAACACGGCAGTTGTTACTAACAGCAACACCAACGCCGTCATTACGACAACCAACAGCAACGCGAATATGAACTCGAATATGGGCGGCAACAACACGATGAGAAATTCGAATATGAACACTACTAATTCGAATATGCGCACTAATTCGGGCAATACGAATATGAGAAATTCAAATACCAACCGATAACGGTTTAATGAATTTCGCATAAGTACTCCGGCGGGTTTTATGGAAAACCCGCCTTTTTCATTCGATTTTATCGTTAATAATCGCCGCCTCATTCATTTCATCGGCGCAATTAACGGCGGCGTAAAAATTGTCGCTCTTTTGTGATTTTATTCTCAATGGAACGAAATTTGCCGCAATTCACTTGTTTTTAAAAAAATGTATTTTTTTAAGACAGACAACAGGAGAGTCTTTAGGAGGACAAATGAAAGTCAAATTATATAGCTTAGGCTTAGGAATGATTTTAGCCGCGCTGATTTTTTCAGCCTGCGGCGGTCATGAATCGAACGGCGTCGTCAACAGCACGAACGCCAGCCGTTCAAATAATCCGAACACGGCAAGTGTCGTCAACGCCAATAACACGACAGTGGTCAGCACTACCAACAACGCCACTACGACGAACCGCTGGTCAAACGCCAATAGCGTGACGCGCGAACAATACGACAAAGAACGCGCCGACTACGAAAGAGACAAAGGCACGAGCAACATCGGTCAGGGCGCCAACGACAGCTGGATTTGGTTTAAAACGCGCGCGGCATTGTTAGGCACGAGCGATTTGCGCGAATCAACCGTCAACGTCGATGTCGCCAACGACGTCGTGACCTTGAAAGGAACGGTCGAAACCGCCGCTCAGAAAACAAAAGCCGAACAGGTCGCCAAAGGCATCGACGGCGTGAAAAGCGTGAAAAACGAATTAAAAGTCGCGCCCGACGATTCGATGGCGAATGTCAGCAGCGGCAATTCCGGCAACACGAAAGGCTCAAATGCCAATGCGAACAAAAGATAAGTTCAAAATTTAATTTGAACGCTTAAGGCGAGTCTCGATCGGGACTCGCCTTTTTAGTTTCGCAAGTCGATTTCACCAAACAATTTATGTTTTCAGAATTTTTTGGATTGCCTGCATAACGCTTTCGACTTTAACGTTCAAAATACATTTCGGCGCGCCGAATTCTTTGCAGAAATAACCCGCGCACGGCTGGCAGGCAAAAGTTTCGGAAACGATTTCGTGCGGCGCGTTTGTCCACGGTCGCCAGTGATGAATGTTTGACGAGCCGAAAATGACGACCGAAGGCGCTTGGACAGCCGCCGCGATATGCGCGATGCCCGAATCGTTTCCGACAAATATTTGCGCCTGCGAGGCTAAAGCCGTGATTTCCGGCAGGGTCAAATCGTCAAAAGTCAGAATCGGAAACGATGAAAGCTGTTTGAGCTTTTCCAGAACTTCCCGTTCTTTTCCGGTGGCGACGGCGACAATCGGCAAACCTTTCCGGTGCAGAAAATCCGCAATTTGCGCAAAATTTTCCGTCGCCCACTGCTTCGTTTCAAACGCGGCGACCGGATGAAGCAGAGCGATTTGCGATTTGCGACTTGCGATTTGCGATTTGGCTAATCTTTCTGCAATCGAATTTAACGCTTTTTCCGTCGCGACAAGGCGGCTTTTCGGCTTTTCGGCGATTGGCACGCCGACAAATCCGAGCAGCGCAAGCTGCTGTTCGGCGGAATGAGTTTTTTCCCGCTGCCAGAAATCCGCCGCCGAAGAAAGCAGGTGATTATAGAGAAAATTGTATTGGTTTTCCGCGTAGCCGACGCGGTGGCGCGCGCCGCTCGCCCGCACGAAAAACGTCGCCGTCGTTCCGCCGTGCAGATTGAAAGCGACATCGTATTTCGCGCGCCGAATTTGCCGCGCCGTTTTCAGACGCGAACGAAAATCGTCTTTTTTGAAACTCAAAACATTGTCAACCGCATCGAAGCCTTCCAGAACGGGCGCGACCCAATCTTCGAGCAGAATATCAATCCGCGCGGCGGGCAAAAATTGCCGCAGAGCGTCCAGCGAAGGCGTCGCGAGAACCGTGTCGCCGATTGAGCGCAGCCGCACGACGAGCACGCGATTAACTTTTGTCCAATCAATAATCATATTGGAAAATTGAAAACGGAAAGCTGAAAATTCGTCTTCATTTTCCATCGTCCATTATCCGTTTTTCATTTTTCCGTCGTCGCTTCTTCGACCAGCATCACGGGAATTTCGTCGCGAATCGGGTAAACCAGAGCGCATTCGGGATTGACGCATTTCAAACCGCTCCGGTCGGTTTTGATTTCGACTTTCGATTTGCACTTCGGACAGCGAAGAATTTCCAAAAGTTCGGGACTGATTGCCATAAAAGCTCCTTTAGAATAATTTTTACCATCTTACGCAATTTAAAGCGCATTTATCAAAAGGTTGATTTTTGCGGGCGCAGAAAACAAAAATAATTTTAATTCGCTCGAATGCCCAATCGCTTGAGCAAAAAACTTAGAAATTCTGCGTCTTCGGCGTAGTCTCTGCCGCGAAAAATCTTTAAATCGAACCGACGCGTGAAAAAGCGTTTTGCGGCGGCAAATTTTAGATTAAAAATCAGGAGTCGTTTAAATGAAAAAAGCTTTATCGCTCGCATTTTGTTTATTGTTCGTTTCCGCAAGTTTTGGGCAGGAAGCCGGTAATCGCGTTTACGGCAATCGCGGCGGCGGCACCGACCAGCCGGTTCAGCGCAGAATGCCGAATCTGCCGAAAATCACGGTCGATTCGGTCAGCATCGACCCGGCAAACCAGACGATTACGCATTACCAATTTATCGACGTGAAAGTTTTAACCACGGTCGAAGCGAAAGAATACACCGCCGTTTTCGGTCTGGCGCAGGAAGCGGCGACCATTCCCGAGGCAAACAGAAAACTGGAAAAACAGATTAACGATTTCAGGTCGGGATTAAACGGTTTGGGAGTTTCCGCCGGCGATACTTACGTCGATTTTATCACGCAAAATCGCGTTTACGATTACACGGTCAAAGGCAACACGGCGCGCGAAAAGGTTTCGGGCTTTCAAATCAAGGAAAATTTTATCGTCCGCTATCGCGACCGCGCCTTGCTGGAAAAAATCGTCTCGCTCGCCGCGCAGAACGACATTTTCGATCTAGTGAAAGTCGATTACGTCGTCGGCGATTTGTCGCAGATAAAATCGCAGATGGTCAGCGAAGCCGTCAGAATCATCAAAAATAAAGAAGGCGATTTCGGCAAAGTCGGCATAAAATTGACGCCGATAACCGTTTCCGCAGAGCAATTCGACGTCTTTCAGCCGTTTGAAGCCTACAACAGCTACAAGGCGTTTGAAGCGGGCGAGGTCGATAACGTTTACCGCACCGTCGAAAAACGCAAGAACAGCACTTTTTATTTCGAGCCGCTGGCGGAAGGAACTTTCGACGCCGTTTTGAAATCAATCGGAACGACGCCCGAAGTTCAATGCACATACTATTTGCGTTTGAAATATTTCGTCTCCGCGCGCACGACCGTCATCACGGACGTGGAAAAGACAAACGAGAAAAGCAAGGAATAAGTTAATTAATGCAAAGTGCAAAATGCAAAATGGAAGAACAGATTAAATCTTGAATCTTGAATCTTGAATCCTAATATTTTGCACTTTGCATTTTGCGTTTTGCATTTTCGACGTTTTGCATTTATGCCATTCCTTTCAATAAAACGCCGACCGCGTAAGCCAGAATTGCCGCCAGCGCGCCGACGAAAAACGTCTCCAAGCCGGAGCGCAGCCACGAAGCGGTTGACCAGCGGCTTTTGACCGAGCCGATAATAAAAAACGTCGCGCCCGTCAAAGCGGAGGAAACGTAAAAAGAGTTTTTGACGCCGAAAAGATAAGGCACGAGCGGAACCAGCCCGCAAATGACGAACGCCGTAAACGTGCTGAGCGCCGCTTTCCACGCCGAGCGGATTTCCGTCGGCAAGCCGTATTCTTCGGTCAGCATCGTCTGCACCCAGCGGTCTTTGTCCGAGGTGATCAGGTCAACCGCTTTTTCCAGCTCATCGCCCGCAAAACCTTTGTCGCGGTAAATCTGGCGGATTTCCTCGCGCTCGCCTTCCGGGTTGACGCGAATGTGGCGATATTCGATTTCCTCGATGCGCTTGTAATCTTCCTGTTCGGCGCGCGTGCCTAAAAAATTGCTCGCCGCCATCGAAAAACCGTCCGCGACCAGATTGGCAAAACCCAGAATCAGCACAATCACAGGCGAAAGCTCCGCGCCCGCGACGCTCGAAACAACGGCGAAAGTCGTCACCGCGCCGTCTATTCCGCCGTAAATCCAATCGCGGATGTAATTGTGTTTGACCGAAGAAATTCTCTCGGCAATCGCCTCGGCGGAATGTTCGTGTTCAAGTTCGGGCATTTCAGAATCATAAACCGAGTTTGAGAAAATAACGAGTTATCCGAAAAAGAAATCAGCCGCGAAAGAACACGAAAGGCGGAAAGGAAGAATTGAGAAATCAGCCGCGAATGGCGCGAATTAATTTTATATTCGTGTTATTCACGGCTGATTTCTTTTTCCTGCTTTTGCGTGTTCTTTCGGGGCTAAAATCTTATTACTTAGTTTGCGGCTGCGGCAGAGGCTTGCGCGGCAGTTTTTCGTTGCGCATCGCCGTTTGATAAGCAAAGGCGGCGATAATGACGGCGTTGATTTTCAAATCTTCTTCGTTGACGGCTTCCAGCACGTCGAGATTCGTGTGGTGCGTGCGGGTATTGTAATCAATCGGGTCCTGGATAAACTGAAAACCCGGCAAGCCGACCGCATCGAAAACCATATGGTCTGTGCCGCCCGTATTTAAAATTGAAATCGTTTTCGCGCCGAGATAGTTGAACGGTTTCAGATATTCTTCGAAAATCGGGCGGACGGCTTCATTGCCCTGCAAAAAAACGCCGCGAATTTTGCCCGTCCCGTTGTCGAGATTGTAATAAGCGGCGAGCTTTTCGTGTTCGGGCTTTAACTGCATCGTCAGCGGGTCGCCGAAATGTTTTTTCACGTAGCCGACCGAGCCGCCGTAATCCTGTTCTTCGCCGCTCCACAAGACGACGCGAATCGTGCGGCGCGGTTTTGCGCCGATGGCTTTTAAAATCCGCAGGGCTTCCATCATCACTATGCAGCCGGCGGCATTGTCGGTCGCGCCCGTCGCCGCGTGCCACGAATCGAAATGCCCGCCGAGCATCACGACTTCATCTTTTAATTTCGAGTCGCTGCCGACGATTTCACCGACCACATTATAACCCGCCGAATCTTCCTGAGCGCGCGTTTGCAGATTCAGATCCAGCCTGACGGACACGTTTTTGTCGGTTAAGCGGACGATTCGCGCGTATTGCTCGCGGGCGACGACAAAGGTCGGAACGTTTTTACTCGCCTCGGTTTCGTAATAACCCTGCGCGCTCAAAACTCCGTTCGCGCGGCTGCTCGGCTGAATCAGCGCGGCAACGCCCTCGTCTTTAAAAAATTTCGTTATTTCCTTTCCTCGCGCCAGCCCGACCTGCCAGTCTTTTTCCTCGTCCCAATAATTAGTGGTCGCGCCGCCGTTGATTTCGCCGTCTTTGGCTGGGTCTGTAGCCTGCGACGCTCTGGCGAGTTCTTCGTCGGTGAAGCGCTTTGAAAATGTTTGGAAACGCGATTCGGGCGAATTTAAATCAAACCGACCGTTCATCACGATTGCGCCTTTCAGCTTGCCGCGATATTTGGCGAAATCGGCGCTTGAGCGAATGGAAACGATTGTCGGCTTGCCCGAAATCGTGCCGCTCGTCGAAGGCGTCCAGGCTAAAGGATAAGCGTTCAGACGGTCATAAGTCGGCTCGAACATTTCCACCGAAAATTTATCGACGCTCCAGCCTTTGCCCCAATTTCCGTACGCTTCGAGCTGCACGTTCTCGAAGCCCCACGAAATCATCCGGTCGCGCGTCCAGTTCTGCGCGTTTTTCAGATTCGGCGAATTGGTCAGCCGCCCGCCGAAAACGTCCGTGACATAAGCGAGCGTTTCCATAATTTGAGAATTCTGAAATCCTTCCGCCTTAATCCGCGCCAGAACCTGCTCGTCAACTCTTTCCTGCGCGAAAGCGGCGGTTTGAACAAAAATGAAAACTAAAAGTAAAAAGCCCGTCGATAATTTTTTCATAACTGTTTTTCCGAATTTTTAATCAAAAAGGAGATTACAACAGATTGCCCGCAAACTATCTTCAACGTCAAAAATGAGGAATTTTCAGATAATTAACAGTCAGGGAAATACGCAGAAAAAGACAGAAAGTTTTGAGTTTTGAATTTTAAGTTTTGAGTTTTGAATGATTTGTTCAGTCACAAACTCAAAACTTAAAATTCAAAACTCGCAGGACTTCCGCCACGCTCCAAGCCTGCGCGATGCAGCCGCGCGGATTGAAAGGCGCGGCGGCGTCGAAAATTTCAGAGATTTGTCCGACTCCGGCTTCGGTCAGGTGATTTTTGAAACCTTCTAAAATTTCACTGACGCGGCTTTCATTGTCGGGATAAACTTTGCGATGAGCGTCGACAAATGCGCCGATGAGCCAGCCCCAGACCGTGCCTTGATGATAGGCGGAATCCCGTTCGAAAGGCGCGCCGATATAAACCGGGCAGTATTGCGCGTCATTCGGCGAAAGTGAGCGCAGACCGACCGGGGTTAGCAGCTCGGCTTCGACTTTCTCGACGATTTTTCGGGCGCGTTTCTCATCAATCATCGAATGCGTCAGGCTAACGGCAAAAATCTGATTCGGTCTGACGGAAACGTCGCGTTGCCCGTTTATCACGACGTCAAACAGACACTCGCCCGATTCGTTCCAGAAAACCTGGTTAAAGCTGTAACGCGCCGCGTCCGCCATCGCTTCATAGCGCGCTTTGTCTTCCGCGTCGCCGAAACGCTCGGCAAAATCCGCCATAATTTTCAGCGCGTTATACCAGAGCGCCTGAATCTCGACCGGCTTGCCGACGCGCGGCGTGATAACCAAATCGCCGATTTTCGCGTCCATCCAGGTGAGCTGCACATTCGGCGTTCCGGCGTAAAGCAAGCCGTCCGTATCGACGTGAATGTTGTAGCGCGTGCCGCGCAGATGCCAGACGATTATATCGGCGAGCTTTTCATAAAGATTTTCGCGGACGAAATCGTAATCTCCGGTTTTTTCGGCGTAAGCGCGAATCGCTTCAAAATACCAGAGCGTCGCATCGACCGTGTTGTATTCGGCTTCTTCGCTGGAATCGGGAAAGCGATTCGGCAGCATTCCTTCGGAAATGTGTTTGGAAAATTCGAGCAGAATGCTTTTCGCAATCTCGGTGCGATTGGTCGCCAGCGTCAAACCGCTGAGCGCAATCATCGTGTCGCGTCCCCAATCGGAAAACCAGTGATAACCGGCGATAACGCTGCTGCCCGCGCCGCGCGAGACGATAAATTGGTCAGCCGCCAGCACCAGCTGTTTCGTAAAATCGTCTTTCGCCGACGCTTTTTCGATTAACTTTTCGCGCCGCCCGATTTCGGATTTTTCAAAATTTGCGGCGGCGCGCCAATCGCGCTTTTCCGTCGCCGCAACGACGACTGCCGTTTCGCTCAAATCAAATTTCAAAACAAACGGCTGAAACAAATCTTCGCGGAAATCAAAGCCGCGCTCGCGCTCGATGGCGTATTCGAAGTTGCGATACCAGAAACCGCTTTTCTCAACGCTTCGCGCATTATGATTAAAAAAAAGCGCGGGCATTTCATTGTCCGGCTTGACCCGAACGCTGTTTTCCGAAGCTTCGTAATCGGCATTAAAATCAGCGTTTTCGCGCTGCAAGGCGTGATAATCGCAAAAGGATAAAAGCGGCTTTAATTCAAGTCTGATTTCCGGTCTCCGGTCTGCCGCCGACCACTGACCACCGACCACCGACCACTGGCAAACCGTCGAATTCTCGCCGTCAGGCATAAAAACTTTTTTCTCGATTTCGATTCCGCCCGCTTCGAAATTCCAAACCGGAAACGGCTTGAGACGAAACGTTTTTAAATATCGAAAGCCTTCGGGATGAATTTTGTTCGGATATTGATTCGAGGAAAGCTCAAACGCTTTGCCGTCGATAAAGAGAGTTTCTTCAAATTTGGAAAGCATCGTCACGCGACCGAGCGGCGGTTTGGTCGCCGCCGTCAAAAGCCCGTGATAGCGGCGCGTGTTCGCGCCCGCAATCGTGCCGGAAGCAAAACCGCCGATGCCGTTGGTTTCGAGCCATTCTCTCGAAGAAGCGTTGTGAAAATCCGCGCAAATGTCCGTACCGAATTTAATCATTCCGGCTAAGTTTATTCCTTTTTGTCTGTTGATTATTCCAAAGGCTCTAAAAGACTAACTTACATTTGAAAAAGCCGCAAGAAATCAGCCGCTTTAGCTGAATAATCCTTCGGTGATTCCCTTTTCGTAAAGGATAAAAAGACCGAGCGCGACGCTGACCAGACCGGCGATGCTTTGCAGAATATGATTGAAGCGGTTAAAGCGCGAAGCCGTCAGCGTGAACGGCAGACCGACGAGAAAGCTCATCAGCATCATTCCGCCGATGGAGCCAATGCCGAAGACGACGATATAGAGCAAGCCGACCGCCTGCGATTCGATAGTCGGAATAATAAGCAGCATCAGCGCGGCGCTGCCCGCCAGACCGTGAATCATCCCGATAATCAAGGCGCGCGGGCTGAAGGAAAATCCGTGATGCGTATGCGGCTCCTCGTCCGGCGCGCGTTCGTGAATGTGCGGGTGAACGTGTACGCGCTCGCCGTGTTCGTGCGCGTGAAAATGCAGATGACCGCCCTGCGCCAGCTTTCGCAAAACATTCAGCCCGAGCAGAAACAGCATCACGCCGACGCCGAATTCCAGAATTCTTTCTGTCTGCTCGCTGATTTTAAAATCCAGCAGGAGAACGAAAACGCCCGCCAGAAAAAGCGAAATCGTATGCCCCAAGCCCCAGACGCCGCCGATAATCGCCGAACTCCAGAGGCTTTTGCGCTGGCTGACGATGGTCGAAACCGCGGCGAGATGGTCGGCGTCGGTCGCGTGTTTTAAGCCGAGCAGAAAGCCGAAACCCAGGATTGCCAATGTCGATGCGCCGGAAAACGCCGGAAAAATTTCGCTCATAGTTTTATGTCAACGAATTATAACAGATAATCGCGCTCGCATAGATAATCACAAACGCGAAAGAAATATTTCCCAAAGCCGCTGCGGATGCTAATCGGCGCGGGTTTTGCTATTGTTATCTTTTGGTTTTTCCACCAAAATGTTTTCTTATTAACCTATGAATTCCGAATTTATCAGAAATTTTTCAATCATCGCGCACATCGACCACGGCAAATCGACACTCGCCGACCGCATTCTGCAGCTCACGGGCGCCGTCAGCGACCGTGATATGGAAGAACAGTTGTTGGACGATATGGATTTGGAGCGCGAGCGCGGCATCACGATTAAAGCTCACGCCGTGCGTCTCGATTACAAGGCGCGCGACGGGCAGAACTACGTTTTAAATTTGATCGACACGCCCGGTCACGTCGATTTTTCCTACGAAGTTTCCCGCTCGCTGTCGGCTTGCGAAGGCGCGTTATTAGTCGTTGACGCCTCGCAGGGCGTCGAAGCGCAAACGCTGGCGAACACGTATCTCGCGCTCGAAAACGACCTCGAACTGATTCCGGTTTTAAATAAAATCGACTTGCCGAGCGCCGAACCCGAGCGCATCAAGGAACAAATCGAAAACATCATCGGGCTTGATACGAGCCACGCCGTTCTGGCTTCGGCGAAAATGGGCATCGGCATCGAAGACATTCTCGAAGAAATCATCAAAGACGTTCCCGCGCCGAAAGGCGACCGCGACGCGCCTTTGAAAGCTCTGATTTTCGACAGTTGGTATGATTCGTATCGCGGCGTCATCGTTCTGTTCCGCATCATCGAAGGCACGATAAAAAAAGGCACGAAGATTCGTTTTTTCAATACCGGACGCGAATATCTGGTCGAAATGATCGGCGTCAATCGCCCGCGCCCGACGCCGATTAATGAATTGAGCGTCGGCGAAGTCGGCTTTCTGACCGCTTCGATAAAAACCGTCGCCGACGTGCAAATCGGCGACACCATCACGGAAGCGGCGCGCCCTGTGGATACGCCTTTTCCCGGTTTTCAGGAAGTCAAACCGATGGTTTTCGCCGGGCTTTACCCGACCGATTCCGCGCAGTACGAAGATTTGCGCGACGCGATGGACAAGCTCCGTTTGAACGACGCTTCGTTTTTCTACGAGCCGGAATCTTCGACCGCGCTCGGTTTCGGCTTCCGCTGCGGATTTCTGGGGCTTCTGCATATGGAAATCATCCAGGAAAGATTAGAGCGCGAATTCAATCTCGATTTGATTACGACCGCGCCCGGCGTGCGCTATCGCGTGACGACGACCAACGGCGAAGTGACGGAAGTCGATTCGCCGTCGAAAATGCCGGAAACGGGCAGAATCGCGAAAATCGAAGAACCGTATATCACGGCGACGATTTTAACCGGCGATGCTTTTCTCGGCGGAATTCTCGCGCTTTTGGAGGAAAAGCGCGGCGAGCAGAAAAAGTTTGAATACGTCACGGAAAATCGCGTAATGCTCGTTTACGAACTGCCGCTCAACGAAATCGTGCTCGATTTTTACGACCGTCTGAAGTCGGTTTCCAAAGGTTACGCCTCGCTCGATTACCATTTTTCCGATTATCGGGAAAGCAATCTCGTCAAGCTCGACGTTCTGGTTTCCGGCGAGCCGGTCGATGCGCTCTCGCTCGTTCTGCACCGCGATACCGCCGAGGCGAAAGGCAAGCTCGTCACCGCCAAAATGAAGGAACTCATCCCGCGCCAGATGTTCGAAGTCCCAATCCAAGCCGCCATCGGCAGCAAAGTCATCGCCCGCGAAACCGTCAAAGCGATGGGCAAAAACGTCACCGCCAAATGCTACGGCGGCGACATTTCCAGAAAAAGAAAGCTTTTGGAAAAACAAAAAGAAGGCAAAAAGCGAATGAAAAAAGTCGGGCGCGTCGAGATTCCGCAGGAAGCGTTTCTGGCGGTTTTGAAAGTCAATGAAAGCTGATGCCGTATCAAATTATAATTGACACGAACGTTTTGCTTTCGGCTTTGCGCTCGCAGTTCGGCGCGTCATTTCGGCTTTTGTCTTTGATTGAAGACCGTCGTTTTCGGATAAATCTTTCCGTCTCTCTAGTTTTAGAATATGAAGATGTTTTGAAACGTCCTGAAATGAGTTTGCGACTGACTCATCAGGAAATTGACGACGTGCTTAATTTTCTGTGTCAAAATGCGAATTTGCGAGAGATTTTCTATCTTTGGAGACCGATTTTACGCGACCCGAAAGATGATTTCATTTTAGAACTCGCGGTTGAGAGCAGTTGTGATTACATTGTTACTTTCAACACAAAGGATTTTGCCAAAGCCGAAAATTTCGGCATCAAAGCCGTCAGACCGAATGAATTTTTAAGAATAATCGGAGAAATACAATGAGTGTTATCGAAAATGTATCCATTCCCGAATCATTACTCAAAAAGGTGCGCGAGCTTTCCGAAAAGGAAGGAATCACGGTTGACCAGTTCGTTTCATCAGCAATCGCCGAAAAAGCATCGGCTTGGGCAACGGTCGAATATCTGAAAGAACGAGCGAAACGCGGAAGCCGCGAAAAATTCCTGAACGCTCTTAACAAAGTTCCCCAAGCTGCGCCCGACGACCAAGACAAACTTGATTAAAAGTCGGACGCGTCGAGATTCCGCAGGAAGCGTTTCTGGCGGTTTTGAAAGTCAATGAAAGTTAATTTACAAGTTCCAAAGGCGAGAACGGTTTCGCCTTTTTTTTATTTTGATTTAATCTATTGAAAAGCCGCTGCTGACGGCTTTTCTTTTTTAATTATGTGCAGAAACATCAAACCGCTTTACAATTTTGAACCGGCGACGACCGATGAGGAGATTCGCGCGGCGGCGATTCAATTTGTCCGCAAAGTGAGCGGGTTTAACAAGCCTTCCGCCGTTAATGTCGAGGCTTTTGAAAAGGCGATTGAAGAAATCGCGGCGGCTTCAAGAAAGCTGCTCGATTCGCTCGTCACGCCCGCGCCGCCGAAAGACCGCGCCGTCGAAAGCGAGAAAGCGCGGAAACGAAATCAAATCAGATTCGGCGGTTAATTCAATTTTTCCTGCAATTTTCTGAGCGCCTTGTAAGCCTGCGCGTAATTCGGCTGCTCGTCCAGTGCCAAGCCGTAATGCTTTGCCGCTTCGAGGTATTTTCCGCGTTTTTCGTAAACGGCGGCGAGATTAAAATGCGGGTAGGCGCGGGCTTCGTAGCGCGCCGCGTTCATCGCCAATTTGAACCAGCGCACGCAGTCGTAATAATTCCCTTTCGCAATCAGGTAACTGCCGATGTCGTTATACGGGTTGCCGAAACCAGCGTCAACGGAAATCGCCGCCAGGCATTCGGTAATCGCCAAATCGTATTGCCCCTGAAAGCTGTATGTCCAGCCTAAAAAAGTGTAGGCTTCGGCGGTCGGGAAAGCGGCGATGGATTTTTTGTAAAGCCTTATCGCTTCCGGATAATCTCCGGCTTGCTGCGCCTCAAACGCTTCGTTAAACAGCGCGATGGCTTCACGCTTGGCGGGATTTTTTACATCTTGCTCGGAAAACATCTCAAGGAAAATTTCAACACAAATTTAAAAGAGGCACAAGGACGAATCCCTGTGCCTCAACCCTTCTGCGTATTCAGTTGTAGGAAAACTATTGATTGTAATAAGACGGCGCGGGAACGTCGCCGGCGATGCCGAACTGGACGCCCGAATAAGAATTATTCGCCGAAGTCACGCGATGCCAGACGCCGTTGCGATAAACCGCCAAATCGGTTTTGCCGTCGCCGTCGAAATCCGCCGGCGCGGGGATGTCGGTCGCGATGCCGAACGGCGCGGCGAGCAATCCGCCGCTGCCGCTGTAAGCCGCGTACCAGTAACCGTTTGACGGGCGAAAAACCGCCAAATCATATTTGCCGTCGCCGTCGAAATCGCCCATCAGCGGGCGGTCGTTCAATTGCCCGAACTGCGCGCCGAAAAACGTATTGTTGCTGCTGTTGATGCGATACCAGATGCCGTTCGAAGGTCGCCAGACGGTAATGTCGGCTTTCGCGTCGCCGTCGAAATCGGCGGGCATCGGAACGTCGCGGGCGACGCCGAACTGGACGGCGATAAACGCTCCCGTGCTGCTGTAAGAAATAAACCAGTAGCCGGTCGAAGGTCGGAAAACGGCGACATCCGTCTTGCCGTCGCCGTCGAAATCGGCGGGCGCGGGAATGTCGTCCGGCAAGCCGAATTGAACGCCGGTAAAGCCCGCGCTCGAACGGTTCAGATACCACGTTCCGCCGCGATAAACCGCCGCGTCCGTCCGCCCGTCGCCGTCGTAATCCGCCGGAACTATCCGGTCGCCGATTTGCCCGAATTGAAAGCCGGTAAACGAATTGCTGCCGCTGTTGATGATATACCAGCTCCCGTTTGTCGGGCGGAAAACCGACAAATCGGATTTGCCGTCGCCGTCGAAATCGAAACGCGCCGTGCCGGTATTGCGCGGGCTCAAACAGGTTCCGTTTGCCGCCACGTAATTGGCGATTTCCGTCCGCGAAGCCTGACAGAAAGTCGGCGGCGCGAGCGCGTTTATGGTCGTGTTCATAATCGTCGCGGCGCAATCCGGCGTGTCGTTGTGATTAGCGCCCAAATTATGTCCGATTTCGTGCGCCGTGATGCTGTATTTCGCCGGAACCCAATCGACCTTACCGCTGAAGCCGTAAGCATAGCTCGGACGCGTCGCCGAAACCGGCTTGCAGATTTCGCCGATAAACGCGAAGCCTTGCTGTACAAAATTCGGCTTTGCGGTGAACAGATGCGCGGCGTCACGCGGAACGGTGGAGAAATTCGCGTTCCAGTAAGCCTGAAACGAGCGCAGAAAAGCGTCGCCGTTAGCGCCCGCAAAAGGGTCGGCGGTCGTCCAGGTGTGCTGGAAAGTCACGTCGAAGGTTAAATTCAGTTCGCGTTCGTAAACGCCTTCGACCATATTTAAAATGCTCAGAATTTCCGCGTTCGCCTGGTTCGAGCCGCCGAAAGCCTGCACGTATTCGAAATCGGCTTCGGTCGCCAGTTCAAGCACGCGCAGCGACTGAATAGCTTGCGCCGCCGATTGCAGCTCGACCATCTGCGTTCCGCTCTCGATTTTTTTGCCCAGCTCGGAATGACAATCAAAAGTTTCGGGATTTAAAAAATCGTTTTCGCGGTAAACAATCAAATCCGCTGCGGCGGCAAATTCCGAATACTTTCGCGCCGGTTCGATATAAAATTTTTCCGTATTTGCCAGAAAATAGCCTTCAACCTTTTCGCCGTCAATCGTCAGCCGCGCCTCGGAATTCGCCGCGCCCGAAACTTTTCCTTTAAAGGTTTTGACGCCGGCAAAATCCAGCGCGCGAGCGCCGCTCGCGGTCATTTCCTCGGCGCTGTATTTCGGCGAGCGCAAGTCGTTTGCCGTCAAATTCAAAACATAAGTTTCGGCGCCGGTCGAAACGGTCAGCGCCGCGGCGCCGCCGGTTTCCGTCGAAGGCGGCGAGAATTGAGAGTCGTTAAGCCGGAAGATTTTGAAAGCCCTGAACGATTGATTTAAATCCTGCTGCAAGCTTTGACCGAGCGAAAAACCGGCAAATAGCAGCGTGAAAACAAAAATAGCTAAAGTTTTTGAAAAAAGGGAGTTAAGTTTTGTCATTGAATCCTCTGGCGGAAACGTATATGGTTTGAATTGTAGAAATGGGGCTCGGCAGGGATATTTGCCGATAATATTAAAAACGTTTATCGCCGTCTGTTTTCCAGAAATGCTTCGAAAAATAGATGATGCCGCTCGAAAAAAGTTTGCCTTGAAAATGTGGAAAAGTCTAGTCAGCACTGTGTGGAAGCGATTGCCGCCCGTCGTCCGGCTGAAAGCCATCCGTCTGACGCAGAAAAAATTTACCGTTTCGGCGGTTGCCGTCGTTCTCAACGAAGAGGGAAAAATCCTTCTGCTCGACCATTTTTTGCGTCCGGGCGCAAGCTGGGCGCTGCCCGGCGGATTTATCGAAGCGGGCGAACAGCCCGAAGCGGCGATTAAGCGCGAAATCCGCGAAGAAACGACGCTCGAACTGGAAAACGTCAAACTGCTGAATGTCAGGACGATAAACAGTCATATCGAAATTCTTTTTCGCGCCGAAGCGAGCGGCAAGCCCGTGCCGAACAGCACCGAAATCAACGCCGCCGGATGGTTTTCGCTTGCCGAGATGCCAGCCGAGACGAGCGGCGTGCAAAAGCGAATTATCCGGGAAGTATTGAATCAAATATAATCTTCCGCCAACGCTTGTCACCCGTCCGTTTATTCGGCTAAGCTTAATTAATTCCAAATTTCAGAGGAGAGAGCAATGATTAATTTGATTCCTTCGCCCGAATCGGTAATGGAAATTTTGAAAGAAACGGGCGCGTATCGCAAAGGTCATTTCGTTTATCCGAACGGAAAACACGCTTCGCATTATTTTCAAATGCCGCTGGCGTTTCGCTATTACGACAACGCGCGGATTCTTTCGGTCGGATTGAGCCGTATGTTCCGGATGGACAAGGTAATTTCGAGCCGCCTGCCCAAAGTTTCGATTATCAGCCCGAGTCCGGGCGGAATTATGGTCGCTTTCGGCGTGCGCGAAGCGCTGAGCGCCGACCAGATTTACTGGGCGGAGCTCGAAGGCGGCAAGCGCCAGTTTCGTCAATACATCGGCGAGAGCGACGTTTACCCGGCGATAATCGTGGACGACATTCTGCGTTCCGGAAAAGCTATCCAGGAAACCATCGATTTGGTCAAAGGCTTCGGAACCGAAGTTATCGGCATCGGCACGATTGTCAAATTTGAAGATGCCGCGCCCGATTTCGGCGGCATTCCGGTCAAGAGTCTTTTGACCTATGACGTAAATTTTTACGAAGACGAAGACGAATGGAGCAAATCCCGCAGCGCGTCCGAATCGGAAGAAGAAACCGTAAGATTTTAAAGGCAAAAGGCAAAACGTAAAAAGTAAAGGTGAAAAGCAAGCTTGATTATTTACAAACTGCTTTTCACCTTTTTACTTTTTACTTTTGCCTTTTTACTTTTTGCTTTTTACTTTTTACTTAAATTCACTTTTTCAAACAATCTGCCTCGTTCCGCCAGCAGCCGCAAAAACTTATCGCGTTTGCCGATAAAAAGCAGAATCGCCTTTGCCCAGCCGCGCAATTCGGCGATTTCTTCGAGCGTCCGCAAAGCGACGTAGCCGCACAAAAACGAAAACGGAATCGAAATCAGAGCCGTCTGCCAGCCGAAATAAAAAGACAAAACTCCTGCGAAAACAACCCAGGTGAGCGGCATTAAAACGATGCTCGCCAGCACTTTCACGGTCGAAGCCATATCGAAATCGCCTTTGCGCGTTTGCAGAAAGGCGAGAAACTTGCAGATTTGATACGCGGGAAAATGCAGAATCGCGCCGAGCGCGGCGAGCGGCGAGAAAATCAAAAGCTTCCACAAGCGCCGTAAAGCCTGACGCAAAATAAACCATTTCGAATATTGCGCGAGCGCGAGAAACTCGGACTCGATGCCGTGCTCGTCCAGTCTTTTATCGTATTCGACGAGCCGTTTTTCCAGATTTTCCCCGCTCGCGCCGCGTTGCTCGGCAACAAATTTTTGCAGCAATGCGAGCCGCTCGGCAAGATTTTCTTCGCGCGCGGTGGTCGATGTCAAAACTTCCTCGGCGATTCTCGCCGTCGAAAGCTCGGCATCCGATTCGGCGTTGAGCGTCACGCGGCGCAAAGCTTTTTCGATTTGCGCCGTTAAATGCCTGACCGCTTCTTTCGGCGGTTGCCCGCCCGCGTCGAGCGCGACCGGCAAAACCGGAAAAGGCTCGCCGAAATGCAGCAGAGCCTCGCTGCGAAACGTCGTTTTGTTCGTGTAAAAAAGCCCGACCGGAACGATTTGCAAATCGAGCGAAGAAGGATTTTGCCCGACCGAAACCGCGCCGAGCGCGATTCGCGCCGCGCCCGTTTTTAAAGGCAGAAGCTGCGGCGAATTATGCGAAACGCCTTCGGGAAAAAGCGCAATCGCGCCGCCCGCTTTCAAAAGCTCGCGCGCGACATTGAAAGTTTCCTGATTTTTGGAAACGTCCGCGCCCGCGTCCTGCTGCCGATACAGCGGCAGCGCGCCGACCGCGCGAATCAGAAAACCGAGCACCGGCATTTCGAAAAGCGTCGATTTGGCGAGAAAGGCGATGCGGCGCGGCAGCGCGATAAAAACCAGCGCCGGGTCAATCAGCGCGTTCGGGTGATTGCTGACGAAAATCAAACCGCTTTTTTCCGGCAGATTCTCCGCCTTGACAAGCTCTATGCGCCGGAAAAACAAACACAACGTCAAGCCGAAAATCGCATAAATTAAGCGCACGACAAAAGAGCCTCGACGATGAAAAATCAAATCGTCGAGGCTCAGTTTTTTTACTTTGGTTTCCATTTTGCTGCTTTCAGATTTCAAATTCAGATTGAATTTTCCACATTCAATCCTGAAATCGCAAATCTAAAATCGCAAATCCCTTAAATCTCGTGACGATTTGCCAAAGCTCTGTCCATCGTCACTTCGTCGACAAATTCCAAATCCGAACCGACCGGCATTCCCATCGCGATTCTCGTGACGCGCACGCCTAAAGGTTTCAGCAGGCGCGCGATGTAATTCGCCGTCGCTTCGCCTTCGGTCGTCGGATTGGTGGCGATAATAACTTCGCGGACTTCGACGCCGTCGTTGTTTTCGGGACTCAGGCGCGGAAAAATATTTGCCAGCATCAGCTCGTCGGGACCGACACCGCGAATCGGCGAAAGCGAACCGTGCAGAATGTGATACAAGCCTTTAAACGAGCGCGTTTTTTCGACCGCAACCAGGTTGTAAGGTTCTTCGATAACACAGATTATCGAGCGGTCGCGATTGGTTGACGCGCAATACATACACGGGTTTATGTCCGTCAGATTGTTGCAAACCGTGCAGAACGTGATTTTTTGTTTGACTTCCTGCAAAGCCTCGACAAAGCGTTCGATGTCTTCTTCAGGTCGGCGCAAAATGTAAAACGCCAGACGCTGCGCGCTTTTATGCCCGACGCCGGGCAGACGTTTAAATTCGTCGATTAATTTGGCGACTGGTTCTGAATATTCAAGCATATTTCGATTTTAGATTTTAGATTTTAGATTTTAGATTGAATAAGGAAGATTGAAATTATCCGTTTCCAATCGCAAATCGCAAATCTAAAATCTAAAATTCCTAGAATCCGAGTCCCGGCGGCAGCATTCCGCCGAGTTTTCCTTTTAGGGATTCTTCAACTTTGCGCTTCGCTTCGTTAATCGCGGCAAGCGTCAAATCCTGAATCATTTCCACATCGCCGTCTTTCACCAAATCGGGCGAAATCGTCAATTCCAGAAGTTCGAAATCGCCGCGCATTTTCACGGCGACCGCGCCGCCGCCAGCCGAAGCGTCGACGGTCATCGCCTTCATTTCCTTGCCCATCTGCTCCTGCATTTTCTGGGCTTGCTTCATCATCGAGTTCATGTCAAAACCACCGGGAAATTTCATTGCATTATTTTCCTTTTATGTTTTAATTTATACATTAATCGTAACTGCCGGACGGGTTAAATGCAAACCTGTAAATCCGTGCTTTTTCAATTATTTTTTGAATTATCAAAACAAAACAATTATCATCTGCGTAGGCATTTCTGCTTTGTAAATATTGCCGTCGAAAATTAAAAATATGTTGCCTGTAAAACTTTCCGCGCGAATTCTTTTCGTTTTAATCTGCTTTTGTTTGAGCGGCGTCTCGGCTTTCGCTCAAGCGTCGATGCCTTATCTGACCGAGCCTTCGCTGTCGCCCGACCGCCGGGAAATCGTTTTCGTTTCCGGCGGCGACGTCTGGTCGGCTCCGGCTGGCGGCGGAACGGCGCAGATACTGGTGGCGCATCCGGCGACCGAATCGCGACCGCTGTTTTCGCCCGACGGAAAGCGTCTGGCGTTTGTCTCGAACCGCACGGGCAACGGCGACGTGTACGTTTTAAATCTGGAAACAAACGATTTAGCGCGCCTGACTTTTGACGATAGCGCGGACAATCTCGACGCCTGGTCGCGCGACGGAAACTGGATTTATTTTTCGTCTTCGAGCCGCGACATTTCGGGAATGAGCGACATTTTTCGCGTTTCGGCAGCGGGCGGAACGCCGCAGCAGGTTTCCAGCGACCGCTACACGAGCGAGTTTTACGCCGCGCCTTCGCCGGACGGAAACGCCGTCGCTTTTACCGCGCGCGGCATCGCCAACGGGCAGTGGTGGCGCAAAGGCAGAAGCCACATCGACGAAAGCGAAATCTGGCTCAAAAAAGGCGACAGTTATGAGCAATTGACGCCGCGCGGCGCGAAACAATTATGGACGATGTGGAGCGCGGACGGCTCGCGCATTTTTTACGTTTCCGACCGCAGCGGCGCGCAGAACGTCTGGACGCAGCCGCTCAAAGGGCAAGCCCGCCAATTGACGAATTTTACCGACGGCAGAGTTTTGTGGGCAAATATTTCTTACGACGGAAAGCAAATCGTTTTCGAGCGCAATTTCAAAATCTGGACGCTAAACGCCGATGGCGGACGGGCGTCCGAAATAGCGATTAACTTGCGCGGGCTTCCCGCCGGAGCTTTGACCGAAAGAGTCAACCTGTCGTCGCAAATCCGTGAAATCTCGCTCGCGCCGGACGGCAAAAAAATCGCTCTCGTCGCGCGCGGAGAAATTTTTGCGGCGTCTTCCAAAGACGGCGGCGAGGCGGCGCGCGTGACAAACACGGTCGCGCCCGAATCTTTCGCCGCGTGGTCGCCCGACAGCCGAAAGCTGGTTTATTCTTCGGAACGCGAAGGCAGACTCCAGATTTTTCAATACGATTTCGCGTCGGAAACCGAAACTAATTTAACGAAAACCGGCGACGATTTTTCGCCCGTTTACTCGCCCGACGGAAAATTTATCGCCTTTATCCGCAATGCCCGTTCGCTCTGGATTTACGACACGAACACAAAACAGGAACGCGAGCTTTGCAAGCTTTACAACGACGCGCCGCCTTTGGCGGGCAAGCGCACAATCGCGTGGTCGCCCGACAATAAATGGCTCGCGTTTTTGACTTACGCGCCCGAAACCCGTTCTTACACAAACGTTGCGGTCGTTTCGGCAACCGGCGGCGCGGCGCAGCCGCTCAGCTTTATCGCCAATTCAAACAGCAGCTCGCTGTCGTGGAGTCCCGACAATTCGTTTATTTTATTCGACACGAACCAGCGCACCGAAGAAGGCTCGCTGGCGCGGATTGATTTGCGTCTGCGCACGCCGAAATTCCGCGAAGACCAGTTCCGAGACCTTTTCCGCCAGGAAAACCCGCAGGAAAGACCGCGCCAGACGCCGAGTCCAAGCCCGCAGGCTTCGCCTTCGCCGATTGCTTCGCCGACGCCCGAAGACACGAAATCCAACGAAATCGTTTTTGAAAATATACGCCGGCGTTTGAGCCTGCTGCGTCCGGGCGTCAATGTTAACGGGCAGGTCATCAGCCCGGACGGAAAGACGCTTTTGATTCTCGCGTCCGCCGAAAATCAGTTTAATCTCTACACGGTGCCGCTCGACGAATTGGCGACCGACAACGCGGCGAAGCAAATTACTTCGACGGCGAATTTTAAATCCGACGCACAGTTTTCGCCCGATTCGAAAGAGGTTTATTACATCGAAAACGGGCGCGTCAACATCGTCACGCTCGAACGCCGCGAAATTCGACCGCTCGCGCTGAATCTGGAAATGAACGTCAATTTCGCGCAGGAAAAAATGGAGATTTTCAAACAGGGCTGGCGATTTTTGCGCGATAATTTTTACGACGACAAATATCACGGCGCGGATTGGAACGCGGTCGAAAAAACTTACGAGCCGCTCGTCGCCGGCGCGCGGACGACCGACGAAGTGCGCCGTTTGATGTCGCTGATGGTCGGCGAATTGAACGCTTCGCATCTCGGCGTTCAGGGCAGTTCGAGCTTTACGGCAACGCCCGTCGGCAAGCTCGGCTTGCGTTTTGACAGAAATGAATACGAAGCAGGCGGGCGACTGAAAATCATTGAAATCATCGCTTTAAGCCCGGTCGATATTACGCGGAACGTGAAAGTCGGCGAATATTTGATAAGCGTTGACGGCGTCCGGGTTGACGGGCGAGCAAATCTGGACGAACTTTTGGAAAACAAAGTCGGCAAGCGCGTCGAGCTGGAAATTTCCGCCGTCGCCGACGGCTCGAACAAACGCGAAGTCATCGTCAAACCCGTCAGCACGGGCGCGGAAAAAAATCTGCTTTATCGTCAATGGGTCGAGGCGAATCGAGCGTATGTCGAGCGCGTCAGCGGCGGCAAACTCGGATACGTTCACCTGCCCGATATGGGTTCGGGCAGCCTGTCGCAGCTTTATGTCGATTTGGATGTGCAGAACCAGGGCAAGGAAGGCGTCGTCGTCGATATCCGCAACAACAGCGGCGGATTTATCAATCCGTACGTGATTGACGTTCTGGCGCGGCGCGGTTATCTGAATATGAAAGAACGCGGTCTGTGGACGGTTCCGGCGCGCACGGCTTTGGGACAACGCGCGCTGGAACGACCGACGATTCTCGTCACTAACCAGCATTCGCTTTCCGACGCCGAAGATTTCACCGAAGGCTATCGCGCTTTAAAACTCGGCAAAGTCGTCGGCGAGCCGACCGCCGGCTGGATTATTTTTACGTGGAACGTCAACACCTTCGAAGGTACGACCGTGCGCCTGCCGCGCCAGTTGGTGACGGGCGGCGACGGCAAAAATATGGAGTTGAATCCGCGCCCCGTCGATGTGCAGGTCACGCGACCAATCGGCGAATCGCTAAACGGAAAAGACTCGCAGCTCGACGCCGCCGTGCGCGAGCTTCTGGGACAAACGGGAAATAAGTAAGCGGAAGGCGAAAAAATTCTGCTTTTGAGGCTCGACGCAACTTGTTTTAGCCGCGCCTTTCCGTTTTTCCGGATTTCCACCCGTTTTTGTCGATTTCACACGTGTCGGCGACGATTTTCAGGTGTTAGAGACGTTTTTCACGCGTTCGATATTGAATAATCTAATCTGATACTGCCTGTCGCCTTCTCGATTCTGTCGGCTTGCTTTTTCTCCTGACGTGGATTAAATATTAATTTGTGGAAATCGTCTGGAAAACAAATTCGAATCAATCGCCTTACCTGTTTCGTCAGCGGGCTGAATGGGCGGGCTTGAGAATTCATCGCGCGCACGTGATGCCGGGCAGAATGCTCGAACATAAGGCTGAGTTTCACGAGGTAAACATTCCGATTTCCGGCAGTCTGACAACCAAAAAAATTTCGGCGACCGGCAGGCAGGTTGTGACTAACGGCTCTGCCGGATGTTTGTGCATCACGCCCGCCGGTCAGTCAATCGGAGCTTTTTGGGAAAAACCGCTCGACCATCTCGGCATTCTTCTCGAACCCGAGTTTGTTTTGCAAACCGCTCTGGAAAATCGTTTCAATTCCAATTTTGAATTTCTCGAAGCTTACGAAGATAAAGACCCGCTGATGCAGCATATCGGGCTCGCCCTGCTTGCCGAAGCCAATACGGAGACGCCGTCCGGAAAACTTTACGCCGATTCCCTCGTCCAGACTTTAACTTTGCATCTTTTAAAAAATTACAGCACAGCTAACAGCGTTCCGGAAAACTTGAACGGCGGGCTTTCGGGCTACAAGCTGCGCCGCGTGACCGATTTTATCAACGCCAATCTGGAAGAAGATTTGAGTCTGGCGGAAATCGCCGCCGTCGCCGCTTTGAGCCAGTATCATTTCGCGCGCGCCTTCCGCAAAACCGCCGGCTTGACGCCGCAGCAATACGTGATGCGGCAGCGCATCGAACGCGCGAAAGAACTGCTGGCAAAAGACGATTTGCCGCTTGTCGAAATCAGCCTGCGCTCCGGCTTTAAAAATCAAAGTCATTTCACCGCGCTTTTCCGCAAATTTACCAAGCTGACGCCCAAAACCTGGCGCGAGCTTAAACTCGCTTAAGCAATTTTTCACCGTCAAGACACGAAGAAAGAAAATGAAACCGCAGATTTACGCGGATAAAAGAACGATTTTATCCTGTAAATCCTGTTTTTCGTTTTTGAAATCCGCGTTTATCTGCGGTTAACTTCCTTTGTGTTTCTTGTGTCTTGGCGGTGAAATTTTTCTTTGAGCAATTTCAGAATATAAACCGCAAACAGACGAAAGATTCTTTGCACGCACATTTTTTAAACTCTTTTCAGACTCGAAACAGGTCTAAGGAGATTTAAGATTATGCGTAAATTATCGTTTCTTTTTATTATCGTTTTCGCGCTCGCGGTAAATATCACGGCGCAAACCGTTAAGCAGTCGTTTGAAGAAGGCACGCGGGCGGCAAACAACGCCGAATACGAAAAGGCGCTGGAAAATTACCGGAAGGCGATTCTTTATACGGAAAGTGAAAAAACCGGCGACGATTTTCTGGCGCGGATTCATTTCAACGTCGGCGTTTGTCTTTTTCATCTGAAACAAAACGCCGCCGCCGCCGGCGAATTTAAGCAGGCAATCGCTTTGGGCAAGCGCAATTATCAAAAAGCTTTTTACGTGCTCGGAATGGCGCAGGCGAAGCTGAAAAACTGGCGGAAAGCCGAAATCGCGTTTCGCGCCGCCGTCAAACTCAAAAAAGACGACGCCGAAGCGTGGTTTGATTTGGGTTTGGTTTTGCTGGAGAAAAAAGATTTTCGCGCGGCGGAGAAAGCGTTTCAAAACTCCATTCGCTATAAAACGGTGGCTGCCGCCGACGCGCATAACAACATCGGCGTGATTTATGCGCTCAAAGGCGATTTCGTCTCGGCGGAAAAAGAATTTGAAACGGCGCTGCTCGAATCGAAAGGCGCGTCCGGTCTCGCGCGCAGTAATCTGCAATTCTGCAAAGCATACAAACAAAATTTCAGCGGAGATTTGTCGGCGAAATTGGAATTCGGAAGAAACGAGGAATAAATGAAGGCAAAAGTAAAAAGGCACAAGGTAAAAGTAAAAGGTAAAAAGGCTAAATTTTAATTTTATCTTTAGCCTTTTTACTTTTTTGTTTCTTTTCTGCAAAATTTTTCAGGAGAATAAAATGGACAAACAGCAATCAATGTTGGCGATTCTGAAGCTTTACGAGCTGCGCCGCGACGAGAAAATGCGCGCGGCGCGGGCGTGGTATTTCTCGGAGTTTGCGCCGAAATCGGCGATGGATATTATCGCGCTCTACCGCGGCGGCGAGGCGGCGAGCGCCAATTTTCGAATGGTCACGTCGTTCTGGGATATGACGGCGTCTTTCGTCCTGAACGAAGCGCTGGACGAAAAAATGTTTTTCGACTCCGGCACCGAACACATTTTCGTCTACGCGAAAATTCAGCCTTTTTTAGCGGAAATTCGCCAGCTTTTCGGCGAGCCGGATTATCTTTTGAATTTAGAAACATTAGTGATGAAAATTCCGAACGTCGAAACCAAGCTCGAAAGCCGAAACCGCCTGATTAACATCTGGACGAAAGAAAACAAAGAGCTTTCGGCGACGGAAAACAATTAAACCTTCGCGCTCTTTGCGTTTTTCGCAAAGAACGAACGGAATTAATCACCCGCAAAGCAGAGAATTTTTATCCGCGTTTATCTGTGCTAATCTGTGGTTTCAAAGCGATGAAAAAATACGTCATCAAACGCGACGAAGGCTCGCTGCCGGAAAAGCTCACACGCTACCGCGAGGAACTGAACGCCGAGCAGTTTCGCGTCGTCACGGCGAAGCCGCAAGCCGCGCTGGTCGTGGCGGGCGCGGGCACGGGCAAAACCAGAACGATAACTTATCGTGTTGCTTATTTGATTGAGCAGGGCGTTTCGCCGCAGCAGATTCTGCTGGCGACTTTTACGAACCGCGCCGCGCGGGAAATGCTGCGCCGCGTCGAAAATCTCACCGGCTCGCAAAACGTGCATCGCGTGTGGGGCGGCACGTTTCACCGCATCGCGAATTTGATTTTGCGCCGTCACGCCGTCTCCATCGGCTACGATTCGAATTATTCGATTCTCGACGCCGAAGACGCGAAGGATTTCGTCAACGTCTGCATCGACGAAGCCGGAATCGACACGAAAGCGAAGCGTTTTCCGAAAGCCGAAGTCATCCAGGACATAATTTCCTACGCCAACAACACCGACCATCCGATTGAAGACGTAATCATTCGCCGCTACCCGTATTTTGAAATGCTCGCGCAGCAAATCAAGCGCGTCGATTATATTTTTCAGGACCGAAAACGCGCGCGAAACGTGATGGATTACGACGATTTGCTTTTGAACTGGAAACGGCTGCTCGTCGAAAAACCCGAAATCGCCGGCGTTTACGCCGAACAGTTTCAACACATTCTGGTCGATGAATACCAGGACACGAACAAGCTCCAAGCCGAAATTATCGACCTTCTGGCGGTCAAACATCGCAACGTGATGGTCGTCGGCGACGACGCCCAAAGTATTTTCGCGTGGCGCGGCGCTGAATTTACGAACATTTACGAGTTTCCGCAGCGTTATCCCGAAGCCGTCACTTATAAGCTGGAAACGAATTATCGAAGCACGCCGGAAATTTTAGGGCTGGCGAATACCTCGATTGCGTGTAATCGAAAGCAGTTTCCGAAAATGCTGCAAGCGGTGAAAAAATCGAAGGATTTCAAGCCCGCTTTGATTCCCTGCTCGAACGTCGAACAGCAATCGGCGTTTATCGCTTCGCGCATTCTGGAATTGCGCGACGAAGGCACGTCGCTGGAAGAAATCTGCGTGATGTATCGCTCGCATTATCATTCGCTCGAACTGCAACTGGAATTAACGCGCCGAAATATTCCGTATCGCGTCCAATCGGGCGTCAGATTTTTCGAGCAGGCGCACATCAAGGACGTGGTTTCTTATCTACGAATCATCGTCAACCCGCGCGACGAACTGGCGTGGAAACGCATTCTGAAAATGATTCCGAGCGTCGGCAGCGCGACGGCAAATAAGATTTACGAATCAATCGCTTACGCGGAAAATCCGCTTGCCCTCATTAAGGCTGAGGCTAAATCACTAAAGGCGGCAAAGGAATCGGAAAACACAGGCGCGGACGAAACAGCCTTAAAAACGACGAACGGGAAACGCGCGAACGAAGAAATCCGCCTTCCGCCTTCCGCCTTTCGCAATGCATCTGTTTCGCCGAAAATCCGCAGCAAATCCGGCTGGCAGAATTTTGTCAATTTAATCGAAATTCTGGTGCGCGACGAAAACCGCAACAATCCCGCCAAACAAATCGAGATGATTCTGACTAACGGCTACGAGCAGCATTTGCAGGAAACTTTCGAAAATGCCGAGGCGCGGCTCGAAGATTTACGCCAGCTGGCGCTTTATGCCAGCCGCTACGATTCGACCGAAAACTTTCTGTCGGAGCTGGCTTTGCTTTCGACCGAGCGCTTTAAAGAGCCGCAAAACATTATCGGCGAAGACGTGATTCAGGGCGGCGAAGAAGACGAGCTTTTGACTTTAACTTCGGTGCATCAGGCGAAAGGCTTGGAATGGAAAGCCGTTTTTCTCATCTGGGCGGCGGAAGGCAAATTTCCGAGCCCGCGCAGCTTGAAGGAAATCGACAGCGAGGAAGAAGAACGCCGCCTCTGGTATGTCGCGCTGACGCGGGCGCAGGACGAGCTTTATCTGACGTATCCTTTAATGATTGTCGATTACAACCGGCAAACCGTTTTGCAAAAGCCTTCGCGTTTTATAATGGAAGTTCCGCCCGCGCTGTTTGAGGTCTGGAGTCTGGAAGAAGAAGCGCCGCCGTTTGACACGCCGCTCGCCGTCGAGGATAACGGGCGGGAATTTTTAAATTAATTGAACCAAAGCGACAAGCGCAAGATAAAATACCGGATTAACCAAAACGAAGGCGGCTCAGGCGGCGCGGAATACAATCTTACGGCTCACGAACAAATCGGCAGCTCGGTCGTTTATTACAGTCAAAGCGAACAAAGCAAAGACGCCTTGCCGCAATTTAATCTCGCCTGGACAATCATCGAAAACGCCGCGCTCAAAAAATAATGTCGCCTTTAAGGCGGAAAGGCGGCAGTGATGAAGCGTGTCCGGCGTTTAATGCTGCGACACGCTCATTAACATCGCGTTTCTGCCTTTTCGTTTCTGCCGGACAAAATTACTCAGCGACAATCTCCGAATAAAATCAACCCGACGTTTATTTTTCTGGTAAAATGTCCGTTCGGAAAACTGACTATGGGAAAGAAGATATTATCGGCGGTTGGGCGTTACGGATTGCCGGTCGTTGCCTTTGCCCTGATTCTGCTGCTTTCGACTGCTTTCCAGCGCCTTTTTTCATTCGGTTTCGACCTGACCCTGCTTATCATTCTGCTGTTGATTGCGACTGCCTGGTATGTCGGCAGAGGTCCCGGACTGCTGGTCGCCTTTGTCTTTGAAGCGACGCTCGATTATTTTTCGACCGCGCCTTACACAGCCAAATCCCTCGTTATAACATTTAACCGCCTGGCTTTGTTTGTCAGCATAGTTTTATTTGCCAGCTCGCGGCGCAAGGCGGAAAAGCGCCTGCGCGAGCAGCACGAGTTATTGGAGGTCACGCTTGCCAGCATCGGCGATGCGGTCATCGCCACCGACATCGAAGGCAAAGTTAATTTCATCAATCCGACCGCCGAAGCCTTAACCGGCTGGACGATGGCGGAAGCCGTTCACAAACCCATTCACGAAATATTTCCGATTATCAACGAAGACACGCGCGCGGCAGTCGAAAGCCCGTTTACGGCGGTCATCGAAAAAGGCGCGGTCGTCGGGCTCGCCAATCACACGGCTTTGATTAACCGTGACGGCGGAGAAATTCCGGTCGAAGACAGCGGCGCGCCCATCCGCGACACGGACGGGCAGATTATCGGCGTCATCATCGTTTTTCACGACGTCAGCGAGCGCCGGCGCGTGGAAAAGGAACGCGCGCGCTTGCTGCAAAGCGAGCAGTCGGCGCGGGCGGAAGCCGAAGCCGCCGGACGCCTGAAAGACGAATTTCTGGCGACCGTCTCGCACGAGCTGCGCACGCCGCTGAGCGCGATTCTCGGCTGGGCGGCGATGCTGAAAAGCGGCGCGATGAACGAGGAAACGCTGCGCAACGCGCTGGAAGTAATCGAGCGCAACGCCCGCGCGCAAGCCGAAATCATCGACGACATTCTGGACGTCTCGCGCATTATCACGGGCAAGCTGCGCATTGATTCAAACGCGGTCGAGCTGGCTCCGCTTATCCGTCACGCCGTCGAAACTCTGCGCCCGGCGGCGCTCGCCAAATCCATCAGGCTGGAAGCTTCGCTCGACGAAAACGGCGCTTTCGTCGTCGGCGATTCCGACCGCTTGCAGCAGATTATCTGGAATCTCGTCTCCAACGCCATTAAATTCACGCCCGCGGGCGGCGACATCGAAATTCGTCTCGAACAGGTCGATTCGCACGCCGAGATAAAAATCAGCGACAACGGCGCGGGCATCAGCCGCGAATTTCTTCCCTTTGTCTTCGAGCGGTTTCGTCAAAACGACGCCTCGACCACGCGCGCGCACGGCGGTCTCGGACTCGGCTTGGCGATTGTTCGTCACCTGGTCGAGATGCACGGCGGAACCGTCACGGCGGAAAGCCGGGGCGAAGGCAAAGGCTCGACTTTCACCGTGCGACTGCCGCTGACCGGCAAACATCAGGTAACCGCGCTTCCGGCAGAAGAATCGCCTGCGGAAACGCGCGAGCGGAAAAAAACTTTCGCCGCCGCGACGGATTTAAGCGGCTTGCGCGTGCTGGTCGTCGATGACGACGCCGACACGCTCGAAATGCTGCACATCGTGCTGAAAAAATACGGCGCCGCCGTCCAAACCGCCGCTTCCAGCGCCGACGCGCTCGCCGTCTTCCGCCAATGGAAACCCGACGTTTTGATTTCCGACCTCGGAATGCCCGTCGAAGACGGTTTTACATTTATCGCCAAAATCCGCGCCCTCTCGCCCGCCGAAGGCGGCAACACACCAGCCGCCGCATTGACGGCTTACGTCGCCGAAAAAGACCGCCTCGAAGCCCTCGCCGCCGGTTTCCAAATCCACATATCTAAGCCAATCGACCCCGCCACCCTCGCCGCAACGGTGGCGGAGATGGG
>DASVRT010000118.1:0-14885 GCA_036388475.1 Pyrinomonadaceae bacterium | reverse complement strand
CGGTTTCCGTCGTGCCTGAACTTTTTTTCGCCCACCAATCACGGATTTTATAAACGTCTTTCTCGGCGTCGAACTCGGGCGGCGAAAATCTGAAATTTTATTTCTGACCGGCGTTCGATTTTTCCGCTTCTTTCTGAAGCGCGGCGCTCAGTTTGATGACGGTTTCCAAATCGCTTTTGGTTTTCTCCGCCACTTTCGGGTCGATCACGCGCAGATTTTGAAACATCGGGCTTGAAACGACCGCGCCGACGGCGTTGTCCAAATCGATAATCAGGTCGCGCACGCTTTTTGAAAGCGGCTTCTCATCCGTTTTTTCGTCTTTTTTTTCTTTGGATTTTTCAGTCGGCGGCGGAAACAGGTTCGCGTTCAGTCGCAGAGCGCTTTTATTTATCTCGGCGGCTGATTTGGCGATTTGCCCGTATTCGATTTTTGCGCCGGTCGTGTAAGCTTCGGTGACGGCGGTTTGAGCCGTTTGAATCGTCTCGTAATCTTCTTTAATCTCTGTGAATTTTAACGCCAGCTTATCCTCTTCCGTTTGATTTTTCGACCGATTGCCGTCTTTCCCGGCTTTTTTGGATTCGCGGTCAATCCGTTCAAGCTCGTTTGACCTGCCTTTAATATTCGAGTCGCGCAAATCTCTGTCGCCCGCGCCGGGCGGCGGCGTGACCTGCGCCCGAACGCTCGAACAAAGCGCAGATGCAAACAAAAATGCGGCGATTATAGATATTTTTTTCATTTTTCCGACCTCCAAAACCTTAAATGTTCGACTGAAATGTGTTGAGTCCCGCGCGAAAACAAAACTGTCATATCGTTTCAAATTTTGTTTTCCGGAAATTGCGCTTCAACGGGCGCTGATATTCACACTCGCCGTCACGCCTTTGTTTTGCGTAACCGTTATAATTCGGTTCGGCTCGATTTTATCGAGCGTCTGCGTCGTGCCGTCGCTCCAGCGCACTTCGGCGTTTTCGATTTTTTCCCCGTTTCCGAGTCCGAAATGCAGCCGCAAATCGTTTTGCGACAGATAGCTCGCGCCGGCTTCTACTTCCCGTATCATCGAGCGTTTAGCGGTTTTCAGAGTGACGCGCGCGCCGACGGCGTCGTAATTGGTTTTCGTTTGAACGAGCTTGAAAATAACGCTCTGGTTTTGATTTTTGCTCGTGTTGAGCAAAACGGTCGGCGCTTCGCCTAAATTCGTGACCACCGCATCAATCAAACCGTCGTTGTTCAAATCGCCGAACGCCGCGCCGCGCCTCGCCTGCAAAGACACATCGCGCAATCCGGCTTCCTTTGAGACTTCCGCAAATGTGCCGTCGCCCAGATTTCGATGCAGCAGGAAATGCTGGCGAAATCCCTGCTGCGCGCCGCTTTTGACGAATTCTATCTGCGGGTAAACGTGCCCGTTCACGACCAGCAAATCCAGCCAGCCGTCGTTGTCGAAATCGGCAAACGCCGTGCCCCAACCGACATACGGCACGCTCGGCGCGCCGATTTTCGCTTCCAGCGAGACGTCCAGAAAACCTTTTGCGCCCAGATTTTTATAAAGCGCGTTGTGTTCGTTGTCAAAGTTCGTGACGAAAAGGTCGAGCCGCCCGTCGTTGTCGTAATCGCCCCACGTCACGCCCATCGAGCCTTGTTCGACGCCCGCGCCGCTGTAACTCGTGCCGCTTTCAAAACCGACGTCGGAAAATGTGCCGTTTTTATTGTTTTTATAAAGATAATTCGGCGTTCCGTCATCGGCGACATACAAATCAAGCCAGCCGTCGTTGTCGTAATCGCCCCAGATTGCGCCCAGACCGTAATATTTTTTCTCGTCGGCAACGCCGATTTTACCGGCGGCTTCTTCAAACGTGCCGTCGCCGCGATTGCGAAAAAACAAATCCGTTTCGCCCGCCAAACCGCGCGGTCCGCACTGCACGCGGATGCCTCTGAATGAACAGGTCGGCGAGCTGCCGAAAACGGGCAGATTGTTTAAATCGAGCGAGACGTAACGCGGCACAAAAACGTCCAAATCGCCGTCGCGGTCGTAATCCGCCCACGCCGCGCCAGCCATAAAACCGCTGCCTTTCAAGTTGGATTTTTCGGTCACATCAATGAATTTACATTGTCCGGCGCCGCGATAAACCGCGTTTCCGCCAAAGCCGGTCGCCAACAAATCCAATTTAGCGTCGCCGTCGAAATCGACCGCCGTCACCGCCATTCCCCAACCTTTGCGGGCGATTCCGGCGGAAGCGGTGAGGTTTTCAAATTTCGGCGTTTTACTCGTCGCGCCGTCAATCTGCCGGTAAAGCGTCAGAAACAAATCGCCGCCGTTTTTGAATCTTTCGACCGACGAGCCGTTGACGGTCGCGACGTCTAAAAAACCGTCGTCGTTGCAATCGAAAACCGCCGCTCCGCCGCTCATCGACTCGACGATATAACGATTCTCCGGCGAGGACACGTGCGCGACGTTGATGCCGCTCGCCGCCGAGACGTCCGTAAAAGAAATCGCGGGCGTTTCGCCGAAAATCGGCGATTGGAGAAAAACCAAACCGAGAAATAAAACTAAGCGGCGCATAATTTGACTGAATCCAGCCTGAAAGTAAAGACAAATAAATAAAAGCTTTAAGAAAGAAAATCAATCCGCGCTCAGTCACTTTTTCGCTTTCGCCGCCGGACGAATTTTCTCGAACGGCACGATTCCCGCGCCTTCCAGAACCGCATAAAATTTATCCGCGGGAACGTCTTTGAGCGTTTCGATTTTGCCGGAATTCCAGCGAATCTCAATCGAATCGGCTTTGGTCGCTTTCCCGAGTCCGAAGTGAACGCGCAAATCATTTTGCGACAGATAGCTGCCGCCGCTCCGGATTTCTTCCGTCTGCACGACGTTTCCAATCGTCAGCTTAATGCGCGCGCCGATGGCGAGCGGATTTCCTTTCGTCGCAGCGAGTTCGAGTGTAATCCAGTGATTTCCGTCCGCGCCTTCATTGCGCAAAATGGAAGGCGCGGCGTCCAAATCGCCGATAACCACGTCAATCCGCCCGTCGTTGTCCAAATCGCCGAACGCCGCGCCGCGTGAAGCCCGTTTTTCCTGCAAAGCAGTTCCGGCTTGCTCGCTGGCATCGCAAAATGTTCCGTCGCCTTGATTGACGTGCAGTAATTTGCGCTGTCGATAGCCTAAACCCGACGAAATCTGGTCCATCTGCGGGTAGACGTGACCGTTGACGACCAGCAAATCCAGCCAAGTGTCATTGTCCAAATCGAAAAATCCCGTTCCCCAGCCGACATACGGGCGCGAAATCTGCGCGACTTTCGCGTTAAATGAAACCTCCGTGAAATTGTAATCGCCTTCGTTGCGGTAGAGCGAATTGTGCTCGTCCACGAAATTCGTCACGAAAATCGAAAAACGTCCCGTGTGCAGATAATCGCCGACCGCCACGCCCATACTGCCCTGCTCGGAGCCGTCGCCGCTGACCGCCGTTCCCGATTCCAGCCCGATTTCGGTGAATTTATTGCCGCCGTCGTTGCGATAGAAAAAATTCGGCGTCGAATCGTTGGCGACGTAAGCGTCGGGTTTCGCGCGGTTGGCAAAATCCGACCAAACCGGCTGCATCCCGTAAAAACCGCCGGAGTCGTCAAAGCCGGACTGTTTGCTCACGTCCGTGAAAGTGCCGTCGCCGTTGTTGCGAAACAAGCTGTCGCCCGCGCCTTTCAGCCCGCGCGGTCCGCACTGCACGTCGATTCCGCGAAACTTACAGGTCGGCAGACTGCCGAAGCCCGGCAGGTCGTTAAATTTAAAATCGACGTAGTTGACGACCAGCAAATCCAGAAAGCCGTCGCCGTCGTAATCGCCGAACGCCGCGCCGGTCGACCAGCGCCCGTCCGAGACGCGCGCCGTTTTCGTCACGTCCGTGAAAGTGCCGTCGCCGTTGTTGCGGTACAACACGTTTCCGCCGAGACAGGTCACGTAAATATCCGCCCAGCCGTCGTTATTATAATCGCCGACCGCGCCGCCCATCGCGAAGCCCGGATAAGCGACGCCGGCTTTATCGGTCACATCCGTAAAGCCGCCGTTGCCGTTATTGCGGTAAAGCGCGCTGCGCGATTTTTCTCCCTTGAGCGCCATTTCGACGGTCGGCGCGTTGGTCAGATAAATGTCCTGCCAGCCGTCGCGGTCGTAATCGACGAGCAAAACGCCGCCGCTCATCGATTCGACGATGTATTTTTTTTCCGGCGCGGAAGTATGCACGAACTTGATTCCGGTTTTGGGCAGAATATCGACCAGCTGCGGGATTTTGCGCGACGCGCAGACGCCGTCTTTTTGCGCTTTAACCGGCAAGCCCAAGCTGCATATGACGGCAAGAAAGACGAGCGCCGTGACGCTAGCGCGAATTCTCATTGTGCCGGATTTCCTCCCTGATTTCTGAGTTTCTGAAAGATTTCGAGATGCTGTTTCGCCAGCGCGCTTTCGCCCGTCCGGTTGTAAAGTCGGCTTAATTGAAAATGCGTGTCGGCGTCCTTTGGATTCAGTGAAACGGCGCGTTCGAGCAGCGTGCGAGCCTTTGCTTCCGCGCCCGTCTGCAAATAAAGCGCGCCTAAATCTCGCAAAACCAGAGCATAATCCGGCGCTTGTTTGACCGCTTCTTCAAAAAACTCGATGGCTTTTGCCGTTTCGCCCTGCGCCTTGTAAGACAAACCGAGCTGGTAGCGGGCTTCAAAATTGGCGGGATTGATTGCAAGACAGCGATTAAGCTGTTTGCGCGCGTTTTCGATTTGGTCGCGCTGCGCCGCCAGCGTTAATCCGAGAGCCAGACAGCCGCGAGAGTCGTTCGGGCGTTTTTGCATAAAACGCTCAAGGCTTTCCTGCGCCGCGCTTAAATTTCCGTTTTGCAGCGACGCCGCGCCGAATAAATATTGAAATTCGGGATTTTCCGGCTGCATCGTCACGAGCGTCGCGGCGGCATCGACCGCCGCCTGCGTTTTACCGGCGCGCATCGCCAGCACGACGTAATCGGCTAAAACTATTGCAGAACCCGGCGCAAGCTGCCGCGCTTGACTTAACAATTCCAAAGCCCGGTTCGTATTTCCCGTCGCGTTTTCCAGAAGGGCTTGCGCCGCTAAAACTTCAGCCGAGCGACTTTCTAAAACTGCGGCGCGCTTCAGATGCTCGCGCGCCTCGGCAAACTCGCGGGCGAAAACCTCTAATCTGCCGAGCGAAATCAGAATTTTCGCGTTGTTCGGCGCCGCTCCCAGAGCCGAGCTTAATAAATCGGCGGCGTCTTTCATCAGCCCGGCGTTTTGCAGAATTTCCGCGCACTGGACAGCCAAAACCGGATTTGTCACCGACGCCTTTTTCATTAAAGGAATTAAACCGGCTAGTTTCTGCGCCTCGCCGGTTTCCAGATAAATCGCGGCGACGAGCGGCAAGGCTTCATTATTTTTAATCCTGATTGGAAGCTTATCGGTCAAGGCTAAGGCTTTTTGAAGTTCGCCGGCGAGAAACAGCGCGGCGGCTAAATCCAATTGAACGAGCGGCGTCAGAGAAGAAGTCGGCTCAATTTCGTTCAAAAGTTTTCGCGCTTCTTCTTTCCGTCCTAATGCGTAAGCGAGGCGCCCGGCGGCGATTTTCACCGCAGGCAAATTTGGGTTGAGCGTCAAAACGCGCTGGTATAAACCTCTTGCTTCCTCCAGTCGTCCCTGCCGGACGCGCACGCGCGCGAGCAGTTCCAAAGCCTGTGTATTGTTTGGGTTGGCAATCGCGTAATTGAGCAAGGGTCTTTCGATTTCGTTGATTTTTCCCTGCTCCAGACTTTTCTCAAAAGCTGCCAGCGCATTGCCGTCCGTAGGCTTATTCTGCGCCGAAGCAAAACGGCAGGTCAGCGCGAGAAGCAGGCAGCAAGCCGCTAAACAAATTTTTAAATTGATATGTTTAGGGCTCATTTTGCTTGGTCTCCATTCCCGCCGGAGTTTCGCTCCGGTTGGCGGCTTTCAGCTCACGATACAGCTTGAGCTCGCGGTCGGCGTCGATTGGGCGCGCCGCGCGCCGGTAAGCGATGCTGAGCTGATAGCGGATATAATCTTTTTTCGGCTCAAGCGTCGCCGCAATTTCCAGTTGCTCGACGGCTTCATTAAGCTCGCCTTTTTCAATTAGAGCCTTGCCCAATTGATAGCGCGCGTCGGCGTAATCGTAACGCGCGGCGATGGCTTCTTTTAATAAAGACAAAGCTTCGTCAATTCGCGTTTTGCGTTCGAGCAAGATGTAAGCCAGATGATATTTCGCGGATTCGTCCGCCGGATTCAGCACGAGTTCCTGCCGGAATTCCTTTTCCGCTTCGTCGAGCCGGTTCATCCGAATCAAGCTTTGTCCGGCGCTGTAATGCGCCTGTAAAAGCTTGGCGTCGAGCGTCGCGGCGGCGCGGAACTCTTTTACGGCGCGCTCGTAATCGCCGGTCAGAACAAAGCCCTGACCGGCGTAAAACCGCGCCTGCGCCGATTTTTGATTCTGGTCGGCAAGCCGCGCGAAGGTGACGGCGGCTTCGCGGTGTCTTTGCAGCTGAACCAGCGAAATGCCGTAAAAATAAGCCAGCTCGGGATCGGCGGCAAGCGTCGATTCAATCGGCTTGAGCGTTTCCGCCGCGAGCTTGTAGTTTTTCGTAAAATAATAACTGACGCCGAGCATCCGGCGCGCCAGCAAATCGTCGGAGCGCGACTTTAAGTGCCGCGCGAGCGGCGCAACTGCTTTGTCGAATTGGTTGGCGCGAAAACTGACGATTCCCCAATTCCGGTCTAAGCCGGGAAAATCCGGCTTCCAGCGCGCGGCGGCGACAAAACTGGCGATGCCATCTTCAATTTGCCCTTGCTGCGCCGCGATGACGCCGAGATTGTGGTAAGCCTGTGCGAGAATTTCGGTTAATTGATTTTTGATGGTTTGCAGTTTTGCGGTTTCCTGCGGAGAAGTTAAAGGCTTATTAGTTGTTTCTTTTCCTGAAACCGGATTTGAAGAATTGGCTTTTTTGGTCGAATTCGCTACTTGTCCGAGAGTTTTACGAATTTCATCGCGTGCTGATTCCACGAGCTGCCCTTGCAGTTCGCGCGCTTTTGCCAGTTCCTTTTCTCCTTCTTCGCGGCGCCCTAATTTGTTGAGCAGGCGACCGAGCAGAAAATGCGCGCGTCGAATTTGAAAGCTGTTTTTACTGACGTCGTCATTCAGCTCGATTGCTTTGCGCAAGCTTTTTTCAGCCGCGGCGTTTTCGCCAAGCTCAGCCTGCGATTGACCGAGAAACAGGTAAGCCGGTCCGATGCCCGGGTTAAGACGAATTGCCTGCTGCAAATAGCGAATCGCTTTCGGATGGTCGTTTTCGGAAGAAGCGACGACGCCGGCGAAAAAATTCGAGTAAGCGTTCTGCGGATTTAGCTGCAATTCAAGCTCGAATTCTTTTCCCGCTTCCGCAAGGCGCTCGCTGCCGCCGTGCTGCAAAATCAAATAGCCGAGATAAAAATGCGCGCCCGACACTTTCGGGTCGATGACGACTGCCTTTTTAAACTCGCGCTCGGCTTCCAGCGGGTAATTCGTTTCCTCGAAAGCCTGACCGAATAAAACGTGCAGCGCGGCATTTTTTTTTAAAGCGACCTGCATTTCCTCAAACAACAATTTGGCGCGGTCAATCTGCTTGAGCTGCAAATACGTCATTCCGAGCGTGTAAGCCGAATCGAAATCCGGCTGCAAAACCAGCGCGCGCTCCAGAGCGGGCAGAGCGGCGGCATAATCGGATTTCATATAAAAGAGCTTGCCGAGAGTTTGCTGCGCGTAGCCGTTTTTGGCGTCGAGATAGACGGCAGCCTGCGCCTGCGCCAGACCTTCGTCAACCTGTCCGAGCTGCATATACGCCGACGCCAGATTTGTCCTCGCTTCCGCATTATCGCCGGCGATTATCGATTCGCTCAATATTTCGACGGCGCGTTTGAGTTGTCCTTCCCGGACGGCGATATTTCCCAGACGCTGAAGCGCGATGGAAGCAATGATGCGATTTTCCGCGCCCGCGCGCTCGTAATCGCCGGAAAGCTGGTAAGTTTCGGCGGCGCTTAAATGTCTGGTTAGAGCGTCTTCGCCGGTCTGAGAATTGGTTTTTAAATCTGTCTGCGGAAATTGGTTGGGATTTGTTATTTGAAAAGCCTGCGCGGGCAGCCACAATGAGGAGATAAACAGAACGGCAAACAGAAAACTGCGGAAATTCATGGCATTTTGGTAAAGCTTAGGAAAAATGCTAGGCGAGACATAGTTTAAACAATAAAGATAAGAAGTTAAAGCTCGACATCGAGCTTTAACTTCTTATTCCAGTGCCCGGGTTGAAGATTAGAATATAAACTTCACCGCGTATTGAATTTCACGACCGCCGCGCGTGGCGCCGGCGCGACCGAAATTCGGGTCGAGGTTAGCGCCCGCAGCCAAACCCGTAATCGTATTATTGGACGGGCTGCAAGGCGCGTTTCCGCAGACAACCTGTCCGGTAAAATACGTCAGACCGATGCTTCCGCCGTTGAACTGCGCCGTGTTAAAGGCGTTGAACAACTCGAAGCGGAATTGCAGGCGAGCGCCTTCGCCGAAAAAGCTCTCTTTTAACCAGCCCGGAGCGAAGTTTTTATAAATGGAGAAGTCAACATTCTTGGTCGGCGAACCCAGACAGGTGCTCCGTTTTTGATTATTAACTTCGCCGATTCTCAATCCGACCAATGTAAATGCCGCCGGATTAATAAACTGCGTGCCGTCGCTGCCGGTTAACGTACAGGGAGTTCCTTCCACGCGAAGCGGACGCTGATTAGCTACCGCCGTTCCCGTGCCGGTGATTCCGGCTTGCAGCGCTGTGCCGCTGCCGAATGCCGTGATTCCCTGCGCGCCTATCTGCGGCGACAGCGACGTTCCGCTCGATATTTGCACAATCGTCGCCAGTTCCCAATCTCCGAAAATAGTCCTGATGAAAGGATTCGAATCCTTCAGGCTCGGCAGATTGAAGATGGCATTCGCCACAAAAATATGCGGGCGATTGATGTCCGACTCGGCAAAATCGAGGTCGGGATTATTGGTATCCAACCACGCGAATTGCGTTCTGCCGTTTGACGAATCATTCAAACCGAAATTGGCGAGCGAGCGCGAGAAAGTATACGCCGCCTGGAACTGCGAATTTTTCCACAATCTGCTTCTGAACAGGACTTGCACGGAATCGTAATCGGCGCTGCCCCGACGAGCGTATTGGTAGATAGACCCGAAATTGCTATAAGGTCTGAGCGCATTTACCGCATTTGCATCGGCGGCGAAGGCGGCTTGGACTCGGCGATTGACCGGAATCTGGTTGATGTCGTAATGCGTCAACTGATTACGCGCCCGGTTGCCGACATAACCGACCTCCAAAGCCATTCCTTTCCATAATTCCTGTCCGAGCGAGACGTGAAATTGCAGCGAATAAGGCGTCGCCGGACGCGGGTCGAAGGAAAACTGCGGCGCGCCGGCTGAAGCCGCGGGCAGACCGCTGTAAACCGTTCCGTCCAAAGTTCTCTGCGCTCCGATGCCTCTGACAAACGGCGGATTCAGCGTCAGCGCTCCGACGACCGGACCGACGCGTTCGCGCAGGAAGAATTGCCCGAATCCCGCTCTCAAGGCAGTTTTGCCATTGCTGAAAATGTCCCAGGCGAGTCCCAGACGCGGCGCAATATTTTTATAGTTATTTTCGCGCAGCGAGCGATTTTCGAATTCAGTCGGCGCGGTCGCGCCCGGAATATCCGAACACGGATTTCCCGCGCCTTTCGGAACTACCAGTCCGTTACACGGGTCGGACGCCGGGCGCGCCGGATTATAAAGCGCCGGGTCGAAAGAGCTGATAGCATTCAGCTTGTCATACGGTTCATAAAGAATCGAATAGCGCGCGCCTAATTCGAGCGTGACATTCGAGCGAATTTTCCAGGTGTCGCCAAAGTAAAACTCAAGATTGGTATAACGAGTGTTGGCAATGGCTTGGCGGTTGGATTCGTTGTAACCGAAAAGACTGCCTCTGGTTAAAACGTCCGCCAGGTAATTGCCCGAATTGTTGCCGCAGCAGGCTCCCCAGAATTGCGGCGTTTCGTTGTTCGGACCGGAATCTTCATTTTTCGCGGCTTTATCAAACAGGAAACCCATCTTAAACGTGTGATTTCCCATAACTTTCGAGAAATCATCTCTTATCGAGTAAATATCCAGAGAGTTTCTGAAAGGCGCCTGCGTCCACAAATCGGCTCCGCGATTGCTGGCGAAAGGCTGGATGCCGCCCCAGAAGACCGGATGCGGGCGGTCAAGCCCGTTAACTTTGACGGAGTCCGGGAAAAATCCCGGAACCGCCTGATTGATTTGACGGTTAAGTTCGGAACCGGAGCCGGGCTCGACCCGAATGCGGTTTGCCGAATAGGAAAACTGAACTTCGTTAACGGAATTACCGGAAAGCGTCGAAGTCAGCTTAAAAGCCGCCTGCCGCGACGGCTGCGTCCAGCCGCTTTCAACCACCGGGTAAGGGTCATCGCCCCACAATCCGGCGCCGAAAAGAATCGGAAACGGATTCGCCCAGTGGTCCTGCGTATAGCGCCCGAAAATCTGGTGCTTTTTAGTTACATTATAGTCAATTCGAACGTTGTCTTCGCGGAAATTAATAGGCGAGTTTACCGATTCCGACCAGTTGGTACAGGTGCCGTTGCCCGGACGATTCGGGAGCGGATATAACTGAGCGACTAGCAGCCCAGCCTGACTAACCTGACTTTGCGGAACCACCTGATCGACGGTCGTAAAAGGATTACCCGGAATCATCGGGTCGTCATTACCGTTTACATCACGACCGAGTAAATCGCCCGGACGACCGAAACGAATAAGTCCGCCATTGCAGCCGCGCCGCGTCGCGTCTCTGAAATCGCCGCGGCGCTCGGCTTCGGTCGGCACATTGGCGAAACGCGTCGAGCCGCGAATTTCCTTGTTCCACTCTTCCGAAAAGAAAAAGAAAAGACGGTCTTTAAGTATCGGTCCGCCGAGCGCGAAACCGAAATCGTGACGCCGCAGCTTATCTTTTCCGGCGCCGCCGCGATTGGCAAAAAACTCCGTCGCGTTCAGCGCGTCGTTACGTCCGAAATAGAAAAGGCTTCCGTGAAACTCGTTGCTGCCGCCGCGCGTCACGAGCGAGATAACCGAACCGGCAGCCTGCCCGTATTCCGGTCCGTAGCTGTTGCGCAGCATTTTAAATTCGGCAATGGCTTCGATTGAAGGATACAGCAGAACCGTGCGGTTCGAGCCGGTGTCATTGTTGTTAGCGCCGTCGGTCAGAAACAAATTGCTTTGGGCGGAGTTTCCGTTAACGGAAAAATCGACGCCGGAAAACAAACCTTTATTTCTGGTATCGAAACCGTTGGCGGCTGAAACGCCCGGTTGCAGCTGCGTCAGCTGCGCAAAATTACGACCGTTCAGCGGCAGCTCGCGAACCTGCACGCCGGTCACGACTTCGCCAACCTGCCCGGTCTGCGTTTCGACCTGAATATCGTCGCTCTGGATGGTGATAGTCGCTCCGACCTGCCCGACTTCCAAATTAAAATCCTGTCTGGTAATTGAAGCGACATTGACCGTCACGTTTTCCGCCACGGTCTCCTTAAATCCGGTTTTGGTCACGGAGACTCTGTAAATGCCGATCGGCAAATCGGGGATTGTATAAATCCCCTCCGCGCTGGTTGTCACGACGCGTTGAGCGTTGGTGCCGACCTGCGTAATAGTAACGGTTGCATCAGGTATCGCCGCGCCGCTCGGGTCGAGCACAGTGCCGGTAATTTGTCCTGAAGTCTTTTGTGCCGAAACCGGAAACGTCAGAAGCAAAATTAAGCACGGAATAATTGCTAAAATTGCCGAAATTTTCAAAACTGCACTTCGCGGATGCGTTTTATTCATAAAAACATCCTCCAGACTTGACTGTACATAGAAATCCTCCAAATCGTTCTAACTACGGAATTAAAACGTCAAAAATCGCAGTCATCCTAACAATGCCGGAGAAGACTGCCTTTCATTTCAAATTAAGATAAAACTACCTGATAAGCTAAAAATCGCTGCTTGGACAAATTATTTAAAACTTTCTCAGCCAAATAATTAAGCAATTAAAAATAAAAAGGATGAATTCTGATTAATACTTTGTTGTTTAAAATACTTTTGTTGTATGACCCAACAAAAGTTACTACTAATAAATTGACTTGTCAAGATTTTTTTGCGCGAAATTAATAAATCTTATGAAAAAATTTAATCTCTGAAAAAGAGGCTAATTAATTAAAGTTATTGAGCTTTGCCGAGTGATTTAATCTGATTAGATAGAAATTGAAGCAAACTTGTCAGCCAGAACCAGACTGAAAGCGCCCATCAAAGTCGGCTGAGAACCGAGCGTCGAAGCTATTATCTGCGTTACCGGAATACCCTGACAAACGATTTCTTCCGCCGCGGTTCTGACGTCGTCGGCAATCAGCGACCAGGCTCTGACTATCGTTCCGCCGACGATTAAAGCCTCGGGCGAAAGCCCTTGCAGCAGGTTGCCGATGCCGATGCCGATATAATGCGCGGTTTCTTTCAAAGCGGTGAGAGCCTTTTTGTCGCCTTCAAACGCCAAATCCACTAACTGAACAAAATTAATCCGGTGAGCAAAGCTCTGATTTCCGAGCAGCTTTGCATAGCGCGCCAGCGCCGCGCGCTCCGAAGCGAAGGCTTCCCAGCATTCACGCTTTCCGGCAGCACAGGCGACGGGCGCGTCATTGCCGATGGTCATATGCCCGAATTCACCGGCGACCCCGCCTTTACCGCGATAGATTTGCCCGTCAAACACGATTCCCGTGCCGATACCGTTTTCGATAAAGACCAGAATAAAATCGCGGACGTCGCGGATTTCCGGGCGACCGAACCACAATTCCGCCAGCGCCGCGGCATTCGCGTCGTTATCAGCCGTGACGGCAAGTCCGGTTGCCGCTTTAATGTCTTCTATAATCGGAGGATTGTGCCAACGGAAATGCGGGCTATACAAAACGTGCCCTTTCCCGGCATCAACCAGCGCGGGCAGGCTGATGCCGATGCCCTCTATCGTGCCGCCGCTTTTATGATTGAATTTTCTGACGTAATCAATGATTAAAGACGTGTTTTTTTCGGCGTCCGGGTCAGTCCAGAACTCTTCCTGCTCGATTATCCGACCGGTCAAATCGCAGGTTGCCACGGTAGTTTTGACCGTTCCGAGGTCAACGCCAATCGCGACGGGATGCGCCGTCCGCAGCGCCAGCAAAGCGGGCGGGCGTCCGCCGGAAGATTCGCCGTAAACTTCTTTAATAAGACCGAAATTTCTTAATTCATCGACGATTAAGGAGATAGTCGAACGCTGAAGATTGGTTTCGCGGGCAATCTCCGCCCGCGAAATAGGTCCTTTTTCGCGCACGTAGTTAAGGACGATTTGACGATTAATATCGCGAATCGTATTTGAGCGGGCAACATTGGCTTTTTTAAGATCTATGCGTCTCACAATGTAAGATAAACATAAAACATATTTTCTAAATGCTGGTAAAACCTTACTGCAAGCTACTAGTATTTAGTATATACAGGCGCAAGTCAACAAACTTTTTTCTGTTTTAGGTCGCCGGTAATATGTTTGAATATATTTATTACAATAAAGTTAAGTTAATTGCCAATTAGCGTTATCCGATTGCTTATCGGCGTAATATTGAAAAAAGTTAAATAAAAAAGGCGCCAGCCGAAAGGCTGCATTAAATTTCGCCCGCCGGAAAAGCCCAGGTGGAAATCTAAAGGCTTGGAATTAAGGCAAGACCTTTTTGTAATTTCAAATCGCATTTCGACTCGGAAAAAAATGCTTGAAAAGTCGTGGGCAATAAAATAGAATCTGTCAGCAGCCTTCCATTTTTATAAAAGGAAATCCAAATCCTGATGAGAATGATACTACAAATTAACCAGTGTCTTTCATCTTTTGCCCGCGCCTGCAACAAAGATTTGATTGACTTTCAATCGGCAAAGAAACGTGCTGCCGGTCAACGACCGCCTAAAAAATAAAGAAGGCGTTTTACTCGTGCAAACGAAAAGGCGTCCGAACGAAAAAATCACGGCGCTCAATGCCCGGATAAAAAAATACGCGTCGGAAAACGATTTTGTTTATCTCGATTATTACGCGGCGACGATTGACGCGAAGGACACGCTCAAAGACGGCGTCAGCTATGACGGACTGCACCCGAATGCCGAAGGTTATAAAATTATGAAGTCTCTGGCTGAAGAAGCAATCGGACGCGCTTTGAAAAAGAAAAACAATTGAATACCTGTTTATTAATCGGCTAATCCAATTAACGATAAACCTATTTTCTCTAAAGGTTACGGCTCGATGTTTTTTCCAAAATCTAACTTTCAGAGAAGATATTTGCCTGTAAACGTAAAACTTTTCGATTCGCAAACGTCGGTTTTATCCGGTAAATTTGTTTGTCGGTCGGGGCGGCAAATAAAACTTGAAGAATCTTGATTGATAAAATAGAATGTGTTAACACTTTTTTAAATCTTTATTTCAAAGGACAATCAAACTTTTAATGGTAAAAGACCAGTAGTTTTAACAGATACGAAATTAATCCGTAACTTTTGCCCGCCACCACAACAAACTTTTGATTTACTCCGGCGACGAAGCATTTAGATAATATGCAGCGGACAACAGACAACGAACACCGGAACGGCGCATTACTGGAAATGCGTGCTATCAGCAAGGAATTTCCCGGCGTGAAAGCTTTGGACGGCGTGACGTTCGAGCTTTACGAAGGCGAGTTTCACGCCCTGGTCGGCGAAAACGGCGCGGGCAAATCGACGTTGATGAAAGTTCTTTCCGGCGTTTATTCGGCGG
>DASVRT010000117.1:0-61340 GCA_036388475.1 Pyrinomonadaceae bacterium | reverse complement strand
TCGTCGTCGCTGTCAACCAGAATTCCCAGACGTTTCAAATCGTCGATATTCTCGTCGAAACAATCGACACGCTTCGGCAATTCGTCGTAATACGTGTCGGGCACGCGCAGAAATTCGACGCCGTTTGCCTGCAATTTTTCGACCGTTTGCAGAATGTCCCTGCACAAAAGCGCGACGTGCTGCGCGCCTGCCGAACGGTAAAAGTCGATGTATTCCTGAATCTGGCTTTTGCCGCCTTTGCCTTCCGCCGGCTCGTTTATCGGGAATTTGATGTTGTGCCCGCCGTCCGACATCACAATCGACATCAGCGCGGAATATTCGGTCGAAATATCCTTGTCGTCAAACGTGATGTAACGCTCGAAACCCATAACGTCGCGGTAAAAATCGCACCAGAAATTCATTTTTCCGAGCTCGACGTTGCCGACGATGTGGTCAACCAGAACGATGCCGACATCTTCGCCTTTCATTTCCTGCGCGACGAAACCGGGCAGAAACGTTCCCGAATAATTGTGCCCGTTGTTTCCGGTGTTGTAGGAAATAAACGAGTGAATCGTGTCGCCGTAAGTGTGAATCGCGGCGCGGCGCACCGAGCCGTTTTCGTCCGCCCAATCGTGCGGTTCGATAAAGCCGCGCGCGCCGCGGGCGACGGCTTCGTGAAAAGCCTGGTCGGCGTCTTCGACCTGAAAAGCGATGTCGCGCACGCCGTCGCCGTGCAGCTTTATATGTTCCGCCGCCGGATGTTCCGGATTAAGCGGCGTCGTCAAAACTAAATTGACGCGATTCTGCCGCATCACATACGAAGTCGTTTCGCGGTTGCCCGTTTCCAAACCCGAATAAGCCGCGCGCGAAAAACCGAACGCCTTGCGATAATAAAACTCGGCTTGCTTGGCGTTGCCGACGTAAAACTCGACGTGATGTATTTTCTTCAAACCTAAAGGATTTTTTTCTGTCATAATTGCCTCTTTATAAATTCCGATTTTATATGTTTTTCGATGCTGAATTTCAAACACTCAGTTCCGGTATATTTGTGTTTTCGTAATTTTCAATCAATGCTTTGTGCGTTACAACAGCGCGAACGTAATCTTCTTTCGATTATAATGTATCGCCGCCGCCAGATGAACCTTATTTCCGCCGATATTAAAAATCGTCGATTTATAAATTTTGCGCGGACACACAATATTATATGTTTGCCGACCTGTTCAAAACATTTGCCGCCGCGTTGATTTCAACCGGCGGAATATAAATTATCGACGGATATTCCCTTTTTAATCTGCTAATTACAAAAAATTTCGCGTTATGTCGGATACTCAACAGACAAATTGCAGCATTTGCGTTCAGAATGAATTCGTTCTTCCAAGCACGAACTTGTTTCCCCAAACTCTTTTGTGTTGATACTGTATTTTTCCGGCAGTTTGCGGTAAATAATACAAGGCTTACCCGTTACAAAGACGAAAATTTGGAAAGCGGCGCGCAGGCGATGTATGTCGAATACATTAAATTCACGTCATTTGATTCGGAACAGGCTGCTTGCTGTTTTGCCTGCCGAAGAGATTGACCTGCTCAGACCTAATTTGGAATTGATGTCACTCGCGCCCGGCGACGTTCTTTACCAGGCGGGCGACGCGATTCGTTACGTCTATTTTCCGAATACCGGAATGGTTTCGCTGCTTTCCGTGACCGAACAGGGACAAACCGTCGAAGTCGGTTATACCGGCTACGAGGGATTGGTCGGTCTGCCGTGCATTCTCGGGCAGGACGAAATGGCGTATCAGGCGATGGTGCAGGTCGCCGCCGATTGTTTTCGCGTCGATGCCCGCGTCATCGGCGGTTTATTTAAGAAAAACGGGACGTTTCACGATGTTGCGCTGCGCTACGTTTACGTTATTATCAAACAGATTTCGCAAACCTGCGTCTGCAATCATTTTCACACGATTGAAGCGCGGCTTTGCCGCTGGCTGACGGTGATGTGCGAGCGCTCGAACAATAAGCAACTATCGCTGACGCAGGAATTTCTCTCGCAGATGCTCGGCGTCCAGCGTACCAGCGTCGGAATGATTGCCAATTCGATGCAGGCGGGCGGCATTATCCGCTATCGTCGCGGCAAAATCGAAATCGTCGATTTCGAACGCCTGAAGCAATCCGCCTGCGAGTGTTACTTTATCGTCAAAGACGAATACGAAAAATTTCTGAACGATAAAAAATTTACCGATATGTCGGGTAATTAGCAGACGCCGCCGAGCAATATCTTTAAAAATGCAAGCGTTTCGCCAGGCGATTTATTCAATCAACCAACAAAGGGAATCTTGTGCAAGACTCAAACACCGGCACTTCACCGAAGAAAAGGATTCTGTGCGTCGAAGACGACAAAGATACCTGTGAGCTTCTAAGTATTTTATTTTCCGAATACGACGTCTTTTTCGCCGACAGCCTGCGCGAAGCGTTTTCTTTGCTGGAGAGCGAGCATTTCGATTTATACGTGCTGGACAATTGGCTGCCCGATGGTTCGGGCATCGAAATCTGCGGCAAAATCCACGCGCTCAAGCCGGACGTGCCGATAATCTTCACCTCGGCGGTCGGGCAAAAATCCGAGATAAAAAAAGCGCTCGCCGCCGGCGCGAGAGAATATTTAGTGAAACCTTACGAACCGGAAGAACTGCAAAAAATTGTCAAAGAGCTGATACTGAATCACAGAAATTGAATTACTTTCCGAAACTTTCGATATACCGGCGCGTCACGTCTTTCAATTCGGCATACGATGAAATGACGTACAAAACCGGCTGCATATCCGAGTAATCATACGACGTATTGATGACTTGTTTTAAATCGAACGGGCGACGCTCGACCGCACTGGTAAAAGCGTGTTCCAGCTCGCCGAAGCTCGACAGAAGACCCGCGCCGAAAGCCTTGACATCATTGCCTTCGCGAATCAAACCGAATTCGACCGTAAACCAGTAGAGTCGTCCGAGTTCTTCCAGTTGCTCGTCGGTCGCAAGGCGCGCGCCGTGACCGATAAACTGCGAAAAGTCTGCAAAATCGGGATTCGTAAAATTCGGAATATGCCCGATGGCTTCGTGGACGATGTCCGGTTCGGGCGTGTATTCGGGACGCGAGGCGTGGCGGATGTATTGCGTGCAGAGCATCGTGCGATACGAAAGCCAGCTCAGAAATCCGCGCGTTTCAACCAAGCCTTCAATCGGCGCGAGACGAAAATTCGTCAACGCTTTCAAACGCCGATTCATTTCCGAAAGCTGCGGAATGCGCTCGTTGCTGATGTCTAATTTTTTCTTCGCTTCGAGATAAAAAGCGCAGGCGTGACGGGCTTGCAGTTCTTCGAGCCGCGTGGCGACGACGCGCCAGATGTTTTGCTCTTCTTCCGTGTATCGGACGTCCGTTATCACGCCGGTTTCACGAAATTTTTTGGAAAGAGAGGCGATATAATCGCGGCGCGTGCGGTATTCCAAATCATTTGCGCCCGGATGGTCGATGTGAAGCTGGTTGATTTCCTCGAATTTCATATCGCGAAATTCGGGTAAATCCTCATCTTTAACTTCAAAATTGGAAATTTTAAAAGCAGGTTCGGCGGCGGTTGAAACGGTTTCGGTCGGCATTCGGCTCGTCTCCTTTATCAAATTCAGATGCTCGAACAAAAAAGAAAGATATCTACGAATAAACAATTGTAATCGAAACCATCAACCGATTAAATAGTTAATCTGTGTTTTTCTTTGAAACAAGCTTTATATTTTAAGGAAAATTACCGGGTTCAGTTTATGAATTAAATGCAAAGTTCAGCCACGGAGAAGACGGGGATTTTAAGAGAATTTGAAACCGCAGATGAAGGCGGAGAAACGCAGATAGAAAAATGATTTTTAAGAAAAAGAATTTATCCTGTATCTCCTGCTCATCCTCTTAAAATCTGTGCTTATCCGTGTGAATCTGTGGTTTCATTCCTCTTTCTTTGTGAATCTTCGGGCTTATTTCACCACAAACCGCACCGGCGCGAGCGTCGCTTTTGCTTCCTCGTTGTAATAATCGTAAATTATCGACGGCGCAGATTGCGCGTTGATTCCGTAGCGAGGTTTGAATTTAAAGTTAAAGGCGGTCGTTCCGGAATTCGACCAGAAATAAACGATAATTTTGTCGGGCAAAATGTCGTAGCGGCTGATATTTTCGTCGAGCTTTTTAGCGTTTTCAAGCGAGCCTCTATCGACGTCCGCGCCCGGCGGAATGCCTATCTCCGCCAGAAGCATCCCGTAACGATTCGTCTTTCTTTGGACGCTCACCGCGCAATTTATCTCGTCGCCGATTTTCGCTTCGGTTTTGTCGAAACTCACTTTTAAATCAAAATATTGCGAAGCCGCCGCCGTGAGAGCGTCTTTCCAGGGAATGTAGTGGACGGCGACCAGCTGCGCCTGAAACACCGCCGAACTCGCGGCGTTTTTTATCTCAATTCGATTTGTCGCTTCGGTCAGATACGGCGACGCGTCAATCGAAAGCGGATTTGAAAGCGCATTTATATCGACATTAAAGTCCTGAATTTTTCTGCCGTTGATGTGGATTTCGGTTTTTTCGCCGGCATTCGGCTTTGCGTCTTTCGCCGATTTCTGCAATAAAAACAGCGTGTCGAGCACATTGACGGTCGTTTGCGTCGAATACCAGACGCCGTATTCGTCTTTGTTTTTGAGCAGGAAAGACAAACCGCGCGAAAGATTTGCCGCGAATTTATCGTTTTCGTTCAGGCGCAGAAAAACCTGCATCACGAGCGCGGTCGCTTCGATTTTCGCCGGCATTCCCCAACCGTAAAACGAAGTGTCGGCGGTCGTCCGGAAAAAAGATTCCTTGTCATTTTGCAATTCGGAATTCAGCCTTTCCGCAATGGCGGCGGCGGTTTCCACATCACCGGCGGAAATGGAAGCCAGCGCGAAATTTGCCAGCGCGTAAGCGTCTTTTATTTCCGGCAGGCGCTTTTTCAAAAAATTCAAACCGGCGCGCACGGCTTTTTTCGTTTCTTCGCTCGGCGGCGCGTTTATCGACAGCGAGCGAGCGACATAAGCGGTCGAAGAATCCGTATTGACGTAAGACGTCTGCCAGCTTCCGTCCGCCTGCTGCTGCTTCAAAAGCCAGTTATGCGCGCTTTCGACCACTTTTCCGTCAACTTCGATAAAGCCCTGCGCATCGCTTAGAAATCGCAGAACATAAGCCGTCAGCGCGACATTCGGCGTATCGCTCTTGCCCCAGTATGAAAAGCCGCCGCCGGGCGTTTGATAATTGAGCAGGCGCTCGTAGCCTTGCTGCAAATAAATTTCCGCCTGCTTTTTCGTTTTTTCCGCAACCGCTTTGCCCAAATCTTTTTCAATCTTTAAAATCAACAAATTCGGGTAAGTCGAGGAAGTCGTCTGCTCGCCGCAGCCATAGGGGCGTTTCAGCAAACCGTCGACCGATTCGGCGAAGTGCGCCAGCATATTCGGATAAATTTTCAGTTCCGCGCGCCGCGTGTTCGCAAAAGCATTGGCGGGAAAATTCACCTCGAAATCGGCGTTTTCACGAAACATTTGCGATTGAATCCGAATGATTTCCTTTCCGTTCGGCTTGACGGTGACGGGCTTTTCAATCGCGTCGCCTTCGCCTTTCGCCAGCACCGTCACTTTTTGTTTGCCTTCGCGGACGGGCGCGGCGGCGCGAAAATTGAAAATCGCGTTTTGCGAAGCATCCGGCGCGATTTCGATTTGCTGCGTCGCGCCGTTCAATAAACTCGACCAGCTGTTTTCCGTCATCGAAACCGAAACTTTCTGCCGCTTATCGGTGTAATTGCGAACGGGAACGGGCAGCGCGATTTCGTCGCCTTCGGTCAGAATTTTCGGCGGCTCAAGCTCGGCGAAGAAAGGCTGAAACGTCTGCAATTCCTTTTCCGCCAGACCGACTTCGCCGGCTTCCGTCGAGCCGAAGGCGTAGAGCTTCCACGTCGTCAGATTGTCGGCGAGCGTAAATTTCAATTCGGCTCTGCCGTTTTTATCGGTGATTAATTCCGGCTGCCAGAGAAGCGTTTCGGGAAAATACTCGCGGACGCGCGGCGTCGATATTTGTTTGTCTCCGGCGCTGCCGAACAGACTGGAAATTGAAGTGGCTTCGCTTTTTGTCACCATCGAGCTTACCGAATTCTGCGTCGTGTCAATCATTTCGGCTCCGGACAAAATCTCAACCGTCGCGCCGTTTATCGACACATACAAGTAAATATCGAGCTTAATCAAATTCATCGGGCTGACGACGACGTTTTCAACCGTGGTCGGAGTAAAGCCGACGGACGAGCCGTCCGCCGTGATTTTGTATTTGCCCGGCGGCAAATTTATAAAGAAATACTCGCCGTCTACGTTTGACGCGACCGAAAAAGTCTCCGTCGAGCCTTGATTCGCCGCGGTCACCTTAATATTCGGGATGACCGCGCCCATCTGGTCAAAAACCGTGCCGGTAATTGCGCCGCGCGCATCGGTCGTTTTGCTTTTGGAAATTTTTCCCGCCGGCGACGGCTCCGATAAATCTTTTTCGGACAAAACGACGGAAAACGTTCCCAGATAAAAATCATCGTTATTGTCTTTTATCGCGTCTTCGCCCGCGCTGTAGAGCCTGAAAAGAAGGACTTCCTGCGAAACCGGCTTCACTTGCAAAACCTGTTGGACGGCTCCGTCCAGATTGCCGATATTTTCCAGAAAAGGCTTTTGCAGACTGCGGATATATTTCACCGCGCTCATATAAAGCGGGCGATTCCAGCCGTCGCGCAAAGCGTCAACGTCAAAACCCGCCTGTTTCCAGACGGCTTTCAGCTCGTCCATCGTCTGCGGATTTTTTTTGCTCTGCTGAATGTAATTATTGAGAATCGTCGTCAGCTCGTTCTGCGTTTTAGTAAACCATTCAAAGCGCATTTGGCGGACGATAAAATCGTCTTCGGTCCCGATTTTTTTGTCGGCGCTCGCGGTTTTCAGCGACAAGGTTACATAACTGTGGTCGGCTCTGAATTCGACCGCATAAGGCATTCCCCACGCGTCGCGCATTTCGTCGAAATTTACGCCGTTTGCCGATAAAATCCGTCGCAGGGTGTTTTCGTCTTTCGGATATTCGCTCGTTTTTTCGTAATGCGCTTTGAGAACGCTTTCAAACGGCGCGAGTTTTTTAACAAAATAATCTTCGAAAATTCCTCTGAAATTCAGCCGGTACGAACTGCTTTCAAAAAAGCGCGGCTCGTAAGATTTATTGACCAGCAGAAACTCCGCCGCCAGCTGCAAATCCGCGTCAATCGGCTTGTTTAAATCGAGATTGTTCAAATCTCTGCGCGTCAGATTTCCGAAAGCGTCCGCCGTTCCGTTCAAACGGCGCAAATCGCTGTAATTATCGCGCGCCTGCTCGGTCTGCGCGCGTTCTTCGACGGCTTTATCCAGAACGACTATGCCGAGCGCGGTTTCCGCCGTAAGCCCCGCCGCGCTGCGCACGTTAAAAGCGATTTTCGCCTCTTCGTTCGGGCGATAGACGTTTTTCAGCGACTTGATATTTAGTTTCAAATCGCTTGGCGCGGGATAAATAACGGTTTTTGAATGACTAATCGTTTCGTTGTAATTATCGTCGGCTTTAAAATACGCTGAAATCGTCAATTCGCCTTTGAAATCGGGATTAAACGGAATCTGCAAGGCGGCGCGCCCGTCGCCGAGCTTTATTCTCTTTGAATAAATGACGCTCGAATTTTTCAAAACATCGACAAAAACCGTTTCATTATTTTCGGTCGAATGTATTTTCGCTTCGATATTTTCATTCGGCAGATAGATGGTTTTATCGGTTTTGACGCGAATTTGTTTCGCCTTTTCGTTTAAATCGAAATTAACGGCAACGGTTCCGTCATTGCCCTGTTTGTCGCGGGCGGAAAGCTGCAAACTAAAACGGTTTTCCGCTTCCGGAAAAGGCTTTTCGGGAATACGGATTTCCATTTTGCCCGCGCCGTAGGAATTCGTCTTCGTTTCCGCGAGGATTTTTTCGCTTCGCACCTGCGGGTAATTGCCTTTAACCTCGATGTCGCATCGCACCGCCGCGCCGTCGGCGTAAAACGTCGAAACGTAAAATTGATACGGCATCTGCGGGCTCATTTCCAAACCCGAATGAATAAAATAAATGTGAATCGCCTTTTTTGAAATGCGCACGTCAAAGCGTTTCAGCTCGGTTCGATTCGTGGTCGAATCGGTAAAATAAGCGGCAAAATGCAAATCTTCAAAAGGCTTCTCCGCCTCCGCCCGCAGTTTTTCCTGAGCTTCGGTTAAATCGATGCCGGCGACGAATTTTCCTTCCGCGTTCGTCGCGCCTTCATACGATTTGGCTTCCTTGATTTCCCATTTCTGTTCCTGGTAATTCCATTCTCTTTCGCTTTCCTGCGCGATACGAACTTTTCCCGCCGCGACCGGCTTGCCGAAAAGATAGCCGGCGCTGACGGTGATTTCCGCCGATTTTCGGTCGGGCAAATAAAAATTCCGGTCGGCTTTGACGCTGACGCTGAAATTCGGCAAATCGTAGCGCGTCACTTTAAATTCGCTTTCGCCGACGCGTTCGCCGCCCATTTCGACTCTGATTCGATATTTTCCGAGCTTCAGGCTGGCGGGAATCTGCCAGTTGATATTTAACACGCCGAAACGCGAAGTTTTCGCGGTTTCTTCGTAAACGGTTTCGCCGTCTTCATCCAGAATTTCAAAGTCGAGCTCCTTTTCCGCCAGCGGTCGGCGCGCCGGATTCAGATAGAGCCCGCGCGCGAAAAGCTTCTGATTCGGCTGGTAGATTGGTTTATCGAGGTTCAGATAAACGCGCGCCGCGTCGGAAATGTCCAAACTGTGATCGGCTTTGCGCGTCAGACCGTTTTTTTCGCCTTTGACGATAATTTCGCCAAACCCGTCGAGCTTGGCATTCGGCGGAATCTCAAAATCCAGCGTCGCGAAGCCTTCGTCGTTGGTTCTGCCTTTGGCGACGATTTTCAGCTTGCCTCCGTCTTTTTCGGTGCCCGAATCGAGCGAGATTTCGCCCGTAACATTGACGTTTTTGATTATTTTTTTTGTCAAAGGATGAAACGCCAGAACGTGCGCGCGAAGACGCATTCCGGCAAAAACATTTTCGCCCGCCGAAATTTGCAGCTCGAAAAGCTCCGGCATAATTTCCGAAAGCGAAACGATGCCGCCGGTCGCAAGCGACGAGTTTTCCTGCACGACGGCGTAACGCAGTCGATACCAGGGCAGATTGTCCGGCAGCGCCTGCGCCTGTCTAAACCTGAGCGGAATTTGCAGAGTTTGCCTGCCGCGTTTGATGGCGTGAGTCGTTTCGCTGGCGGCGAGAATTTCGTCGGCGGCGTCTAAAATTTCCAGCCGGACTTTGCCCGCAAAGTCCGCCGCCTGATTTTCCAGCACCAGATTCGTTTGCAGCTGATTTGCCTGAAACGTCGCCCGCGTTTCCGCTTCGTTTACTTTCAGAAAAGTCTGCGCCTTAATCTGAACCGCAAAAAGACACACTAAACAAACGACGACTATCAGGGAGAACATTCGCCACATAACGTTTGACCTCGATATTTACTAGGGATTTTGAAAGTTAATGCCTCACGTCCGATGTGATGCGGCGAGATTTTCTTTTGGTTGCATCGGGCGAATGAAAAGCGGAAAACGGAAAGTGGAAAACAAAATGTTATTTTCCACTTTCCGTTTTTAGTCTTCCGTCGAACTATAAGTTTTTCAGAATATAGTCGGTCATCAGCTGATACATATGTTTCGCCTGGAGCGGGTTGACGACGCCGTGTCGCTGGGTCGGGTAAATCATCAAATCAAACTGTTTACCGGCTTTTTGCAGTTCATAGGCAAGCTGCGTCGTGTTTTGCATATGCACGTTGTCGTCCATTGCGCCGTGAATCAGCAGCAGTCTGCCGCTTAAGTTTGGCGCGGCTTTCAAAACGGAAGATTTATTGTAGCCGTTCGGATTGTTCTGCGGCGTTTTCATCACGCGCTCGGTATAAATCGAATCATACAGACGCCAATCGGAAACCGTTCCGCCCGCGATTCCCATTTTAAAAGATTTGCTGTGCGTCAGCGCGTAAGAGGTCATAAAACCGCCGTAGCTCCAGCCCCACAGCCCGATGCGGCTCGCATCGACAAAAGGCATCGCGCGCAATGCGTCCAGACCTTCTTCCAAATCCTTCAATTCCAGCTCGCCCAGATTCTGATAGCCTTTCCACGCCGTTTCAGCGCCTTTGCCGCTCGCCGTGCGGTTGTCGCAAATCCATATGATATAGCCTTTCTGCGCCAGCATCTGATGCCACATATAACGGGCGCCGCCCCAGCCGTTTCTGACCGAAGGCGAGTGCGGACCGGAATACGTGTAGCTCATCACCGGGTATTTTTTGGACGGGTCGAAATCCGGCGGCTTAATCATCATCGCTTCCATCGCAAAACCGTCGCGCGTGCGGACGCGCATCAATTCGACTTTGCCGAGCTTATACTGCGCGAGCGCGTCAACCTTATTTTCGTTTAAAACTTTTTCCAGCGTTCCGTCGGCGCGATAAAGCCTCACTTGCGTCGGCGTGTTGACGTCGCTCCAACTATCGACGAAATGCGTGAACGTCGGGTTGAAATTAGCGCTGTGCGAGCCGTCGGTTTTCGTCAGGCGCGTCAAGCCGGTTCCGTCCAGTTTAATGCGATAAATCTGGTTGCCGATCGGGTCGTATTCGGTCGCGCTGAAATAAACCCAGCCGTTTTGCTCGTCAACGCCGTAAAATGAGCGCACTTCCCATTTCCCGTCCGTAATCTGGCGAATCATTTTGCCCGCCGAATCGTAGTGATAAAGATGGTTGAAGCCGTTTCGCGTCGATTGCCAAATCATCGAATAATCTTTCAGAAAAACGGGATTATCAATCACTTCGACCCACGCGGGCGAAGTTTCGCGGAAAACAGTCACGGTTTTTCCCGTGACGCGATTCGCCCCGTTTAAATCGAGAAAAGTCTGCTCGCGGTTTTGCGCCTGGTAAATCATCGCCTGGCTGTCGGGCGACCAGGTGACGCGCGAAATCAGAAAATCTTCCGGCTTGTACTGCGAAGTGTCGGCAAAGCGCACGGCGCGCGTTCTGACATTGACCGCGCCGAGCTTAACCAGCGGATTCGGGTCGCCCGCCTGCGGGTAATCGGTGTTTTCGACTCTCTGGTCAGGAACCGTATCGTCGGGCAAAACGAATTTCGGCACGGACGTTTCGTCGGTTCTCAGAAAAGCGATGTGCGTCGAATCGGGCGACCACCAGTAGCCGCGTTTCTGCCCGCGCCCGTAGAGTTCTTCCTCGTAAACCCAATCGAGATAACCGTTCAGAATTTTCTCGCTGCCGTCGCGCGTCAACTGCGTTTCTCTGCCCGTCGCCGCATCGACGACGAATAAATTCATTCCGCGCACGAAGCTGACCATTTTATCGTCGGGCGAAAAATCGGCTTCCATTTCTTCCGCCGCCGGCGTGTTCGTCAAGCGCCGAATCAAGCCGCCCGCGATGTTGTAAAGATACAAATCTTTGTTGTGATTGATTAAAATCGCCGTTTCCGCGTTGTTAAACTGCTGTCCGGGCGCGGTTCCCAGTTTATTCGCTTCTTCGAGGCTGAATCCGGTCGTCTGCGTCAAAACGGAGACGAGTTTTTTGTTGTCGAAAAACTCTCTCGATTCGCCCGTCAGAGCGTTGACGCGCACCAGCGTCTGGTTCTGCACCTGTTTATACGTCGCGCCGTCTTTGTTCCACTGCACGAATGTCGGTCTGCCGCTGAAATTGACGCGCTTTTGCGGGTCGAAAATATCGTCAATCGAAAGCATTTTGTCCTGCGCCGAGGCGAAAGAAGCAAGCGCAAAAAGGGCGACGGCAAGCCACTGAATTTTTTTCATAATATTTTTCAAGTTTTCAGGAAAGATTCTGTTTGAGTGAAGTATAAACGAATCTGCCTAATTCAACAAAAATCTAACGGTGACTTGCGCCTTAACCGCAATCGTGCCGACTGAAATCGTTTCCGCGCCGCCGCTGCCGGATGTCTCGGATGAACCGAAAGAAATCGTGTTTGAATTAGCACTAAAATTGGAGGTGCGGTCGCCGTCGACATTTTCCTCCTCAATCGAGACGGCTCTGCCGATTGCCTGCCCGATTTCCCGGGTCAGCGCGTCGGCTTTTTCCTTCGCGGCGCGCATTGCCAGCGCTCGTGCCTGGTCTTTATACTTGCGAAGCTCCGAAGACTGAAAACTGACGCTGCCGATTTGCGTGACGCCGACTTTAACAATCTCGGATAAAAAATTCTCAAATCTGCTCAAATCTCTTAATTTCACGACGATTGTTTTGGAAACCGTATAACCGGCGAAAACGTTTTGATACTCGTCGTCGTTATCTTTTGATTTCACGCGGTCGAATTTTTCGCTGACCGCGATAAAATCCGTTTTCACGTCTTTGGCGTCAATCGCAAAGCGTTTTGTCAAAGCGATTATTCGCGCCACATTTTCGTCGTTCTGCGTTTTTGCGATTTGCAGGCTCTTATCGCTTTTAGTAACGCGGAGCGCAAAAGCGACCTCGTCCGGCACGACCTGAATTTCCGCCGTTCCGCTGACCTCGATGGTCGGCATCTGATTGACGGCGACCGCTTGCGCTCGGGTGAAAGCGGTCAGACAGATAAAACAGGTAAACAGGGCAAAGCTATACTGAATAAATTTCTTCATAATTTTTCGTTGTTCGTTTTTCGCGGTTGATTAATTTACGCTTTCGGGTGCGACTGGTCGTAGACCTCAATCAGTTTTTCCATCGAAACGTGCGTGTAAATCTGGGTCGTCGAAAGCCGCGCGTGTCCTAAAAGCTCCTGAATGTCGCGCAAATCAGCGCCCGAATCCAGCAGGTGCGTCGCGAAAGAATGTCGCAGCGAGTGCGGCGAGATGTCGTGAATATCGGCGCACAATTTGATGTATTTATCGACCATTCGCCCGACCGAGCGCGTCGTGATGCGCGTTCCCTGATAATTTAAAAAAACGGCTTGGTCGTCGCGCGTCGAAGGCGGGCAGTTGTTCAGAAAAATCGGTCGCGTTTCCGCAAGATACAGCATCAGGGCTTGCAATGAAGGCTCGCCGAACGGCAGAATGCGTTGTTTTTTGCGCTTTCCGGTGACGCGCGCCAGCCGTTCGCGAAAATCTATGTCCTTCATATTCAGATTGACCAGCTCGCCGACGCGCACGCCGGTCGCGTACAGAAATTCTAAAATCGCGCGGTCGCGCTTGCCTAAATCCGTCTGCAAATCCGGCGTTTCGATAAAGCGCACGGCGTCTTCCATCGAAAGATGATTCGGCAGTTTGCGTTCGACCCGCGGCGTCGAAACCAATTTGGCGGGATTTGTTTCCAGAACGCTTTCGCGCACCAGGAATTGAAAAAAGGTTCTTAAAGAGGCGAGCTTGCGGGCAATCGAAGTTTTCTTTTTGTTCAGACCGTGCAGGGATGCCATCCATTCGCGAATCGTCAGATGGTCAATCTGAGTGACGGGAACGTCGCCGGTTTTTCCGATGGTGACAAGGTATTCGCGAAACTGCTCCAAATCGCTGGAATAATTTCGCAGAGTGTGCGCGCTGACGTTGCGCTCGTAACGCAGGTGTTCGAGAAACTGTCGCAGATATTCTTCAAGCATATTTCGTGAATCGTCAATCGTGAATAGAAAAACCGTTTAGAATTTAACATATTTCAGTTAAAACTAAACAGCGCTCGCGATTTACGACTCAGGATTGACGATTGACGATTGACGCGACTCACCGTTTCGGAACGTAATAACCTTTGCGGGTGCGGATAGTCAGATTTTCGCGGTTTTTAACTTTCAGCGAAATCGTGCGGAATTCGCCGCGCTTGTCCTTTTCGTCTTCGCCGGGATAATAGCTCAAAATATACTGCTGCGAAAGCTCGGCGGAAATGCGCGTAAACGCCGCGTCCAGTTCCCTTTCGTCAACCGGCGAATAAACCGCGCCGCCCGTTTGTTTGGCGAGTTCCTGCATTCGCCGCTCGGCTGAAAGGAAAATAGTGTTGGCATTGCCGACGCGCGCGCCCGTTCGCTTGATATTTTCAAAATCGGTCGTTTTCACCACGTAAATCTGGCAGTTATTGAGCTGCGCGGCGCGCACGGTTTGCTCCAGAGTCGAATCGCTCAGATTATCTTCGCCGTCGGAAACGATGACGATAACGCGCCGACCTTCGGCGGAATTTAAATATTCCGCTGCCTGTATAATACCGTCGAGAAGCTGCGTTCCGCCCGCCGGTTCGGCGAAAAGCTCGATGGCTCTGATGAGCGAGGAAACATCTCTGGTCAGCGGCTGTTCCAGCTCGCTTGTCGAAGCGACGCTGAACAGCGCGACCAAATCCTTTTCGGGGCGAATCACCTGTCGGAAAAAGCGAATCGCGGCTTTTTTCTCGAATTCACGCGCGATGCGCACGCTGGAGCTGTTGTCGAACAAAAGCGCGAGCCGCACCGGCGTATTGGTCGAGCGCGAAATTTCGCTGATTTCCGAAGCTTTGCCGTCGATTTCGAGCGTGAAATCTTCGAGTTTAAGAGTCGTCACGGCGCGTCCCTGCGGGTCGGTGACGGAAACCGGAATCGGGACGAGCGCCGATTGGACGCGGATGATTTCCCCATCATCGTCGTCACTTGTTTTCGGCATCGGCGTCGGCGTCGGTGTCGGTCTCGGTTTAGCTTTCGGATTCGGCAGTTGAGTCGGGACGTAAACGATGCGCTCGCGGTCTTTCGAAGGCGATTCTTCGGGCGTCGGTTTAATGCGCCCGCTCTGCGCGAAAGCCGCCGCCGCGAAAATTAAAAGTAATATTGCGAGAAAAAGTTTACGAGCCATACCATTCCAAATCATTCGGTAAATTTTCCGCCGCCAGTTCGAGATGAACGACGCGCCGGTTTTTCGGACTTGTTCCCGCCGACGAAGCGTGAACCAAGAGCGGGCGCATCAGCAAAACATCTCCTTTTGATGCGCGGCAGAAAGCAAACGGTTTCGGTAATTTTTGCACTTCCGCCGAGCTCAGACGCCGCCGGTGCGAGTCGGCGACGACTTTCAAAGCGCCGTTCGTTTCGTCCGCGTCGTCCAGATGAAACCGCAAAGTCAACATTTTCAGCAAAACCGAAGTCGGCGGTTGAACGTGCCAGATTCCGGCTTTTCGCGTCCAGGCGGTAAAGCCTCGGGTTTCGCGCTTTTCCCTGACCGCAATCGTCAAATCCTGATGCCACGGAACTTTCCAGTTCGCTTCGGGAGTTTTATTAAAAAAAATCGCTCTGACGACTTTCGCTTCTTTTCCCAAAACGCTCTGCGCTAAAACTTTAACCGTCGCGCCTTCGGAAAATTTTTTGATGCCGGGCGAAAGATTTAATAAATTCCTGACGCCGTACGCCTTTTCGCTTTTTTCGCGGGCGACCGCCGCGGACAATTCCCGCTTCAAGCTCAAAATCGTTTCTTCGTCCAAAACGTTTTTGAGAATCGCAAAACCTTTTTCGTTCAATTCAGCTGCTGCGCTCATGTAAAAATCAGTTTTAAACCCGCAATCAGCAAAACCAGCGACAACACGCGGCGCAGCGTCATCGAATTAAAACGCCGGCTGCCGAGCGTCGAGCCGATAAAACCGCCAATAACTGCTGCCGCAATCCACGACCAGACGCTCGACGGCAGATTGGAAATCTGCGCGTAGTTTCCCAGCAGCCCCGAAATCGAATTAACCAGAATAAACATCGCCGAAATGCCCGCCGCTTTTTTAGTCTCCGTCCAATCGGTCAAAAGCAGAACCGGCGTTAAAAAAATCCCGCCGCCGACGCCCGTCAAACCCGACAATAAACCCATCATCGCGCCTAAAATCAAAGCCAGCCAGAGCGTCGGCGGAACGATTTGCTTTTCCGCCGTCCAGTTCCAGGCAAGACGCGCGGCGGCGATTAAAAGAACAATGCCCAAAAGAATTTTATGCACGTTCGTCGGCAAGGCAATCATTCCGCCGATAAAGGCAAACGGCACGGACGTCGCCGCAAATGAAGCGAAAATCCGCCAATCGAAAAATCCCGCGCGGTAGAATTGAAACGCGGCGATAGTGGCGACGAAAATATTCAAAACCAAAGCCGTCGGTCGCGTAATGTCCGGCGCGACGCTCAAAAGCGCCATCGCCGCCAGATAACCCGACGCGCCCGCGTGCCCGACCGAAGAATACAAAACGGCGACGGCAAACACCGCCGCGACGATTAAAATCTGCGATAAAAATTCTGCTTCCATCGTGGAAAAATCCGCTCGCTCTTTTGTTTCCGCCGATTCAAGCCGCCGCTTTCATTTGCGCGAAACCGATTTCAAAGAGCCACGCGTCCCAATCTTTCAGCGCGAGTTCCACCTGTATCTGATGCCGGTCGCGCTTGTTTCGATGCTTTTTGCGAAGTTCCGCGGGCAAAGGCTCAAGCAAGCCGAAAGTAATGTTCACCGGCTGAAAATTTTTCGTCTCGACATTTGAAACGTAACGACACAATGCGCCGATAGCGCTCGCAGACGGCGCGGAAATTAAATTTTCATCTCTCGCCAGCCGCGCCGCGTTCAAACCGGCGAGCCAGCCCGTTCCGACCGATTCGACGTAGCCTTCGACGCCCGTAATTTGCCCGGCAAAAAACAGCGACGCGCTTTGCCGCGTTTGCAGAGTCTCGTTTAAAATCTTCGGCGAATTGATAAAAGTATTGCGGTGAATTTGCCCGAACTGCAAAAATTCGGCGTTTTCCAATCCGGGAATCAAACGCAAGACGCGCGCCTGTTCGCCGTAGCGCAGGTGATTCTGAAAACCGACCAAGCTGTAAGCGTCAGCCATCAGATTTTCCTGTCTGAGCTGCACCGCCGCGTAAGGCTCACGTCCGGTTTTCGGGTCGGGCAAGCCTTTCGGCTTCATACACGCGAAACGCAGCGTATCGACGCCGCGCCGCGCCGTTTCTTCAATCGGCAGGCACGATTCGAACCAGTGCGTTTCCTCAAATCTTTTTAACGGAACACTTTTCGCGTTTATCAATTCGTTATAAAAATGCGCGTATTGCTCCGGCGTAAACGGGCAATTGATATAATCGTCGCCGCCTTTGCCGTAGCGCGCCGCTTTGAAAGCGATTGACATATCAATCGAATCCGCCGCGACAATCGGCGCAATCGCATCGTAAAAATAAAGCTGGTCGTCGCCCGTCAGCTTCATTATTTCAGCGGTCAGCGCCTCGGAAGTGAGCGGTCCGGTCGCGATAATCGCAATTTCATCCGCCGGAATTTCCCTGACTTCTTCGCGAATAATCCGGATATTCGGATGATTTTCGATTTTCGCGGTGATGTATTCGGCAAATTTGTGACGGTCAACCGCCAGCGCCGCGCCCGCCGGAATCCTGGTCAGGTGAGCGGCTTCCAGCACCAGCGAGTTTCCGCGTCTTAATTCCTCTTTCAAAAGATAGGGCGCAGTTCCGATTTCATCCGTTTTCAGCGAGTTCGAGCAGACGATTTCGGCGAGTTTATCGGTGCGGTGCGCCGGCGTCGGCTGCACCGGACGCATTTCATAAAGCTTTACTTTGGCGCCCGCTTCGGCTGCCTGCCACGCCGCTTCAACGCCCGCGAGACCGCCGCCGATGATATTAACTTCCTTCATTTTTTTATGATAACTCTTTTATTTCGTTTTCGATATTAAGACGCGCCGCCGCTTCAAACCGGGAGCGCAGCGCGCCGGTAAAATAAATAAATTCGCGCCGCATAAAATTTTCCAGAATCCTTTTCCGGCTCTCACGGTACAACGCCTCCGGCACGTATGAATACTCAAGCCTGATGGCGCGCGAATAATTTTTATAAATTTCTCCGCCCGCGCCGAGAATGGATAAATCCAAATCTAAAAATAACTTCCCGTCCGTATCGAACTCCGCCGTCTCGTGCTTTTGCGTCGCCAAAATCATCTTTTCGACTTTTTGAATCTTATTTTTCGGTAAACCAATGCAGGAAAGATTCACGCCGGCGAGCTTCGCGCTCTCAATCTCGTTGTCATTCTTCTGCGGTTCATAAATCGCGTCGTGAAACCAAATCGCCAGTCTCAGGCAGTCGTAATCCGAAATATTTTCCTTTAAATCTTCCGCCAAAACCAAAAGCGCGTTGACGTGATTCAGATTATGATAATAGCGATGTTTTTCGGAATATCTGTTTAATAGAAAATCAAGCGCCGCCTCAGCCGCCTTCTCATCCAAAGAAAATTCTTCCGTCAACGCCCGCCAACCGTCCGTTAAATTTCGAACCAAAACGTCGCTAAAAGAAATTTTTTGATAGTCGTCGTTATGTTGAGACATTTTGAAAGCTTTAATTTTAACCGGAAATTGTGTAAGAATAAACCGACTTACTTGACAATACGAGGCTCGGATTCGTATATTCTTTAATTCGGCTATATAAGCCGCCCTAGCTCAGCTGATAGAGCATTCGATTCGTAATCGAAAGGTCGAGGGTTTGAATCCCTTGGGCGGCTCCATTATTTTCAATAGTTTAGCGTAACTCTTAGGGTTGCGCTTTTCTTTTTTTCCTCTAATTTTTCCTCTAGCAATAAAATCAGATTCTTTTTTAAAAGATAAATTCAAGAATTTGCCTGCTATCAAACGGTTTTTATTTGCGAACTAAGTAGTGGCAACAGGAGACTTACAGAAACGCTGAGGCAACCAAAATGTTTGTACTGGAATCTAAATAAACAGATAATCATAATTGCGTAAAGCGATTGAGACATTAACTAACGGGTTATTTGAAAACTTTTGGAAAAGTGGTTTTGAAAAGCGGTTAGCGGATATTGTTTGGCAAAAAGATTTAGAGGATATATAAGTCTGCTGTCGAACTAAAGATGCTGATTTGAAAAATTCTGTATCTACAATTATGAGAAATAAATAGGGGAAAATAATTAGCTCTTGCTGTTTTAACCTAAAATTACTCTCTAACCTTTTTTCAAAGCCAAAATATTAGCTGAAAATATTGCCATTTGGCGTATTTTTTAAACAAAAAGAAAGGAAAATTTAGTTAGTATGAAAAATACAGATTTATATACTGAAAAACGGGCAGCAGAATATCTTGGCATATCGAAATCGACATTGATTAGAAGACGAGTTTGCGGACAAATTGAATTTTATAAGAATGGATTGAGAATTCTATACAGTAAAGAAAGACATCTTGACCCCTATCTTGAAAGCTGTGAGCATAAACTCCCACCTAATGAGAATAATGATAAAGATATGGGTTTAGATTCATAATTTACAAAGGCTTGTTTCTTGAGTTAAGGGCAGGTGAATTTTCATTTGCCACCTGCCTTTAACTCTAGAAGTAACCTTCAACACAGGAATATTAATAAGCTTATTAAATCTATTAGAGAGTCTAGTTAATCATCCCTTCTCTAGTTCTTATAGGGAACACTTTTGATTAAGTTCGGGGCTTTCAAAATGGATTATTGAGCTAACAGAAAGGAAAAAGATGGTTATTTCAAAAGATATAGAATATTGCAACTCAAACCCTAAAATTGTTCGTATGGTAGCTAATTTGTTTGAAGAAAACAGCAAAGGTCAAATTAGCGATAGTAAATTATTAAGACAGCAGGAATTGATAGAACTTAGTGAAAAGTTGTATGAGTTGATGTTTGACAGATGTTGGATGGCTGAGGAAACAATGGCTGAAAAACTCAACACCTCCGAGCGTCAAGTAAAAAATGCGAAAGCACTGTTGGAGATAGCGGGAAAGATTGAGATTCGATTGGTAAAAAATGGACGCAGAGATAATCCGAAACACTCCATTAGAAAAATTAAGCCTTCTGTCAAAGAGACTTCCAGTTTCCCAAAACTCCGAAACATTAATTGGAATGTGTTGGATGAATTTTCAGCGAAAGATTTTCAGACAATGACATTTGATGAACAATTAGATGTTTATAAGGAAATGAATCTACCTTTTATTCCCTTACATTATCCGAAATTTCATAAAAAGGGTTATGTATATTGTTCCTGTAATCGTGGAAAGAATTGCAGTTCCCCCGGAAAGCATCCTGCCATTCATCCAAGCAATTATGATTTTTACGACAAATCAATTTTCAGATTAATGCGAGAACAGTGGGAAGAAAGAGATGTAAATTTTAACATCGGACTTCTGACGGGCGGCTTCACCGTGTTTGATATTGATATGCGTAATGGAGGTCATTACAGTTTGGAAGAATTGGAAGAAATATACGGCGCACTTCCAAGAAGTTTAGTGGTCAAAACCGGCGGCGGCTTTCATATTTACTTGCAAGGCGTAACTAAAACGACTGTTAATCTGCTCGGTCTTCCCGGTATTGACATTCGCTCGACGGGAGGGCTGGTGGTTGCTCCCGGCTCGCAGCATTATTCCGGCGGATTTTATGAATGGCAGTCTATATCCATCCCGGAACATATACCGACCGAGTGGCTGGATGCCATAAATAATAATGGCGCTAAAATACCCAAAAGCCGAAAATCAAAAACGGCTTTGCAAGATACTCAACCAATCAACTTTGGAAATAGTGAAGTTCCAGACGGACACAGACACCTTTTCATTTTTCGGCGGGCATCTGCCGAAAGAGGAAATGGAAAAGGCTATTTGGAAATTCTAGAAACTCTTGAAGAAATTAATGAAGAACAATGTCGTCCGCCACTGCCGAAATACGATTTAGAATGTGCTGCAAGATACGTCGTTCAAAATTATATTCCTAATTCTCTAAAGGGGCATTAATGATAATGGCAGGTGTGCCTCTTACGGCGCACCTGTCGTCCTACAATGGCTCTAGAATTAATTTCTGACTGGATGAAAGAGGCTTTTCGTTGAAAATAATTTGCTGTCAAACCCCTCCCCTTGATTGTTTCACCTTTGCCTTTCGTAAAAAATAAAACTTATAGTCGGTTTCGTTCCGTTTTTACTTTTCGTTATTATCTAGTTAAAAAATTGAAATGCTGTCATTGACAGCATTTATCTAGAGCTTTCTGCCTTTAACAAGGCTTTGATAAAATCCTCTGTTAGACCGCCCGCTTGTTTATGTAAAATTTTACCTGAAAAACCTAAGTATACTCTTTTAGCAAAGACTAGATGCTGTGATTTATCTTGAATTAAATATACGGTCAGCTTTCCCTCTGGACGCTCGACAACGCTACTTGTGTTTATACCGCCAAAAATACCAGGAGACACGCCAACTTGAATTTTATCAATCTCAGCTATTTCAAATTTGAAAATTAGCTCTGCGTTTTGTGAATTGGAAACAACTTCAAATCCTTTTTTCTTTAATTGCTTGGCAATTTCTAGCTCGCTTTGTTCGTCTTCGCTTTCGATAAAGACTTTTCTTTTGCCTTTTGCATCGGAAATGTTAAGTATTAATTCGCTTTTATTCTCGACAGGTTTTGATTCTTTTTTGCACTCAATAACCGCTAGAATTATATTTTCTGACGCGCCAGCGTTTTTAAGCTCGATTAGAGCATTGCTTGACGTATCAAAACCACATTGAGAGTTTTTAATTTTAGATACAATGATGCTTTCGCTAAGTCCGGCTTTGACGAGTTCGGCAACGTCTTTGTTAGAAAGGGTAGTTTCTTGAGAGAAAATAGGCATACAAAATGCGGCTATCATTAAGAGAGTAAGCATTAGTTTCATAAGTTAAAATCTCCGTGTTATTCTGAATAGTTCTTTGAAATAATGACCGTTAAGAGAAAGAGCGAATAATGGTTAATGCGCTCGGCAAAGAGATTTGCGCGGCGCGATATTCAAATAATCTTTTGTTCGTAAATAAGAGCAGGAAAATATTACTTGCTTGTTTCTTTAGTGTCAAGGTCGTCTCATTAGGAGGTATCTAATGGGGCGAAAGGAAAGAATCAAACCAGATAGACTTCCCGAAAAGTTGAGAGCGATTAGAACGAATAGAGATTTAACCGCCGAAGAACTGATAAAACGCCTTGATTGTCCAAAAATTACGCTTTACCGTTCAAGTATCGCAGAGTTTGAAAACGGCAAGCGAGAGCCGCCCTCGTTGATTCTTTTGGCTTATGCCCGGCTTGCCGGAATAGCTGTTGAAGTTTTGATAGACGATGAGTTAGATTTGCCTTGATACTGCAAATTGGCAGTGCGGTAAGGTAGATATTAGCTGCCTTAGCTATCCGCCCAAAAATTTTTAAACCAAAAATTTTTAAAAAGGAAGAAACAGAATTTGGATGCCGCTATCTTCTTCGAGCAAACAATAACCGACAACTTTCCCGTAATATTTAAAATCGTCCAGCAGAAACGGAAAACTGTCTTTGACTGAAGAATCATTCAAATAAAATATTCCGGTTAACTTGTCCATTTCCAACACTCCACAATGAAATTCATCTGTCTTCTGATTCTGCATTATCACGACTTCTCCGGCAATTTGTTCCGAAGCTTCAACTAACACAACGACGTTTTGTTTAGTCTTCAAAGAAGGCAAGCGTTTGCCGTTCAAAGCAAATGTGTAATAAGAAGCATTTTCATTCAATCTCAAACTGCTCTCGCAAGCCATCTGCGAATCAGAGAGCTTAATCGGCGCAATATTTTTCAGAATGTCGCGCTTTTCCCCATTGCGCCGCAAGCGACGACGAATACCGAGTTCAATAAACAGTTCAGGAAATTGATTATTGAGAATATCAGATAAATTCTGATGTGAAATTCCCAATTTTTCTGCGGCTTTATTTATTTGTCCATTAGAATCGGTCAAATGTTTGCGTAACAGACTAGCTTTAAAGGCTCTTACTTCACTTGTGTAAGAAGTGTTGTCGAGCGGGTAAAGCAATTTAGCAAATTCATCAGTATATTTTTTCGCTGCAAACTCCCCTATCTGCATTTTCGCCACTTCTGTCAACTCAAAAAGCAACGGTATGGATTCGCTGACCTTATCAAGTTTCAAAAGAATCTTACATTTAGTAAAAAGTGATTCGATTAAACCAGCGAAATCCTCGCCCTGACGTAAAATTGCAAGAGCTTCATTTATTTTAGTTAGTGCAGATGCGAGTTTATTTTCGGCGAGATATACTTGGGCTTTTGTATCAAGGACATTTGCCGCCCATCCGCTTTCTTCTAATTCAATATAAATTTTATAGGCTTGGTCGGTGTATTGATGCGCTTTATTGAAATCTTCAATATCTTTATATATGTTTCCGAGATTATTAATACTTCCGGCAACATATCTTAAATTAGCAGTTTGCCGAGCTTGTTTAATCGCTTCGCTAGTGTGGAAAATTGCTTTGTTTGGTTGTTTTAATTGCCAGTAAACTAATCCTGCCTGATTATGAAAAAGCGTTTTCAATCTAACATCTACGCATAATTCAATCGGGATTGATATTTGCTCAATCATTGACAGAGCTTGTAAATATTCTCCCTTCCAATAATGCATCAACAAATGATTAACGCAGATTTGAAGATAAACCGGATGTAGTTGGTTGTCGGCATATTCAGCCTCAGTTTCAGATAAAATCAATTCACTTTCATCAATTGCACCTTCATACCAATAGCAAACGGCGAGCATAACTTTAGCTTCAGCGGATTTATGCGGTAAATGTTCGTAATCAAACATCTCGATTGCTTTCGTCAAGAAATTCTTTCCGCGTTCCTGATAGTTTTTTAAAGCTCGTGAATGACCGTAATAGCTTAGAAAAAAGCCACAAAGCCGCAAGATTTCAGCTTGCAGTAAGGTATTTAGCCCGCCGAGCGCGGGTTCATCATCTAAATTTTCCCAAACAGCATTTAGGATACGTCGATATTCCGAAATATCTCTACATAATTCGGCGTTTCTGGCATCTTCAATTAGCTTGAGAGCTTCGGAAGTAGTGATTCTGGTGATTTTGATATTGGGCATATATTAGCTTTGCAAGATTTCTTGCTAATATGTCAACGCGGTATTTTACAAATACTTACCGACAAAAAACATCTAGTTTCTAGGAGAAAATAAAATGAAAAAAAATGCTGTCACGCTATGCTTAGCGTTTATCTTCGTGTTTTCACTTTCAGTCAATGTCGTCGCCGAAGGTGGCATCGGGCACGCAGGCAGAACTGATTGCGGGAAGCCTGATTTACCGCCCTGTCCGGTCGCCGCACCGATTGAGCCAAATGAAGACACGACGATTTTTAAAACTGTGATTGATTATTTAGCACAGTTGTTCGGTTAATAGCAACCGAAATTTTTAAGTTTTTTCAGCCTCTTGTTGCTGTTTATTCGCGAGGCTTTTGATTAGTGCGCGCGTTTTTCTCTTTTTTCGTGTCGGGAACTAGCTTTCCGTCCTCGACTCGATAGGGCTGAATCTCGCCCGAAGATTCGGGCGGCTTGTCTATAATTTTGTTTATTTTGCCCTGTTGCGCGGCGCGTTTTTGAGCCAGTTTGAAATTTATAAAATCGACTATTTCTTCTAGCTCCTGTTTTGTAAACTCGGAAAATGAGATATTTTCCAGTTCTGCCGGAAATTGGGGAAAACTCTCCGGCGCAAAGTGTCTTAAGGCTTCGCTTTCGGTGATGCCGATAATCCGCGCCAAGTGAATGACGGTATCGCGGCGCGTGCTGCTGTGACCGTTTTCGATGCGCGAAAGCTGCGTCACAGTGATACTAGATTTCTCCGCAACATATTTCTGCGTTTTGCGGCACACTTTTCTTTGCTCTTTAAGCCAGTGACCGAATTCGCGGCGCAGGTCGGCACTTGATTTAGATTTCGACATAAACGGAAATGTTAATCTTTATAAAAACCTTAACATTGAGCCACAATCTTTTCACAATTTTAATTTGTTTTCAATAATAACTTGAATAATTAGTCCGATATAAAAGATGATAAAATCCGTCAAATCAAAAACTCATAAGGAGAAATAATGGACGACAGAATTTCTGCTTTAGATTTTAAAGCTATAATTGAGTCTAATTTAACTCAGGCGCGAACCTACTGCTCTAACTTCAATCAAAGTCAGCGCCGAAGAACGGATGCCAAATATCTCGAAAGAGTCAAAAAAGGCTACCTTCTATCTTTGGGTTTCTTCAATCTTTGCGGACTTTGTGACAATCCAATTAAAGTTAAGCAGAAAAAGGTTGTCAAAGTTAATCGTGAGATTCCATATCACCCTAAACTTTTTACGGGAACGCCGCAAGACTGGGTAAAGTTAGTTACTAAATATCTCGGTAAGATAACGAGTAACCCCAAAACTAATACAGTAATTGAGACTTATGCAGATATTCCTGCTCATACCGAAACTTACACCACTAAAACGCCGCGCAAAAACAATCCTAAATATTTCAATCTTAAGATGATGTATCGCCACGTTGATACTCAGAGGATTTTCAATCCTGTAAAATGTGATTGTTTAAACGGCAATCGCCTAGAATATGAATTTGCCAAAGAAAGAAATGCTTTTTTAGAAGAAATAGAAAAGGAATCAAAAGGCAAAGGCAAAAAGAGGCTAGATATGTGGTCACGCATAACATTTACTGCATTTGAAACTAACAGACGGAAACATTAACGGCATTGCACCAAAAGCCGATTTTTCCATAATATTTTGGCGCGAAACTAGATTTTGAGTGTAAAGTCAATAATCCAATGAAATCAAAAATTGTTTACGTAGGTGGTAAAAGTTTTGGAGTTGTTAATTCTAAAAACTTTTATGTGGCTCAAGTCCAATCTAGCAATGAAGGCATTGAGCTTCAATTTGAATTTCCAATTCCCGCATTTGGTATCGGTGAAAACAGTAAAATTGAAAGCACAAGTCTTAACTTAACCAGAGAAGAGGCAGAGGAAATTGCCGCCGTTTTGCAATCATATTTGCATCATCCCAAAATTCAAAATCAGCCTTTTAAATGGGTAACATTTCGTGAAATGCCATTGATTGAAGAAAAAGAGATTTTAGAAAAATTAATTTGGAAATGGCAGTGGGGAGGTGTACCAATTTCGGTAGAAAATTCTTCCGACTTACATATTGCCTCAGTTACGTGCATAGTTGTTTACACGAAACCAATAACTATTGACAATGAAATTATTAGTAATGAAAAAAGGGAAGAAAAATTTAGAGTTCAATTAAACATTTCTCCGAGTGAAAGTAAACATATAACATTTAATGGACTTCCTAAGGGAATCAATATTTCTAGCATCACTGTCCTTCAAGGGAATGGCTACAAAATTAAATCTGAATAACTGTGGATAATTCTCTCTTGACCAAATCCATATCCACTTACCTAATGATTTCCACTGAAGAGTCTCATAATTTAATACATTTAACTTACTGTTCTATTGATTTGTTATAGGCATCAAGTAAATTAGCCGATGCGGTGACACTTTCATTTGTAAGATTCATATATCTTTGAAATGTTTTTAACTGTGTGTGTCCTGTAATTTTCATTGCTTCCGATTGTGGAACACTAGCGCGAATTAACCTTGTAGTTGCCGTATGCCGCAAATCGTGAAAATGCAAATCTTCAATTCCCGCTAAATGGCAAGCTGTTTTCCACGATTTTTTAATAGTATTCGTAATACCGAAAACAATAGTATCTCTGTCTTTGGGTGATACTTCCCAAAGTTTTATCAATTCATCTTTCATACGGCTCGTCATTCCTATAAATCGAGTTTTTTCAGTTTTGGTATTCGTTGCCTGAACTATAATAATTCCATCATCAAAATTGACATCTCGCCAGCAAAGTTTAAAGAGTTCGCCTCGTCTCATTGCCGTATCAATAGCTGTAATAATAAGAGGTCTTAAATGAGCTTTATTATCGACACAAACGGCTAGTAAACGTCTTTCTTCTTCAGGAGATAAAGTTCTATCCCGCTCCAACTCTGCGGAGGCTGAAATAATTTGTTGGTCATCAAAAGGACTTGCGCTTATTAATTTATCGCTTTTTGCAAATCGAAAAATTGCTCGCAAAAGTTGTAATTCACGATTCACTGTGGAAATCTTTCGTTGGCGGATTTTCTTTACTTTTACAATACGATACTTCTTTCTTCCTCCCTCTTCGTTTTTTACTTTGGTATTAACTTCAATTTCGACAGGCGTATTTAATCTACTCAGTTTGTAGGCTTCCAAATCACTCAGTTTGATGTTCTTAATAACTTTCCGCCCAAAATGCTCTACAAGAGGTTTTAAAGACGATTTAAGCGGCTTTACAGACCTTCTGCCAGCAACTTTTCTTCCATCCTGATAAACAGCTTCGACGAGTTTTAGTTCATCATATTTTTCGGCAAGTTCCTTAAAAGTCATTTTGTCAGAACGCAAAACTTTCTCGCCGTGATTTTGCAAATCCTTTCGCATCTCTTTAACAAGCTCTCGTCCGTTAGTCCTATTTTCCGCAGGTATTAATTTCTCTTTTCGTTTCCCTGTTATTTCATCTTTAAACTGAATCCGTGCATATAAAATGCCGTTAATAGTTTTAAGGCTTCCGTCTTTTTTTCGTGGTTTCTTGCGCCAATCTTCGCCGTTTTTCATTTCCTCTATTTCCTCTAACTTTTCCTCTAATATGTTGCTATCTGCTGATAACGTCTGACATTCAATAGTATATATTATACACTAAAACCTCTCCAGAATCAATAGTTTACAGGCGCAAATGGTTTCTATTGAATTTGATTGAGATATAGACTGCTTTGCTTCGTAATCGAAAGGTCGAGGGTTTGAATCCCTTGGGCGGCTCCATTATTTTCAATAGTTTAAAGACATCTTTAAAGATGTCTTTTTCTTTTACTCGCGCCTTCAGACTAGTTTTCGAAAATTAAGCCTTAATTGGTTTTTCTCTAATTCAAATTCGCGGCAGAGTATGTTTTTTGCCAGGTTTTGGTTCTTTAATAAAAACCGCTGATTCCAGAAAACAAAAATTGCAACCGGCAGACGGATTTCGGCTTCTAAATAGTTACTTATCAATTATTGAGATAACCCCCGGCAGGATATTTTCCAAAACAATCACCCAACAATAAAAGGATTGATTTAATTACTAGCTGACTGTTTTTTTCAGTCTGAATTAGAAGGAGAAAAATGATTAAAAATTTTGTGACTGCTTTTGTCGCCCTGTTTGTAATGTTTTTTGGTTTTGCAACATTTACTTCCGCTCAAACAGCACCGGCAAATTTTCCAAACGTCAAAATCGGGAATTTTGGTCAGATGGATGAGCGTTTTTATCGCGGCGCGCAGCCTTTGCAGAATGATTATCAATCACTGAAAGATTTAGGCGTCAAAACCGTAATCGATTTACGCAACGACCCGACCGATTATGAAAAGGCGGCGGTCGAAGCGCTCGGAATGAGATACGTCAATATCCCGATGAGCGGCTGGAAATATCCTAAAGACCGTCAGGCAGAAGAATTTTTAAAACTCGCCAACGACCCGGAAACCGGAGTATTTTTCGTTCACTGCAAAGCCGGCATTCACCGCACGGGCGTCGCCGGAGCAGTTTGGAGATTTACGAAATACAATTGGGATTATGACCAGGCGTATAAGGAAATGAAAAATTATGATTTCTCCGTCGGTTGGGTTCACGGAGCGTTGAAATCTTACGTGAAAGACTATGCCAGAGAAATGGCAGCCAGAAAAGCACAGCCTTCCGTTCTTCAGGAAGCGGTTCCAACCGGACAATAACAGTTTTAGCTAATAACAAAAAAAACGGCGCGCGCTTTGAGATTAAGCGCGCGCCGTTTTTTTGTCGGGTTATTATTGATAAATATCAGTGGCGCTCTTCTTTTGTTCCCACTGGATGCCGTCGATATTATTCGAGTCTAAGGCGAGTATCTGCTCGCTCAGGTTATCCGTGCTCAGATTCAGCCGCAGATTCAGATAATAGACGATACAGCCGATCGGATCGGCTTCATCGGGCGGGTTAAATTGTCTGACTTCCGTTTCGAGCTTATACCATTCGAAAACCTTTTTCAGCGCGGACTGCGTCGTCTCCGTATTGCGCGTTTTGACGGTTACTTCCATCGAGCGATATGCCTGCTCAGGCTCTTTGTATTCCAATAACCGCAGCAGCAGCAGAACGAAAAGACAGAGCGCAATGCCTAATTCCCAGCGTCCGACGCCCGCCGCCAGACCGAGCGCCAGACAGATTAATAAAACCGTGACTTCCTTCGGGTCTCGAATATTCGTACGAAAACGGACGAGCGAAACGGCGGCGAAAATGGCAAAAGCCCGCGCCGCATTATCGCCGACAATCATCATCAAAGCCGCTGCCACGACCGCCAGCAGAATTTGCGTCTGCGCGACATAAAGATTGCGCTCGAATAAGCGAACATTTTTGCGCGGGCGAAAAGCCAGGATTGCCGAAAGAATAACCGCGATAATCAGCCGGAGAATAATTTGTAATACTCCGACATCTACACTGGAGTTGGCATTAGCCGATTGTTCCGCCGCGAAAACTTCCGGCAGAATAGGGATTTCCCCCGTCGCGGGCGTCGGCGGCGACGGGGTGTTGGAATCAGACGCCGTAACGGCGGAATTGGCAGGTATAAAATACCCGCGAATCATTAAAAAAGCGCCTGCGGCAAGACACAATAACAGAAAAGCGGCGGCGACTGCCGAGACAATAATAGTTTTCGTTTTATTCATTGCTTAGTAGTAAGAGCGAAAACCTGTCTTCGCTGGTGACGCGCGAAAGCTCTGTGATTTTGTTTTTTACGGCTTGCGTCAGCGTATTAATGTCGCGCGGCGAATAATTTGCGGCGCGAAAGGCGTCTCTTATCTGTTTATCGCTGAGCTGCAAAAGCAATCGGGAAAGCCAATCGGCGTCTTCGACCATAATGTTTTTAAAGAGCCGGCGGTTTTTTCCTTTATAGGCGAACCGGACGCGCCCGTCTTCGACTTCTTTGACAAAACCGGTTTTAATATACGCCGACGGTTTGTTCGTTTTGCGCCCGAACCGATAGATTATCGGCAGATTATTGTTGCCGAGCTTGCCGAAAGTCGCGCCCAAATCGCTGATAATATAATGGAGTTCTTTACCGTTTCTGCCGTCAACCTGCAAAATTTTGTTCTGCACGTCGACAATGTCCCAGTTCGTCAAAAAAACCTGCATTATTTTCAACCCCTGAAATTCCTTTGTGCCGATAAACGGATTTTTTTTCCACTTCCATTCGTCGAGCCTTTCGATGTTGTCGGGTCTGGCTTCGAGCCGGACGTTTTTAAAAGTTCCCTTGCCGGGAATGGTTATCGTCGAAACCAGATAATTGATTTCGGTTTTGTAGCCCAAAGCCCACATTAATCGAACGGCGGCGATTTCCGGCTGCGCTTCCCGCCCGAGTTTCGCGACCCACGTGCGTCCGGAACCGTCTTTGATTCGATATTTTTTATTGTGTCCGCCTTTTTCTTCTTTAATAAAAGTTATACGGCTCAAATCCGGCAGCATATCTTTCCCGCCCGGACCGTAAAAAAGGTCTCGCTGGCTGATTTTTACGCGCTCCCACATTATGGGTTTGCCTTGCGGCGTTGTTTCTTTTTTCGAGTCTTTTTGCGCGTCAGCTACGGAAAATGCCAGTAAAAAAATGATTAAATAAATTATCGGCTTAATGAATTTGCCCTGATTTATCATGAATTTCCTCTTATTCTAGTGTTTCTTTTGAAAATCGACGACGTTCGATTTTTCCTGAAACGACAACTGGCTGTTAAAGGCTTCCCCGCCCGAATCAGCCGGAGAAAGCCTTCGATACGTTCCGTCGGCGAGCAGTTCTCTGGCTTTGGTGTTGTCGCGCAGATAGGTCGTCAGAAATTCGTCTTTCAGATATTGTTTTAATCTGAAATCCTCAATCGGCGCCAAAACTTCGACGCGGCGGTCTAAATTACGCGGCATCCAGTCGGAGCTTCCCAGATAAATTTCTTCCGCGCCGCCGTCGGCAAAATAATAAACGCGGCTGTGCTCCAAAAGACGACCGACGATGCTTCTGACCCGAATATTTTCGGATAAACCGGGAACGCCCGGACGCAGCATACAAATTCCGCGCACGATTAAATCAATCCGGACGCCGGCTTGCGAGGCTTCGTAAAGCGCGCGGATAATTTCCACGTCGGCGAGCCGATTCATCTTGGCGATAATCCGGGCAAACTGTCCTTTTTTCGCGTTTTCGGTTTCGCGCCCGATAAGCTCGACCATTTTTTCGCGCAGGTTTATCGGCGCGACCAGAATTTTTTTGTAATTTTCGTGCTGCGAATACGCGGTTAAAAAGTTGAATAATTCCGTCGCGTCCGCGCCGATTTGCTCGTCGTCGGTCAGCAAGCCCAAATCCGTGTAAAAGGCTGACGTTTGCGGATTGTAGTTGCCCGTCGCCAGATGAACGTAGCGGCGAAGCTCTTCGCCTTCGCGCCGCACAATCAAAGTGGTTTTGCAATGCGTCTTTAAGCCTAAAATTCCGTAAATGACGTGAACGCCCGCGCACTCGAAACGCTTTGCCCATTCGATATTGTTTTCTTCGTCAAAACGCGCTTTCAGCTCGATTAAAACCGTCACCTGCTTGCCGCGCTCGCTCGCTTCAATCAACAGCGGCGCAATCGGCGAATCCGCGCCGATGCGATACAGACACATCTTGATTGCCAAAACGTCAGGGTCTTCCGCCGCTTCCCGGATAAAATCGGTGATGATGTTGTAAGGCATAAACGGATGATGCAGCAGAACGTCCTGCCGCTTGATGACTTCGAAGATAGATTCATCGCCGCCGCCGTCGAGAATCGCCGGACGCGAAACATTCAGCGGCGCATCTTTTAAATCAGGACGGTCGAGCTTGTATAAATCCATAAAATCGCAGAGATTTAGCGCTCCGTCGATGTGGTAAACGTCATCCGAAGCAATCTCGAGCGAGTCGGTCAAATAATCGACCATCTCGCGCGGCATAGTCTTTGAAACTTCCAGCCTGACGACGTCTCCGAATCGGCGCTGCTTCAGATTTTGCTCCATCATTTGCAGCAAATCTTCGGCTTCTTCTTCGCGCAGCCCGATGTCGGCGTCTCTGGTAATGCGAAACAGGTGACACGATTCCGTCGTGCCTTCCGGGATAAGCATCCGGACGTTGGCGGCTATCAAATCTTCGACCGGAACAAATGTGTCGGAATCGTTTTCGACCGGAATAAATCGCGGCACGAAAGGCGGAATTTTGATTCTGACAAAAAATTCTTCGCCCACTTTATATTTATATAATGCCTTCTCGATGCGGCGTTTAACTTTCGGTTTGACGACTAAGCCCAAGTTGAGACTGCCGCCGGAGATATACGGAAACGGATGCGACGGGTCAACCGCCTGCGGCGTGAGCAATGGATAAATTCTGCGTTCGAAATACTCGTTCAGAATTTGGCGTTCGTTATCCGCCAGCGAATCATAGCGAGCGACGACAACGCCCTGTCTTGAAAGCTCGGGCAGAATATCGTCACGCCAACAATTCATCTGCGCGTCAATCATTTCCGTCAGACGCGCTCTTATCTCGGTCAGCTGCCGAGCCGGAGTCATTCCGTCGGGAGAAACTTTATCCGCAAATTTTTCCTTCAAGCTGGAAACGCGAATCATAAAAAATTCGTCCAGATTTGAAGAAAGTATTGTAAGAAACTTTAATCTTTCGAGAATCGGCTGCGTTTCGTCCAAGCCTTCTTCCAAAACGCGGCGAAAGAATTCAATCAGGCTCAGCTCGCGGTTAAATAAAAACTCCGGTGAGCGCGGCAGAGGCAAAGGCAGAAAGTCGTTATCTTCCGTTATGAATCGCCCGATTGGAGAAATCTGCCTGGCAGTGTCAGCCATATCTTCTTTTACTTTCATTTGAAATTCATCAGGGAGAGCGACGCCAGAAGCATTTGCAAATGCCGTTCCAAATTCAATAAAAGAGTTAAGCTATTTAATTTAAAATGTTTACGATACGAACCATAGGTTTCGTTTAATATTTTAAATTAGAATAAAACTGTATTAAATTATTGCAGTTGCTTGAGAATAGGGTTGATTAGCGCGTCAATCGGCAATGAATCAAACGTTTTTGCGATTTCCCGGTCCGGCGCGCACGGCAACGAAAAAACTTATCCGCAATGTCTAATGGCAGACATACAAACCCAGCCGGATTCGGTAAGATACATTCACAGAATAAATTTTTCTCCCCTCGCGGATAAGCCTTCATAATTATCCGTTGAAAATAACTGTCCGCCGCAAGGCTTTACGCAGTGTGTGTAACAGTGCTTGGGTTTGGCAGTTTTACATTATCTTTACATTATAGTGAAAAGGGCGGGCGTCTATGGAAAGTTTGAATGGTATTTTTGTGTTGTTTTCATTCTTCATATTTTTATTTGCGGCATCCTGGCTGAAACAGAAATTCGCCAATCGCAAGGATGATAATCAATCGGAATAAACGCCGCAATCGGCTATTTGAAATCAAAATTGGGCACGATGGTTGCAAAAGTATCCGCGCAGCAGGATTCATTGCATTAAATTAATGCAATGAATTTCTTTTGGCGTCGAATCAATCTTATCTTTTTATCAAAGGAATTTGCCGGCACCCACTGCCGACAAGTCCGAATTTAATTCGATGCCCTTTTTTAAACTTTGTATTTATAAGCGGTTGGCGATTTTATGTGGATAGAAAAGGCTAAATTCTTACTTTATTATACAACGCTGCGGAGCGCCGTATTCTTTGGGCTTCGTCGCACTTTAAATCCTCTGAGCTACAAATGGCGCTGGAAATATTGGAAAAATCGAAAGCGGTTTAAATACGAATATCCGCACATTTGAAAATTTTTCTCGCGGGTCGGATTTGAAACGGAAATCGTTGATATCGGAAAAGCGGCAATCTGACGATTCGGAGGCTTTGTCGCCTGAATACGATTTTCAGTCGTATTTACCCGTACTCTTAATTACGAAAATTCTGCGTCACCATCAAACCGCGTCTGCCGCCGTCCATAATTCCTATTCCGACACGCCCGAATTGCGGTCGCAAAATGTTGGCGCGATGACCGGGCGAATTCATCAGTCCGGTGTGCGCGATTTGAACCGTCGGCGCCAGCGCGAGATTTTCGCCCGCCGTTAAAAACCGCACATTCGCGCGCCGCATACGGTCAAACGGGTCGAGATTTTCCGGCGTGTTATGAGAAAAATAACCGCGCGCAAACATATCGGCGGAATGCTGCCGCGCAACTTCCGTCAGTTCGGGGTCGGCTTCGAGCGTCTTCAGCCCGGCGGCGGCGCGTTCACGATTGACCATTTCCAGCATCTGCGCTTCGATTTCCGGTCGCGGTCGCGTTTCCGCCACCTTAAAAGGCAGCTCGACTCGCTCGTTTGATTCGGGATGAATCGTGCGCCGGTTCAGCGTCTGCTGGACGGCTCCGCCGAAAATGGTCGAAAGCGCCGTTTCCAGTTCTTCGGTGTAACCGGCGAGATAATTTGCCGTCGCGCTTTCACGAGTTTTTTCCTGTAAACCGTCGGAAAACGGCATCGAAAAAAGCATCGAAGACAAAATTGCCGCTAAAATCAGACCGTTAACAAATCCCGGTAATGTTCCTAACAAACGATTGACGCGCCGTTTATGAATATCGCTCGGCAAACGCCTGAGCAGCGCGTAAGCGACAATCTGAAACAATATACTGCTCGTCGCCACTATCAAAAGAAAGGCGAGCGGCTGATTCCAAACCTCCGTCCAATCATTTATCAAACCGAGCCAGCCGGCGACCGTTTGATAAAAATACAAGCCTGCCAGAAGACTTCCGATCCAGCGCAGCAAATCGAGCAGACTTAAAATAAAACCGCGGTGCCAGCCGTATAAAACGCTCAGCAAAATAAAGAATATGAGCAGAACGTCGATAAAATTGAAACTCATATTCCTATATTGTAACAATTCAAAGAAATTTTCAGTGCGTTTAATTACCTAATCGACCGCTCAGAAATTTTCACCGCCAGGACACGAACGATACAGGGCAAGAAAAATGAAACGCAGATAGGAAAAAGATTTTATCCTGTTTATCCCGTCCATCAAGCCGCGAAGCCTGCTCTGAATTTCCCCTTCGGATTCTTCGCCTTTGTGTTGCAAATTTATATTGCCTGCTCTTCCGGCGGGAAAAACGCGCGCAGCCAATCGTTCAGAACGCAGTCGATAACCAGGTGCACACGGTCGGACGCGCCGCCGTTTTTAACACGGTGTTTGAGATTGAAATTCAGATACCAGGCTTCGCCTTCCTTCATCTCGACGCTTTGCCCGTCAAGAAAAAATTCGACCTGCGGGTTAGTCTCGACGGGAATGTGCAGGCGGATAAAGCCGTCTTCGTAGCCGAGCCGATAATCCCGATGCTCGCGGATATTTCCGCCCGCGCCGAGCCGCAGAAAGCGCGCCGATTCAAGCTCGCAGCGAAAAGTCGCCAGCACTTCGGGAATATACGCGCAGCGGGCGAGCAGCTCGGTGCCCGCGTATCCGTCCTTGGCGGTCGGGTCGGGATAAATCTGATTAACCGCCGAGCCTTTCGGCGCGCGAAGCGCAATGCCGCTCCAATCGCCTTCGTAATAACGAGTGTTAAAATGCGGCGTCCAATCAGCGGGCGCAAAGCTTCGCAAATCATTCTTAAGCCTGTCTGAATCGAAAACAAAAGGCAATTTTAAGACTGGAATCATATTTTTATCAGGGAATTTTAACGCAAAGTTTAGTAAGTAAAAAGGCAAAAGGCAAAAGTAAAAAGCTGTCTTGCTTGAATTTGGAATTAAAGCAGAACGACGCTCTTTATTTTTGCCTTTTTACTTTTTACTTTTGCCTCTTTCTCGTTCGAGTTTTTCGTAAAGCGGATGCACCCATTTTTCAGCCGCCGCGTGTGCCGCGTCGCCCGCCTGTTTTTTCTTTGTTTCGCTGTCGGGGACAAAATTCATCTGCGGCGTTTTGGCGCTAAACTGCGCGGCGTTTTTCATTTGTTCAATCTCTTCGGGCGCATACGCGGCGCGAAAATGTTTGAGAACGATGGATGTGACGGCGTCCGGCAATTGCGTGTAATTGACCAATAACGCATTTTGATTCGGCAGGCGATTGAGCGCGTTTTCGCAAATCCGCGCCAGCACGCGGGCGCAATATTCTGCGGGCGGCATTTGCAAAACGTCCGTCAAATTCAGACCGGGCAAAAGCTTTTCGACCACGCCCGGAATCATCTGCGCGCCGCGCAGCTTCATATGCGAAGCGATGACTTCGACCGGATTGCGATACAGAAAAATCCACGGAACGCCGGGAAAGGCGCGTTCGATTAAAGCCAAATCGAACGCGCTCCAACTGTCGAATTTAATAAAATAATATTTCTCTTCCGCGTTTCTTTTTTGACCGAGCGCGCCGATTGTCCATTGCAGCCACTCGATTCGTCGTTCGTCCGAAATTTCGGGATTTTTATGATTCGAACGCAAAATCAAATCAATCGGCGGCGGCTCGGAAATAACGATATTCTGCGCCGTCGCGGCGAGCATCTGCGAAACGAGCGTCGAGCCGCACCGCGACATATGAAAAATAAAACCGCTCGGCACAAAGCCGCGCTGAAAAGCGTGTAATTCGCCCAGAACTTCTATCGGCGTCTGGTGACGAAACAATAAATTAAAAGGCTCGCGAAAGCGCCGCTCGATCGTCTGGTCAAAAAACGGCTCGGTAAAACGCTTTTTTCCCAGATAACACCAATCAAGAAAGGCGCGGTTTTCCTGCCAGTAAAAGCGAACCGGAATCCAATCCCGCAAATTTTCCAGCGTTCGATTCATATCCATCTTTCCAGCCACGCGCGCCGCTCGCGGCGCATCGCTTTTTCGACGTCTTCCGGCGTAATTTCATAGCCGCATTCCGCGCTCATTTCGACTATTTTTTGAATAAAAACGTGACGGTCTGTCGCTTCACGCAATCGCTGCTGAAGCGACAAATCCCGTAAAACGAGTTCTCGAAAACGTTCGAAATTTTCCTGAGACATAAGTAAAAGAAGGCAAAATGCAAAGCGCAAAGTGCAAAATCGAAGAAAAAATCTAATTCTGCATCTTAAATTCTCAATCCCGATATTTGCCATTTTGCATTTTGCCTTAATGACGAACGAAGCCCTTTTGAATAAGATAATTTACTATCAAACGCGCATTTGCTTCGGGCGATTGATTGATTGTATCGAGCACGATTTCAGGCTCGGACGGCGCTTCGTAAACGTCATCGACGCCGGTAAAATCTTTAATTTCGCCGCGCCGCGCTTTGGCATACATTCCTTTCGTGTCGCGCTCTTCGCAAACGGCGAGCGGCGTGTCGACAAAAACTTCGACGAAATTTTCGCCGACCATTTTACGGACTTCGGCGCGGGTGGCGCGATACGGGCTTATCGCCGCGCAGACGGCGACGCCGCCGTGGCGCACGATTTCGGCAGCGACGAAACCGATGCGGCGAATGTTCGTGTCGCGCCCTTTTTTGTCGAAGCCGAGTCCGGCGGAAAGATGCGTGCGCACGATGTCGCCGTCGAGTAAGGTCGCGCGCCGACCGCAGGCGGGCAGCATCGCGGTCACAATCTCGGCGGTCGTGGATTTTCCCGCGCCGCTCAAGCCCGTCAACCAGATGCAAACGCCCTGACGGTGGCGCGGCGGATAAGATTCTTCGAGAATCTGCGCGACTTCCGGGCGCGTAAACCACGCGGGCAGCCTTCGACCTTTATTCAGATAATCTTCGCGCACCTGCGTTCCCGAAAGTAGAAAAAAGCTTTTGTTTGCAGAAGTTTTCGAGACTTCCTCATAACTTTCCGTTTCGGGCAGATAAACGAATTCTTCAAACGCCGCGACGCGGACGCCGATTTCCTCGCTGAATTTTTCGACCAGCTCGCGCGCCGCGTATGGCGCGTAAAAAGGCTCGCCGTTTGAATCCGGTCTGGCGCCGGCGTGGTCGCGCCCGACGATTAAATAATTTGCGCCGTAGTTGCGGCGAATGACGGCGTGCCACAGAGCCTCGCGCGGTCCGGCGAAACGCATCGCGAGCGGCAGCAGCGCGAGCAGCACGCGGTTTCGGTCGTAATATTTTTCGGTCAGAATTTTATACGTCTGGACGCGGCTGTAATAATCGACGTCGCCTGCTTTCGTCAGCCCGACGACCGGATGCAGAAGCAAGGTTCCGCCCGTTTTTTCTAATGCTTGTTTGGTTAATTCTTCGTGCGCGCGGTGCAGCGGATTGCGCGTCTGAAAGGCGACGACCCGTTCATTGCCGAGCGATTGGAGCCGCGCGCGAACGGCGGCGGGCGAAAGCCGCAATTCGGGAAAATCGTAATGACGCGGAAGCTCCAGGACGCGCAGGCTGCCGGAAACGTTTAAATTGCCCCAGCCGCTCATTTCCGCCACGAGCGGATGACGCGCGTTTTCGGTTCCTAAAACCCGTCGGGCAAATTCGGCGCGATTCCATTCGTAAATTTCTTCCGTCTTCAATACCGCCAGCAGATTGTTTTTCGCGTCGCGGAGGGCGATTTCCCGATTTTCACGAATCCCGCTTTCCGCGTCGATTGGCAAAGCGACGGGAATGGGAAAAACGTGATTACTCGCGAGGCGCATTTCACGCACGACGCGCGCGTAATCCGCCTCGTTCATAAAGCTTTCGAGCGGCGAGAACGCGCCGACCGCCAGCATTTCCAAATCGCATATTGCCCGCGGCGAAAGCTGCAAAGACGGCAGAGCGTTGGCGTATTTTTTGAAATCTCCCGCTTCTTCCGGCGAAACGAAAAGGTTTTTCAGCGTGTTTCCGTATGGCGCGATGAGATGCGTTTCTTTTATCGTCGGTGTCACAAGAATATTTTCAGGCTGATTACTTAAGTTAACGTCAGTATTGTATTGTAAAAGCCGAAACTTTGAGCCTGCGCGCTTAACGATTAAATCTCGAACTCCAAACTTGAGGCTTAAGCCTCAGCAAAAGAACTTTTTACCCAAGCGGCGCAGGTTTTCAATCAAACTGCCGGTATATTTATCCAAAGACATCTTTAATTTTACAAAAGAAGCGTGTCCGACCAAACCCGGTCGAACACGCTCTTTACAGTTTTCAGTTTAAGTCAGGCGCTTGCCTACCGAAAGCGGCGATTACTCGTGGAGAACGATTTCCAAATCAGCCACGTCTTCCGTCACCGCTCTGGCGACGCTGGTCGGCTGATAGCCTTTCGCCTTGACGCTGAAGACATAGACTTCGCCCGCCGGAACGTCCGCGAAATTGAAATAGCCGAATGGATTGCTCAATGCATAGCGCGTTTGTCCGTTTGGTTCGAGCATTCCGATTTTCACGCCGGAAATTCCGCGTCCGTCGGAGTTGACCACGCGACCGCTAACGTTCGCGCCCGCGGCAGTTGTGGGAATATTGTCTGTCGTCACGTTCAGCGTCCAGCCCTGCGCCATCGTGCCGGTCGTGCCGGTAAGGCTGTCATCATCTACGTAAAGACTCCAAACGCCGTTTGCCGCCACGCCCGGTTGGGCGAATTTGCTGGCGAAAGTCTGCGTGCAGCCGGCGCAGGCGGTCGAGCCGGCATCCGTACTCGCGGGCGGATAGTTAGCGGTGGTCAGCGCCGGAGCGGGAGCAGGCATTGCGGCTTCGCCCGCGCCATTGTTGGTCGGTCTGAAAGTTCCTGTCACCAGCGGAGTCGTGCCGATGACATCGCCCGGCAGCGACGGCGAGCCGTCCGCAAGCGTTATCGTCACATTGGTGGTAGTCGAATTGGGTTCGGTGACTCCCGCGACATCCGACACCAGAATAAGCGCCTGACCGGTCGGACTGACCAGAAGAATGTCAAGGTCTCGCGGACGTCCGATTGAAAGACCTCTCAAAACGACCGTGACGTTCGTAATTGTTCCGACCGCGCCCGCAATCGTAATATTCGACGGGTAGGGAACCGTGTTCGGATTAGTGCTATTATCGCCGATAACAATCGGCGTCGCATTTGAAACCGTCGTCGTCGTCGGCGGCATAAAAAACATCGGCGGCGCTTTTGGCTCAATCACTTCGCTTGCCGTAACGGCGGGACTGATTGCCGGCGCGAGAGAAACCGCCGACAGTAAAACGACGGAAAAGAATTTAGAAAATAAGCGATTAAGTGTCGAAGTCTTGTTTTTCATTGAAATGTTACCTCTTTAAACTGCCCCTGGTTAGTGAAACCAGTTTGTAGGCGTGATGCTGTAGAACTGATTTTGAATTCTTCAAGATGCCTGTAACGATTGCGGCAAAAATTTTCTTCGTCGTTCTCGTTACAGACAGAGCTTAACACCTTCTTAATTTCTTGACGGGAAAATGCCTTCCAGACAAATAATAAAGTTGACGCACAGATACGGTTGAATGTTCTCGTGCGGCTGACTTCCGCCGGCAATGCCCGTATTTCCCGGCTGCATCGCGCCGTCAGCCTGCACGCCTGAGCGAAAACCAACTACTTCGATTTCATTCCCGCCGACATTGACCGTCCCGCTTGCCAGCAAGTTGTTAGCCGGGGCAGGACTGTTAGCCGTCGCGCTCGAAGTAGGAACGGCGAACGTATGCACGTGCTGCGGCATTTGAGTAGATATCAGCGTTACGGTTTCCGTGCCGGCTGCTTGTCCCAAGCTGTAGGGCGAAAGTCCCGGTCCCTGTCCAGGATGAACCGGCACGCGACCGCGCAAATCCGGCAGCGCAAACGTCGTCTGCCCGTTGCCGCCGAAGGTCGTGCCCAACAGCGAAAAAAGAGCAGTGTTCTGCGCGATAGAAAGAACTTGACCGTTGCACAGCGCCCAGCCGCGCGGCGCGAAATTACCACCAAACATTTTGATGATAGCAATAAACTCGTCCATAGGATCTCCTTAGTTTTTGAAGTGGATTATAAATAAAACCTAATTATGAATTGATTAAATGGTAGCCCTTGAAACCCGGCAATCGAACAAACTTTCGGTGTTATCAAAAGAAGTTTTATCTTGCGCGATAAATATACCCTTTTTTTAATTACGATTCAAGACAAATTTATCTATCTCGAAATATTTGCTAAATGCCTCGCTTTCGGAGGTTTCCGTCCGGTTAATATTTTTGCGGCGGGTATGTTCAAGGAAATATTCAGCCGGAATATTTACCTTGAATTATTTAATAAATGGGAGTAACATTTTCATCCGAGTCCAGAAATCTAACCGACGATTCCTTCAATAAAAAAATGACTATAACACGACGCGGATTTATCCAAAATCTTGGAATTGGCGCGATTGCTGCCGCTTCTTTGACTTCGGCGGGCAGTATTTTCGCCCAAATTTCCAAAACGGACGGGCTTTTTGCCGCGCCGCCGGAAAGCTTTTCAGACCCGCTGAATTATCTGACGAAAGCGCATTTCGAGCCTTTTGTCGATACTTTCGTGCAGGTTCGGACGGGCGAAAAACAGATTCGATTGCGGCTGATAGAAGTTACAGATTTAAAGCGCGAAGCCAACGAAAGCCGCGCTTTCAGCGGCGAAAGTTTTTCGCTGTTGTTCGAGGATTCGCGAAAAGCCCGCTTGCCGCAGGACGTTTACCCGATTCAGCACTTCGCTTTAGGCGAGTTTTCGCTGCTTCTCGTCCCGACCGGAATCAAGGGAAATCGCTATGAAGCAATTATCAACCGCATCGCCAGCCGCTAAACCGGAAGTTATTTCCGCCGCAACACGCGAACCGCGAAGAATCGGTTTAGAGAAAACCGACCGAATCTTTTTCGCCTTTCACTATTCGTGTGTTTCGGCGCTCAGATTCTTAAAATCAAGTTAACGCTAATCATCGGTCAGACGATTAAATAAAACTTCGTAGAAGATTCCTTTGTCGGTTTTCTCGACCGGCACGAGAAACAATATATCGGAGCCGAGCGCCGGGTGTTCTATTTTATAAGCGGCTTGTTCAAACGGAGTGGCGACGAGCGCGAGAAAAAGAAGCGAAAAAGCTTCCTGGCGCGGGCGTTTTCTTATTTCCGAAACTTCCGTTAATTCCGCTTCGACGAAGGTTTCCGGCGCCAGATAAATCTTAAATTTAGTGTTCAGATGTTCGGCAAATCGGTCTCTTGTCAGATGTTCCAACATTTATAATTTTCCTCTTAAATAAAAAATTGATTGCTTCAATAATACAGGATTCGGCTAAAGCGCTGGAATCCAGAAATCTCTGTCGCCGCTTAATGTTTTCTTTAATCCGAGCTTCGGCAGCTCGCTTTGCGCCGCGCCCAGATAGGTAAAATGCGGCAAGTCCGAAATGACCGTTTGATACCAGTCGTGATTTGCCAGAATCCGGCGCACCTCGGCGTTGTCGTGTTCGGCGACGTCCAGCGCCAGCATCGAAAGATGCTGCGACGTGCCGGGCGCGGCAACCGAATAAAGAATCGATTTCAAAAAATCCCTGCTGAAAAAAATCCCTTGTTCTTCGAGCTGTAAAATCTCGGAAATCTGCGAGACGGGCGCAAGCGATTTGATACGGCGAGCCTGCGGCGGCGTCAGTCGTCCTTTTTCAAGCCAGTAAGCCAGCGCCGGCTCGACGCGGCTCGCCCACAGCTCGACGGTCTCGGAATAACTGCGGCGGGCGGCATCGCTCCCGCGCGGCGTGATGCTTAAATTTTTTTCGGCGGCTTCGCTGACGGCTTTTTTCAACGACCGCATCGCGGCGGTTTGCAGCTCGATTTTAAAGCCGCCGATGATTTTTCGCGATTTGCCGACGGAAGATTGGAATTTCGAGACTTCCCGCTCGTTTTCAAACATCACGGTCGGCGGCGCGACGACGCCTCCGCGAGCGACGAAAACCGCTCCGTATTCTTCGAGCAATTTTCGCCCGACGCTATCGTTCGGGAAAACGAAATTTTCGGGAAGATTCTCGAAAAACAATTTCGACGCTTCTTTATCTGCGGTTGTCACATCTTCTGCCGGCATTAATTTATTTGATTCAAATAAAAATCTTGTGGTTATTATTTTTACCTTCTACAATTTATCTTATGAACAGGTTCGGGCAAATTATCAAAAGAGTTTTTCTGGTGATTTATTTACTGGCGCTGCACGCCTTTGCCGCTCTTTTTATCTTTGAAAAATTTATCGCCGGTTATATTTATCCCGATAATTCGCTGTTCCCCAATGTTGCCGTTCAAACCGAAGAGACGCCCGTTCCGTCGCCGCTTCCCGTTCCCTCGATTGTCGATGTAAACGTCAACGCGGTCGATAATGCCGACGCCGATTCAGAAACGAATATTAATACAAACGCCAATCAAATTTCCAATCAAAACGGCTCTCCGTATTCTGCGCCGGCGGGCGCTCTGCTGATTCCGGTCGCCGGCGTCACACGCGAGCAGTTGACCGACACTTTTGCGGCTTCGCGCTCCGGCGGTCGCATTCACGACGCTATCGACATTATGGCTCCTGTCGGAACTCCGGTCATCGCCACGGCGGACGGCGAAATCGCCAAATTTTTCGACAGCAAGCTCGGCGGCATCACCATCTATCAATACAGCGCCGACAAAAAGTATGTCTATTACTATGCTCACCTGCAAAAACGCGCCGACAATCTCAAGGAAAAAGATTTTGTCAGGCAGGGCACCGTTATCGGCTACGTCGGCGATTCGGGAAACGCCGGAGCGGGAAATTATCACCTGCATTTCTCGATTTCGATTCCCGCAAACCCGGCGCGTTACTTTGAAGGCAATTATATAAACCCGTTTCCGCTGCTCAAAAACGGCATTGAAGTCAGACCGAACTGACGACTGATAACTGAGAATGGTTTTCAGTTTTCAATTCTCAATTCTCAGTTGTCAGTTCTTTCCTCAAAGGTATAACTATTGCTTTACGCTTACTGTCGAGATATTTGTGTATCAAAACAACGCACAATTACAGGAGCAAAAAGAATTTTATAGCTATGAAATTAGACCAATCAAAAATATTCACCTTATTTTTTACCTTAATCTTATTTAGTTTTTACGGTTGCGCGCCGCCGCCGCCGCAGCAAGGCAATACGAACACCGCCGGAAACATAAACACCAATCCGGAAAACACGACCGCCGCGACGAATACGAACGTCGCCAAACCGGCGGAAAATACGGAAGGGGCGCTGGCGATGCCGGTTACTCTGCCGGTTCTGGACGCGATGTTCAGCGACGAGCAGTTTGCCGCCGAGTTGAAGACGAAACTGCAATTGTCGGACGACCAAATCGGGAAATTAAAGCAGGTTTCGGGCGAAGCCGTTCGGAATCTGAACGATGATGAAGAAACCGCTAATTATTCAGGCTCGACGCGCGCGGAAACGGAGCGCGCCAACAATGAAATCCGCCAATTGCTGGGCGAAGAAAAAGCCAATCGTTTTTTTGAATTGGTGCGCCAGCGCTGGGAAGGCGGCGAAGCCGGAACCGACACGAATACGATGGCGGCAAAACCGAATGCGCTTCCGACCGACTCGCGCGTCGTCGTCAATGCTCCGGCATACCGGATGGACGTTTTTCAGGACGGAAAACTCGTCAAAACTTACAAAGTCGGCATCGGTTACCCGGAGTTCCCGCTGCCGAAAGGCATACGCAAGGCGAGCAATATTATCTTTAACCCGACCTGGACGCCGCCCGACGAGCCGTGGGTGAAAGGCAAAGTCAAACCCGGCGAAAAAGTTGAAGCCGGAAGCAAATTGAATCCTTTGGGACCGATTAAAATTCCCATCGGCTTGCCGTCGCTGATTCACGGCGGAAAATCGGCGGCGCGGCTCGGCAATTTCGCGTCGCACGGCTGCGTCGGTCTGACCAACTCGCAGGTTAAAGATTTTGCGCTGGAACTGGCAAAGCTGAGCGGAACCGAATTAACGGCGCAAGATGTAATGGGTTACGAAAAACAAAAAACGGAAACGAAAGACGTTAAACTGAAAACTCCGGTTCAGGTCGAGCTTCGTTACGAAACCATCGTCGTCGAAAACGGCGTTTTGAAAATTTACCGCGACGTTTACGAGCGCGGCACGAACACGGAAGAAAGTCTGCGCCGCGTGCTCGACGCTTACGGCGTTTCGCTCGACAGCCTGAACGCGCAAGACCGCGAAAATATTCTGAACGGATTGCGGCAGATGGCTTTCGACGCTCAGGGAAATCCGGTTGACGGCAAAGCCAATTCGAACACCGGCGATATGAATTCCAATACCGTCGCGTCGAATAATAAAAATAAAAATTCGAATTCAAACAGCGGCAGCGGCGCAGTCACCAAAAACATAAAGGGCAAGAAGGAAGTTACCTTCCAGATTGCCCAGCTGCAAGGCAAAGGTTATCCGGCTCCGGTAAATTTGGTCAGCCAGTAATCGAAGGAAAATAATCGAAGGAAAAAGTCAGCGGCTATCAAACGAGTCGCTGACTTTTTTATGATTTATTATCGAGGTTCGCTTTCAGATTCGGTATCCAGAACTTTTGCCCGCCGAAAAAAACCGCCTTTAATCCTTTTTCCGGAAGCTCCGTTTCTTTTAAACCGAGATAAGTAAAATGCGGCAAATCGCTCTGCACCGTCTGAAACCAGCCGTGCCGCGCTAAAATTTCACGCACCGCCGGATTGGCAAATTGCTCGACGTCCAGCGCCAGCATAAAAAGATGCTGCGAAGCGCCGGGCGCGGCGACCGAATAAAGAATTGATTTCGAAAAATCCGTGCTGAAAAACCAGCCTTTGCTTTCCCATTCCAGAACTTTTGAGACCTGTTGCCGGGTCGGCAGATTCTTTACCTGCTCGGCTTCCTGCCGCGAAATTTTTCTTTTTGCGACCCAGTATTTGAGTCCGGGCGAAAAACGCGAATCCCAGAGTCTCTGAGTATCGGTGTAAGAACGCCTGGCGGCGATTGAGCCGCCGCGCGGAGTGATTTTAAGATTGCGTTTCGCCGCTTCACGGCGCGCCTTGAGCAAATCTTCCATCGCTTCTTCCTGAAGCGTTATCGTCGTGCCGTCAAGAGTTTCGGTCTTTGCCGAAGCCGAATTTTGATAAGTCGAAACTTCCTGTTCGTTTTGAAAAATACATTTTCGGGGAAATTCCACGTTTTCGGCAATAAAAATCGCGCCGTAGTCGGCGAAAACCCTTCGGGAAACCAAATCCGTATCAACCGAACAAACTTCCGCCAGCTCCACTCCCTTCGTTTTTACCTGCTGCCCGTTTTTCGTGACGACCTTTTGATAATCATCGAGTTTTTTTTGCAGCATCACGCGAAAGTCGGGCGTATCAGTCCGGCTTTTCTGGGAATGCACTTCCAGTAATTGAACGCAGAGGAACAATAACAACAGCGAAAATATTCTAATTTTATATGATTTCATCGGCTCGGATTCGACACCAGATATTATAAGTATTTTTCGGCAAAAAGCCAGAGGTTTTTCAGCATTCGTAAATTGCCTTTTTCCGGGCGCGGGTTATTTGAACTTCATCGAACTTTGCGCCGGAAATGAGACGTGCAAAGCTTGCTGAAATTGCGAAAGATTTGAAATAAAGAGTTTTCGCTTCGATTCAGAAAATGTGTAAGCGGGACAACAGGTAAAAATTTAATCGGCGAAACACGTATTATTTCGCGTTCGCCGAGCCCGAGGTTTTTCTTATTTATTCTGAATGATTTTCGGAATCTTTAATTTTTTATGGTTTTCGCTCGCGTTTTAATCTCAAGATACTTTTATCGAATCCATCTCGGATATTGAATCCGCCTCAGCCGAGTCCCTTTCTTTCCCGGCGCGCGGCAGAAACAGCGAAACCAGCAGCGCCAGCGCCGCCAGCACCGTTCCGACCCAGAAAACGCGATGAATGGCGCTTGCCATTGCCGAGCGCAGAGCCTCCAGCGTGGCGGGCGAAACGTCTGCCTGCGCCTGCGGCTCAATCAAAGCGTTCGGATTGGCGGCAAATTCGGCGGCTTGCTCGACGGTAATGACGGCGTTTTCGTTTTGCGCCGCATAATTTAGCTGTGCCGTCAGCCCGGCGGAAAGCACCGCGCCCATTATCGCCACGCCGACCGCGCCGCCGATGGAGCGCGAAAATTGATTGAGCGAAGTGGCGACGCCGAGTTCGGTTCGCTTGACCGCGTGCTGCACGGCAATCAGCAGCGTCAGCATCGTCAAACCCAGTCCGGCGCCGATTAAAACCAAATCGACATACAGCCAGAAGCGCGCCGTTTCGCGCTCGAACAGCGACAGGCAAACAAAACCGATGGTCAGTAAAACGAACCCGACAATACTAATCGAGCGATAACCGACGCGCAGCAGCAGATGCCCGCCGACGACCGACATTCCGACCCAGCTGAGCATCAGCGGCGTTAATAATGAGCCGGCTTCGGTCGCGGTCGAGCCGAGCGCGCCCTGCGCGAAAAGCGGCACGAATGAAATCGCGCCGAACATCGCCACGCCCGCCAGGAATCCGGCGTAGACCGAAACCGCAACGGTCCGGTTGCGAAAAAGCCGAAACGGAATTATCGGGTCGGCGGCGCGGCGTTCGACCCAGACGAAAATCGCCATCAAAACCGCGAAAGCCGCAAAAAACGCCAGATTTCGCGGCGAAACCAGAGCCGCAAACCCGGTTCCGCCTTCGACCAAGCCGAGCATCAGCAAAGTAATCGCCGCCATCAGAAGCCCCGCGCCCGCGTAATCAATCGCCGGACGCGTCTGAACTTTCGGTTCTTTCAAAGCTATGCCGATAATAAAAGCCGCCGCCAGACCGACCGGCAGATTGATATAAAAAACCCAGCGCCACGAAAGCTGGTCGGTAATAAAGCCGCCGACAATCGGACCGACGACGCTGGAAAATCCCCACACGCCGCTAAACAGCGCCTGCATCCGCGCGCGCTCGGTGATAGTGAAAATATCGCCGATAATCGTCATTCCCAGGGGAATCAGCGCGCCCGCGCCGAGCCCTTGAATCGCGCGAAAGATAATCAACTGCTCCATCGAAGCCGACATTCCCGACAATATCGAGCCGAGCAGAAAAACGCCGATGCCGATTTGATAAAGAAGGCGTCTGCCGTATAAATCCGAGAGCTTTCCCCAGACCGGAACGGTCACGGTCGAGGTGATTAAATACGCGGAAAACACCCAGCTGTAATGATTCAAACCGCCGAGCGAGGCGATAACGGTCGGCATCGCCGTGCCGACGACGGTCGCTTCCAGCGCGGCGAGAAACATTCCCGTCATCACGCCGATAGTCACTGCCCAGCGGCGGCGCGAGGACATTTCCAGAGTCGGCTTTTCCTGCCGCTTGCCGAAAGATCTGGTTTCTGAAACTTCTTCCATTTTTCCCCTTGGCAAATTTATTCGCTGCTTCTACTTTACTGAAAAATTTGAAGTATAAAAAGTTAGCCTGAAAATCCGGAAAAATTCGGTTCGCTGCCGCACCAAAAACAAAAACCGCGCGGCTTGTGTTAAAATCGAAGCCGGAAACAAGGAGGAAAAATGACGGAAAAAGACGACGTTCTTCAGGAAGAAGATTTAACTACGGAAAATTTAAAAGGCGCGGGTCAGCGCATCTTGGGCAATCTGGAAATCATCGGCGGCATTATCACCGGCGACCCCGTAACTACTGCCGAAGGCGAATTTAACGACAGCAGCGGCAAAGCGCACCAGGACAGCGCGCGAGTTTTGACGGCGATTGAACACGAAGACGAAAAAGAAGAAAACTGAGAAACGCAAAAGGCAAAAGGCAAAATTTAATTCGGAATCCTAAATCCTGAAATTAAATCCTTTCTTACATTTTACACTTTGCCTTTTGCATTTATTATGGAGCCTTTAGCCAGCAGAATCAGACCTTTGACGCTCGACGGATTTGTCGGGCAGAAACATCTCGTCGGCGAAGGCAAGCCGCTGCGCATCGCCATCGAGCAGGGTCACGTTTTTTCGTTTATTCTGTGGGGCACGCCCGGAACGGGCAAAACGACGCTGGCGCGGATGTATGCCAACGCGATTCACGCCGATTTTTACGAGCTTTCAGCAGTTTCCGCCGGTAAAGACGACATTCGCAAAATCATCGCCAAGCCGCGCGAGGAAACCAGCCCGCGCGTGCTTTTTCTCGACGAGATTCACCGTTTCAATAAAGCCCAGCAGGATTTTCTATTACCGTTTGTCGAATCGGGCGAGCTGGTTTTAATCGGCGCGACGACCGAAAATCCGAGCTTTGAAGTCATTCCCGCTTTGCTCTCGCGCCTGCGCGTTTTCGTTCTCGAAGAATTGACCGGCGAAGATATGTCGGAAATCATCGACCGCACCGGCTACGAATTAGACCAAGAATCGAAAGACTGGCTGATTGCGATGGCGAACGGCGACGCGCGCCAAGCTATCACGATGATTGAAAACACGGCGCGATTTTACGAAAAAATCACGGTCGAAACTTTAAAAGACACTTTGCAGGCGAAGTTTCTGCGCTACGACAAAAAAGGCGAGGAGCATTACAACGTCATCAGCGCTTTTATCAAATCAATGCGCGCCAGCCAGCCGGACGCGGCGATTTATTATCTGGCGCGAATGATTGACGCCGGCGAAGACCCGAAATTTATCGCCCGCCGGATGGTGATTTTCGCTTCCGAAGACATCGGTCTGGCGCAGCCGACCGCGCTGGTTGTCGCCAACGCCGTATTTCGCGCGGTCGAAACCGTCGGCTTGCCCGAAGCCGGCATCAATCTCGCTCACGGCGTCGCCTATCTCTCAAACTGCCCGAAGGACAAAAGCGCCTATAACGCTTATATGGAAGCTCTGGAAGACGCGTCGAAATACGGCAATCTGCCCGTGCCTCTAAAACTGCGCAACGCGCCGACCAAATTAATGAAACAACTCGATTACGGCAAAGGCTACGAAAAATACACGAAAGAAGATTTACTGCCGTCAAAGCTGAAAGGCAGAAAATACCTGAAACCGAAAAAATCCTGAAAATATCGACCCGCGCAGGCAAATACTCAATTGCCGCTGAGATAGAAACAGTTGTATTTGATTCAGCAACAATTGAACACCAGGAGTTAACTTTTGACTTTGAGCCTTAAGAAACAAAGCATTTTACCTTAGACGCACTAGGGAAGCTTCAGCCGAAAGACTTTATACGGCGGCGTTCGCTTGTCTACGTCTCCATTGAAAGCCGGCATTAAATGAAACTGCGAAGCTGAGAAGAGCAGGTCTCCATCGTGGCTCATCGTGATGGTGTCAGTCCACAGAAAATCGACTGCCCTGGCAAAGACCTCGAGCCGCCCGTCCGGGCGCAGCACCTTTATCGCATTCCATTCGAGCGATGTCAGGTAGAGATTTCCTTGCGCGTCAAATTCAAGTCCGTCCGTCGGCTCCGTCACCGCCACGCGCTCGACGAGATTTTCGAGCGCCTCGGGTGACAGCGACTCATCCAGCAGCGCGGTGATGGGCACGCGGTAGAGCGTCCGACCGACGAGCGCCTTATAATACACGTACTCACGCTTTGGGTCGATGGCAATCCCGTCGGAGTGAACCTGAGGCGTCGTGTTATCGGCAAACTTCCACGGGCGTCCGCCTATCACCGGCTCGACGTCCGGCTCTGCCTTGGTAGAAGCGTGATTTCCGAGCAGGCGGCGCGCCGTTCCGGTCGTGAGGTTTAGGACGACAATGGCGCCGAGTCCCGAATCGCTCATGAATGCAAACCCCTGCGCGAACCGCACGTCATTCAGATAAGACTTCGTCGGCGCGCTCTCGTTATCAAAGTGATAGACGCGCTCAATCTCGTTTGTCGCAAGATTCACCTTAAGCAGTTTCGCACCGCCCTCGACGACCGCCTGAAAGCCGGGAGATGCCGGGTCTAGAATCCAGAGCGCATCCTCCTCATCAACGACGACGCTTTGCACACATACGAAATGACCTTGTGCCGACTCTCCCGGTGTTTTGTCCCAGGCGTTAATGGATTCGTTCGGATAAGGCACGAGCGACCCGTCCGCGGCGACCTCCGCAACGGAGGGCGTAGGCTCATCGACCCACCGGGGAAAGTTGACGAAGATGCGACCGGTCTTTGATATAGTCACGCCTGCAATCTGTTTGGGCGTGCGCACAGCGATGTCGTAATATCCTTCGCCCCTCAGCCATTCAAGCAAGCCCGCAGGATCGTTCATAACCGCTTTGGGGTCGAACATAGGCCAGATATAGGCAATCCCTTCACCGTCGAGCCGAAAGAAGTTGTGAAGCGTATATTGAACGCCTTTCGTAGTCGTCATCTGCCATACGCCGCTGGCGGTCGGAAAGTCGATGGCGGTCGAAATTATGTTCACCGATGAAACACGGGTCGAAACACCGGTCACGAATTTTCCAACCTCCTCGCGCCCGTTCATGGTGATGCCGCTGATTGGGCTGAGAAATTGAATCTGCGAAGAAAACTGCACTTGGGAAAAATCACGGGTCCCGAAAGCCCGAAAGTAAGTCTCGATGATGCTGCGATACGTTTCTTTGTCCAATTCTTGAGTACTCATAGCGAATGTTCTCCTGGCTGGCTGATGAAAACAAAATCATTGATATAAGGAAGGTAAATATTTATGCTTCCCCGAACCCTGAACGACGTAAACGGTTTAACAGCAAGTTGGTTTGCGCCCCATTTCAAAGAGATTTTTTCATCCCGGCATTATATTGAAAAACGTTTCCACGTAAAAAGAAAGTCTAGATTTTACTCTTTTTATGAATAAATTAAAAGAAAAATTTTTGTGGTTTTTATCGTTTCGCGGTATGTGCGAATTGAATCAAGGCATCATTTGCGAACTATTTCAAAATCGGCATCGGCGGGGCGGCAAAACCTGTAAATAATTAAGGCGCATAGGCTCTGCGCGTTCAGCAAACTCTATGCGGCGGTCGATTATTCTGACAATGGCATTAATCGTTTTCGTCGTACGGCAATGCGAGGTTCTGCCCTTTTTTATAAAAACTTGCCTTTTTGCGCGAATCCAACGAAAATCCTTGCGTTGAAGATTTCAATTCGACTTTCCAAAAATATCTAATATTTTTCTTCTGAAAAACAGCGTTATCTTTTCTCCGAAAAATTCATATACCAGATGAAAGCGCAAAAAAGAGCGGGATAACTCGTATAAATCTTAAAAGGAGAGAACAATGTCACAAAAAAACCCCGAACCTAATCCTGACAGTTTATTTTCGTTCAATTCCGCCGGAGATTCTCTGCCGCGGCTTTTGATGCTCGGCGCGGTCGTCGTGATGGTTTTCCAGCTTTTTTACCAGGGCAGAGTCTGGTGGTGCAGAGACGACGCTTACACGCTCTGGTCGGGCGCGGTTTTAAGCCGTCACAATTCGCAGCATTTGTTTGACCCTTACACTTTGACGCACATTCTGCACGGCGTTTTGTATTTCTGGATAGCGACGCTGGTTTTCCGCCGGATGCCGTTTGCGTGGCGTTTGTTTTTAGCGATTCTGGTCGAGTGTTCGTGGGAAGTTCTGGAAAATACGAATATGGTCATCGAGCGTTACCGGGCGGTGACGATTTCGCTCGATTATTTCGGCGATTCGGTCGCCAATTCGCTCGGCGACGTTTTAAGCTGCACCATCGGTTTCCTGCTGGCGCAAAAAATTAAGCTCTGGTGGTCGCTCGCGTTTTTTATAATTGTCGAAACGATTCTGCTGTTCTGGATTCACGACAGCCTTCTGCTGAATATCATAATGCTCGTTTACCCGATTGAAGCGATAAAAACGTGGCAGATGAATCTTTAAAAGTGCTGAGTTCTGAGTGCTAAGTGCTGAGTTTGAATAAATTACTCAGCACTTAGCACTCAGAACTCAGCACTTTTCCACTTATTTCACGTCGATATTATTAACCGTCAGCGTTGTTCCGGTCGCGCGCTGGAAAGCGGCAATCGCTTTGTTTAAATCGGTTTGCGACTGCAATTCTCTGCCGCGGGCGGCGATTAATTCATTTTGTCGCTGCAAAACCAGAAAGACGGTCGTCGTTCCGGCGCGAAATTGTCGCTGTTCGCTTTCGTAAAGCAGCTCGGCTGAAGCGCGCGCGGAGGCGGCTGACGCGAGCCGCGCTTCGGCAGAACGCAAAGCCTGCAAAGCGTTGCGCACCTCGGCTTCGATAAGCTGTTCCTGCTGCAAGCGCTGATTCTGAAGGCGATTTCCTTCCGCCAGCGAGCGTCCCAGCTCGGCTTCGGCGACGCGGTTTCCGAACGGCAGCGAAACGCGCACGCCGACGCGATATGTCGGATAGCGATTCGTCAGCAAATCGGTAATCGCGCTGAACTGACCGCCGACCAGATTCGACGGCGGCGAGCTTGTCGTGGTGGTCGGCGTAATGACGAGCGGCGGCAAACCCTGACCGGCGGAAAGCTGGTTGATGCGCGCCAGCAAATCGGGATTAATCGTGCCGGACTCGCGCGTGATGTCGTTTGCCGTTCCCGCCAAGCCGTTCGCCGTGTAGTTGGCGATTAAATCAACCTGCGGTTTGGTCTGGTCGCGATAAAAGCGCGTGTTGATTTCGTTTATTTCCGCGTTGGTTTGAAGCTGCTGTAATTCCAGGCGATTGCGAATTGCGTCGGCGGTCGCATTTTCGAGCGGCACGCGCGGCGCTTCGATTTCGACCGGCGTGACCGGCGTTAAAGAACGAATCCAGATTTCGGAGGTTCTTTCTTTCAACATCAAGGTTTTCAGCGTGTTTTCCGCCCGCGTCACGTCCTGCTGCGCCGTGTAAACGCCTTGTTCGAACGTCGTTATCTGCGTATTCGAAGCAATAATCTCAATCGGCGCGAGAACGCCTTTGGCGACCAGCCGCTGGTTGCTTTCAAGCTGCGTCCGCGCCTGTTTGACCGCGTCAATCTGCACCTGCAAATTTCTGAGCGAGTAAACCAAATCCCAATACGCCTGCTCGACCTGATTGACGACTTCAATCACGCGCTGGCGAAACTGCGAATCCGACAAAGACAGATTTTTCTTGGCGATTTCGATGTTGCGGCGATTGATGTCGAACCGCAGCCCGCGCCAGAGCGGCTGCGTGTAAGTCAGGCTAAAAGAGCTTGGAAACTGCGGGTTAAGCAGCGCGTTCTGGTTGTTGCTCGTCGTCCGCGAAGTGTTGAAATCGGCGCTGTATGAACCGCCCGCCAATGGGACTAACCCGGTCGCGCCCAAATTCGTCGCAAAACTGCTTTGCGTAATCGAGCCGCTCGAACCCGCGCCGCCGATGGTCGAAGCCGTCGGCGTCGTGCGCCGCTCGTAATAGCTTTCGCCCGCGAGCAAAGGGTCGTAAACGCCGCGCGCCGCGCGCAGATTAAATTCGGCAATCTGCACGTCGATGCGCGAGCTGTCCACATCGTTGTTGTTTTGCAGAGCGAGCCTGATGGCTTCGTCGAGCGTCAACGGAAGCTGATTCATCACGTCCACGCCGACGCGCTCGGCGCTCGGCAAAGGTCGCATCGGCGCTTCGAAATTCGGCGCGACCGGCGGCGGCTCGGTCGGCAAATCGGTCGGCGGAGTCGTGTTCGAATCGCCGACGTTCTGCCCCGGCGTTTGTATCGGCGTCTGCGGCGACGTGGACGGCTGCGGCTGATTATTTCGCTGCTGCTCCGGCGTCGTGTTCGGCGGCGTTGCCGTCGTGACCGGCGGGCGACTCGGCGATTGAGGCTGAGGCAACGTTTGCGGCTGCGTATTCTGCGCCTTTACTAATGAAACGACCGCCATCAGAGCAAGCCACAAAATTACTAAAGCCGAGCTTTTGAATAAAAACCTGAATTTATGAAAACGAATACTCATAACTAAATATTTTCACCTATGCGCCATCGGCGAAATCTTCCCTTTTTCGTGAAGTTTTATCGGTCGCCGGCGTATCTTTCCGGCGTCTGAACGCGCCCGAAACCGCGCCCGCGAAGCGGTCATAAACCGGGCGCACATACGCCGCCGTCAAGCCGCTAAATCGGTTGCGCGCGCGCTGCCAGACGGTCGATTCCTGAGCGTCGTCAAACAGCGAGTAGAAAACCGGAACTGCCAAAAGCGTCAGCAGCAAACACATACTCTGACCGCCGACCACGAGAATTCCGATCGAACGGTTTGTTGCTGCGCCCGCGCCGGTGCCCAGAATCAGCGGAATCATACCGGCGACCAGTGCAATGGTCGTCATTAAAATCGGTCGCAGGCGGTCTTTATTTCCCTGTATAATCGCATCGTAGCGATTCATTCCTTTCGACCGCAAGCCGTTGGTGTGGTCAATCTGCAAAATCGCGTTTTTCTTGACGATGCCGAAAAGAAGCAGAATGCCGAGCGCCGAGAAAATGTTGAGCGTCTGCCCCGCAATCAGCGTCGAAAGCAGCGCAAACGGAATCGAAAGCGGCAAGGTTAAAAGAATCGTAATCGGGTGAATAAACGATTCGAACTGCGCCGCCAGAATCAGATACATAAAGACGAACGAAAGCAGAAACGCGAGCAGAAACGCGTCGTAAGCGCGCTGCAATTCCTGCGATTGTCCGGTCACGCCGGTGCGATATTCCTGCGGCATATTCAGCGACGCGGCGTGCTGCTGCAAGCGAGCCAGCGCGTCCGATTCCGAGGCGTTCGGCGGCAGGCTCGCGGAAATCGTGACCTGTCTTTGGCGATTCAAACGGTTAATCGAAGCCGGGCTCAAGCCTTCTTCGAGCCGCACGAGCTTTTCCAGACCGACGGTTCCCGTGCCGTTGGTCGAGGCGACGGTAAAATACTGCAAATTATTGCGCGAGCGGCGAAATTCCTCGTCCGCCTGCACGACCACGTCGTATTGGTCTGAGCCTTCGGCAAAGGTCGAAACGCGCTGCCCGGCGGACAAAATATTTATCGCCGTCGCCACGTCGCCCGCTTCGACGCCCAAATCCGCCGCTTTCGCGCGGTCGATTAAAACTCGAATTTCCGGGCTGCCGAGTTCGAGCGAGCGGTCGGCGTCGCGGAAAGTTTCGTCGGCGCGCAGTTTTTCGACGAGCTGATCGGAATACTCGTCCAGTTTCTGAATGTCCGGTCCGGCAATGTAAAAACCGACGCCCGAGCCGCCGCGTCCCAAGCCGAGACTCGAACCGATGGAAGACGCGCCCGAAACGTTTACGCGATAATCTTTCGACTGGTATCTTCTGACCAGTCCGCGCGTCCGGTTGATTAAATCGGCTTGCGAGAATTTGCGCTCGCTGACCGGCGCGAGCGCCACGTTAATCGAGCCCGCATTGCCCGAACCGCCGCCGCCGCCGAAACCGCCGGCGAGCACGACCGTGTTCTGCACGCCCGGAACCTGCTGGCGGATGTCGCGCGAAATGCGGTCGAGAATGCTTTGCGTGGCGGCGAGGCTCGTCCCTTGCGGACCGCGCACCGAAACCTGGAAAGCCGACTCGTCTTCGTCCGGCAGAAAAGCCATCCCGACATATTTAAAGAGCGGATAAATCGAAGCGACGACCAGAATGCAAAGCCCGACTATCGCCCAGCGATGCCGCATCGAGAGCTTCAGCAGCCACATATAAAAGCCTTCGACTTTGCTGTAAAACCACGAATCCTTGCTGTCTTTTTCGCTCTCGTCTTTTCGTTGTTCGACTAAGGACGCGGTGTTCGATTCCGCGCCGCGTAAGATTTCGTGGCTGCCGTGTTCTTCGGACTGCGCAAATTCCGCATCGTGCTGTTCGCCCAAATCTTTTTCCCTGTGCGGTTTAATCCAGCGCGCGGCGAGCATCGGCGTCAAGGTAAACGAAACAATCAGCGAAACCGCAATCGCCGCCGCCGAAGTCAGACCGAACGAAGACATAAAACGACCGACGATGCCGGTCATAAATCCGACCGGAATAAACACGGCGAGCAGCGAAAGCGTCGTCGCCAGCACGGGTAAACCGATTTCGCGCGTGCCTTCGACCGCCGCCTGAAAAGGATTCATTCCCTTTTCTTCGACAAAGCGATAGATGTTTTCCAAAACCACAATCGCGTCGTCAATCACGATGCCGACCATCAAGGTCAAAGCGAGCATCGTCATCTGATTGAGCGAATAACCGAGCGCGGCGATGATGGCGAAAGACGCGATAATCGAAGTCGGAATCGCCAGCGCCGCGATAAGCGTCGAGCGGAAGTTCCACAAAAACAGAAACACGACCGCCGCCGCCAGCAGCCCGCCGATAATCAAGTGTTCTTCGATGGCGTGCAGGCTGTTTTCGATAAACTCCGACTGGTCGCGCGTGATGGCGATGTTCAAATCCTTCGGCAGCGTCGGCTGAATTTCCGCCATTCTTTGCTTGACGCCGCTGATAAGCTCGATGGTGTTTGAGCCGGATTGTTTGCGGATGGCGACGGAAACCGACGGCACGCTGTTGAGCGAAGCCGCCGTCGTCGGGTCGACGCCGGCATCTTCGACGCGACCGACATCTTTGACTTTTATCGGATAACCGTTGCGCGTCGTGACGACGATGTCGTTAAACTCTTCGACTTTGGTGATTTTGCTGAGCGTTCTGAGCGCCGTCGTCTTCGCGCCTTCCTGCACCGAGCCGCCCGGCGATTCGGTATTCTGCGCACGCACGGCGTTGACGACCTGCGTCACCGAAAGATTGTAGGCGCGCAGGCGGTCGGGATTAATATAAATTTTTATTTCGCGGTCGCGCGCGCCGAAAATCTGTATTTCGCCGACGCCCTCGGCGTTTTCAATCCGCTCGACGATTTGGTTCTGCACCAAATCCGTCAGCTCGACGATTGAACGCGGCGCGCTGACCGTGTAAATCAAAACCGGCTGTGAATCGGGGTCGGATTTGCGGACGGTCGGCGGGTCGGCGGATTCCGGCAGGCGGTTGAGAATGCCGCTGAGCTTTTGCTGGATTTCCTGATAAGCCTGGTCGGGGTCTTTGTCGAGATTGAACGTCAGCGTCACGTTCGAGCGTCCCTGCGACGAGTTCGAGCGCATTTCTTCAATGCCGGGAACGGTATTGACCGCGCCTTCGATAATGTCGGTTATCTCGGTTTCCATCTGCTCGGGCGCGGCGCCCGGATTGGAAGTCGAAACCGAAATGGTCGGCAAATCAATCTTCGGAAAGCGGTCAACGCCGAGCGTAAAAAAACTAAAACCGCCGACGACCGTTAAAAGCAAAACGATGACGGTGGCAAAAACCGGACGGTGAACACAAATTTCGGCTAACCATTGCATAAAATATTTCCCTTATGATTGCGCTTGAATCTCCACGCGCGCGCCTTCGTAAAGCTGGTCTAAATTGCTGACGGCAATCGTCTCGTCGGCGTTGACGCCGGTTAAAATCTGCACCATATCGCCTTCTTCCGTGCCTAATTGCACGACGCGCAGCTTGGCGACGTTTTCCTGAATAACGTAAACGCGATAAGACTGCGTCGTCTGGTCGTTGACGACGGCGGTGCGCGGCACGAAAACGCCCGCGCTGCCGCCTTCCCTGACAATTCGCGCGGTCGCAAACATTCCCGAGCGCAACGCGTTATCGCCGTTTTCAATCGACGCTTCGATGATTGCCGCCCGCGACGTCGGGTCAATCGCCGGATTGACCGCCGTCACGACTCCGCCGAATTTGCGGTCTTTGTAGGCATCGACTTCGAGCGAGACGGCTTTGCCGATGGTCACATACGGCACGTCGGCTTCGGCGACCTGCATCTGCAATTTAATCGGATTGGCGCGCAAAATCGTCGCGATGATTGACGCCGACGAAACATATTCGCCGACCGCAACCGGACGATTGCTGACGAAACCGGAAAACGGAGCGCGCACGACCGTATCGGCAACCGCTTGCTGCGCCGTTCCGACCTGTGTTCGCGCAGCTTCGACGCCGGCTTGCGCAGCTCTAATCGCCTGATTATTCTGGCGCGCGGCGTTGCGCGCGGCTTCCTGTTGCTGCCTGGCGTTGTTGACGCGGGCGCGCGCCGTGTCGCGCGCGGTGCGATACTGCTCGTAATTCTGGATTGAAACGTCGCCCGTTTCGGCTAAATCGCGATAGCGTCTTTCGTTGGCTTCCGCCTGCCGCAATTCGGCGAGCGCCTGCTCGTAATTGGCGTTTGCCGCCTGAACTTCGGGAATCGTAGCGGCGTTAAAAGTTCCGTTCGGCGAAAGTCCGAGACGCGCTTCCGCCTGCCGGACCGCGGCGATTGACTGCGTCACTCCCGCTTGCGCTTCCGCCAGCCGCAGCCGCGCATCGCGGTCGTCAATCCTGGCAATGACGTCGCCCTGCCCGACAAACTGACCGACGTTTGCCGAGACGTTCACCACTTTTCCCGCCACTTTCGGCGCCACGTCCGAGGTTTCGTTCGCCACCAGCGTTCCGGTCGATTGAATAAAGGCTGGAACTTCGCGCCCGACGGCTTTCGAAGCCGTCACGGGCACGACCGGTCCGGCGTCCGGTATCGGCTGGCTGTTGCCGTTACTGTTTCCGCCGCCCCGGCGATTGCCCTGCCCGGAGCTGCCGCCGCACGCGGCTGAAAAAACCAGAGCCGCCAGAAATAAAATAAAGACGCCGAAAAAACCGCTCCGGCGGAAAGAATTAAAAAAGTGCATACAAATGTTTTACCGCAAAAACAAACGATTTGCTAAAAATTTTGCGGCGGAAGCTTTTTGAATTGAGTTTTAAATTACCGTCGCCCGCCCGCGTTTTAAAAATCGCCCGTAACTTTTATAGACAATTCTAAACTTTAAATGGTTACAGTTCGGTCGGCTTCTTTACAAAACTTTGCTTTTAAATTTTCGTGTAACTTTTTTCGGCGATTCCGTGTCTTATCAAGATAGGCGAACAAGGGCAGGTTTTAAATCGATTCTCAGACTTTCTTTCAGCGGCGCTTGTGAATATCATTCTAGTAGATACAATTCGTAAAAAATTTATCGAAAGTGATAAAGCAAGGGAGCATTGCTTGAAAGATTACGCGGAACTGTCGGATTTGGAACTGGCGCAGCAGAGCGGCGAGGGCGACGAAAACGCCTTTGCGGAAATCGTGCGCCGCTATACGCCGAGAATTTTCCGCTTCGTCAGCCGCTTTTTTCGCCGTCGAAGCGTGGTCGAAGAAGTGGCGCAGGACGTTTTTCTGCGGATTTTCACGCAATTGAAAAGTTACGAAGGGCGCGGCTCTTTTGAAGGCTGGCTGACGCGCATCACGGTCAACACCTGCATCAATCAGCTGCGCAGCGCCAAACGCGAAACCGAATTGACCGTTTCCGCTCTGAGCGATGAGGAAAACGACTGGCTCGAACAAAAAATGTCGGACGCGGCGACATTAGAGCATCAATCAAACGAAGAAAAATTGATTGCCGCCGACTTGGTCAACCGCGTTTTGGAAACGATGTCGGCGGACGACCGTCTGGTTTTAACGCTGATTGACGGCGAAGGTCACTCGATTCGGGATATTACGGAAATGACCGGCTGGACGGAATCGAAAGTCAAGATTCAGGCGTTTCGCGCTCGCCGGCGAATGCGCGAAGCGGTCGAGAATTTAATGCGGAAAACGCACGAACAGCAGAAGGCTTAAAATGAAAAACGAACATATTTTAGACATTTTGGACGAAAAAGCGCTCAATGATTTTGACGAAGCGGAAATGAGCTTTATCAAAGCGCACGCCGCGCGGTGCGTAAACTGTTTTCAAGCCTTTGAAGCGGCGCGGATTTCTTCCGTTTTATTGAAAACGCACGCCGCCGAAACGTTTGAGCCGTCGCCGTTTTTCCAGACGCGCGTGATGGCTAACCTGCGCGAAAAGCAGGTGAAAATAAATCCTTTTGCGGCAATAGGAAGATTGTGGAAAGCGTCGGCGTCCCTGGTCGTAATGATGATGACGATTGTTGTCGCGCTGATTGCTTTGACGGTTTTTGCGCCGGAATTTAATACGGTTTCCGGCGCGCAAGTGTCCTCATTCGACAATTATTCGACCGATATGGTGATTATGAACGAACGCCTGCCGGGCAGAGAGCCGACCAACGAGCAGGTTTTTCAGATAATTTACGCTTCGGACAATGGTTCCGGAAAATAACGAATATGAACAGCAGTAATAAATACAACTGGCAGGTCAGGTTTGCGGCGCTGAGCGTTTTTCTGCTCGGTTTTGTCGCCGGCGCGCTTGCCTTAAACGCTTATCACGTCTGGTTTGCGGCTTCCTCGCCGACCAAGCAGCAGCGTTACGAACAGATTTTCGACCGGCTTTCCCTGTCCGACGGGCAAAAAATGGAAATCCAGAAAATCGTCGGCGAAACGCGCGAGGAAATTCAAGCTTTAAGAAAAGAATCCGAGCCGCGCGTCAAAGAAATCCGCGGGCGCGCCGACGAAAGATTTCAGAAAGTTTTCACGCCCGAACAATGGCAGAAATTTCAGAATCTAAGAGACACGCTTCGCGAAAACGAAAAAACTCAGGAAAGTAAAAAGTAAAAAGGTAAAAATAAAAGTAAAGTAAGTAGTCAGACAAAAATGTATTAAACTATCTGCTGTATGGGCAGAGTTATCAAAGTTCAATTAACTGACAATCAACAAAAAGAGTTGGAAAACGGCTATCGAAACGGTAAGAGCCACGCTTTTCGGGTTCGTTGTCAG
>DASVRT010000116.1:0-132358 GCA_036388475.1 Pyrinomonadaceae bacterium | reverse complement strand
TTTTGCCGCAACTGCGGCATAAATATCGCTGCGTGCCGCAGTGACTCTTTCCGTTTTTTATTTGTTTCTCTGAATTTTCACAATTTGGACAAGCTGGCATTGACAAAGTTTATCCTATCAACATTCGTTTAGTCACTCCCTGTTAATTTTATTATTCGATTTAACGATGCTTCACGATTTTACATTGATTGGAAAGCGTGTTCGTTTGTGGCAGCGAGCGGGCGAATCTTACGAGCACGTTTTGATGAAAGCGCTCGGCTGCGCGATGTTTGCCGGGAAATATCCGCATCTGGAAATCGAGGTGAAAGTCGGGCTTCGCTACAAACCCGATTTGATAGCGATTGGCGAAAACGGCGATTTTGATTTCTGGGGCGAATGCGGCGCAAACTCGCTGCGCAAAACCGGCTGGATTTTAAAACACACGCGCACGAAAAAACTGGTTTTATTCAAAATCGGCATTAACGCCGAGCCGCTTATCAAACAGCTGCGCGCCGAAATTCCCGCCAAATATCGCGCCGCCGGAAAACTCGTTTTGATAAATTTCATTTCCGATATCGCGAATTTGACAGCCTCGAAACAAATTGAGAAAGTTTCAGCAGACTGGTTCGATAAATTTGAAATTTGAGATTTGAAATCTGAAATTTAACCGACAATGACAAAACCCGAAATAGAAATCCGCGAGGTGACGACGGTCGAAGAATTAGCCGGATGCGTGTATCTGCAACGTGAAGTTTTCGCTTCGCCCGATTTGGAGATTTCGCCCGTGCGGCATTTGATTGTGACCGGACACGCGGGCGGCTGGACGCTCGGCGCTTTTGCCGGCGGCAAGCTGGTCGGCTTTGTCCTGAGCGTTCCGATGTTTCGCGCGGGCGGCGAGCGAGCGTTTTATTCGCATATGACCGCCGTCCGGCAGGAATTTCAAAATTACGGAATCGGCGCGCGATTAAAATGGGCGCAGCGCGAGCGCGCCTTGCAGGAAGGCATAAATTACATCAAATGGACGTATCAGCCCGTGCAGGCGCGCAACGCTTTTTTCAATCTCGAACGTCTCGGCGTCACCATCAAAACTTATATGCCGAATTTTTACGGCACGGATTATTCGACTTCCGCCGAGCAGAACGAAGTAATCGGGCTGGACAGCGACCGGCTTTTCGCCGAATGGCATTTGGATTCGCCGAAAGTCGCGGCTCTTGCGAAAGGCGAAAATTTGGCGGAAACGGGAACAGTCGCGCGGACAATAGAAATCCCGAACGATTGGAACAATCTGGTCGCCGCCAGTCCCGAAAAAGCCATCGCCGAACAGACGAGAATTAAAGAAGAATTTCAAAAGGCTTTTGCCGAAGCCTTAATTTGCAAAGGCTTCGAAAGAAGCGAAACGAACCCCAGATATTTACTTTTTGAAGAGTAATTAACTGTAGAGAACGCCGAGAGAGAAAAATTAGCCGCCAACAAGCACGAAAGAACTCGAACAGAAAATTCTTTTATCCTGAATATCCTGTCCACCCGGTTAAAATTTTCTCTGAGTTCTCTGCGTCTCTGCGGCAAAAATTATGTCCATTTTCGACATCAATCCCGACATTCGCCGCGCCGGGACGCTTTCGTCCGGGTTTTACACGGACGAGCGGTATTTCCACGAATCGAAAGAAAAAATCTTTGCGCGCAGCTGGCAGCTTGTCGGGACGACGGACGAGGTGGACAATCTGAAGCCGCACACGCTGCTGGAAAATTTTCTCGATGAACCTATTTTGATTTCGCGCACCGAAGACGGTTTTCATTGTCTCTCAAACGTCTGCACGCATCGCGGGAAAATTTTAATCGAAAAAGATTGCCGGGCGAATCTGATTCGCTGCGGCTATCACGGCAGGCGATTTTCTCTGGACGGAAAATTTCTTTCGATGCCCGAATTTGAAACGGTCGAAAATTTTCCCGCCGAGAAAGACAATCTGCCGCAGATTCCGTGCGGCGTCTGGGAAAATTTTTTGTTCGCTTCGGTCAATCCGATCGCGCCGCTCGAAGATTTTCTCGCGGAAATGCGGGCGAAAATTAAGGCGTTAAAGCTCGAAAACCTGCGCTTTGTCGCGGCGCGCGATTATGAAGTCAAAGCTCACTGGGCTTTGTATTGCGAAAATTATCTCGAAGGTTTTCACATTCCGTTCGTGCATCAATCGTTGAACGAAGCGATTGATTTTGGCAGCCACACGACGGAAACTTTTCGTTTTTCGAGCTTGCAGACGGGTTTTGCCAAAACGGCTGAAAGTGTTTTCGATTTGCCCGAAACAAACGAAAAAATCGCCGCGTTTTACTTTTTCGTTTTCCCGAATCTGATGTTTAACTTTTATCCGTGGGGCGTGTCGGTCAACATCGTCAAGCCTATAAAACCCGATTTGACGATGGTTTCATATCTGACTTTCGTTTCCGACGAATCGAAGCTGGAAAAAGGCGCGGGCGCGGACTTAAATCGCGTCGAACGGGAAGACCAGACGATTGTCGAAGCGGTGCAAAAAGGACTGCGCTCGCGGTTTTATTCGACGGGCAGATATTCGCCCGCGCGCGAGCAGGGAACGCATCATTTTCATCGCTTGATTGCGGAATTTATGAATCAATAAAATTAACGCGAGGATGCAAGGTTGCAAAGACGCGAAAGAAAAGCTCGCCGGGTAAGAGTTTTATATTTTGGTTTTAATTCAAAAAACTTTGCTTCCCTTGCACCTTTGCGTCTTTGCGTTAAAATTTTTCTATGAATTTGTTTGACCTGGCAGAAAACAACATCAAAACCGAAATCGAAACTCTGCGCGCCGAAATCAACCGGCACAACGAGCTTTATTACCAGAAAGCCGCGCCGGAAATCGCCGACGCGGAATTCGACGCGCTTTTAGCGAAGCTTAAAACTCTCGAAGCAGAAAATCCCGAATTTATCACGCCCGACAGCCCGACGCAGCGCGTCGGCGGTCGCGCCGAAGGCTTTAAGCCTTTCGTGCATCGAGTGCCTTTGATGTCGCTCGATAATTCTTATGATTTGGAAGATTTAAAAGCGTTTGACGAGCGAATCCGGCGACTGGCTGACGGGCGCGATTTCGATTACGTCGCGGAACTGAAAATCGACGGTCTGTCGGTCGCGCTGCATTACGAAAACGGCGTGCTCGCGGCGGGCGCGACACGCGGCGACGGCTCGGTCGGCGACGACGTTTACAGCAACGTCAAAACGATTCGCGCGATTCCTCTGCGGCTGAAAGGCGATTTTTCCGCACGAGTGGAAATTCGCGGCGAGGTTTTTCTGGCGCGTTCGGTGTTTGAAAAAATCAACGCCGAGCTGGAAATGCAGGGCGAAAAAATTTTCGCCAACCCGCGCAACTGCGCCGCGGGCACGCTCCGGCAGCTCGACGCTTCGATTGTCGCCTCGCGCCGTCTCGATATGTTCCCCTATGACGTTCTGAGCGGAAATCAAAAAATGTTTGCTTCGCACTGGGCGATTTTCGAATGGCTCGAAGCGCGAGGCTTTAACGTCAATCCGAATCGCGCGCTCTGCCGAAATTTCGATGAACTCGTCGAATTTATCAATTCGATGCAGGCAAAACGCGATTCGCTCGATTACGACATCGACGGCGTGGTCGTCAAAGTCAATCAGACGCATTTACAGCAGGAATTCGGCGCGACGACGAAAGCGCCGCGCTGGGCGATTGCGTATAAATATCCGGCGATGCAGGCGACGACGCGCTTAAACGAAATACGCGTGCAGGTCGGCAGAACCGGCGCTTTAACGCCCGTCGCCGTTCTCGAACCGATTTTGCTCGCCGGAACGGTCGTTTCGCGCGCCTCTCTGCACAACGAGGACGAAATTCAAAGATTGAAAATCAAACTCGGCGATTACGTTCTGATTGAAAAATCGGGCGAAATCATTCCGCAGATTTTGCAGGTTATCGAATCCAGGCGCGACGGCGACGAGCGCGAATACGAGTTTCCGAAAACCTGTCCGGTTTGCCGTTCGCCGGTCACGCGTCCCGCCGGCGAAGTCGTTACGCGCTGCACAAACACGAATTGCCCGGCGAAAGTAAAAGCGCGGATTTTGTATTTCGCCGCGCGCAAAGCGATGGACATCGAAGGCTTGGGCGACGTTTTGGTCGAAAAGCTGGTCGATTTGGGAATGGTCAAAAACGTGGCTGATTTATACGATTTGAAGCAGGACGAAATCGTCGGGCTAGAGCGAATGGCGGAAAAGAGCGCGACGAATTTAATCAATCAAATCGAAGCTTCGAAAACGCGCGGGCTTCAGCGGCTTTTATACGGCATCGACATCCGTCACGTCGGCGAGCGCTACGCGAAAATTCTGGCGAATCATTATCGAGACATTGATAAGCTTGCCGCAGCTTCAATCGAAGAACTCGACGCGATTCACGAAATCGGCTTGACGGTCGCCGTCAGCGTTTATGATTTTTTCCGTCATCCCGACAATCAAAAAGTGCTTGAAAGATTAAAGCTCGCGGGCGTCAAGACCGAAATCGACGCCGGTTCGAGCGCGAGCTTTGACGAAAACTTTGCCGGGAAAACTTTTGTTTTGACCGGCAGGCTCGAACAATTGACGCGCGACGAAGCGGCGAAACTGATTGAAGAACGCGGCGGTCGCGTCGCTTCAACGGTGAGCAAGAAAACGGATTACGTCGTCGCGGGCGAAGACGCCGGTTCAAAGCTGACGAAAGCCGAATCTCTGGGCGTCAAAGTTTTAAACGAAGATGAATTTAAAACTCTGGTCGGTTAGAATGCCCGCCGCAAAATAGAAAAGGGCGGATTATAAAAATCCGCCGCGCGCGAGTTTTGCGAACGTTTGAAGGAAAAGAAACCTGCCCGTTTTTTCGTTTCCGAATAAATTGCGCCGGTAAACGAATGCGGACATTTTTATGAAAAGAGAAAATAAATCCCGCGGCGGCACAATACATCTTTAGCAGTTAGAATCAATAAAGAAAGCAGGTTTAAAAATATATTCGCAGCAGTCCGAATTTGTTTAAACGTATCTTCCAAAATCTTCGGAACACGTGATAAAACATTTAGAACGCTCGCCGAGGACTTTAGAAAGCGTTCCAAAGTGTTGAGAACATAAAAAAAAGTTCTCGGTGTATATAAAAAAACCTTTGTTGTATACGAAAAAATCTTCGCTGTATATGAAATAACTTTCGGTGTATATGAAATAACCTTCGCTGTATATGAAATAGCTCTGGATGTATATGAAATAACTCTGGATGTATATAAAAAAGTCTTGGGTGTATATAAAAAAGTCTTGGGTGTATATGAAAAAGTCTTGGGTGTATATGAAAAAAACTTTTTCGAGTCTGAGAAATATTAGGGAAACGATGAATTTATGATTGAAATTGTTATTCCGTATCGAAATCGAAGCATCGGCTCGATGAGCGTGCGCCGCGTCTTACCGTTTCCGAAACGCCGCGCCGTCAGACCGTTCGTTTTGTCGATTTGAATCGCGTCGAATCTCGAAATCATCTTTTAAGATTTATGACGCGCGCTTTAATTTGCGGGCGAAAGCATTATAAAGCCTGTCGATTTCGCTGACCTTCAAAATCTTTGCCGCCGCAAAAAACACGCCCGCGCCGAGCGCAATCGGGACGAAACATTCGATAGCTTTAAAAATAAAGCCGTCGCCGCCGAATTGCCGGTGCAGAAAATAATAGCTGAAATAACAGACCGCCGACATAATGACCGAAGCCATTGCAATGCGCGCGAAAGCGGAAAAAATCTCTCTGCCGTTTAAGCGGGAAATGCGTTTGCGCATCATCAGCGCGAGCGCGAAAAAATTAACCAGCGCGACGCTCGAAGTCGCCAGCGCCACGCCGACGTGACCCAAGCCGCCCGGATATTCGGGCGAAACGCCGACGCCGGAAAGCCAGTCGCGGAAAAGAAAGCTTGCTAAGGCGTTGACGACAATCGAGCCGAGAGCGATAATCATCGGCGTTTTCGCGTCGTCCAGCGCGTAAAACGCGGGCGAAAGAACCTTGATTGCCGCGTAGCCGGTCAAGCCGATTGAATATCCGCCCAAAGCCCAGGCGGTCATCGTCGTGTCCGCCGCGTCGAATTTTCCGCGCTCGTAAATCAGCCTGATAATCGGCTCGCCCAGCACGACCAGACCGCAGGCGGACGGCAGCGTCATCAGAAAAACGAGATTCAGCGACGACGAAAGCGTGTCGCGAAAATCCTTGAATTTACCTTCGCTCGCCATTCTGGATAAAACCGGAATCGAAGCCGTCCCGATAGCGACGCCGAAAACGCCGATGGGAAACTGCATCAGCCGAAAAGCGTAGCTGAGCCAGCTGCGCCCGCCGTCGATGCCGGAAACTATCGCCAGATTGACCAAAACGTTTATCTGCACGGCTGAAGTTCCGAGGATTGCCGGAGCCATCAAACGCATCACACGCCGCACGCCTTCGTCGGTAAAGCTAAGCGCGGGCGAGAAGCGAAAGCCGACTTTCAGAAGCGACGGAACCTGCATCAGGAATTGAAACGCGCCGCCGATTAAAGTGCCGATTGCCATTCCGATAATCGCCCATTGCGCCGCCGCGTCCGGCACGCTGGTTTTATCATTGGCGGAGAGCCAGCCGCCGCCCGAAAGCCAGTAGGCGAACGCCAATCCGAAGATGATGGAAACGATGTTGAAAACCGTCGAAGCCGAAGCCGGAACGCCGAAAACGCCTTTCGTATTCAAAACGCCCATCGCCACCGCCGCCAGCGCGACCAGCAGAATAAACGGAAACATTATCTGCGTCATCGTCACCGTGAGCTGAGCTTTTTCGGGCGAAAACCCGGAAGCGACGACCGAAACCAGATAAGGCGTCAGAAAAATTCCGATGATGACGACGACGCTTAAAATGACCGCCAGCGCATTGAAAACGAGACTCGCCAGCCGCCAGGCTTCGGCTTCGCCTTTTTTGATTTGATAATCGGTGAAAACCTTGACGAAAGCGGCGCTCAATGCGCCTTCGGCAAACAAATCGCGCAGCACGTTGGGAATCGTAAACGCGGCTTGGTACGCGTCGTAGAGAAAGCCGGCGCCGAAATAGCGCGCGAAAATCATCTCGCGGACCAAGCCGAGAACGCGCGAAAACATTACCGCAATCGAAACGATTCCGGCGCTTCTGGCGACGCTGGTTTGTTTGGTCCGCGGCTTTTCGGCTTCGATTTGTTGTTCGGAGGTAGAAGGCTCGGCAGTTAGTTCGGGAGTTTCTTCGGATTGGTCTTTCTGCTGTTCGATGTCGCTCATGGCTTCGGGAAAAAATTCATTATCTTATTTTTTCGGCAAAAAACAAAAGGAAGCGTTTTTCGATTCGCTTCCTTTGAAAAATTTGATTGTGAAAAAATCTTAATTGACCGCGCTGCCCGATGTCGCGTAAGTGATGCGCGTTCTCGCCATTCGCAAAGCCAGCGCCGACGAAGTGTAGCCGAGCGGCATCGCGCCGCCGAATTCGTTTTGAATCATCGTGACATATGAATCCTGAAAAGGACGAAAACGTCCGGGCGTGCCGCGCTGGTTGAAAATCACGAACAGCATTTTGCCGCCGTTGCGGGTCTGCATCTCGCCGCAGAGCGCGCTGACGCCGCCGTCCGTATTGCCCAAAGTTCCCGTTTTGCCGACGACGCTGCCGAGCGAAAATCCGTTTTTAAAACGATTCTGCAAAGTTCCGGGGTCGACGCCGGCAATCGGCATAATGTCGGCAAACGTCATTTTGTAGCGCGCCAGTTCGACTCGCAAAGCTTTCAGAAGCTTCATCATCGCTTTCGGCGTCACGCGGTTGATGCCGAGACCGCTCGAAGTCGCCAGCGAAAATTCCTGCGGCGCGACGTTGGCGTTCATCTGCACGACGCGCGCGACGGCGTAAGCGCCGCCGAGCATATCGCCGAGCCGTTCGGCTAAAAAGTTGTTTGAATAGCAGTTGGTAACTTTGACGATTTCGCGCAGCGGCGCGGATTCGTGCGAAAACAGAAGCTTTGCCGTGTTCGGAATAATATCAACGTAGAGCGTGCCGGCAACGCTGAGGCTCGGAACATAGGCGGTTTGATTGCCTTTTCCCGACGAAACCAGAAAATCGAGCCACGCGCGCGTCGCATTGGCGCTTCGTTTGCCGGCGTCGAGCGAAGCGAGCAGGGATTGTCCCGAACGCTGTGTCGATTCGGTAAAGCCCATAATGAATTTATCGGTGACGACCAAATCGCCCGTCACGCTGCGCACGCCGAGCCGGTTCAGCGCGTCGGCAATCGCCACGCCGTGTTCGTGATTAAACATCGGGTCGCGTCCCGAAATATACAGATTGCCGTTAAGCGTCGCGGTCGTTTTATCAATTATGCCGTCGTAATAAACGTTGGTCGGGAAACGATAATCGGGTCCGAAGGTTTTCAGCACTGCGTAAGAAGTGGCGACTTTCACGTTGGAAGCCGGATTGAACGTGTAATCCGAGTAGCTTTCCTTAACGATTTTGCCTTTGTCGTCTTCGACCAGAATGCCCGTATAGCCCGGAATGTTGATGTCGGAGTCCAGCGGATTCGAGATATCCGGGTTCGTCGTGACGGGCGTCGAGCTTCCGGTTTTTTTCACCAATGGCGTCGAAGTCGGCTGCACGATAATCGGTTGCAGATAAGGTTGCGTCGTGGTTTGCGCCGAAGCGGTCAATGCCGTCGAGCCGACGAGCGCAATCATAGCGATAAACAACCAAAAGGCTTTAGTCTTTAAGGAACCGAACATCTATATTTTTCTCCGTGTTTTTTTTGTGTCGTGGCAGGCTTTCCCTTACGCGAAAAGGAAGGCTGGTTTGGATTATACCACAGCACCTATATTCCTTATCAAGCAAAAAAGTCCGAAACCTTTCCCGGCTTTTTGGCAGAACGCTCGATTTGATGTCAATTTGCCCGAATCGGATGCAAAACTTTTCAGAATCGCTTATGCCTGCGATTCTGTTTACTTATATATTAAAAACGACGAAAAGGAAAGGTTTTTCAGCCGGAAACGCGAAAATTTATTGACGCGGTGTTTAAACAGGTTTATTGTAGGTTTGAGCGGCGAGCGGCTTGCCCGCCCGCGATTTTTATCCGCTGCTGTTTGCGCGGCGGGGTTGACAAAATTTTGGAAATGAAATTTAATCTTTAACCACCTTTTAAAGGTTAGAACAAAGCAACCGACAACAATTGAATTTGTCTGCGCGAAATTAATCGCTGTCCGGAGTAAAGACAGCGAATATTTTCAGGGAAACCAGGCGGTGTGAGCCAGGAGACGGACGGCGTGGTTTTTAAGCGGCGAATTTGATAGTCGTCGTTTTTCCGTTTTGTAATTAATCGGTTTTATGTATTAGCCGCCGAGCGCTTCTTAAAGCATAAAACCGGCAAAACGGAATGGCGACAGTCAGATTTTTAGCGGCGCAGGCTGATAGATACATTTAGTTTGACGCAGAGTAATCTGCGATTTACGGCTTGACGCGCGAAATTTTCACTGTTGTTTAGCTTTTCTGAACAGCTTTCCCGTCCACTATTTCTTGCTTTATATAAGCAAAAGGAAAGTAATATGAAAAATTATTTTTTTTCCGTCGTGCTGGCGTTCTCGTTTTTTCCATTCTCGCTTCTTAACAGCAACAATTTCACTCCGATATCGCTGATTTCTTCCAACGACAAAAAAAACAAAGCAAAACAGGATTTAGAAGAATTACGAAAAAATTTCGAGCCGGCAAAAAATCTTTTGCTGGCGAAAGGCGTTCCGTTCAACCCGGAAATTTTGCTTTCTCCGAACTGGAGAGAAAAAATAGCGCCGTCGCTGGCGCAGATGAACGAAATGCAGACGACTCTGCGCGCGGGCGGCAATGTCAAGGGAGTTCTTATTGCCGACACATTGATTTTGCCCGAAAAAGTTCAACTCACCGGCGATTTGGTTATTCTGGCAAAAACGCTCGTCTTTGAAGGGAAATTGGCAACAATCGAGGGAATCGGAAAAAATGTTTACATCTTTCCGATAGAAGCCGATGAACACTTGGGAACAACTTTCGAGCAAGCCTTGAAAGAGCAGAACTTTACAGGAAAGATTCCTGCCGTCAATTCGAGAACTAACGAAAAATTCAATTTAAAATTTGCTCCGATGAGCGTCGGCGTTTACATTTCCGTAAATGGACAAGGTTCTGAAGAATGGCTGGCGAATCAAAAGAAGAAAAAGCCTTCCGGGACAAACTCAATATCAGATTATTACGAGGAAAGAAACGGAGGCGAAGGCGGGCAGGGCAGAGATGGCGATACAGGACTGACGGGCGCGCCGCCGGATATTCCGACCGCTCCTAACGGACCTAACGGAAGATGCAGCGCCAACTATCCGCAGCTAGCAAGTGGAACTCACGGCGCGGACGGAGACAATGGCATTACCGGCGGTGGAGGCGGCGACGGCGGAAAGGGAAGCAAAGGCGGCACGGGCGGGACGATTATGTATGATATTCCCTCTCAAAATCCCGACTCAGGATATGTCTTTGAATCAAAAGGCGGCACGGGCGGCACGGGCGGCACGGGCGGCACGGGCGGCACGGGCGGTAACGGGCAGAACGGCGGCAAAGGCGGCGATGGTAAGGATTGTCCCTGCAATATGGGCGAATCGGGCAGCGGCGGCAACGGCGGCAGAGGCGGCGCAGGAGGCAAAGGCGGCACGGGCGGCACGGGCGGCACGGGCGGCGACGGCGGCGACGGCGGCAACATAATTGTGACCTATCCGAGCGACTTCAGCCCGCAAAGGATTATCACACGCGTAGACGGCAGAAATCCCGGCTCACGCGGGGCGCGAGGTAGAGGCGGAAATCCGGGAATTTCGGGAAGCGGCGGCGGAAAAGGATTCGGCGCGACCAATTATAATTGTCCCGCTTCGTCGTCTGCGGACGGCGTTACAAACACAGGATTTCCTAGTCTGGGCTTCGGCGACCCCGGCGAGTGGGGCACGAATGGAACAGCGCCGGGAAGTGCAGGAACGGTCAGCCTTCATCAAAGAAGCGGCGGCTGTAACCAATGTGAGCTTTCCGGGGTAGTAGATTCGGTGATTTGTTTGACGAATAATCTGGAAGAAACGGGCTGTTGCAGCAACACGGAAGCGGCGGAATGCAGCATCAACGGCGGCGTTTGGGACGCAAATACCTGCACCTGCATTTCTCCGATTGTTGTTGATGTTCTCGGCAACGGCTTTAATTTAACCGACGCGCCAAACGGCGTTTTGTTCGATATTTTAAACACCGGCGCGCCGAAACAGGTAGCCTGGACTTCCATTAATTCCGACGACGCGTGGCTGGCGCTCGATAGAAACAGCAACGGTAAAATAGACAATGGCAGAGAGCTGTTCGGCAGCTCCGCGCCGCAGCCTTATTTGGCGGCAGGCGAATCGAAAAACGGATTTCGCGCGCTCGCCGTTTATGACAAAACAATAAACGGCGGCAACGGCGACCGGCAGATTGATTCACGCGATGCAGTATTTTCCGGTTTAAAATTGTGGCGCGATGCCAATCACAACGGCGTCTCGGAACCGAACGAGCTGAAAACACTCGATGAATCGGGACTCCGAACCATCGAGCTGGATTACAATGAATCAAAGAAACAGGACGGGAACGGCAACTGGTTTCGCTATCGCGCGAAAGTCAGAGACGCGCAGGGCGAGCAAATCGGTCGCTGGGCGTGGGACGTTTATCTGAAAGTCGCGCCGTAGATTTTCAAATCAATTTGAAACCGTATAAAGAGCGCTTCGGATTTTCGGGCGTTCTTTTCCTTTTTGAACAATTTCCGAATTTTATTGACAAGGCGCAATTGCACTCCTAAACTACGAAAAGATTCCTTGTGAAAAAAGAAAAAGAACCCGTCACCGTTGAAAAAATCAAGCAGACTCACGCCGCCCGTCGCGAAGAAATCCGCCAACGTCTGGCTGAGTTTGAAGCCGTCTGGCAATCCGGCACGGACGCGCGCCTGTGGGAAGAGATGGTTTTCTGTTTTTTTACCGGCGGCTGTTCGGCGCGAATGGGGCTGCGCTCAATCGAAGCGGTGCGCCCGTTTTTGCAGGACGGCGGTTACGAAGAGCTTTCCGGCGCGCTTTCGGGCGTTCATCGCTACCCGTTTGCGCGCGCGGGCTATATCGTCGCCTCGCGCGATTTTCTGCGCGAGCATTGCGGTTTAAAGCTGCGTCATAAGCTGGAAAGCTTTACGGACGATTTGGCGCGCCGCGACTGGCTGGTCAAAGAAAAACGCATCAAAGGCTTGGGCTACAAGGAAGCGAGCCACTTTTTGCGCAACATCGGGCTGAAAGGCTACGCCATTCTGGACAAGCACATTTTGCGCAGTCTCGCGGAGCTAAAAATTATTGACGACCCGAAGCCACCAAATACGCGTGCAAAGTATCTAACGGTTGAACAACAGTTAAAAACGTTTGCCCGCCGGTTGGAAATCGATTTCGATGAGATGGATTTGGTTTTGTGGTCGCTGAAAACAGGCGAAATCCTCAAGTAAAATTTAATCCGGGGAAAAGGAGTTTTCGTGATGAGATTTGAAATTCTGCGAAAGTTTGATTTTCCGTTACTACCGTTCTGCCGGACGAAAATCGTTTGCGCCGGATTGGTTTTAATGTTTTTCTGCGCGCCGGTTTGGTCTGCGGCGGGCGACGTCCAGCAGACGGAGCCGGAAAATTCGCGGCAAGCCGTCCGGCAGGCGGAGAAGCTCACGCGCAAGGGAAATTTAATCGACGCCGAAAAAATTCTGCGCCGCATTGTCGGGCAAAATCCGAAGGATTCCAAAGCCAAAATCAAGCTCGCCTACGTTTTGATGAAGCGAAAGCGCCTGCTCGAAGCTTACGATTATTCGCTCGAAGTGGCGAAAGACGAGCCGCAGAACGCATATGCTTTTGCGGTTTTGGGCGCGACTTTGCTGAACGCCGGAAATTTCAAGCAAGCCTCCGTTTGTTTTGTTAATGCGCTGAAGCTGGACAGAGGCGAGGCGCTCGCCTGGGCTGGACTCGGACTGCTCGATTATTACGAAAACCGGATTGAGAGCGGTCTGGAGTATTTAAAAGCCGCCGCGTATCGTGACCCGCAGGAACCCGATTACATTTTCGCCGTCGCGCAGGTTTCGGCGCGCGCCGAAAAATACAAGGAATCCGCCGACGCCTACGACCGTTTTTTACAGATTGCGCCGGACACCGACGAGGAACGGCGCAATCGCATTAAAGGCTTGATTACTTTTCTGCGCTTTCTCGGCAGCAAACAGACATTGTATGTCGCCGCCGGAGAAGAAAAAACCACCATTCCGGTCAAATTGTTTCGCGACCGCCCGGTCATCGAGGTGAAAATCGGAAAACACAAGGAGCCGCTGCGGTTTGTGCTGGATACGGGTTCGGGAATTTCCGTCATCAGCGAAGAAGTCTCGCGCCGCCTCGACATTAAACCGATTACCAAAGGCGGGCTGGCGCGCGCCATCGGCGGCGACGGGAAATTTCAAATCGTTTACGGCTTTCTGCGCCAAATCAACATCGGCGAAGTGAAAATTCAAAACGTGCCGGTTTATATCAGAAAATTTCACGAAAACGACGAAAAAATCGACGGCTACATCGGGCTCGGTCTTATCTCGAAATTTTTGACGACGCTCGACTACGGCGCGCTGACATTTTCGCTCGTCCGGCGCAGCGGGGTCGAAACGACGGAAAACATCAATCTGCCGTCGCTTCCGCTCAGGCTCACGTCGAGCGGCTATCTGAGCGGCGAGGTGCGGCTCGAAGGCATCGAAGCGCCGCTGAATTTTATCGTCGATACGGGCGCGAGCGTTTCGGTTATCTCCGACGAGCTGGCGGCTTTGACCGAGGTTAATAAATATATCTCGGACGAGAAGATGCGCGTCGTCGGCGCGGCGGGCGTTACCGAAGGCGTTTCTTCGTTTCTGCTGCCGCGCATCACGTTCGGCAAGCACAGTCGCGAAAAAATCAGAGCCATCGCGCTGGATTTGGACATTATCAACGAGACTTCCGGCTTCGAGCAGGCGGGAATTCTCGGCGGTAATTTTCTGAAAAATTATCGTCTGACATTCGATTTTAAAAATTCGCGCGTGACGTTCGAGCCGGTCGCTTCGAGCGTCGGAAACACTCTGCAACCCGAATGAAGCTGAGTTTATATCTGGAAACTTCGGTCGTCGGCGCTTACTTGGACAACGGCGAGCCGTTTCGACGGGATTTGACCATTCGCTGGTGGGAGCACGAATTGTCGGAATATCAGCCGTTTGTCTCGCCGCTTGTCCGCCGCGAGCTGGAACGCATTCCGGAACCGCGCCGGACTGGTTATTTAAAGCTTATCGAACCGCTCAAACATCTGGAGTTGACCGACGAAGCGGCAATTCTGGCGCAGGGCTACATCTCGCGCGGCATCTTTCATCGCAAATATCTGGCGGACGCGCTGCACGTCGCGCTGGCTTCGTTTCACAAAATCGACTATCTGGTGACGTGGAATTTCGGGCATCTGGCAAACGTCCGCAAACAGGCGCGCATCCGCGTTTTCAACGTTTCGGCGGGATTTTTCGTGCCGATGATTGTCACGCCGGAATTTCTGATTCACAGCATTTAGAAAATGCAAAATGCAGAATTAAAGAGACGATTTAATCATTTCCGAAATATTAAGGCTCTGTAACCAGAAAAACGTCCCACGCCCAATCAATAGGGAAACTATTACTGTACAGCGGCGGTCCCGGACAATTAACTTGTTGTGCTCGGACGATGCTTTTGAATTGACTGGCAACTAAGATTAACGCGCAAACTGTGATTATGGAAATTTGAAAAATCAGCTCTTTATTAAATCTTTTTTCATCGCAATCCTCCTACTCGTTTCCCACTTTCGGAGATGTTTTCGGCATCATCTCGCGGATTGTTTTGATAAAAATTGTTGTCTCGATTCCTTTGAAGTTTTCAAATTGAGAGCCGTCATCGAGTGGATAAATTTTACTTTCCTTCAATTCGTATGCTGTTAGAATGCGATAATTTGGACTTTGTTCTGATTTGGTCAGAAACAATATGTATTGTTTCCCAACTCGCGTTTGCTGGCTGTGTAATGTTGTTACCGATATTGCTATCGTCAGGACAACGACAACAAATACAAAGAACCACAATATTTGATTATTTTTCATTTTGTTCCTTTCTGCTTAAAGAAGCGGTCTCAAAACTAATCAGAAAGGCTGTCCGGTCTGCGGCGTGTTGTGGTCGTAGGCTAAACAACCGTGAAATTGTTGCCGGTCATCGCTCACACTACTCTTATTTACATTTTATATCAAGAAAAATTTCCACAGCCGCTGAAATGTTTAAAATCGCAATGCCGGGCAGATAATAAAGGACGCGCCGCATCTAAACCGATTGACCATTCCCGCTTAAAGATTTACTATTCACTTTGTATGTATCGTCGTCCGAAATTTTTAGAAGTGCTCCACGAAATCCGCGAAGAAATGTCGCGCGAGGCGGATTACGATATGGATTTGTTTGCCGAAATGGTCAGAAACGAAAAAGGCAAAAGGCAAAAGGAAAAAGGCAAAAATATAAAAGACGACGAGCAACTGACCGCCGACCACCGACCGTTGACGACTGTTTATGGAAATCGCTTTTGATGCCATCGGTTTGGAAATTCCAAACGAGAAGGCTTTCAATAATTTAGCGGAAAACGCGGGCAAGCGCGGCGAAGCGTCGCGCCTGACGCGCAAAAGCGGCGTGCTTCACGGTCGCTGCTGGAAGCTTGGGTTAGGTCTGGAAGTGTGGACGGTTTTATATGAATCGCAGACGGGCGAAGTTTTTTATGCCGATTGCCGTCCCGGTTTTCGCGCCCGCTATATCCAGCGCATCAGTCCCTGGATTGCGACCGAATTTGACGAGGAAGGCGAAGCGGTCGTCCACGGCTTTATCGAAGACACCGAGCGGGAAGTCTTATTTGCGCTGCAAAATCTGACGGAAGTCGGCACCAACAGCAGCTTTCAGCAAAATACTTTAATGGTCGGTTTGTGCGGTCTGGCATATCGCGCCGAAGTTTTAAAAAACGATGCCGCGCCGTTCTGGAAGTCTTACGACGAGCTTTCGTTAAACGTCGTCGAAAACGAAAACGATTGGAGCCTGTGCGGCGAGATTATTTCCTTTAACGCGCTGCGCAACCCGTTTTCGGGCAGCGACCTTTACTGGATTTATCTGAATCTGGGCGATTTCAATCTGGAAATTCTGGTTAACCGCCGCACCTTGTCCGGCGCGGAGTTATACGTCGGCGCGATGCTGCGGGCGGACATCTGGCTGCAAGGTCACGTTTTGAACGAAACGGCGCGGCGCTCGACTTATGAAGGCGTCGACGCTTCGTTCCGAACAATTGATTTTTGGAAGAAACTCAAAAAAGTAAATTAAATGAAAGATAGAGGACGGAGAGTGGAAAATGGAGAGCCAGTTATCCGCTTTTCGCTTTTCGATTTTCGTTTTCCGTCAAAAATGCGTCGTTATCTGTTCGCCGGTCTGGTCATTTTCGTCGCTGTTTCCGCCGCTCTGGGGCTTTATTTTTTCAATCGCTACTGGATTCACCGCTACGACGAAATCATCGAGAAACAATCGGGCATTTATCGTCTGGATAAAGATTTGGTCTGGAGCGTCATTTACGAGGAAACGTATTTTCGGGCGTGGCAAATCGGCGCGGACGAAGAAGTCGGGCTGATGCAGGTGACGCCGACGGCGGCGCGCGAGTGGGCAAAAGAGACGGGCTTTCGCGAGTTTGAACGGCAGACGGCGGAAAACACGGTCGAATTTTTGCGCGACCCGGAGCGCAATATTCAAATCGGCTGCTGGTATCTGGAAAAAATGCGCGAAAAATACCGCGATTTTCCCGCCCACGAAGCGATGATGCTGGCGGCATATAACGCGGGCGCGAGCCGCGTCGAAGAATGGACGCGCAGCGCGGAAATCTCGCGCCTGCCGGAAAGGGAATTCGTCGAGCGCATCAACATCGCCTCAACAAAATCCTACGTGACTTCGATTCTGGAAAGATACCGCGAAAAGAAAACAAATTAGCGCGGAAGAAATAAGGGACGCTGATTTGATAGGATTATTTAAGATTGATTAAGATAAATTCAAATAAAATCTTAATCAATCTTAAATAATCTTAAAAAATCAGCGTCCTGTTTCCGTTTATCGAGAGGCTATGAAAATTATCTCCGCCAATTATGTTCTGCCGATGTCCGGCACTCCGATTGAAAACGGCGCGGTCGTTATTGAAAAAGATAAAATCCTTGCCGCCGGAAAACAAGCGGAAATCGTCGCGAAATTTTCCGAAGCCGCCGTGGAAGATTTCGGCGAAGCGGTGATAATGCCCGGTTTCGTCAACGCTCATTCGCATCTGGAAATTACGGCGATGCGCAGCTTTCTCGACGACGTCGAGCACGATTTTTCCAGGTGGCTTTTGAAGCTTTCGACCGTCCGCGCCGAAAAACTGACCGAACGCGATATTGAAATTTCCGCCGTCTGGGGCGCGCTCGAAGGCTTGCGCGCGGGCGTCACCTGCTTCGGCGACATCGGGCGCTACGGCAAAGCCGGTTTCGAAGCTTTAAAGAAAACCGGCTTGCGCGGCATCGCGTTTCAGGAAACAGATTTTTCGCCGAAAAATGAAACCGCCGCCGATGATTTCGCGCGGCTCGAAGAAAAATTTCTGGCTTTAAAGGAAACCGGGACGCGCCTGGTCAAAGCCGGCATCTCGCCGCACTCGCCTTACACGGTCAGCCGCCGTCTTTTCGAAATCATCGCCGATTACGCTTTGCGCGAGAAGGTCGAGCTTTCGATTCACGCCGCCGAATCGAAGGAAGAAAGCGAATTTATGCTGCACGGCACGGGCTTTTTCGCCGCGCTTTATCAAAAATTCGGTCACGAATGGCAGACGCCCGAAGTTTCTTCAATCGAATATTTCAACCGAATCGGTATTTTGCAGACCGCGCCGCTGCTGGCGCACTGCGTCACGGTTTCGGAAAAAGACATCGAAACGATTGGCGCGACCGATACGCGCATCGCGCATTGCCCGAAATCAAACGCCAAATTCGGACACGGCATCGCGCCGTTTGAAAAATTTCTCGACCGCCGAATAAAAGTCGGGCTCGGCAGCGACTCGGTGGCGAGCAACAACACCTGCGACATTCTGGAAGAATCGCGTTTCGCGGCGCTTCTGGCGCGCGCCCGCGAAGATAAAAAACGACTTCTAAATGCCGCCGAAATTCTCGGAGCGGCGACGCTCGGCGGCGCGAAGGCGCTCAATCTGGAAACGGAAATCGGCACGCTCGACGCTGGCAAACAAGCCGATTTAATCGTCATCTCATTAAACGACGCCGCGCAGCAGCCCGTTCACGACGTTTACTCGGCGGTTTTGTTCGCTTCGAACGCGCGCGACATTCGTCTGACGATGATTGCCGGCGAGGAAATTTATCGAAACGGCGAGGCGAAAACAGTCGATGAAGATGAGCTGCGCTTTGAAATGAAGCGAATTGCGCGGAAAATGAATGAAGAGGAAAGTGGTAAACAATAAGCGGTAAGTTGCAGGTGAAAAGAAACGAATTTACCGTTTACCGCTTTTATTGTTGACGGACGAAAAAGGGGAAACAGTTTATGAAAACATTCAAATTTTTTATTTCAGCGCTTTTATTAATCGGTTTATTTACAATCGGCGCGCAGGCACAGACGAAAAAGAAAAAAGTATTTAAAAAGACCGCCGCGCCCGTCGCAAAGAAAACGACGAACCCGAAAAAAACAACGCCGCCCGTTGTCAATCCGCCCGTCGCCGAGCCGCGTCAGGAAGATTACAAAATCATCGCCGAAGGCGCGAACGCGAAATCGGAAGAGCCGTTTCTGTTCATCGCCCGCGACGCGAAAACCTACGCGCAGCTGCAAACCATAGTCGAGAATCTGCCTGACGCGTCAACCATAGATTTTACAAAAGAATCGGTCGTTGCCGCCTTTGCCGGAACAAAACCGACCGCCGGCTGGGAAGTTCTGGTGCGCAGGCTTTCCGACAAAGTTTTGATTGATTTGAACGAGCCGCGCAAAGATACGGTGCAGGCGCAGATATTGACGACGCCGTATAAAATCGCGGTCGTTCCGGTCGAAGAAGAAAAAGCTTTGTCTTTGGACGCGACGCCGACGTGGACGAATAAAATGACGACCTATCGCGTTTCAAAGGGAAGTTTCATCTATTCCGGCGGTTTTGCTTTCCGCGAGCGCACGTTCGGCGTGGAAGGCACAATCGGAGTTTTAACTTACGGCGATTTGGCGACAATGACGTTTAACCTGACCGCGAAAGGCGATAAAACGATGATGCTTGCCGAAACGATTTCCGGCAGCTTGAAAGACGGAAAAATCGAACTCGCGCGCCTCGATGTCGGGACTTTTTCCGAAAATCCGAAACCGCCCGTAAAGGTTTCGGGAATGATTTCGGACGCAAAAATTTCTTTGAGATTCGAGCCGAATCCGACGAATGTCGCCGACGGCTTTCAAGCCGGAGGAACGGTGGAAGCCGCGAAAAATAAGTGAGAAATGAAAATTGACAGCCGAGAACCGAGGCTCGAAAATTAAACATTTCAGTCCTCAGTTCTAAGTTCTCACTTATTTTAGAGTCGCCTGCATTTCTCTTAGCAAATCGTTCGGCGTCCAGTCGTTGCCGGCGAAGATTTTCGTTACTTTGCCGTCGGGCGCAATCACGGCTGTGCGCAGGGAATGGCTGAACTGCGTCTTGTCGTTCGGGTCAGCTTCGTAGCGCAGACCGAAAAAGTCCGCCACCGCGCGCACTTCCTTGTCCGAGCCGACCGCGAGCTGCCAGACGGTGAAATCCTCCGGCGCGTCTTTGCCGAGATAGCCGACGCCGTATTGTTTCAGTTTTTCGGGCGTGTCGCGCGCCGGGTCGAACGAGATGCTGAGCAGGCGAATTTTGTCTTTTAAATCCGTGTTGCGCACCTGATTGGCGAGGTCGCTGAAATTCGTCGACATCCTGATGCAGTAATCGGGCAGCGGACATTGGGCGTAGATAAACGTGATTGCCAGCGCCTTGCCGCGATAATCTTTTATCGAAAACCGCCTGCCGTCCTGATTGGTCAACTGGAAATCGGGAATCTCTCTGCCGATTTGGGCGAAGCGCTCGTCAACCGGCGGCGGCGGTTGATTCGGATTCGGCGCGGCGATGATGCCGATGTTTTCCAGCCAGTAATCGGCTTTAGCGTCGTCAACTACAAGCTCGGCGCGAATTTCCGCGCCCGGCGTTAAATCTTCCCAGACCCAATCGGCGCGGATTGGAAAATTCATCGTCATCGCGTCCATAAAGCCCGGAATGTCGTCGTGCGCGATTTCGGCTTTCTTTTTCGCCTTGTCAACCGAGACGACTTTGCCTTTCAGATTATAGCGTTTCGTCTCCGCCGGAGCGTTAGCGTTTTGCGTCGGCGTCGGCGGTTTCTGACAGGCGGAAACGAAGAAGACGCTTAATACGAACAGTAATATTGCTTTTTTCATAAATAATGCGAATCGGAAAAACGCCGCGTTAGATAGAAATGTAGAGCCACGCCGCGGCACCTCCGCCTCCATTTCTTTAAGCCGACATTCTTTCTATTACACGCCCCTTAATTTGAGCGTCAACGCTCTGATTTGTAATAAAATCATACGGAATCGAGGCTGAAATTGCCAAAATCAAGGTTGCGCCGACTTCCCGCCGAGTGGCGGCGACTCGGCGCAACCCTGCCTTTAACGTCCGCCGACCGGAAAAACTCAGCGAGCTTTCAAGTTTTCGTCGTAAATCAACTGGTAAACACGGTAATTCGCCATCACTCGGTAGACGTAATCTTTCGACTGCGAAAAGAGAATTTCCGGCACGTAGCGGTCGGGCTGGTCGGATTTGGCGCGCGCCAGCCAGCGCTGCATATTCGTTTCGCCGCCGTTGTAGCTTGCCGCGACCGCCTGCGGCTGGTTCGGAAACATCCGGAAAAGATTTTGCAGATACTGCGAGCCGAACAAAACGGCGACCGGCGGATTGTAAAGCTCGTCCTGCTGAAAATTTTTTCTGCCCAATTCGCCCGCAATCTGATTGGCGGTTGCCGAGATAAACTGCATCAGCCCGCGCGCCGCCGCGTAGGATTTGACCTCGGCGCGATAACGCGATTCCTGCCGCATTATCGAAAGCACCAAGCGCGGGTCGAGATTTCTTTCCGGCGCGTGCTGCAAAAGCGCGTCCCGGTACGGCGCGGGATAAAGTATCTCGATTTGCTCGCGCGGAATCAATTCGATTTGATAATCGGCGGGCACATTGCGCCAGAGCGGCTCGACGTAGGAAACCGCGCGGTTTGCCATATCGCCGCGTTTGTAAAAAACCGCCAGCGTGTAAGCCGTGTCCGCCGGAAAGACGGATAAATTATTGGCGTTCGTCTGCATTCCGGCAAGCGATTTGAGCTTTTCGGCGACGTTCGGCGAGAGCTTTTCGCGCAGCGCCGTTTCCAGTTCCGGCGCGCCTTCGTCATACAGACCGAGAAAAAGAAGTTCGTCCGCCAGAGTTTGATGAAAAGAACTCGCCTGAGCTTTCCTCGCCTCCTTCAAAACTTCTCTGCGCCCGAATTCGAGCAGTTTCGCGTTCGGGATTTTCTGATATTCGGGCAGCGTCTGGTAGCTTTGGCGAACGATTTCGAGCATTCGCGCGCGCATTTCCGCCGAATCGGTGAGACGCAGAATGCCCTGCGCGGCTTTTCTCTGCGCTTCGGCGTTTCTGCCTTCGATATTGGTGGCTAATTGATTCAGCTTTTGCGCCACGAGCGGCTTGGCGCGTTCGTCGTTTGCCAAACCCTTCAACCTTTCGGTCGCGCGCCAGCCGTAATACTCGGCGCGACCGTCGGGAATCGAAAGATAAACGTCAATCGCCTCGGCGTCGCGCTGCATCTGTTCGAGCGCGTAGCCTTTCAGAAAAGAAATTTCGGCTTTGTTCGTCGCGCCGGCGACGCGCGTGCCGCCCAAATCGGGAAAGTTTTGCAGCTCGTTCAAATCGTTCAAAGCGCTCTGCCAATCGTTTTTGGCAAGGTGAACGCGCGCCTGCGCGAAAACGGCGAGCGCTTCCGGCAGCGCGCCCTTAAACGCCTCGCGCGTTTTCTGCGCCCATTTCACCGCGTCCGTGTCCTCGCCCGTGTCGCGCAGAATGTCGATGATATTCAGATAAGCGCGTTCGCTGGTTTCCTCGCCCGCGTATTTTTCGATAAAACGCTGGTAGCGCGTCAGCGCTTCTTTCGGCTTGTTGACGCGCGCGTAAGCGTTTGCCGCCTGGCTCAAACCGTCGCGCGCGAAAGCGTCTTCGGGAAACTCGGCGCTGACGCGCTCGAACCACTTTATCGCCTCGTTAAAATTGTTGTCCGACGCGTAGCCGCGCCCGATTTGATACAAAGCTTCCGGCAGATTCGGCGACTGCGGGAAGCGTTCGACGATTGCCGTAAAATGCAGGCGCGCGTCGGCAAAATCGCGGTTGAACTGGTAAATTTTGGCGCGGCGAAAATGTTCGAGGTCGGCAAGTCGCGGCGCGGTTTTCCCGAAGCTGCCTTTTTCGCTGTCCATCTCGTCCAGAGTTTTCGCGGCAATCAAAGCGTAATCGTCGGGCTGCGCCGGGTTCGGCAGATTCGTGATGAGCTTGGTGAAAATCTCGCGACCTTCCGCCGCCTTTCCGCTTTGCAGATAGCTTTGACCAATCAAAACGAGATTTTCGCGGCTCGGCTCGCCGGACGAAACAATCGCCGCTATCGTCTTCGACTTATTATCGGTGATAGCCGCCAGCGGCTGACCGCCGCCGCTGCTGCCCGAAAGCTGCCGTATCGCCGCGTCAAAATCCTTGCTTTCAAAATTGCTTCGCGCCCTTCGCGCCGTTGCCGCCTGAATCAATAAACTATTCGGCGCGGTCGTCAAAAGCTCGTTCAGATAAACGCGTTCGAGCATCAGGTTGCCGCTCGCGCGCGCAATCTGCGAGAGGTGCCAGAGCGCGTATTCGCGCAAAACCGAATTGCGCGCGACGACCGACTGATAATTCGCCATCGCCGCCGCAAAATCGCCGCGCTTTTCCGCCGCCCGCGCCAGCAGATAATCGTAATTGTTCAGCTCGAAAACTTTTTTATTCTCGCGCCGCAGGTTTTCGAGTTCGGCAATCGCCGCCGCGTAATCGCGGTTTTCGATTGCCCCGCGAATTTTTTGCGGAAAGTCCTGAGCCGAAACCGAAACGGCAAAAAGCACGATAAAAAAAACGGCGGAAAGTTTGGCGTGTAGCATAGAAATCAAAGTTATTGTAACCTATTGACTATTAAAAAACAGCGATGACAGCACAAATTTTAAGCGGCAAAGAGATTGCCGAAGCCATCAAAAGGGAAGTTGCCGAAGAAGTCGGAGAGCTTGAAGCGAAACACGGGTTTAGACCGTGTCTGGCGGTCGTCCGCGTCGGCGAAGACCCGGCGTCGGCGGTTTACGTCGGCAATAAAGTCAAAACTTCGCAGGAACTCGGACTCGTTTCCGAGCATCATCATCTGCCGGTCGAAACTTCGCACGCCGATTTGCTTAAGCTCGTGACGGATTTAAACAATCGCGCCGAAGTTGACGGAATCCTCGTGCAGCTGCCGCTGCCGCCGCAGATTGACGAGAAGGAAATTCTCGAAACCATCAATCCCGAAAAGGATGTGGACGGCTTTCACCCGATAAACGTCGGGCGGCTCGCGCAAGGTCAAAAAGCGCTCGTCCCGTGCACGCCGGCAGGCATTATTGAAATTTTAAAGCGTTCCGGCATTAATATCGCGGGCGAGCACGCCGTTATCATCGGGCGCAGCAACATCGTCGGCAAACCGATGGCGGCACTTCTTTTGCAGGAAAACGCGACGGTCACGATTTGCCATTCGCGCACGAAAAATCTGCCGGAAATCACGCGCCAGGCTGACATTCTGGTCGCCGCAATCGGGCGCGCCGGATTTATTCGCGGCGAGCATATCAAGGAAGGCGCGACGGTCATCGACGTCGGTATGAATAATGTTTCGGACGAGACTGAAGCGCGCGAATTGTTTGACGAAACCGAAATCGAAAAGCGGCTGAACACGATTGAAAAGCGCGGTTTTACATTGGTCGGCGACGTAAATCCGAAAGAGGCGCGCGCCAAAGCCGGAAAATTCACGCCCGTTCCCGGCGGCGTCGGTCTGATGACGATAGCGATGCTGATGCGAAACACTTTGGACGCGGCAAAGATGAGAAGATTAGGCAAATAAGCAATCGAATTTTGTGAAGACAAAACTCGATTTGGTGAAACAAAACTTAATTTGGTCGAAGCAAAACTCGATTTTGTGAAGACAAAACTCTATTTTGCCTTCACAAAACTCGATTTGGTCAAAGCAAAACTTAGTTTTGCTTTCACGTTTCTTAGTTTTCTTCGAGCAAAACAAAGATTTGCTTTAACAAAGCTCGATTTTGCTTTAACGAATCCTGGTTTTGCTTTAACGAAACTTAATTTTGCTTCGACAGAGCTTGGTTTGGCTTCAGTAAAACTTGAGTCTGTTTTAATAAAAGTAAGTTTCATCAGTCGTTTATTTAATTTTCCCGAACGATTTTTTTATAAAGTGTCGAAATTATGAAATTATCATTTGAAGAATATCAGGCGGAAGCGAAGCAGACGGCTTTGTATCCGCGTCGTTTGCAAAATCTGGAATACCCGACGCTCGGGCTCGCGGGCGAGGCGGGCGAAGTCGCCAATATCGTGAAAAAGATTCAACGCGATTTCGGCGGCGAAATCACCGAAGAAACGCGCCGGAAGCTGAAAGACGAACTCGGCGACGTCTTATGGTATATTTCCGCCTGCGCCGACGAACTCGGTTTGACGCTGACTGAAATCGCGGAATTTAACGTCGAGAAATTAGCCAAACGACACCAGCGCAAATCGCCAATCTAAAATCGAAAATGTTAAAGGTCGGGCTGACAGGTTCAATCGCGGTCGGGAAAACTTTTGTCGGCGAAATTCTGCGCGGGCTTGGCGCGTTTGTGCTGGACGCCGACCGGACGGCGCGCGAAGTCGTCGCGCCGCACACGCGCGGCTGGCAACAAATCGTTGGTAATTTCGGCAAAGAAGTTCTACAATCGGATAATACGATAAATCGCGCAAAACTCGGCGCCCTCGTCTTTGCTGACGAGAGCCGGCGACAACTGCTGAATTCAATCGTGCATCCATTGGTTATCGAAGCCCAGAATGAATGGCTGAGCTTGATAGAAAATGAATTGCCCGGCGCGATAGCCGTTATCGACGCGGCTTTAATGATTGAATCGGGCGGCTACACGCGCTTCGACAAATTGATTGTCGTCTGGTGCGAACCGGAAACTCAGATAGAGCGTCTAATGGCGCGCAACGATTTCAGCCGCGAACAAGCGCTGCAAAGAATCGGAGCGCAGATGCCGCAGGAAGAAAAAAAACGTTTCGCCGATTTTCTGATTGACACGACGGAAGGCTTTGAACCGGCGCGCCGACAAACGATTGAAGTTTTCGAGCAATTAAAACTTTTAGTGTAAACAGTGATTTTTAAGAAAATGAAACCACGGATAAACACGAATGAACGCGGATTTACGAAAAAGAATAAATCTGCGGCTATCCGCGCGTCTCTGTGGATAATTTGTCTTTCTTTGTTTTTCACCGCCTGTAACGAGCTCGAAAAACCGAAAACCGAACCTTTCTACGCGCAGACCGCGCCGCCGCCGAAACAGGAATTTCGCTGGAGCAACGGCAAAATGCCGAAATCCTTTGACCCGGCAGCCGCTTCCGCGCCGCCCGAAACCGATATCGTCCGCGCCGTTTACGACGGCTTGACCGACACGGACGCGCGAACTCTGGAGCCTGTTCCGGCGATTGCGGCGCGCTGGACGGCTTCCGAAGATTTTAAAACCTGGACGTTTTATCTGCGCAAAGACGCGAAATGGTCAAACGGCGAAAGCGTGACGGCAAAAGATTTCGTGCGCGCGTGGCAGCGGCTGGCTTCGCTGGGCGAAAAAGTTCAGCAGCGAAAGCTTTTGAAAAACATCATCGGGATGGACTCGGAAAACGTTTTGCCGGTTTTTGCCAGCGAAGAAATTGATATTTCGGCAGGCGCGACCAATCCGGCAAGCCGCTTACTCGCGCAAAGCCTGCAAACGAACAGCAACTCAAACGCGGCAGCGAACGCCGCCGCACCGCCGCTGCAAAGAGCGAATCCCGACGAAAAGAAACTCGAAATTCCGAAAACGGAAAACAAAACCGAATCGAAACCCGCGCCGGAAGAAGTTAAATTCGGCGTCGAAGCCGTCGATAATTACACGCTGAAAGTTTCGCTGGCGCAGCCCGACAAGGATTTTCCCGCGCTGGTCGCGCATCCGATTTTTCGCCCGATTTACGGCGACGGCAAGGAGTTTGAAGCCGCCGAATTGAACGCCAATATCGTCACCAACGGCGCTTTTCGCATTTTTTCAATCGGCAAAGACGGCGTCACCTTAGACCGCGCCGAATATTACTGGAATAAGTCGGAAATCAATCTCGAACGCGTGCGGTTTGTGCCGACGGAAAACGCGGAAATCGCCCTGGAAGGCTACCGCGCAGGCGAAATCGACGCGATTACGAACGCGAATTTCGAGCCGCTGGCGCTGAAGCTTTTGACGCCGTATGACGATTTTCGCCGCACGAAACACAGCGCGCTGAACTTTTATGAATTTAATTCGAAAAATCATCCGTTCAGCGACCGCCGCGTCCGCGAAGCTCTGGCGATTGCCATCGAGCGCGAGCGTCTGACCGAAGACGAAATGGACGGCGCCACCGAACCGGCTTTTAATTATTTGCCGTTTGACGAGCCGAAGCTCGTGCAAAACGCCGAAAAGGCGAAAGCGCTTCTCGCCGAAGCCGGATTTGCCGAAACCGGAAATTTTCCGGTGGTCAGGCTTTTGATCAATCGCAACGATTTGCAGCGCCGCATCGCGCGCGCGGTCGCCAAAATGTGGGGAAAAAATCTGAACATCAAAACGGAGATTATCATCAAGGACGGCGAAGAATTTGAAACGGCGGCGAAAAACGGCGATTTCGATTTGATTCGGCGCGGCATCGTGCTGCCGACGACCGACGAAACGACGAATATGCTCGCGCTGTTTTCTGCGGGCGGCGAAAGCGAGAAAAAAGAAACCGAAAACGGGCTGGGCACGACCGAAACCGAAACCGAAAAACAAACGCCTGCGTATAAACCGGCGGAAGCCGATTCGACGCCGGCGAAAGATGAAACCACGGAAAGCGAAAACGCCGAATCAAACGTCGCAGTCGAAGGCGACGAAAAAACGATTTTGACCGAAGAACAGGCGCTCGAAGAGCTTCCGGCGATTCCGCTTTACTTTCCGACCTCGTATTCGCTGGTCAAACCCTACGTGCAGGGATTCGAGACGAACGTGCTCGATGCGCCCTCGCTGAAAAGCGTGAAAATAGATAATAACTGGCAACCGACGAGCCGGGACGCGAAATCTAAGCGGTAAGATTGAAAACCGAAAAATCGCTTGCTTGCAATGTTTAGAACGTGATAATTTTAACCTAAGCGACGTAAAGTTTTCTATCGGTTCTTCCCAAGTCATTATAGAGTTTCAGTATTTATTAAAATAAGGAGCGTAAGTTATGGCGCGATTTTTTCAGTTTAACCAAACGAGTTTGGTTATTGCTCTGGTCATTTTGTCTTTATTTATATCGAGTTGCAGCAGTTCCGCCGACAATCGTTTCTGGGGTAAGACGCAGGCTCCGAAAGATAACGTTTTCCGATATATTTCCGGCTCCGAGCCGGAATCGCTCGACCCGGCGCTGGGAACCGGGCAGCCCGAAGCGCGGATTTATATGGCTCTTTATGACGGGCTGGTCGAATATCATCCGAAAACGATGGAGCCGATACCGGGACTCGCCGAAAACTGGGAAGTAAGTCGCGACGGCACCGAATATCTTTTTCACCTGCGCAAAACCGGCAAGTTTTCCAACGGCGCGCCGATTACCGCGCAGGATTTTGTCTACACCGTCCGCCGCTCGCTCAAACCTGAAAACGCTTTTCGCAATGCCAACCTGGCTTATTACATCAAATACGCCGAGCCGTATAATAACGCCGCCTCGTTTGTGAAAGACGCCGGCGGTCAGTTTCTGTTGAAAAAAGATTTAGCCGAAAAAGAAGAAGGCGCGCCGGAAGCTCCCGCGCCGCCGGCACAGCCCGATAATTTCGGACCGGACACGGAATTTCACCGATTCATCGACGAGCCGGAAAGATTAACCGTGCCGTCGGACGAAAAGGAACGCGCCAAATTATTTGAAAAAAACGAGAAGCTGAAAGCCGTCGTCGAAGGCAAGGAACTGGTTCCGGTCAAAGCGGAAGATTTGGGCGTCGAGGCGATTGACGATTACACGATCAGAATCAAGCTCTATCAGCCCGCGCCGTATTTTCTGGATTTGCTGCCGCACCAGTTTTTCCGCGTGCTGCACCGGGAAACAATCGAAAAATTCGGTAAAAGCTGGGTGCGCCCGGAAAACATCGTGACCAGCGGCGCTTTTAAAGTCGAAGCGCATCGCCCGTACGACGAGCTTATCGTCGTCAGAGACCCGAATAACTGGGACGCGGCAAACGTCAAGCTCGACCGCATCGAATTCTACCCGCTCGAAGAAGCGACGACGATGATGAATCTGTATAAAGCCGGCAGCATCGACGCGACCTATAATCACACGACGCCGGCGGCGTGGAACGAGGAAATCCGCAAATACAAGGATGAATATATGAATCATCCGGAAGTGGCGATCGAATATTACAGCATCTCGGTCAAAAAGCCGCCGATGGACAACGTGAAAGTCCGTCAGGCGTTCAGCCTGGCGATTGACCGCGAGGCGCTCGCCAAATTCCGCAAAACGACCAAACCGCTGACCAATTTCACGCCCGAAGGAATTTTTCCGAAATATGAAGAAGCGCGGAAAAAAGTTTACGCCGAAGAATTAAAGAAAGCCGGAATTAGCGAAGAAGACTGGAACCGCCGCACCTTCGACCCCGAACGCGCGCGAAAACTTCTGACCGAAGCCGGTTTTCCGGTGCAGAAAACCGCGACCGGCTGGAGCTGCCCGACTTTTCCGGCGGAACAGGTGCAGATTAACTACAACACCGCCGAATCGAACAAAGCCGCCGCCGAGTTTAACCAGGCGCAGTGGAAGCAGAATCTGGGAATCGAAATTCCGCTCAAGAATATGGAGTGGAAAACGTTTCTGAATTATCGCTCGAAGGTCGAATACCAGGGCTTTGCGCGCAACGGCTGGGTCGGCGATTATATGGACCCGTTCACGTTTCTGAATCTTTTTTACTCGCCGCAGAACGACGGCGCGACCGGCTGGTGGGACCCGAAATTCGACAAGATGCTCGACGACGCCAACCGGGAAACCGACCCGAACAAACGTTTCGAGATACTGGCGCGCGCCGAGTTTTACGTCATCTCGCAGCAAATCGTGCTGCCGCTTCAGACGCAGGCGACCAACTGGATTAAAAAGCCGTATGTCAAAGGTTTATATCCGAATCCGGGAACGCTTCACGCCTGGAAATTCGTCTATATCGAGCGCGACCCCGCCAAATGGGACAAAGACGTAGACAACATTATGACGAACAAAGACGCGGCGGTCGAAGAACAGGTCGGTAAATTAATGGAATCGCAGAAGCAATACGAGCAGCAGCGCAGCACCGAGCCGGCGAAACCAACCGCCAATACAGTCGAATAAATTAGAGGGAAAATGTTAAGTTTCATTATTCGCAGATTGTTAATCATCGTTCCGATGGCATTACTGGTCGTAACGGTCACCTGGGGACTCGTCCGGATGGCGCCGGGAAATTTTTACGATAACGAAAAAGCCCTGCCGCCGGCGGTCAAAGCCAACATTATCAAAAAATACGGCTTGGACAAGGCTTGGTACGAGCAGTATGGCATTATGATGTGGAACATCGTGCGCGGCGATTTCGGCGATTCCGTCAGGTACGAAGGGCAATCGGTCAACGAAATCATCTGGCGTCACCTGCCGTATTCGGCGACCATCGGGATTCTCGCTTATCTGCTGGCTCTCGTTGTCGGTCTTGCTGCCGGAATTATTTCCTCGCTCAAGCAAAACACGGCGTTCGATTACGTTTCGATGTCGCTGGCGATGCTCGGGCAATCCGTGCCGAATTTCGTTATCGGTCCGATTCTGGTTTTGATTTTTTCGCTCTGGCTGTATATTTTTCCGCCCGCGCGCTGGGGCGGAATTTTAAGTATCGTCATGCCGGTCATCACGCTGGCGGCAATTTACGCGGCGTATATCGCGCGGCTGACGCGCGCCGGAATGCTTGAGGTTCTGCGCTCGGATTACATCCGCACGGCGCGGGCGAAAGGCTTGGACGAAAAGACGGTTTTGCTGCGTCACGCCGTGCGCGGCGGTTTGATTCCGGTCGTTTCATTTACCGGTCCGGCGCTGGCGGCGCTCTTAGCCGGAACGGTCGTCGTCGAAAGAGTTTTCGCCATTCCCGGTTTGGGCAATATTTTTATTCAATCGGTTTTAAATCGCGACGAGCCTTTGATTTTGGGCATCGTCGCTTTTATTTCGATTATGATTATGGTCTTCAACCTGCTGGTTGATATTTCATACGCATTTTTAGACCCGCGGATTCGTTACGAGTAAAGGTTATGGAAGAGAATCAAAAAGTTGTTAAAGGCGCATCGCTCTGGCGCGACGCGTGGAAGCGTCTGCTGAAAAACAAGCTCGCCGTTTTCGGTCTGGTGGTCATCTGTTTGATTGCCGTTGCCGTCACGGTCGGACCTTTCTTTCTACAAAAGCTTGCCGGAATTACGCCCGACGGAATGCCGGCGAGCGGCGACCTTTTCAAATCTTCGCCGCCGTCGCGACGAAACTGGATGGGCACGGACGATGCCGGACGCGATATTTTCGCGCGCGTTTTGCAGGGCGGGCAGATTTCGCTGATGGTCGGCATTATCTCGACGGTCGTCTCCTTGCTGGTCGGCGTCAGTTACGGCGCGATTGCCGGTTATCTGGGCGGTCGCGTCGACAATCTGATGATGAGAATCGTGGACATTCTGTATTCGATTCCCTACATTCTCATCGTCATCGTTCTGCTGTCGGTTTTCGGCGGACCGAACACGCCCGAATGGATTCAGTCGCTGGCGAATAAATTCGGCGGCGGGCAGGGCTTGAGCCAGATTTTTCTTTTGTTTTTCGCGCTCGGACTGGTTTCGTGGCTGACGATGGCGCGCGTCGTGCGCGGGCAGATTTTAAGCCTCAAAAATCAGGAATTCGTGATGGCGGCGCGCGCGACCGGCGTTTCCACGCCGGCGATTATCTTTCGTCACCTCGTTCCGAACGCGCTCGGTCCGGTGATTGTCTACGCGACGCTGACGATTCCTTCCGTAATGCTGACCGAGGCGTTTCTTTCTTTTCTGGGCATCGGCGTGCAGGCGCCTTACGCTTCGTGGGGCAGTCTCGCCAACGAAGGCATCAAAAATATCTCGGTTTTCCCGTGGCAGCTTATTTTTCCGGGCGTGACGATGGCTCTGACACTTTTCTCACTGAACTTTTTGGGCGACGGCTTACGCGACGCGCTCGACCCGCAGACGAGAAAATTCTAGGAGCATCCAATTGATGAGGATAAAAATTTTTCTTTTGATATTTTCGGCTTTAATTTGTTTTTCATCTTTGACAGTGGCGGTAAATGCGCAGAATAAAACGACGCAAAAGCTGAACCTCGTCTTCGAAGGCTTCGGCTTACCGGGCATCATCGTCGGCAAATCGACGATGGACGATGTTATCAAAAAATTCGGCAGGGATTACAACTGGATAACCAACAAAAAATATTCCTACCAGATGACTTATGCGAAACTCGGTTTGTCGTTTTATATCTGTCAGGCTGATAAACGCAAGGAAGTTTTCGTCATCGAAATCAAATCGCCGTATCGCGCCAAAACCAGTCGCGGCGTCGTTCTGGGACAAAGCACGGTCGAAGACATCGAGAAAATTTACGGGAAACTGAAAGCCGGTCTGGAATATCGCGGCATCAGTTTTTATTACAACCGCAGCGGCAAAAAGAGAATTGTATCGACGATTGACGTCACGGAAAATTCGGGCATCCGGCAATGCAAGGAAAATAAATAACCAAACGATGAGCGAAAACAACGGAAGCATTTTAAAAGTCAACAATCTGAAAACCTATTTTCAGACGGAAGACGGCGTCGTCAAAGCGGTTGACGGAATTACGTTCGAGCTGAAAAAAGGCGAAACGCTCGGCATCGTCGGCGAATCCGGTTCGGGAAAATCCGTGACGAATCTTTCGGTGATGCGCCTGATTCCCGAACCGCCGGGAAAAATCGTCGACGGCGATATTATTTTTGACGGCATCGACGTGCGCAAACTCTCGATTGACGATGTGCGCAGCATTCGCGGCAAGCGCATCGCGATGATTTTCCAGGACCCGATGACCTCGCTCAATCCTTACTTGAGAATTTCCACGCAATTGATGGAAGTCACACGCCTGCATCTCGGACATACGAAACAACAAGCTTACGAACACGCGATAAAAATGCTGAAAACCGTCGGCATTCCCGACGCGGAAAATCGCGTTGACGGCTACCCGCACGAATTTTCCGGCGGGATGCGCCAGCGCGTGATGATTGCGATGGCTTTGTCGTGCGACCCGGAACTGTTGATTGCCGACGAGCCGACGACCGCGCTCGACGTGACGATTCAAGCGCAGATTCTGGAGCTTATCAAGGATTTGAAAGCGAGAATGGGAACGAGCGTCATTCTGATTACGCACGATTTGGGCGTCGTCGCCGGAATGACCGAAAAAATTATCGTGATGTATGCGGGCAAGGTTTTCGAGCAGGCGCCGACCGTAGAGCTTTTCGCCACGCCCGCCAATCCTTATACGAAAGGCTTGCTGAAATCCGTGCCCGACCCGGCGCACGAAGACGGGACGGAGCTTTACCAGATTCCCGGACTGCCGCCGGACGTCGCGCATCTGCCGCCGGGCTGCCCGTTTTCGCCGCGCTGCGATTATGCGCAGGAAATCTGTCATCGTGAATATCCGCCGTTTGTGCAGATAAACGAAAATCATCATTCGCTATGTCATTTCGCGCGCGAAGTCTACGCCGAATCCGTCAAGGAAAATGAAAATAAAGCTTCTGCCGAAGTCGATTTGCAGATGAAGATTGATGAATAACAACATTATTTATGAATGAAAACGCAGACAATTTAATTTCGATTCAAGACCTGAAAGTCCATTACAAAACGGGCGGCGGGCTTTTCAAGGAAACAAAGCACGTCAAAGCCGTCGACGGCGTTTCGCTCGACATCAAAAAAGGCGAAACGCTCGGGCTGGTCGGCGAGTCGGGCTGCGGCAAATCGACGCTCGGCAAAGCGCTTTTGCGTCTGACCGAGCCGACCGGCGGAAAAGTAATTTATAACGGCAGGGATTTGGCGCATTTAAAACAAAACCAGATGCGCGACCAGCGCAAGAATTTGCAGATGATTTTTCAAGACCCGTACGCCAGCTTAAATCCGCGGATGACGGTCGGGCAAATTATCGGCGAGCCGATTCGCACTTTCGGCTTAAGCCGAGGTCGCCCGGTCGATGAAAAAGTGCAGGAATTAATGGAAACGGTCGGCTTGAGTCGTCGTTTTATCAAGCGCTACCCGCACGAATTTTCCGGCGGTCAGCGGCAAAGAATCGGCATCGCCCGCGCGCTGGCGGTCGATCCGGAATTTATCGTGGCGGACGAACCGATTTCCGCGCTCGACGTTTCGATTCAGGCGCAGATTATGAATCTGATGGCGCGTCTGCAAAAGGAGAAAGATTTAACTTATCTTTTCATTTCGCACGATTTGCGGGCGATTCGCCACGTCGCCGACCGGGTCGCCGTGATGTATCTCGGCAAAATCGTCGAGCTCGGCGACGCGAAGGAAGTTTACCGCGAGCCTCTGATGCCGTATACGATAGCTTTGATTTCCGCCGTGCCCGTGCCCGACCCGAAAATCGAAGCCAAACGCGAGCGCATTATTTTAAAAGGCGACGTTCCTTCGCCGATAAATCCGCCGCGCGGCTGTCATTTTCACACGCGCTGCCCGTATGCGATTGAAGAATGTAAAAAAATCGAGCCGCTGCTGGCAGAGATTAAACCGAAACATTACGCGGCTTGCATCCGCATTTCGCCGGAAAAACCTCATATCGAGGAAAACGCCGGCGCGGGCGTTATCGGCGCGGGAAAGCCGGATTAATTAAAAAAAATAGCCGCAGAGAACACAGGGATTTTGAAAAGAAATTAGCCGGGGATAAAAGGATAAACAGGGATTTTAAAAACATTTCTTAGCCCATCTATCCTGTCTTATCCTTGTATTTTTCCTTGTGTCCCTGGTGTCTTTGCGGTGAAATTTTCTTTCCGCATAAAGAAAGAGGCTTGCCGCGCGGCACGCCGCTTTCTTTAATTTACAAAGGAGTAATGTTCACCAAAGTTTCAAACGGTTAATGACCGCTGCTTGTCGCGGTCGACGATGATTCGCTGTTTGCCGCATCGCGCAGACCGCGAATTCTATCGTGCGCCTGCTGCACGAAAGTCGCCTGTTGTTGAATGACCGAAGTGACGTTTGACGGCAAATCCGCCGCCAGAGCGTCTTTATAAACACTTTTCGCGACGTCTTCGCCGCGCTCGCATTCGTTCAGAATCGCCGCGTCGTCCTGTCCGGTAACGGCGGATTTAATGTTAATCCAGCCGCGATGAAGCGCGCCGGCGACGCTCGAAGACGTTTCGGCTTCGCCGCCGAGCTCGCGCACCAAGCCCTGCAATTCGCCCACAAATTGTGCGCGCTGCTGGCTGTATTCGTAAAATAAAGATTTTAGGCTCGAATCCTTAACGCCTTCAGCCGCTTGCTGAAAACCTTCCTGACCGTCCTTACAAGTTTCAATCAAATTATTTAGCGTTGTAATCACGCTCTCGTTTGCCATTAAAATCAACCTCCTTGCGATTAGAGAAAATTAGTCACGTCTACCTTGAAACGTAATATGACTTTTACTGACATAAACAATCCGTATGCCAAACTTAAGCTTTTCAAAAAAACTTAATATTTTATTGAGTTTGGCGCGAAATTAATAAAAAATCAGCTTGAAGCGTAACCAGACACTCGTGTATCGAATACGTTCAAAAAAAATATTGCGCCGCCGCTTTTCGCCGCCGGGCAACGTCTCCGGCAAATTCTCCAATCATTTTTTGATTAAACGCCGGAATATCCCTGTGGTCTTTCAAATAACTTGTATGCCATAATCTTCTTAACAAAAAAACATCGAAGATTTGTGTGAAAAAAACTGACGATTAGCTGTTTTTACCTTTGATTGCGGCGTTAGAGAACCTTTGTTTAGCTCAAGCAGTAAAATGAAAAGGGACGAAAAAAAATCCACCTGGAAAAATACGCAGGACCAGCTAGCCGACGAGAGCGGGCTGGCGGTCGTGCTGGTCGAAGGCGAAGATTCGTCCGAAATCTGTATCTCGAATAACAATTCGATTTGCAGTATTTTGTATAATTCGGCGGAATTTGCGCCGCGCTGCGCCGAATATTGCGGCAGGGCTTTTCAGACGGCGCACGAGGCGGGAAAAGCGGTTCACGTAAAATGTCACGCCGATTTGAATTTTCTGACCGTTCCCGTGGAAACGAAAGATAAAAAGTTTGCCGCCATCGTCGGCAGAGTTTTTCTGAAATCCGAAGATTATCGAAAGGCGACCGAAAGAGCCTCTGCCGGCGACTGGCGGCAGTTTCCGGCGGAAGCATTTTTTGAAAACGTCCTGATTTCCGGCTCCGTCGCCGAATTGGAAAAAGCGGCAAAACAATTTGAAAAATTAAGCGCAGCCGAGAGCGAGCAATTAAATGCTGAATTCGGAACGCCCGAGTCAGAACCGACAGCGGCGGCGGGCGGTTTAACGCCGGAAGAAAATCGTCCGCAGATAAACACGGATGAATACAGATTAGAAAACGCCGCGCAAGCTTCGGCGCGAAATTTCGTGAAAGAAGAAAATCGACCGCAGATAATCGCGGGTGAAAACCGGCTAGAAAACAAAGCCCGAACCGAATCCGAAACCGAAATTTCAGATTTCAAACCTCAAAACGAAGACCAAAGCTTAGAATCTCGAATCGAAGAGCAGGCTTCGCGGCTTAGACCGCCGACCGACGACCGTTTTTCCAGAGGAATTAAAGACCCCGAAGAAGCGGCTTCGTGGCGCTCGTTTTTCGGTTCTTTGCTCGATTTGGAATATAAAAACGCCTGTCTTTCGCTGTTGGATTTTTTGACTTCGCGATACGGCATTTCGAATCTGGCGTGGCTCGAACGCCGCCAGAATCATCTGGAAGCGATTCTGGCGAACGGAAAATTTCAAGGGCAGTCGATGCAAATCAAAATGTCCGCCGAAGACGAGCGGCTGCTGGAAGTTTTGCGGAAAGAAACCGCGCTCGAATTGCGCGAGCGAAAGCCCGAAGGCGGCGGCGAAGCGCAAGGCATATGGCTTTTTCCGGTTGCCGTCGGCGGCGAAATTCGCGGCGGTCTGGTCGTCGGCGAAGGCGTTTCTTCAAAAGAACTCAAGCGAAATATTACGCGATTTATCCGGCAAATCGCGCCGCAAATCGAAATTCTGCGACTGCGCGCGGAACTTAAAAGGCAGTCTTTGCTTTCCGGCGCGGCGCAGAGATTCACCGAGAGCCTGCATCAGGTGGAAACCGAAGATTTCTGGACGCACCTGGCGCAATTCTGCGCCGAGCTGATGCGGGCGGAGCGCGGCTCGCTGTTGTTTTTCGACGAAGAAACGCAAAAATTTACCGTCAAAGCCGCGACCGGAAATCGCGCCGGTTTTATCCGTAGCGAAACCGAAACGCTCGGCAAAAAGGTGGCGCACAATGTTTTTCAAAGCGGAAAACCGCTGGTCGTGCCCAATATTAAAGAAACTCCGATTACTCCTGCGCCCGCCGAATGGAAATACAAAACCGATTCTTTTATCAGTTACCCGATTACGGTTAGCGGTCAGAAAATCGGCGTTTTAAACGTGACGGACAAAACGAGCGGCGAAATTTACGACGATTTCGATTTGGAGCTTTTAAATTCAATCGCGCCGCAGCTTGCCGTCGCGCTCGACCGCGTCGCGCTCAAGCGCAAAGCCGGCGAATACGAGCAGCTTTCCGTCACCGACGCTTTGACCGCGCTTTATAATCGCCGTTATCTGGAAGCGAGGCTCGCGGAAGAAATTAACCGCTCGCAGCGGCACGGCTTTCCGATGAGTTTTATGATGATTGACGTGGACGAGTTCAAGCCGTATAACGACCGTTTCGGGCACACCGAGGGCGATAAGGCTTTGCAAATCGTCGCGCAATGCCTGAAAGCGACTTTGCGCGGCGCGGACGTGGCGGCGCGCTACGGCGGCGAGGAATTTTCGATTCTGCTGCCGCAGACGACCTTGAAGGAAGCGAGCTTAATCGCCGAGCGTGTCCGGCAAAAAGTCGAGGAAAGCGAATTTCCGAATCGCACGGTGACGGTCAGCATCGGCGTTTCGTCCTGCACGCCCGACTGCACGCCGCAGGGCTTGATGTCCGAAGCCGATAAAGCGCTTTACCGGGCGAAGGCGAGCGGTCGGAACAACGTCCAGATTTACGAAGAATCGAAAGCCGAAACGGGAATGTAGAGGCGACTGAAAATAGCCACGAACAAACGCGAAAGAACACGAACAGGTTTTTGTTTTTTCGTCTGTTTCGTATATTTCACGGGCAATAGTTTTATTTCTTTTTCGTGTCCGTTCGCGTTTGTTCGTGGCTATTCTCTTTATAATCTGCAATTTCCGAATTCGCGTTTCCGGATATTTTTGACGAAGTTATGTTTGACGAGACTCAAAATATTAAAGTTCTCTCGCATCTTGCGGCGGAAGATTTTATCGGCAGAAGCGTCGAAGCGGCGGAGCTTTGGCGAATCGCGAATGACGAGACCGCAGCGCAGGGAATTCTTTTGCTTTCCGCGCCGGCGGCGGGCGCGAGCGAGCTTTTGCGCCAAACTTACGACCGGCTTTTCGGCGAGCGGAAAGACGTCATCCCGTTTTACTTTGCTTTTTCAAACAACGATAAAACCGCGAAACAAGCGGCGGTGCGGTTTCTGCAAACCTTTCTTCAGCAAACCGTGGCTTTTCGCCGTCAGGACGCGCGGCTGCTTTCGATTGCGCCCGACGCCTGCGAAATTTCCAATCTTGCGGCGCCGACCGACGCGCATTGGATGCATCAATTGATTGCCACCTGCAAAATCGAAAGCGATTTGATTGACGAAGCCTCGTTTATCCGTCTGGCTTTGAGCGCGCCGCTGCGCGCCGCCGCCAATGGAGCGCGGGTTTTCGTGATGCTCGACGATTTGCACAAAGCGGAAAATCCGGCGGGCGAGACGGCGCTTATCGAAGAACTCAAGGAGATTTATTCGCGCGCCGGTCTGTCGTTTGTTTTCGCGGGGCGGCGGCGTTTTGTTTTAAGCGCCACGCAGGGCGGAAACGCCAGGCTGGCAAACGCGAAATTGGTGCGCCTCGGCGAGCTTTCCAAAGCGGACGCCGAACTTTTAATCGAAAATCTTTCGGTCCGGTACGCCGTTAAAATCAACGCGCAGACGCGCGATTTAATCATCCGGCAGTTTCAGGCGAATCCGTCTTTTATCAGCGAGATTTTCCGCGCGGCGCGCGAAAGCCGGAACGATTTGGACAGTTTTTTTCAGGTTCAGAAGGTAGCGACCGACGCGCTTTTCAGCGGAAATTTAGGCAGATATTACGACCGTCTTTTCGATGAAATCGCGCCGAACCGGAAAACGCAGAAAGAGATTATCGGGCTTTTGTGCGAAACCGACGAAAACAACGAGCGCAAAACGCCGATTGAGGTTTGGAACGAGCGCCTCGCGCAATCGTTCGAAGAAGTTTATCGATTGATTCGCCTGCTGAACATTCACGAAATCGCGCGGATAAACGCCGGCAGCGTCGAGCTTAACGGCGAAAACACGCTTTTGCAGGATTATATCGCCGCGCGTTACAAGCTCGAAATTTTATCCGCGCCGCGCGCGCTGGTCGTCAGCGACGTTTTATCGAACGCTCTGAAACGCGCTCCGCGAATGATGACACGCTTTTATCGACGCGCGTCGGCAATCGGTTTAAAAGAACTGCTCTCGGTTTTTAATTGCCAGAAAACGCCCGCCGGTCTTTTCGATTACGCCGCTTTTAAAGAAAAACACAAAGGCGCGGAAGACGCCGAAATCCGGCGGATGCTGGACGCGGAAAGCGAAAAAATCGTTCTGCCGCAGATTATCTACACGGCGAATACGGTCGCTTTTTACCCGCCGATTGCGCAGTTTGCCGAAACCGAGCGGACGGCGGTGGCGCTCGGTTTCGAAGCGGCGGACTACCGCGAGGAAAGCGAGATTGTCTGGATTGCCGCGCAGATTGATTCCAAGCTCGAAGCAACGCGCGATTTGACCGAATCCTGGTGCGACCGCCTGGAAGTGGTCGCGCTGATGAGCAATTTCCCGCGCTACCGCTTGTGGCTCATCGCGCCCGAAGGTTTTTCGGACGAAGCGATTAAGGTTTTGCGCGAACGCGGCGCGCAAGGGTCGAGCCGGAAACAGGTCGAGCTGCTGGCGGCGCATCTGAAAGCGGAAAACGTCATCAAACAGCGGATGGACGCCAGCGAATACGAGATTGTTCTGCCGATGGGCGGCGATACGGAAATGATTGCCGCGCATTTGCTTGAGGAAGCCGCCCGTCGTCATTCGATTAAACCGGCGGTGATAAACCAGATAAAAACCGCGCTGGTCGAAGCCTGTATCAATGCCGCCGAACATTCGCACAGTCCCGACCGCAAGATTTATCTGAAATTCACCATCGAAGAAGATAAAATCGTGATTACCATCGCCAATCGCGGCGTGAAAATACCGGCGGAAAAGGTTCTCGAAAGCGAATTGCCCGTCGCGGCAAACGAAGGCAGACGCAGCTGGGGCTTAAAGCTAATGCGGATGAAAATGGACGAAGTGAATTTCGAGCGGACGGACGACGGCACGCGGATTTCGATGGTCAAGTTTAGGAAATAAAAGAATAAGGAATTAGGCGGATAGGTGATTAGGCGATTTCTACTGGTCGAGAATTACGCGATTTTTCCTTATTCACCTATTCCCTTATTCACCTAATCCCTTACTTTTTTGTTGACAGAAGCTGAGAAATTTAGTTTCATTGCAGAAGAATTTCTGTAACGCGCTTCCAAATCTTTAAAAACAAAGGAAAAACAATCAAGGCTATGCGAGAATTTGAAGCTGTAACCGTGCCGGTAGCGGTGCAAACCGAAGGCGAAACGGCAATTGTTTATGCCAGCGACTATCTGAACAAGCTGAGCGGCGAGAAAATCGAACGCGAATGTCGTCACCAACTCGACGCCGGCTGCCAAAAAATCATCGTCAATTTCAAGGACACGGAAATCGTTAACAGCATCGGCGTTTCGATTCTGCTCGGCGTCATTGATGCGGCGTCGGACAAAGGCGCAAACGTCGTTTTCTCCAATGTCAACGAAGACACGATTCAGCTTTTTGAAGTTTTGGGATTGACCCGACACGTAATAGTTGAGAATTGATAACTGATAACCGAGAATATTCGCTTTTCACTCTCAATTATCAGTTCTCAGTTCTCAATTAAATAAATATGTCAGAAAATCCATACAAATTCGTTCACACATTCGGCGCGCTGGCGGACATCGGGCAGGCGGTCGCGCACAAGCGGAATTTTCAGGAGATGATTCGCACCTCGCTGCATCTGCTGCTGGGAAGCCTGGCGATTATGCGCGGCGGCGTGGCGCGTTATTCGCGCTACGGGCGCGAGCTGAATTTTTTAGCCGTCCGAAATCTGGGCGACGATTTTCCGTTGAGCGTGCCGCTGGAATTTGAAGACGAGCGCGAATTCCTTCGTGCCGGGATGTCGGAAATCGAAATCAGCCAGGCAAAATTTCTTTCCTTTTTTCAGGAAAATCAGGAGATTCTCGACCGCAAGCGAATCGAGCTTGCCATTCCTTTAATCGTCCGCGACGAGCTGGTCGGCATCGTTCTGCTCGGCGAAAAAGCGACGGGCGAAGCTTTTACGGATGTTGACCGCGAAGTGGTCTGCGCGATGGCGCGGCACATCGGCGTCGGCATTCAACAGCGAAATCTGATGGCGGAGCTCGAACGAAAGGCGGGCGAAAATCGACAGCTTTACGACGATTTGCGTCTGACGTATAAAGATACCGTTAAAGCGTTTGCCGCCGCGATTGACTGCAAGGACAAATACACCGAAGGACACTCGGAGCGCGTCGGGCGTTATTCGGAAATTATCGCGCAGGAACTCGATTGGGACGAAAAACAGGTCGAAGGCGTGGCGGTTGCCGGTTACCTGCACGACGTCGGAAAACTCGCGGTCGACCGCACGATTATCAACGCGCCGTATCGTATCAACGCCAAAGAATCTGCGGAACTCTCGAAACATCCGGCGGTCGGCTACGAGATTCTGCTGCCGATTCATCATCCGTTTGCCGACGTTCCGCTGGCGGCGAAATATCATCACGAACGGCTGGACGGGCGCGGCTACCCGGACGGTTTATACGACCGCGAGATTCCGTATATCGCCAAGATTGTGAATTTAGCCGATTCTTTCGACGCGATGACGACCGACCGACCGTATAAAAGGCGGCGAACTTCGGAAGAAGTCATCGAGGATTTACAGCGCAATTCCGGTAAACAGTTCGCGCCGGAACTCGTTACGGCTTTCTGCCGCGCGATGCTGAAAGAATTGACGGGCGAAAGGAAGGAAAAGCGTTTTCGCAAAATGCTCGGCAAAGATTATCTGGATTCCGAAAAAATGATTCCGCTTTTAAAGGACGCGCTCAACGGAATCAGCGGAACTTCTTCGCTGACGCTGGTGAGTCTGGATTAATTTTCCGAAAGCCATTTTTCGGCTTCCTTAACATTATTGAAAACTTTCGCGCGCAGACCGCGATTGGTGGCGACCAGCTCGCCGAACTCGTTTAAATTCTGCTGTTCGAGAAAGCGGTCAACGAACGCTACCAGAACGTTAGCGAATCCCATTTGCGGGATTTCGGCGGCGATTTGATACATCTCCAGCATCGAGACGCTTTCTTCGATATCTTCTTCAATCAAAACTTTTCGGGCTGGCGCGTTCCGGCATTCTTCGGCGATTTCGCGCCAGAAGGCGAGCGAGATTTCAAGACTGTCGTGCTCGCCGCCGACGTAGGCGTAAAGATAATCCGGTCGCCGTTCAAAGCCGATTAAGTATGGTTTAGAGCCATCTGAATACGGGCTGTTCATAAATTTAATTTTAATTAAAAGACCGGCACTTCAGCGCTTTTGCCGAACGCAAAAGCGCTGAAGACGGCAAATCCTGTTTCCTGATTTTAGTGGTTTTCAAAGGTAAAAAGCAAAACCGCCGATAAAAAGAAAGCGTCGTGCAGGCGGGAAACAGCCCGTTTAAAAAGGTTTCAGAGACAAAAAAATGCCGGATAATAATTTTTTCAAGTATTTTTACATATGATGTTAAACGACTTGACATTGACAACAATTTGCCTATAATTCAACGAGTTCTAATAATTCCAAACAATAAGCTGGTATTCTGCGAACACGAAAGACCGCCGTTGGGTATCGAGTAGCCCATTCAATTTGTTCCCTGAGGTTAAAACGGTCACTTCCAGTTAAGCAGACAGAGTAATAACTACGTCAATTATGCGGTTAATTAAACCGGCAACCTAGCTTTGCATTTCAATCAACGTTGAATGAAGGGCAGAAGTGTGTTTTGACGCAGGTTATAAATTTAAACATCGGAATCGCCGTTTGGCAACAATCTTAAAGACACACAGTTTGAAAGAAATCAGGAGTAATTTAAGTATGCAGGAAAGGTCAGCAACCAAAACAGGCAGACATCGTCTCGCCCGTTTCGCAGGTATTCTGGCGGTAATTTTTACTGCCGCAGTTTTAATCAGCGCTTTACCGTCATTCACTGCGAATGCCGAATCTCAAAGCTCATTTTTAGCTAATTTTTTAGGATGGACAACGTCCGAACAATCATCGACGGAGCCGCAAAATTATTCGGCGGCTAACAACTTACTGGTGACCAGAACCGTCTGCGCGGCGGGCTGCGATTTGCCGACTGTCGCTGCCGCCGTTGCCGAGGTCAACGCCGGCGTTCCAGCCGGCGGCGTCACTTATAACGTTGCCGCCGGACACACGGAAACCGCTCCGGCGGGCGGCTACACGATAACGGCGACCGGAACGGCGGCTGACCAGATTATCTTTCAGAAAGACCCGGCGACGATGGGCGCGAATCCGACCATTACCGCATCGAATGCGCACGTCGTCGGCAGTCTGCACGACGCCGTCTTTGAAATTCTCGGCGGCGATTTCATCACCATTGCCGGATTTACGATGCTGGAAAATCCCGCGAACACCGTGACTACCGCAGCCTCCAACACGATGACCGAGTGGGGCGTCGCCGTGCTGTATGCGACGACGACCGACGGCGCGCAGAACGTCACGCTGCAAAATAATACGATTGACCTGGTCCGGACTTATCAAAATACGTTCGGCATCTACAGCAACTCGACGCACAGCGCGACGTCTATTACGACGACCGCCAGCGCCACCACGACGGCGGGCGGCAACAGCGGCTTGAAAATCTACGGCAACTTCATCACCGACGTGAATATCGGCATCGTCGTCGTCGGACCGACGGCGGCGGCTGACCACAACGACGGGCTGGACATCGGCGGCGCGACCAACGCCACGACCAACACCATTACCGACTACGGCTCGACCGGAACTTTCTCCGGCTATGCCAACGTCTCCGGCACGGTCAACGGCATTCTCGTGCGCAACACGAAAAACTACAACGTTTCATTCAACAACATCACGAGTTCCGCCGGCGGCACGACCGCGGGAACTTTGCGCGGCATCTTTGTTCCGGCTTTTACCAACGCCCCGACCGGAACCATCACCAATACCATCAGCAACAACTTCGTTTCCGTCAGAAGCGGCGTTGTCGCCGGCGCGCTGCAGGGCATCATCGTCGAGGGAACTTCCGCCAACGCCACGACGACGACCAACATCAACAGCAATATTTTAAGCAACATCACGCACACGGTAGCGGCGGCGTCCGGCGCGATTACGCTTATTTCAAACGCTGCCATTGCTCTGAATACCAACATCAACGGCAACACGTTTGAAAATTTAACGGTGAGCACCACCGGCAGCGTAACTTTTATCTCCAACAGTTGGACGAACCCGACCGCGGGCGGCGTGAAAAACGTCAACAACAACTCCATCGTGACGGCTTTCAACAAAACCGGCGCGGGCGGCACTGTCACTTTATTTACCGATAACGGCAGCGACGTGGCGGGCACGTTTAACAACAGCAACAACAACAATTTCTCGAACATCACCGTCACCGGCGCGACGAGCGTCATCGGTTGGAACAACACCAACGGCGGCGCGCCGACCAAAACCGTGACCGGCAACACGTTCAGCAACTGGACGGGCGGCACGGGCGCGATGAGCGGACTGGTAGTCAGTTTCAGCGGCACGTCGAATGTCTCGAATAATCTCGTCAGCAATATTACGAACGGCGGCTCGATTTTCGGCATTGCCTCGGCGTCGGGAACAACCGAAAATTTCTCGCTCAACACGGTTCACACTTTGACCGGAACCGGAACCGGAGCGGTCGTCGGTATGTTGAACTCAGCCGGCACGACCAAAAACTTTTTCCGCAACAAGATTTACAATCTCGAAAACAACAACGCCGCCGGCTCGGTCAACGGCATTCTGGTTTCCGGCGGAACGACCGTTAATGTTTTCAACAATCTTATCGGCGATCTGCGGACGCCGGCGGTCAGCGCGACGAACCCGTTAATCGGCATCAACGTCACCTCGACCACGACGGTTTCAAACGTCAACTTATCGTTCAATACGGTTTATTTGAACGCGACTTCATCGGGCGCGAACTTCGGTTCTTCGGCGCTCTTTCATACGGTCAGCGCGACCGCGACAACCGCATCGCTGACTTCCAGAAACAATATTTTCGTAAACCTTTCGACGCCGAACGGAACGGGCTTGACGGTCGCTTACCGACGCTCGGGCACGGCGCTGGATAATTACAACGCGGCTTCCAACAACAACGACTTTTACGCGGGAACGCCGAGCGCGACCCGTCTGATTTACTACGACGGCACGAATGCCGACCAGACGCTGGCGCAATACAAAGCTCGCGTCACGCCGCGCGATTCCAATTCGGTGACGGAAAATCCGAATTTCCTGAGCACGACCGGCTCAAGCGCGACGTTCCTGCATATCAATCCGGCAACGCCGACGCAGCTCGAATCGGGCGGCATTCCGGTCTCGGGCATCACCGACGACTTTGACGGCAACACGCGCAACGCGAGCACGCCGGACATCGGCGCGGACGAATTTACCGGAGTTCCTATCGATTTAAGCGCGCCGACGATTACTTATACGCCTCTGGTCAACACGACTTCGACGGCTAACCGAACGATTTCCGTGACGATTACCGACTTGAGCGGTATCGCGGGCGGCGCAAACTCGCCGCGCATCTACTTCCGCAAAAACGGCGGCGCGTATTTCTCGACGCAGTGTGTTTTCGTCAGCGGAAACAATTATGACTGCACGATTGATTACACGCTTGTCGGCGGAGCGACGACCAACGATGTGATTGATTACTTTGTCGTCGCGCAGGACGTGAACGGCAACGTCGGCTCAAATCCGAGCGCCGGATTTGCCGCGACGGATGTTAACAACGTCACGACGCCGCCGACCAATCCGAACACCTACACGATTGTGTCGGGATTCACGGCTTCGGCTAATGTCGGAACAGGCGAAACTTATACCAGCTTGACGAACAACGACGCCGGCGGATTGTTCAGGGCGTTGAATTCGGGTGTTTTGACGAACAACGTAACAATCAACATCACTTCGGATTTGACCCTTGAAACCGGCGCGATTGCCTTAAATCAACTCGTCGAAGAAGGCGCGACACCGGGAACTTACACCGTGACGATTAAGCCGACCGGCGCGGCGCGCGTCATTTCCGGCACCAACGCCACGGGCGCGCTCGTCCGGCTCAACGGCGCGGACAGAGTGACGATTGACGGTTCGACCGGCGGCGGCACAGACCGCAGTCTGACCATCACCAACAACAGCACCGCCACTAATACGGCGGCGATTCAAATCAGCAGTCTCGGCGCGGGCGCGGGCGCGACTAACAACACGGTTAAGAACACCAACTTGTCCTGCGGCGCAGACCAGAGCACCAGCACCAATGTCACTTACGGTATTTCGCACGGCGGCGCTCTGCTCGGCAACAGCGGCGCGGATAACGACAACAACTCGTTTATCAACAACGCGATTACGAAAGTAAATATCGGCATTTACTCGTCGGGCGAAAGCGCCGCGAATCAGGTTCAGAATACGGTTATTTCAAATAACCTGATTGGACCGGCGGCGTTCGGCGCAGACCAAATCGGTCGAGCCGGAATTATTTTCAACCTGACGAACGGCGCGACCGTGACGGGCAACGAAGTCCGCTTTGTCGGCGTCCTCGAAGCGCAAACTTCGAGCGGCGGCAGTTATGACAAATTCGGCATCGCGCACGCCTTTAACGGTTGGTCGGAAACGACGTTCGGCGATTTGGCGGTTTCCAACACCACGATTGGCGCCAACAAAGTTCACGACATTGTCGAAGAAAATACTTTCTCGGCGGTCGGTATCTTTATGGCGGGCGGAAACGGCGCGAACGATACGCTGAACAAAACCGTCAATAACTTTATCTGGAACGTCCGCGCGAACGGAACGTTAGGCGACAACAGCGCGAGTCTGGGAATCGCTTCGGGTAAAGGCGACACGGTCGCTTTCAACAGCATCTACATGGCGGGCGACCTCGACCCGCTCCTGTCGTCGACTTCGAGCACTTCGTCATTCGGCATTCAAATTCCGTCCACGACCGTGGTGAACTTGACGCTGAAAGACAACATCTCGTTTGTCGATTTAACTTCCAATACGGCGACGCTGAAACACGGCGCAATCAAAATTCCCGCCAGCTTCGTCTGGGGAACGGGCGGCTCGAACTACAACGATTTGTATGTTCCGGCGGCAAACGCGCAGGCGATTGTCGGCAGAGTCGGCACGACCGACGCTTTGACGCTGGCAGATTGGCAGACGGCAAGCGGTCAGGATGCCAACTCGAAATCGGTTGACCCGCTCTTCGTTTCGTCAACCGATTTACACCTGCAAGCGACAAGCACTCTGATCGCAATGGGAACGCCGATAGCCGGTATAACGACCGATATTGACGGCAACACGCGTGATGCGGTGCCTGACATCGGGGCGGATGAGATTGTGAATTTCGTCGCGCCGACGGTGCAGTTCAGCTCGGCGACTTATACGGGAGCCGAAGGCACCAGCGCGACCATTACCGTGACGCGCTCGGGCGACACGACCGGGGAAAGCTCGGTTAGCTACGCAACCTCGAACGGCACGGCGACCGGCGGCGCGACATGTGAGACAGGGGTTGATTATGTCACGACGAACGGCACAATAAACTTTGCCGGAGGCGAAACGAGCAAAACCTTTAACGTTCAGCTTTGCTCGGACGCGATTGTGAAAGGCGATGAAACCATCAACCTGACGCTGTCCAGCCCGGCGGGCGCAACTTTGGGAACGCCTTCGACTTCGGTCTTGACAATTACCAATGTCAACGCTCCGGTGGCGGGAACTCTGGCGCTGAGCGCGGCGACTTACACGGTCGGTGAAGCGGGCAGCTCGGTGGCGGTGACTATCAATCGCACAGGCGGCTCGGACGGCGAGGTTTCGGTAAACTTCGGTTTCACCGACGGCACGGCAACCGGCGGCTCATCCTGCGCGGCGGGCGTTGATTACAACAACACCGGCGGCTCGGTGACCTTTGCAACCGGACAAACCAGCCAGTCGTTCAACGTCACGATTTGCAACGATACATTGGTTGAAGGCAACGAAACCTTCACCATTACGCTTTCGGGCGCGACGGGCGGAGCGACCATCGGTACGCCGTCATCGGCAGTTGTTACCATAACGGATGACGATGTGGCGCAGCCGGGCACGCTTGCCTTCAGTTCGGCGACTTACACGGTCAGCGAAAGCGGCGGCACGGCGACTGTTACAGTCAACCGCACGGGCGGCAGTGACGGTTCGGTCACGGTTGATTTCGCAACCGTTGCGGGCGGCACGGCAACCGGCGGTGCATCGTGTGACGCGGGTATTGATTATCTCAATACTTCCGGCACGCTGACTTTCGCGGGCGGCGTCACGTCGCAAACGTTCACCGTAACGATTTGCCCCGACGCAACTCCGAAAGCTAATGAGACCATTAATCTGATGTTGAGCAACGCCACCGGCGGTGCGACCGTCGGAGTGCAGAATACGGCTGTGTTGACCATTACGGATGACGACACACCGCCGGCAGGCAACGTCGTTGTCAATCCGGGCAACGTCGCTTATATGACGCTCGGCGAAGCAGTTGCGGCAATCAATGCCGGAACGCACAGCGGTGCGGTCACGGTTGACATCAACGCCAGCACGACCGAAACCGGCGCGATTGTTTTAAACGGCAGCGGCGCGGGCGCGGCATCCTATACTTCGATAGTCATCAGACCGATGAATGACGGCGTGACGGTTGCCGGTCCAACGGTCGCCGGACGCGGATTAATCGAACTCAACGGCGCGGATAACGTGACGATTGACGGCGACAATCCGAATACGGGCGGCACGAATCGCAACCTGACGCTTCAGAATACGGCTGCCAATACGGTGAACTTTACTTCGGTTATCCGTATTGCGCTGGCGGCAACCATCATCAACTTGGCGGACAACGATATTTTCAGAAACCTGAATATTGTCGGAAATTCGACGGGCAGAAACATCGCGACGGCGACCTCCACGACCGGCACCGAAAATACGACGTTCGGTATTCTGGCAGGTCCCGGAGCTTCGACCGTGAGCACAACCACGGCTCCCGCCGCGATTACATCGGTTTCGACAGGCGTCGGTGCCGGAGCAACCGCGACCAACTTGACCGTCAACAACAACAGTGTCGTGACGGCGGCACGGGCGATTTCCATTAACGGCTCGGCGACGAGCGTGTTCCCCGGACTGCAAATCACGAACAACTTAATCGGTAATCCGGTCGCCGGAGAAGCCAACCAGGTGACCGCCATCGGCATCACCGCGCAGGGCTCGACCAACGCCTTGATTTCCGGCAATACCGTTTATGTCGAAGGTTATGTCGCTTCGAGTGCCTCGACGCACGGCATCAACGTCGGCGTCAACAGCACGGCTATCACCGGCGCTACGATTGAGAAAAACCGCGTCAACCGCGTCATGAACAATAATCCTTCGACGTGGTCGGCATTCGGTATCAATCTCGGCGGCGGAAACGACCACGTGGTGAGAAACAACTTCGTGTCCGGCGTCATAAACAATCAGACCGCCGGCACGGGCGCGTTCGGCTCGACCTTCGGCGCATACGGTATTCGTATCGCTGCGGGAACCGGACACGATATTTATCACAACTCGGTTAATCTCTACGGAGTGATGCCGGGCGTGACGAGCACGAATCTGACCGCCGCATTTTTGATAGTCGCGACCACTCAGACCGGACTCGATGTCAGAAACAACATCTTCTCCAATCAGATTACGGGCGGAAATCCGACCGGAACGCGGCACGTGGCTATCGCGCTGCCGTCCGCCGGAACCAGCGCGATGAATCTGACCTTGAATAACAACGCGTATTATCAGGGAACGGATGCTAACAGCCGTATGGCACAGGTCGGCACGACGTTCGGAACGGGTGAATTTTTGGCGGAAAACTTTGATCCGACATCGACTACACCGGCTTCGAACTTCCGGGCTTACAGCAGCACGCTGTCGGCTGCCGGCACCAACGATAACGCTTCGTTTGCCACCTCGGCTCCGCCGCCGTTTGTTTCCAACACGGATCTGCATATTCCGGCTGGAACGCCGACGCGGCTCGAATCGGGCGGCGCAGCGGTCGGCGTAGTGGACGATATTGATCTGGAAACGCGCAATGCTGCCACGCCGGACATCGGTGCCGACGAGTTTGTCGGCAATCCGCCGCCAGCCAACGACATTGCCGCGGTTTCGATTCTCGTTCCGGTTCCGAACAGCACTGTTACGACGGGCACAACCGTCTCGCCGCAAGCGAGATTTACCAATGTCGGTTCGGCGGTGCAGACGAACGTGAGCGTCCAGTTCACGATTACCGGTCCGGGCGGTTACAACTACTCGGACACGCAGACTATCGCGACGATTAACCCGGGTCAGCCCATTATCGTCACGTTCGCCGCCGCGCCCGCATTCACGGCGGTGGGAACGTATAACATGACGGCGACCGTTTTGACTCCGGATTCGAATCCGGCGAATAACCAGATAACCGGCAGCTTCCAGGTGCGCGCGCCGGTGACGGGAACTATAACGGTCGGCACGGGCGGCGATTACACATCGCTGACCAATCCGGGCGGTATCTTTGCCGACCTTAATCTGCTGGGAGCCTCCGGCAACGTCGTCATCAACATCATTTCCGATTTGACGGCTGAAACCGGCGCTGTCCCGCTCAACCAGCTGGCAGGCGGATTCAGCGTGACGATTAAACCGAGCGGAGCGGCGCGAACTATTTCGGGCACGGCTCCGGCAAACACGGGCTTGATTATTCTGAATGGCGCGGACAACGTCACCATCGACGGTTCGTTATCGGGTGGAACAGACCGCAGTCTGACGATTACCAATAATCAGACGGGAACTTCCACGGTCATTTGGATAAGAAGCGCCAGCGCCAGCAACGGGTCGAACAATAATACGATTAAGAATTGTATTATCAACGGCGCGACTGGGGCGACGCAGACCACCGCCGGCATTTTAACCGGCAGCGGCGTGACAATCGGCGCCGACGCCGAAGCCGCGAACAGCAACAACACGATTCAGAACAACTGGATTTACCGCGTGCAGAACTCGATGTATCTGCGCGGCGGTCTGGCAGCCGCAAACTTCGACCAGAACTGGTTAGTTACCGGAAATGAAATGGGCTCGACCACGGCAGGAAACAGAAACTCCTTCCGCGGTATGCTCATCGGTAATTCCCAGAACTTTACGGTTTCCGGCAACCTGATTCACGGCATCCAGTCATCGGCGACGACGACGGCGTCGATGAGCGGTATCCAAATCGGTCTGCTCGTCAACGGCGGCGTGGCTACCAACAATATAATTCACGAAATCAAGAACGTCAGTGCCACCGGCACGGGCGCCAACGGCGTGCATTTTATTACCACTTCGACGGCGTCAAACGTGACGGTCGCCAACAACTTCGTTTACGACGTGACGGCGCTCGGTTCGGCGACGCTGGCTAGCAACGGCTTCGGCATCAACGTTGCGAGCGGCGCGGGTTACAAGATTTACCACAACTCGGTAAATCTGAATACCAATCAAACTTCGGGAACGACCGCCGCGATGATAGTTCAGTCAACCGTGACGGCTGCGGGAGCTTTGGATGTTCGCAACAACATCTTCGCCAATACGCAGACGGCAGGCGCGACTCGCTATGCGTTCTATAGCGGCGCGGCGAATACCGTCTACTCGTCGATTGACTTCAACGATTACTTCTCGACCGGTTCCCTCGGCTTCCTCGGCGGCGCTCGCGCGACCATTGAAGAATGGCGCACGGCAACCGGGCAGGACGCCAACTCGAAGGCAGTTGACCCGTTATTCGTTTCGGCGACCGACCTGCACCTGCAAGCCGGAAGCCCGATGATTAATATGGGTACGACGATTGCGGGAATCACGACCGACATTGACGGTCAGACCCGCGATGCGACGCCTGACATCGGTGCGGATGAAGTTGTCCTGACGCTGCCGGGAACTCTGTCGCTCAGTTCGGCAACCTATTCGGTTCCCGAAAACGGCGGCACGGTGACGGTCACGGTTAATCGAACCAGCGGCACGGTCGGCGCGGTTTCCGTTGATTATATGTTAGCCAACGGAACGGCAACGGGCGGCGCGGCTTGCGGCGCGGGCGTTGATTACATCAACACCGGCGGCACGGTCAATTTTGCCGAAGGTCAAGCCAGCCAGACCTTTACCGTTCAGATTTGTGACGATGCGGTTTTTGAAGGCAATGAAACCTTCACCGTAACGCTTGTCAATCCGCAGGGCGGAGCGATATTGGGAACGCCTTCGGCGGCGACGGTAACCATCGTCGAGAATGACCCGATGCCGGTCGTCCCGTCGATTTCGATTAACGATGTCACCGTTGTCGAGGGCGATGCGGGAATGAGCACGGCGACCTTTACGGTAACGGTCACCAACCCGAACAGTACGGCGGTCACCGTGCAGTATGCGACGGCAAACGGAACGGCGACAGCCGGTACGGATTATGTCGCGACCAGCGGAACCTTGACCTTTAATCCGGGCACGACGACCCAGACGATAAACGTGACGATTATCGGCGATGCTATCAAGGAAGCTAACGAAACGTTCTTTGTCAATCTGAGTAATCCGACAAACGCCACCATCACTGATGGTCAGGGCGTCGGCATAATCATTGACAATGACCGCGCCGTTATCGCTGACTTTGACGGCGACCGTAAGTCGGACTTCAGCGTCTGGCGTCCGGCAGACGGCTACTGGTATATTCTGCCGAGCACGAGCCAGATTCTGAATGCCAGACAGTTCGGCGCGAACGGCGACAAAATTGTCCCAGGCGACTACGACGGCGACGGCAGAACCGATTTGGCTGTCTTCCGCCCGTCTGAAGGCATGTGGTATATCCAGCGCAGTTCCGACTTCGGTTTTGTCGCGGCGCAGTTCGGCAACTCGACCGACATTCCGGTTCAGGGCGACTACAATGGCGACGGCAGAACCGATTTGGCTGTCTTCCGTCCGTCAACCGGAGTCTGGTATATCGCCAGACCGACCGGCGTCCCGAATGCGAACTTTGATTCGATTCAGTTCGGACAAAGCGGCGACCGTCCGGTTCAGGGCGACTATGACGGCGACGCAAAGACTGACGTGGCGGTTTACCGCAACGGTAACTGGTATGTCCTTCGCAGTTCGGACGGCGCGTTCGTCGCGCAGCAGTTCGGCTTGGGCAGCGACGTTCCGGTGGTCGGCGACTTTGACGGCGACGGCAGAACGGACTTTACGGTCTATCGTGACAACACCTGGTACATTCTCCAGAGTCAGACGGGAGCCTTCCGCGCCGTGCAGTTCGGCACGACCGGAGACATTCCGATGGCAGCCGACATTGACGGCGACGGCAGAGCGGACATCACGGTCTTCCGTCCGTCGAATGGCTTCTGGTATGTTCTGAGAAGTTCGGACGGCGCTTTTGTCGCTCAGCAATGGGGACAAAACGCCGACGTGCCGGTTCCGGCGGCATATCAACCACGTTAATAACGGTTACGCCGCTTATTAACGGTTAACTTGCAGAGGCGGGAATTTTCCCGCCTCTTTTTTCTTTGGCAAAAAGCGCGGCGATTAACAGTCAATAAATAACGGTTTTACCAAAGAAATTTTTATGAAAATTTATCGAAAATTATTGATTCTAAGTTTTTTACTGTCTATCGTTTTTATCTCGCCCGCGGCGGCGCAGTTTTACCCGAATAAAGGCAGCGTCAACGCGTGGACGAACAAACCTGTTTCGCGCGGGAAAAAGTATGAAAACACCGGGTTTGTGAGGGTCAAAGTCGGAAAACATTCGGGTTACGACCGCGTGGCGTTCGAGTTTAAAGGCGATTTGCCGAACTACACGGTTAATTACGTCGAGCCGCCGATTTGGCTGGGCGAAAGCGGCGAGAAGGTGAAAATCAGCGGCAAGGCTTTCGTCGAGGTTTCGTTTTACGCCGTCGGAACGCCGGAAAGCGGCGATTTCCCGAACGAGCGGCTGGAGTTTCCGAAAGAAAAATTAAATCTGCCGGTTATCAACGAAATAAAAATGTCGAACTGGTGGGAAGGCGTTTTATCCTTAGCCGTCGGTCTGAAAGCGAAAAAACTTTACCGCGTCCGCGAGCTTTCCAACCCGGCGCGTCTGGTGGTTGATTTCAAACAATAAAAGGAAAAATTAATGCAAACGGAATTTACATTTAACCGCGGCGCGGTGCGTCCCATGCAATGTCTGAGCGGCGGCTGGCAGTTGCTCCGGGGCGCTTACGGAAATTTTCTCGGCGTGGTCATCGTCGGTCTGCTGGTGATGCTCGCGGGCAGTTGTATTCCGCTGGCGCCGCTGAACGCGCCGATAATGTGCGGCATTTATCTGTGCCTGCTGGCGCGCCTTTACAATCAGCCGTTTAATACGAGCACGCTTTTTAAAGGATTCCAGTATTTCGTGCAATCCTTTATCGCTTCGCTTTTCGTCTCCGTGCCGATGTTCGTTCTCGGACTTGTTTTTCAATTCGCTATGGGCGGTTTTCAAGTCGCTCTGGGAAATTTGGAAATAGACGAAAAAACGCCTCCCGAACAGGTTTTCCCGTTGCTGGTCGGCTTTTTCGGTTTTATATTCGGCGGAGTTCTGGTTTTGATGCTCGTCGGAATGGTGCTGAACGCTTTGATGATTTTTGTTTATCCGCTGATTATCGAGCGTAATCTGAGCGGATTGGAAGCCGTCAAGCTCGGATTTCGAGCCGTTCTCGGAAACTTTTTCGGCGTGTTTATTCTGACAATTTTAGAAGCTTTATTGATTCTGGCGGGAATGATGCTTTTTTATTTCGGCGCGCTTTTCATTGCGCCGGTGATATTTGCGGCGCGCATCGTCGCTTATCGACAGGTTTTTCCCGCGCCGGTTCCGCAGGCTGATGCGCCGCAGCTAAATACGGGCGCGCCGCAGCAAATATGGACGCCGCAGATGATAACTTCAAAAGCGGGCTGGTATCTGACGGCGAGCGCCGTCTTAATTCTCGGACTCGCCGCGACCGGCATCGCCGGTTTGAGCATTTGGAGCTACACCGCGATAAGCGAAGTCATCAAAAAAGTTCAGGAGCAGCGCAAAGAAAGAAGCCTCGATTCCAATCCGGCGCCTTCTTCGTCACCGAATACAAATTCGTCTGACAGCCCCTACGTGCTCAAGAACAATTTGAACGATGCCGCGCTTGAGCTGCCGCCGCCGGTTTATCCGCCCGCCGCCAAAGCGGCGCGCGCTTCGGGAGAAGTCGTCGTGGAAATTACGGTCAACGCGAAAGGCGAAGTCACCGGCGCGAATGCGATTTCCGGTCATCCGCTTTTAAGACTTTCCGCCGTTCAAGCCGCGCGAAAAGCGAAATTCAAACCGAATGCGGCAACGAAAGGAATTCTGACCTACAATTTCACCGCGCCGAGCTAAAGCGTGTTATAATCGGCAGAATTTGCTATGTCCGTTTACGAGAATTTCGCGCCGATAGATTTGGAAAAAATCAACACTTACGAGCTTGCTTCGCGTCCGAGCAAAGTAACCGTCAAGGATTTTTCCAAGCCTGTCGGCGCAGACGATTCAATCAGGACTTTTCTCGAAAAACTCCCGAATATTCTCGCCGTTCAACACTTGCGCGAAATCGCCGGACAGATAAGGCGCGCCGGAGATTTAAATAAACCGATTGTCTGGGGCATCGGCGGTCACGTCGTCAAAACCGGACTCGCGCCCGTTTTGATTGATTTGATGAAACACGGCTACGTTTCCGCCCTCGCTGCAAACGGCTCGGTTCTGGTTCACGATACGGAAATCGCGATTGCCGGTTTCACCAGCGAAGACGTCGATGCGAGTTTAGGCAAAGGCGATTTCGGCGCGGCGCGCGAAACCGGCGAGATTTTAAACGAAGCCGCAAAAAAAGGCGCGCGCGAGGAAATCGGTCTGGGCGAAGCGATGGGCAGGGAAGTTTCCCAAAAAAATCCGCCGAACGCCGAAGCTTCGATTCTTTGTCAGACTTACCGAAACAAAATTCCTTTGACCGCGCATTTAGCCATCGGCGCGGACATCGGGCATTTTCACGCTTCCGCGGACGGCGCGGCGCTCGGCAAAACTTCGCACACCGATTTTCGACTTTTTTGTTCGATAATTAAGGAAATAAACGGCGGCGGCGTTTATCTGAACCTCGGCTCGGCGGTCATTCTGCCGGAAATTTTTCTCAAAGCCGTGACGGTCGTCAGAAATTTAGGTTATCCGCTCGCCGATTTTACGACCGCAAATTTCGATTTTATCCAGGGCTATCGCCCGAATACGAACGTCGTTCGTCGCCCGACGGCGGGCGGCGCGGGACGCGGATTTTCCATTACCGGGCATCACGAAATTATGATTCCGCTGCTCGCCGCGCAGATTCTCTGCGGCGAATCATAACGCATATCGTCTTTCCGACTCTCCAAAAAGTGCGTGTTTTTCAATAAAAACCAACAAAATACGGCAAATCCCGCTGGCACGACGTTTGCAAAATCAACCGGCGGAGAATGAGATTATGTCGAATTTAAGAAAATCAATCCAGCTTGCATTAATTTTAGTTTTTTGTTTTTTGATTGGCGCACAAGGCGTCAAAGCCCAATCTCGCGGCGACCAAGCCGTTATCAATGAGGCGCAGCGTATTACGCGCGATGCCTTTACCGTTTCGACCAAAACTCCGCAGGGCGCGAGAATTTATGCCGTTCGCGAGCCGAACGCGAGAATGCTGGCGGCGATCGACCAGGGTTTGGACGACTTGTTCGAGGCTGCCGAAAGAAACGGTTATCGAAAACGCTTGAATTATTCGGATTACGTGATTTTTATCGCCAAAGCCGACCGCCGGACAAACAGCGACGGTCAATATTCGCCGGACATCGCCGTTCCGACCGGGCAATATGCGGGCAGCGTCTACGACCAGGGCGGCTTTATTTACGCGGCGGGAATGGTGATTGGCTATAATCCGCCGGCGTTTGTCATCGCCGAACACGACAGAGATTACCGGCGAGTTGCCGAAGCCGTGCGCAACGAGGGCGAGCATCTGGTTCTTTATCACAACGACCGTCGCCGCTACAATGCGACGCTCGACCACAGCCAGGGCGGCGGGCATCCGATTTTACAGTAAATAGAAAGGCGGAATATGCACGTCGAACAATTACGCAAAAGAATGAGAGGCTGATTTTTTAAGATAAATTAGAATTGATTAGGATAAATCAAATAAAATCTCAGCTTATCTATTCAAGCCTAAAAACCTAAAAAAATCAGCGTCGCATTCTCGCCAAATGATTTCGCCCGAATTTAGAGATATTTAATTGATTTTAGAATACGAAAAGACCTCGCTTTTGACGGCGAGGTCTTTTCTGACAGGAGAATGTAATTTTACAAACTAGCGGTAAATGCTTTCACCGCGATGGTTGCGCCATTCATTCTCAAAATATTCGGCATCTTCGTCGTTGCGCGGGTTAACGCCCATCACGATACCGCCGTTTTTAACGCCTTCTTCATATTCACGGGCGCGGTCTTCGGGAATTCCCGAACCGACCAATGCGCCGACCAATCCGCCGGTCAAGCCGCCGGCGCCGGCGCCTGCCAATGCGGCGGCGAGCGGTCCGGCGACGACCAATCCCAATCCCGGAAGCAGAACGTTCGTTCCGATTGCGGCGATGCCGCCGATGATTGCGCCTAAAGTTCCGCCGATTGCCGAGCCTGCGCCCGCGCCTTCTAAGGCTTTCGAGCCGAGACCGTCGTCGTCGGCATCAGCATCCGAAAAATATTTGCTGCGCGTTTCATCAGTCATCATCAGATTGACGTCGTCATTCGTATAGCCGCGGCTGGTCACCGAATTATATGCGCCTTCGGCGCTTTCGCGGTCACGAAACATTCCTGTCAGAACGCGGTTGTTTGTCTGGCGCTGTGCGCCGTAGTTAGCTTGCGTTTCGCCTTCGCGTTCGACGGATTCGTTGCCCGTCACTGCGCCGTATGCATCTTTCACATTGCCGCTGACGCGGTCGCCGAGTGCCGACGCTTCTTCGCCAAATGTTCCACTGCCTGTTCCTGATCCTTGATTGTTCATTTTAGAAACTCCCTTCGTTCGTTAGAATTTTTCGAGTATGCTGAATTGGTCAGCGTGATACTTGAAAGCTCTAGTGCAAGCATCGTGCCAATTAATAAATTTTTGAATAAATCATTTAGTAACTGGCTTTTAGTGCGGCTAGAAAGCAATTCCGGCGCGAATTAAATTTATCTTTCGTAATATTTACGGACAAATATTTTGTAATAATTTAAGACATAATTACAAACGGTTGAAACAAGGGCGGAAATATGTTTATCTGTGATTTGTCTTTTTCCGATTAATTTTATGAAAAATTTAATACCGGGTTTTATTTCGACACTTTTGATGACGATTTCAATTTTCGGACAAGCAAATATCAATGAAGCGAATTACCGGATTTACGACAAACGGGGAAATGCGTCGAGCCTGGAAAAGATTATCGAATCGCTGAAAGATGCGGACGTCGTTTTTCTCGGCGAAAACCACGACGACGCGACGGCGCATTATCTGCAAAATGAAATTTTTCGCCGCGCCTTTGAAAAACACGGTAAGGAGCGCGCCATCGCCTTGTCGCTGGAAATGTTCGAGCGCGACGTGCAGACGGTCGTCGCCGAATATCTGAAGGATTTGATTTCCGAAAATCATTTTCTGCTCAGCGCGCGCGCATGGGGAAATTACAAAACCGATTACAAGCCGCTCGTCGATTTTGCCAAAACCAACAAGCTCGAAGTCATCGCGGCAAACGCGCCGCGCCGTTATGTCAATATGGTTTCGCGCAGCGGTCGCGAATCTTTAAATCAGCTTTCGCCCGAAGCGCGGCGCTGGCTCGCGCCTTTGCCCTACGGCGAAGCGTCCGACGCTTACGCCAAAAAATTTAACGCTTTGATGGGACAGAATTCCGATTCGATGACGCCCGTCAAACACAGCCCGGCGCTCAACGCGCAAGCGCTCTGGGACGCGACGATGGCTTTCTCGATTGCCGAATATTTAAAGCGCGCCAAAAATCCGCTCGTCGTGCATTTGAACGGCGCTTTCCATACGGAAAATCGCCTGGGAACGCCCGAACATCTTTTAAAATATGCGCCGAAAACGAGGTTTTTGGTTGTAACGATGCGTTATGAAGAAAACTTCACCGATTTCGATAAGACTAAACACACGGATTCAGGCGATTTCGTGATTTTAACCGACGCGAAACTCCCGCGCAGCAGTCAAAAATAGTAAAGTGAAAAACGAATAGTGAAAAACGAAAAACTTTTCACTATTCACTATTCATTTTTCATTTTAATTTTTCCCTTTACGGGGCTTTCGTCGCGGTAAAAGAAATCTGCGGAAGTCCCGCGCCCGACATCGTTCCGGTAATTTTATCGCGTCCAATCTTGCCGTCTATCTGAATTTCAAACGGCTGCCCTTGAATTTCGATTTTCATCGTTCCGGTCAGATTGATGCCGCTGATTTTGCCGTTTTCAATCGTTCCCGCGCCGTGCATCGAATTGACCGTGCCGGTAAACTCAGCGCCGGATTGTTTCAATTCCATCGACACTTCGACGACGTCGCCGCCGACGTTAGCCGTCATATTCCATTTTCCGCCGACGCTCGCCGCCGACCTGAGCTTCATTTCGGACTTTTCCGCTAAGCCGACGGTTTTCACGTCAACCGTGATTTCTTTCAAGCGCTGCATAACTTCCGGCGTGCCGCCCGGCTGAAAGCGCCCGCCCAAGTATTTCGCCAAAAATTCTTCGCCGCGCGCGAACATCGCCATATTGTTGACCGGACGCTGAAATCCGTGACCTTCGTCCGGCGCGAGCAGGTATTCGACCGGATAACCGCGGTCGCGCAGGGCGACGACGATTTGGTCAGACTCGCGCTTGTTGACGCGCGGGTCGTTTGCGCCCTGCACGACCATCAGCGGCGTTTTTATTTTGTCGGCGTGCGTCAGGGGCGATTGTTTCAAAAGCAGCGCTCTGCCTTCGGGCGTGTTCGGATTGCCCATTCTTTCATAAAAAATAATTTTGCCCGCTTCCCAATACGGCGGAATGGATTCGAGCAGGGTAATCAAATTCGACGGCGCGACGATGGCGACCGCCGCCGCGTATAAATCCGGCGTGTAGGTGACGCCCGCGAGCGTCGCGTAACCGCCGTAGCTGCCGCCCATAATTCCCACGCGTTTCGGGTCGGCGACGCCCTGCGCCACCAGATGCTTGACGCCCCACGTAATGTCGTCCTGCATCGACTGTCCCCATTGTTTATTGCCCGAGTTCAGGAATTTTTTGCCGAAGCCGGTCGAGGCGCGAAAATTCGGCATCAGCACGGCATAACCGCGATTTGCCAGAAACTGCGCGATGCTGTTGTAGCCCCACGTATCGCGTCCCCACGGTCCGCCGTGCGGCACGACGACGAGCGGCAGATTTTTCGGCTCGACGCCTTTCGGCAAAGTCAGGTAAGCGGGAATTTCCAAGCCGTCCGACGATTTGTAGCGAATCGGCTGCATTTTCGCCAAAGCTTCGCGCGGAATTTTTTCGCGCACCTGGTAAAGCGTCGAGAGATTTTTCGTCTTGCGGTCAAACAGCCAGACCGTTCCGGGGTCGACGTCGCTGAAGGACGAGATAATCCAGAGATTTTCGTCTTTGGTCGAAGACTGGAAGTTGATTTCGCGGTCGCCGAGCCGGGTTTTAATTGTGTTGTAGTCTTTTTCGAAGCTCTTGTCCTTGAAATAAAGCCGTGTTTTGTCGTCCGTGTAGTTGGTCAGAACAATCTCTTTGGTTTTGTTCGAGATGTATAAACCGCCGAAATCGACGCGCTTCAACGGGTCTTCCTCGACGAGTTCTTCCTTTCCGGTTTCCGGGTCGAACAGCACGAGGCGAATCAAATCGACGTTGTCGCCTTTGTTGGTTTGCATATAAACGCGCTTGTCGTCTTTTTGAAAAGCGACCGCACCGCACGATTCAAAAACGCTGCACGAATAAATTTTCGTAAATTTTCCGTCCGCATCGACGCGCAGAATTTCCGTCTCGCCGCTTGGCGTCGAACGCGTCGCCAGCCGCAATTGGTCTTTGTTATCGAAAACCCAGCCGGTCAAACGGTCGGTGTTTTTGCGAACCAGAGTGCGCTCGCCGGTCGAGATTTTGACTTTGTAAAGGTCGTGCCAAGCCGCTTCGCGGTCGTTCAAGCCGACGTAAATCGCGTCCGGGTCGCTTTCGGGAACGTTGTAGATAAAGGCGCGAATTTTTTTCGCGTCGGTCAGATTTCTCGCCGCGGGCACGTCCGCGCCGCTTGCCGGAGCTTCCGCCGGATTGACGGCGTAGACGTTAAAATTTTCGTCGCCGTCGTTGTCCTTGACGAACAGAATGTATTTTCCGTCCCGGCTCCAGAAATAATTCGGAATCGGGCGCTTGGCTTCCGCCGTCACGACGCGCGCTTTTTCAAACGGCTCGCTGACGCCTTTGACCCAGATATTGCGCACATTTTTATACGGCTTGATAAAGGAAATGAATCTGCCGTCGGGCGAGATTTGCGCGCCGGCGATTTCGGGATTGCCGAAAAAGATTTCGCGGTCAATCAGCGGCGGCATCGAATCTTTGCTCTGCTGCGCAAAGCTGCTCACGGCGGTGAAAGTTAAAAAACTCGCACCGACAGTCAAAGCGATTAGTAGACTTTTTAGCATTTTTTTTGTACACCTCAAAAGGAATTTATAGATTATTACCTGTTAAATTACGGCGCGCGAAAACCGGATGTTCCGCCTTTGTTAAATTATGAATTTTAAGTTTAGAGTTTAGAGTTTGCCGATTAACAATTCATTTAAAACTCAAAATTCAAAACTTTTTAAGATTAATCTTCCAGCCAGAATTTTTTTTCAAAACTGTGTTCGCCGAAATAATTCTTAAAAAGCTCGATTTCGGGTTTTGTGTCTTTTTTTAAAACGATACTGACCACATCATAACGGATTTTCGCCGCTTGTAAATGAAAAATCCGTCGATACATTCGCGCGGCGCGGATAATCTGTCTTTGCTTTCGCAAATCGACCGCCGCCAGCGGCGAAGCGAATTCGCCGGACGAGCGAGTTTTCACCTCGATAAAGCACAGCGAGCTTTCGTCATACGCGATTAAATCAATCTCGCCCGTGATAATCGCGCCGCGCCGGTTGCGCCCGAGCGGAGTTTTGAAATTCGCGCAGACGACGCGGTAATTTTTCTTTAAAATATATTCCCGCGCCAGCCGCTCGCCGCGCTCGCCGAACGCGCCGGTCGTTTCTTCCGTATAATGCTTATCCTGAAACAAAGAAAAATTTTCCATTCCGAATAAGGGTAATATATATGAATAAAAAACAAATACAAATTTTATCCGCGAATTCGACAAAGGGACGACTTTATACATTTTTACCGGCGCGCTTGTATTTTGGGACACTAATCGATGACAGTATATTAACGGAGAAATTTCCGGTTTGAAATAAAATGAAACGCATTTTAAAAATTATCGTCGTCGTTCTGTTTATCGGTTTTATCGTCATTCAATTTATTCGTCCCGAGATGACGAATCCGCCGGTCGGCGCCGGGCAGACGCTCGAAGCGTCAACCGAGATTCCCGAAAATGTGAAAACGATTTTGAGCCGCTCGTGCGCCGATTGTCACACGAGCAACACGATTTATCCGTGGTACGCGCAGATTTCGCCGTTTTCGTGGTTTTTGACCGACCACATTAATGAAGGTCGCCGTCATCTGAATTTTTCCGAGTGGGCGAAGCTCGAAGACCGCCGCAAAAAACGCAAGCTCGAAGAAGTCTGCGAGCAGGTCGAGACGCGCGAGATGCCGCTGCCGTCGTATCTGTGGATTCACACGGACGCCGCAATGTCGGACGATGAAATTCGCCTTCTCTGCGACTGGACGAAAGCGGAAATCGGCAGGCTTTCGACGACGGCGGAAAGTAAATAATTTTTTTACCGGGACTTTTTTCCGCTCGACGCAGCAAATAACCGCTTAACGCATCAAATAACCGGCAGTTTTTCAGAAAAATAAAAATCCGAGGATTTAATTGTCGATTTCTTTGTCGAACTATAAGCCGCATTAATTTAATTGTCGATTTCTTTAACCGAAAAATCTATTTCTTTGCTTGAAAAGACGATTTCTTCGGTCGCGTTGTCGATTTCTTTAGTCGTAACGTCGATTTCTTTGCTCGTAACGCCGTCCGGTTGGCGTGAGGGCGGAGAATTTATTATTCGCGGTCGTCATTCGTCGTTAACCAGCATCGTTCCGGTTCCTTCGTCGGTAAAAACTTCGGACAAAAGCGCGTTGCGCGCCGTGCCGTCGATGACGTGCGCGGATTTGACGCCGCGCCGCAAGATGGAAATCAGGTTTTGCAGCTTCGGAATCATTCCGCCGGTCGCCTGCCCGCCCGTAATCATTTCCTCGGCTGCACCGGCGGAAAGGCGCGAAAGCTTTGTCGCGGGATTGCCGGCGTCCGTATAAATGCCGTTGACGTCCGACAGTAAAACGAGCTTTTCCGCGTTTAATTGAACGGCGATTTCCGAAGCAATCGTGTCGGCGTTGATGTTGAAAACTCTGCCTTTGTCGTCCGCGCCGAGCGAGGAAATCACCGGCAGATAATCGTTTTCCAGAAGCAGGTGCAAAAGGCGCGAATTTATCTCGACGACATCGCCGACGTGCCCGAAATCGACCGTTTCCGTTTCGCCCGTTTTCCGGTTCGTAATTTCTTTCGGCGGGCGGCGAACCGCTTTGACGACATCGCCGTCGATGCCGGAAAGACCGACCGCTTCGATGCCGCGATTGCGCAGGGCGGCGAGAATGTCGATGTTTATTTTTCCCGCGAAAATCATTTTCGCCAGTTCCAGCGTATCGTCGTCGGTGACGCGCCGCCCTTCGATGACGGTCTGCGCGACGCCGAGCTTGTCGGCAAGCTGCGTTAACTGTTTTCCGCCGCCGTGAATGACGCAGATTCTGATTCCGACCTGATGCATCAAGGCAAGCTCTTCGCACAAAGACAAAAGATTTTCCTTGTTTTCCGTGACTTTTCCCGAAAACTTAACGACAAAAGTTTTGCCCTTAAACCGCTGAATATAGGGCAGCGCTTCGCGCAGCAAATCCATTTTTTTCTGGCTCATATTTTTTCGGCTTTCGATGATAGTTTTTACCTTTTTTTTTCGCATTCATTAACGAAAGCGGCACTATTACGCTTAGATTTTATACAAAAAAGGATTAATGCATAATGATTGGATACAGTTTATCGGCAACCGGCAATCACGGGTTTAAATTCAACAAGGACGGCTGGTCGGAAGGCTCGCTCTGGCTGCTGAAAACGGCGATGGACAAAAGCGGCAACGAAGCGGTCGGTCACATCGGCGCGCACGAAGCGCTGATTGACGCCATCGAAGGACAGTTTACCAAATTGCGCCAGCTGAAATTCGATAAAGTCGCCGACGGCGCGCGGATGAACTACGACCTCAACGTCTTCGGCGATTTTATTTTCAGCTTCAAATTCCGCGAGGGAAAAGATGCCGCCGTTACCCGCTATCAACTGGCTAAAAAAATCGCCGGCTCCGGCAACGAAATGGGCGACCAGGTCGCTTTGACGTTTTTCGAATGCATTCTCGAATACCAGCGTCACTATCTGCTGAAATGCGCGACGGGAGATTGGACTAAAAATTTTCTCAACGTCTGGATTAAACTTTAAGCGAGCAGCCGCGCCAAAATCGCTTTCTGGACGTGCAGGCGGTTTTCGGCTTCGTCGATAACCACCGAATCCGGCGCGTCAATCACGCCGTCGGTGACGATAACATTACGGCGCACGGGCAAACAATGCATAAAAATCGCGTTGTTTGTCCGCTGCATTTTCGCTTCGTCAACAATCCATTTTTCGCGATAAACGGCGCGCTCGGCGATGTCTTCTTCAGCCCTGCCGTAATGCCGAAAACTGCCCCAGCTTTTCGCGTAAACGACTTCCGCATTTTCAAAACCTGCCTCGACTTCATTGACGATTTCCAGGCTTCCGCCGTTTTCCTGCGCCTGATTTTCGATTTCATTCATCAATTCCGCGTCCAGCTCGAAACCTTTCGGCTGAGCGATGCGCAAATCGTGCCCGAACTGCGCGGCGGCGAGCGCGAAACTGTTCGGCACAGCCATCGGCAGCGGCTTCGGATGCCACGCCCACGTCAGCAAAACTTTCTTTTTCGCCGCGCCGAATCTTTCGCGAATCGTCATCATATCCGCCATCGACTGGCACGGGTGATGCATCGCCGATTCGAGATTAATGAGCGGTTTGGTCGCATATTTGGCAAACGCCGACAAAACCGGCTCGGCGCGTTCCGCTTCCCAATCTTTTAACTGCGCAAAAGTCCGCACGCCGATTGCCGCGACGTATCTTTCCAGCACGCGGACGAATTCCTTCAAATGCTCGGTTTTATCGCCGTCCATCACGATGCCGTCTCGATGTTCGAGCGTCCACGACGAGCTTCCGGGTTCTAAAATCACGGCGTTTCCGCCCAGCTCGTAAACGCCGACCTGCATCGAAGCGCGCGTCCGCAAGCTGGGATTGAAAAAAACGAGCGCGACGGATTTTCCGCTCAAAGGTTTTTCATCTCTCTCGCCCTTTTTAAAACGCCGCGCCGACTCGATTATTTCTTCCAGTTCGGCGCGCGCGAAATCTGCTGTCGTTAAAAATTTATTCATTATTGATTTCTTCTTTTACATTTGCCAAAACTTCGCAGTCACAATAACCGCCGTTATTTTCGAGCCGGTAAATTAAAGCATCTTTTGGCAGATTGTTTTTTTCGACGAATTCCAAAGTAAAATTTAATGCGCCGGCGCAACCGTTTTCAGACAAATTTCCGTCAAGCAAGTCGAACCTTTGCAGATTTCGTCGTCATAATTTCAATTTACAAACTTCACGCCGTTGTCATTAATTTTCGCCGTATAAATATAAAAATCAATCGTCGTCTGCTCGTAAATCCCGCGCATTGCCGTTTCGACTTGCCGCGCCGCCGCGGCGGTTTCGCTCAGCATAAAAACGCTCGGACCCGAACCGGAAATTCCGCCGCCGAGCGCGCCCGCTTTCAGGCTTGCGCTTTTCAAATCGTCAAAACGCGGAATCAAAATCTTGCGCACCGGCTCCACCAAAAAGTCTTCGAGCGAGCGCGACACAAGCGCGTAATCGCCTTTCGACAGCGCGGCGACGAGCGCGCCGAGATTGCTCCACTGTCGAATCGCGTCTTTGAGCGCGACATTCTGCGGCAGAATCGCGCGCGCGTCAGACGTTTTGATTTCGATTTGCGGGTGAATGACCGTCGCAAACAGCGGCGGAAATTCGAGCGGAACGATGTCGAGCGGATGCGTCGAGCGAACCAGAACGAAACCGCCGAGAAGACACGGCGCAACATTGTCGGCGTGGCGCGACTGCGAGGCGATGAATTCGCCCGACATCGCAAACTCGGCAAGCTCCGTCTGCGAAAAACGATTTTCCAGCAGACGATTTGCCGCCGCGACCGCGCCGACCGCGCTCGCCGCGCTGGAGCCGATGCCGCTGCCGGGCTTGATGCGCTTGGTGATTTCGACTTCAAAGCCGATGCGCTCTTCGATTTCATCCAGCAATGCCAGAAGCGCGACCCCGGCGACGTTTTTTTCGGCGACGGTCGGCAGATTATGCCCGTCGTGATTGATAATTCTTATCGTTTTTTCATCAATCAAACGCACGGTCATTTCATCGCACGGCGCTTCGAGCGCAAAACCGAGACAATCGAATCCGCAGACGACGTTTGAAACCGTGGCGGGCGCGAGAACGCTGATTTCTTTCATAATTTAGCAAACGGCAAAATTCGTATTATCATAAGACCTTTGAAATTTAAATAAAATATGAAACTACGGACGGACACAAATACACTCAGACAAAATAAAATAATCCGCGTAAATCTGCGTAAATCCGTGGTTTCATTTCCTGTTTTTCCAGACAATGCAATACTTTAGCACAAACCGAAAATCGGCTCACGCCTCTTTTCGCGAAGCCGTTTTAAACGGTCAGCCGCCGGACGGAGGCTTATATTTTCCCGAAAAGATTCCGGCGCTTCCGTCTGAGTTTTGGAAAGATTTTCAAACGAAGACGAAAGAGCAAATCGCCTTTGAAGTTATAAAGCCGTTTACCGGCGCGGAAATTCCTGACGAAACGCTTTTTCGGATTTGCGCGGAGACCGTCGATTTCGATTTTCCGCTCGTCAAAATCACGGATTCGATTTGCACGCTGGAACTTTTTCACGGCGCGACACTCGCTTTTAAAGACGTCGGCGCGCGTTTTATGAGCCGCTGCCTGCGGTATTTTTCGCGGGCGAAGCGCGAAAAAACAATCGTCATCGTCGCCACTTCCGGCGACACGGGCAGCGCGGTCGCCAACGGTTTTTTCGATGTCGAAGGCGTCGAGGTCGTGATTTTGTATCCAAAAGGGAAAGTCAGTAGAGTCCAGGAATTGCAGTTGACGACGCTCGGCAAAAACATTACGGCGCTGGAAGTCGAGGGAAATTTTGACGATTGCCAGACCTTGGCGAAAACGGCTCTCGCCGACGGAGAGCTGAAAAAACGGGTTTTTCTCACGTCGGCAAACTCGATAAACGTCGCGCGCTGGCTTCCGCAGCAGTTTTATTATTTTTACGCTTTGCAGCAATGGCAGGAAGAAAACGCGCCCGTCATCAGCGTTCCGAGCGGAAATTTCGGCAATCTGGCGGCGGGAATTCTGGCTTATGCGGCGGGCTTGCGAGCCGGAAAATTTATCGCCGCTTGTAATGCCAACGACGTCGTTCCGCAGTTTTTACAAAGCGGAAGTTTTCAATCGAAGCCTTCGGTCGCCACGCTTTCCAACGCGATGGACGTCGGCAACCCGTCAAATTTCGTGCGGATTCTGGAAATTTTCGATAACGATTATTTAAATCTGAAAGAAAAAATGGAGGCTCGCAGCGTTTCGGACGACACGACGGCAGACACGATGCGCGAAGTTTACCAAAAATACGATTATGTTCTCGACCCGCACGGCGCGGTGGGTTTTTACGCTTTGTCGGAATATTTGCGGAAAAATCCGCATCAAAAAGGCTTTTTTCTGGAAACGGCGCATCCGGTTAAATTCGATTCGGTGGAAAAAATTGTCGGAACCTGCGGCGAAATGCCCGAAGCCGTGCGAGATTTGCTGAATCGCGAAAAGCAAAGCGTTGAAATGAAAGTAAATTACGAAGATTTGAAAGAGATATTATTGAAAAAAATATAAGAAAAATCGTTCGCAGATGAATACGGATAAATCAAATTTCTTTCTATCTGTCTCTATCTGCTGTGTTTATCTGCGGACAAATTATTACTATGAAAGTTTTAAAATTCGGCGGCTCGTCCGTCGGAAATGCCGAAAATATCGAAAGAGTGGTCGAAATCGTTAAAAACGCGCTCGAAAAAGATTCGTGCGCCGTCGTTTTGTCGGCGATGCAGGGCACGACCGACGCTTTGATTGACGTCGGAAAAGCCGCCGAAGCAGGCTCGGAAATTTTTCGCGACGAAATCAGGGCAATCAGAGAAAAACATCGCGCAGCGATTCACGCTCTGATGCCGGAAAATAATCGAAAAGAGATTTTGGATTTTGTCGATTCAAACATCGAGGAACTCGAAAAAATCTGCGAAGGCGTTTTTTTGCTGCGCGAACTGACGGCGCGAACTCTGGATAGAATCATCAGCTTCGGCGAGATTCTTTCGACCCGAATCGTTGCCGCCAAATTTGATTTGCCGGAAATCGAAAACATCCGGAAAGATTCGCGCGAGCTGATTCGCACCGATTCGAATTTCGGTTTCGCGGCGGTCGATTTTGCAAAAACCGACGAGCAAATCAGAGAATTCTTTCATAATTCAGTTGTAAAACTTTATATTTTGCCCGGTTTTATCGCTTCCGATTCAAATAACGCGACGACGACGCTCGGGCGCGGCGGCTCGGATTACACGGCTTCGATTTTAGCGGCGGCGCTCGATGCCGACGTGCTGGAAATCTGGACGGACGTTTCGGGAATGATGACCGCCGACCCGCGCCTCGTTCGCAATATTCGCAAAATCTCGCACGTCACCTACCGCGAGGCGATGGAGCTTTCGCATTTCGGCGCGAAGGTCATTTACCCGCCGACGATTCAGCCCGTGATGACGAAACGCATTCCGGTCCGGGTGAAAAATACGTTTGCGCCGGACGATTTCGGCACTCTGATAGAGGCGGAAATTTTGGGGGAAAAGGACATCATTCGCGGCATTTCGAGCATCGACAAAATCTCGGTTTTAAATCTCGAAGGCAGCGGAATGGTCGGGATTCCGGGCTTTTCCAAACGCCTTTTCGCCGCGCTTTCGCGCGCTCAAATCAACGTTATTCTGATTACTCAAAGCTCGTCCGAGCATTCCATCTGCGTCGCCATCGAGGAAAACTGCGGCAGTTTGGCGAAACAAATCGTTGACCGCGAATTCGAATACGAAATTGCGAGCGGAAAAATCGAGCCTTTGCGCGTGGAAAACGGTTTTTCGATTCTCGCTCTGGTCGGCGACAATATGAAAAATCATCCGGGCATCAGCGGAAAGATGTTTGCCGCGCTCGGCGCGCAGGGCGTCAACGTTCACGCCATCGCGCAAGGCTCTTCGGAAAGAAATATTTCCGCGATTATCGGCTCGAAAGACGTGCGCAAAGCCGTCAACACGCTGCACGAGGAATTTTTCTCGGACGGCAAAAAACAAATCAATCTTTTCATCGTCGGCGTCGGCACGGTCGGCAGCCGTCTGCTCGACCAAATCAAACAGCAAAGCGAATTTCTGCGCGAAAATCTGCGCCTGAACGTGCGCGTCGTCGCCCTGGCAAACAGCCGCCGGATGATTTTTGACGAAGAGGGAATTGATTTGACGAATTGGCAGGAAAAATTAAGCGGTGCGGAAGACGAAATTTCCGAAGACCGAAGACCGAAGACCGAAGACCGAATTGCCGGTTTAATCATCGAAAAAAATCAGCGAAACTCGATTTTCGTGGACATAACGGCGAGCGCGGCGGTCGTCGAAACATACCCGGAACTGCTGGCGAAAAGCGTTTCGGTTATCGCCTGCAATAAAATCGCCTGTTCTTCGGAGTTTGCCAAATACCGGAATCTAAAAGGTTTAGCGCGCGAATTCAACACGGCTTTTCTGTTTGAAACCAACGTCGGCGCGGGACTTCCCGTTATCAACACGCTCAACGATTTGATGCGCAGCGGCGATAAAATCAATCGCATCGAAGCGGTTTTGTCGGGCACTCTGAATTTTGTTTTTAATAACTACGACGGCTCGCGCTCGTTTTCCGCGGTCGTCCGGCAGGCGCAGACGGAAGGCTACACCGAACCCGACCCGCGCCTCGATTTAAGCGGCACGGACGTGGCGCGAAAAATTTTAATTCTGGCGCGCGAAGCCGGTTTTCAGATGGAAATGGCGGATATCGAAAACAAAAGCTTTCTGCCCGAATCGTGTTTCGAGGGCGGCGTCGAAGATTTTTACGCGGAAATGGAAAAACACGAAAGCTACTTTCGCGAGCTGCTGGAAAACGCGAAAGCCCAAGATTTATCTTTGAAATACATCGCGTCATTCGATGGCGGCAAAGCCTCGGTCGGTTTGCAGAGCATCGACAAAACTCACAATTTCGCGAATCTGTCGGGCAAGGACAACGCCGTTTTGTTTTACACGAACCGATATACGGAACAACCTTTAGTTATCAAAGGCGCGGGCGCGGGCGCAGACGTAACGGCGGCGGGAGTTTTCGCAGATATTATTCGCGCCGCCAGAATTTAATGGAGGGGCGCGGGACAAGCCCCGCGCCCCTGCAAATTTATTTCAGCGCTTCAATCAATAAATCAATTTCTTCTGTTTTTACGCACAAAGGCGGCAGCAATCTTAAAACGTTCGGATTGCTTGAAGTGCCGGTGATGATTTTGCCGGCGAGCAGTTTCTGATGAACCGGCGCGCATTTATCGCCGAACTCGATTCCGAGCAGGCAGCCTTTGCCGTGAATTGCGACGACCGACGGAATCTGTTTTAGTTTTTCGCGCAGACGGTTTTCGACCGCTTTTGCATTTTCGAGCATTGCGTCGTTTTCGATTGCTTCCAGCGTTGCCAGAACCGCCGCCATCGCCAGCATTCCGCCGCCGAAAGTCGTGCCCAAATCATTGGTTTTGATTTTTCCGCCGATTGTGTCGCTGACCAGACACGCGCCGACCGGCACGCCGCTGCCGAGCGATTTGGCGAGCGAGATAATGTCCGGCTCGACAAAATCGCAAAGCTCGCTCGCGCCGAAAAACCAGTTTCCGGTTCTGCCGATTCCGGTCTGCACTTCGTCGAAAATCAAAACAATGCCGTTTCGGTCGCAAATTTCGCGCAATTGTTTGAAAAAGCAAGGCGCGGCTTCGCGGACGCCAGCCATCGACTGAATCGGCTCAAGCATAATCGCCGCCGTTTCCGTGTCGGCTAATGCGCGGACGCTTTCGATGTCGCCGAATTCGGCTGAGATGTGACCGGGCACGTTCGGTCGCCCGATTTCGCGGTATTTTCCCAGAAACGTCGCCGAAATCGAATCCGCCGTTCTGCCGTGAAAGCCGCCCGCAAACGTGAGGATTTTTTCGCGACCCGTCGCCATTCGCGCCATTCGCATCGCGTTTTCGTTTGCCTCGGTTCCCGAATTGCAGAAAAATGCTTTCGTCAGGCTTTCCGGCGCAACCGAAACTAATTTTTCGGCAGCGCGGGCGCGCGTCTCCGAGTAAACCAGATTCGAATAAAACAAAACCTTTTCGGCTTGATTTTTTAAGGCTTCGACCACGCGCGGATGCGAATGCCCCGTCGCGCAGACCGCGTGCCCGCCGTATAAATCCAGATATTTTTCGCCGCCGCTCGTCCAAACCCAAGCGCCGCGCCCGCGCTCGACGGCAATCTTCATCTTCGCGTAAGTCGCGATTTGAAATTGTTCTTCCAGATTTTCGATTTCTTCGAATTTCATAATAAATTGCCACAGAGAACGCGGGTAACAAAGATAATTCAAACCGGATGGACAGCATACGCAGGATAATTTAAAACTAAGAACATTGAAGTTTCTTTTTTATCCTGTCAATCCTGTCTATCCGGTTAAAATCTGCGTTTATCTGCGTGAATCTGCGGTTTCATTTAAATTTTCCTCTGCAAAAGCCAATCGGTCTGCGGGTCTGTGCCGAGTTGGAAAACGTGCTCGCCGCATTTTTCAAAGCCGAATTTCTCGTAAAACTTTTGCGCGCGAAAATTGTATTCCCAGACGCCGAGCCACATAAAATCATGCTTGGCGGCGCGTGCGAAATCCAGCGAGTGCAGCATCAACGCCTTGCCGATGCCTTTGCCGATAAATTCGTTCAGCGAATAAAGACGGCACAGCTCTATCGGATTTTCGCCCGCCGTCGCGTCTTCGCGCGAGTTTCTTTTCAGCTTGGCGTAGCCGACGATTTCGCCGCCGATTTCGGCGATAAAATAAATTACGTCCGTATCGGCTAATTCGGCGGCAATCGCGCGGGCGCTGAAAGCTTCGTCCATATAGATTTTCAAATCGTCGGGCGCGTTTTTCGGATGGTCGGCAAACGCGTCGTAGAAGCTTTTCCAGGCGATGCGCGCCAGCGTTTCGGCATCACTTGCCGAGGCGAATCTGATTTCTACGCTTTCAGCAGTCATAAAAATTATTTTTCGGACGTGAATTTGAGCGCGTCGTTATAACTCAAAACGGCGTCGGGGTTTTTTTGCAGCGCGGTTTGAAATTTGTCGTTAAATCCGGCGTCCGCGTCTTCAAAACTCAATAACAATTTGGCTTCGCCGAAAAGCGCCTGCGCTTCCGTCTCGGACGCCGGGCGACGAATGGAAACGGCTTCGTCAATCAGCGCAATCAGCGCCGACATCTTTCGCAGCCACGCAAAATGCGGGTCGTCCAAAACGAGTTGAAGATATAGGTTAACGCCGGCAATTCTGCCGTTTTTCGCTTCGTATTCCGCTTTCGCGCCTTCCAGCAAGGTTTTATGCAGGCGCAAAAAAGCCTTGCTCAGCTCCTTTAATTTCCGGCGCGTTTCTTCGCTTAAAATTTCCTTTTCCATATCAATTAGAATATCAAATTTTGCGCTTTAGAAAACTGTCGGGCGCGTCCATTATTTGAAAGGCGAGCGGCTCCAACGCGTTTTCGTTTTCCAGAAATTCTTCGATTTCGTTTTTTCTTAATTTTATACGAAACAGGAAAACCGCCGCGCGTCCGCAGGTCACTTCCAGAAAATATTCGCCGGTTTTTTCGTCGAGCAAAACCGAATAAAAATAAGGATTTTCGTATAAAGCGCGCATCGTCTACGGATTCGTGCCGATCAGCATCAAGCCTGTTCGCTCGTCCAGCCCGAACATCAGATTCATATTCTGCACGGCTCCGCCCGCCGCGCCTTTGACCAGATTATCCAGCGCCGCGAAAACCGCGATTTGTTTGCCGTCGGAATGCGCGGAAATGTCGCAAAAATTCGTCGTTTTTACCCAGTTGACGTCGGGCGAGCCTTCGACCAGGCGGACGAAAAACGAATCTTTGTAATAAAGCTCAAAGAGTTTTTTCAAATCTTCATTGGTTAAATTGACGGTCGTTTCCAGATAGCACGACGCGAAAATGCCGCGCGCGACCGGCAGGCTGTGCGTCATAAATACGAAATCGTTTTCAAACGCGCCGACCTCGCGTAAATGCTGCCGGATTTCGGGAACGTGCTGGTGCGTAAAAGGTTTATAGGCGTAAAACGAATTCATCCGCTGCGGGTGATGCGTGTTCGCCGCCGCTTTCGCGCCCGAACCGCTGGAGCCGGTTTTCGCATCGACGATGATTTTTCCCGTCAGCAAACCGCTTTTGACCATCGGCGCGAGCGCCAGCAAAGTCGCCGTCGCAAAACAGCCCGGATTGGCGATGCTGTTTGCCTGTTTGATAGCTTCGCGATTGGTTTCCGTCAGACCGTAAACGAATTGTTTCTGCAAATCGGTCGCCGTGTGTTCGAGCTTGTAAAATTTTTGGAAAACCTCCGCATCGTCAAGGCGAAAATCGCCCGAAAGGTCGATTATTTTAACCCGTGCCGGAATTTTCGGCGCGAGATTCAAGGCTTGACCGTGAGGCAGCGCGAGAAAGACGCAATCCATCTCTTCGAGTCTTTCGTGCAGCGCGCTTTGGCTTTCATCTATTTTCTCAAACTTCAAATCGGTCAAACCAAACAGGTTTTTATGAACTTCGCCGACCGTCTTGCCCGCGTGCTCGTTTGCCGTTACTAAAAGGATTTCGGCGTGCGGATGAAAAAGCAGAATTCGCAAAAGCTCGCTGCCGCCGTAGCCGGAACCGCCGAAGATTGCAATTTTAATTTTCTCGTTCATTTATTTTTAAACTCGACCAAATCCCAGAGATTGCCGTATAAATCGGCAAAAACGGCGACCGTTCCGTAATCTTCGGTTTTCGGCTCGCGCACAAAAGTGATGCCTTTCTGCCGCATATTTTCATAGTCGCGCCAAAAGTCGTCGGTTTTTAAAAATAGAAAAACGCGCCCGCCGGTTTGATTGCCGATGCGGCTTCTTTGTTCTTCGCCGACGCCTTTCGCAAGCAACAGGCAGCATTCTTCTGCGCCTGCGGGCGCGACCAGAACCCAGCGTTTCGTCTCGCTTTGCGGCGTGTCTTCGAGAAGCGTAAAATTTAACTTTTCGGTATAAAATTTTATCGCTTCGTCGTAATCATCTACTACTAAAGCGATATGCGCGATGCCTTGTTTCATAATTTTATTTGCTCGCTCTTTATATCAAAAACGACTTTTTTCAGGCGATAACATATCTTTTTGTGTCGTCAACCTCTCTCTTTAGAGAGGAAATTGTCTGAATTCAGACGATTTAGTACCATTTCGATACGTTTTCAAGCCGCCGGAGCGTAATCGAATTTTTCAACATTCGCCGCGCTGACCATTTTAAACAATCTCGCGCCGTCGCGCCGCGCATTGCCCGCGTTTATTCCAAACTCGTCCTGCACAAAATCTTCGCCCATCTGCGAATCCGTCACCGAACCGGCGACGACGTCAATCTCGATGCCGAGATTTTTCAGAACCGCGATGCCGCCGATAACGCCGACGTAATCCGAAGCGCAAAAAACGAAAGCCGAAGTCGCGTTTTTGATTTCCGAGTCCTGTAAAATCGAATCGACCGCATAGCCGCCGACAATGCCGTCGCCCAATTCGACGACGATTAAATCCGGCTCAAACGAATTAAGATGATTCAAAATCGCTTTCGCCACGGGCGCTAAATCTTCGACGCCGACGGTCGAAGGCAAACCGCAATCGAGAAAGCTCGCCGTTTCCGCCGCGCCGTGGTCTTGCATATTCAGAGTGTCGCGCAAAGCCGCGACGCCCGACATTTTCGCGCCCGCCACCTTTAATCCGGCGTGCGTCGCCTGTTTGATGATTTCGGTCGCCGCGACCGTTTTGCCCGAATTCATACAAGTTCCCGCCACAATCACAATCGGCGCCGATGCTTTCAGAAAATTAGACGGTTTCAGAGCATTATCGGCAATATTCAAAACGCGAGCCTGCTCCGACGCAATCTCAAAATCACAGACGATTCCTAAAACTTCGACTTCAATCGCATCGGAAAGCGAAGAATGATGACCTTTGCAGACGCCGATTAAGCCGCCCATATTAAGGAGGTGCAGCTTATCGCCCGCTTTAACGCTGGCGGGAATGTCGCCGACAAAACCTTTCAGCGCGCGGCGCTTGCCGAGAACGCCGAGCAAAACGTCGTTGCGGCTGATTTTCGCCAGCCGTCCGGTCGGCAATTCCAGATTGCCGTAAGTGACCGATTCGCTGAGCGCGCGCACGACGACCACATCACCGGCTTTCGGCGCGTCGTTTGCGGCAATCGCGGCAACCGTTTTCGTTAAATTCAGCGGCGAAGTCGCCGAACCGATTTTGTCTGCTTCTAAAATCATCATTTTATTTACCTCAATCTAAAGCCTCTTACCAATCATTTTCAGCTAATCGAATTTTCGTAAACGCAGGCGTAATGCTTGTAGCTTGATAAATCCTTCCGCATCTTTTTGGTCATACGCGCCCGCGTCGTCCTCGAAAGTCACGATTCGTTCCTTGTAAAGCGAATACGGCGAGCGTCTGCCCGTCACAGTCACATTGCCGCGATACAGTTTCAAACGCACGTCGCCCGAAACATTCGTTTGCGTCTCGTTGACGAGATTTTTCATCAATTCGAATTCGGGCGAAAACCAGAAGCCGTAATAAATCGCCTCGGCAATTCTGACGCCCAGACTGTCGCGCAGGCGCACGACTTCGCGGTCGAGCGTGATTGATTCCAGCGCGCGGTGCGCCGCCTGCAAAATCGTCACGCCGGGCGTTTCGTAAATTCCGCGCGATTTCATCCCGACAAAGCGATTTTCGACCAAATCGACGCGCCCGATGCCGTGTTCGCCGCCGATAAAATTTAATTTCGAAAGCATATCGACCGCGCCGTATTTCTCGCCGTCGATGGCAATCGGCTCGCCCTTTTCAAACGTCAAAACGATTTCTTCGGCTTTGTCCGAAGCCTTTTCCGGCGATTTCGTCAGCAGAAAAATGTCTTCCGGCGGCGCTGCCCAAGGGTCTTCCAAAATTCCGCCTTCGTAGGAAATGTGCATCAGATTGCGGTCGGTCGAATACGGTTTTTCGGCGGTCGCCGTAATGTCGATGTCGTGTTTCGCGCAATATGCAATCAAATCGGCGCGACCTTTAAAATCCCAGGTCCGCCACGGCGCGACAACCTTGATGTCCGGCTGAAGCGCGTAATAAGTCAGCTCAAACCGCACCTGGTCGTTGCCTTTGCCGGTCGCGCCGTGGGCGACGGCATCCGCGCCTTCCGCGCGGGCGATTTCGATTTGCTTTTTCGCAATTACGGGGCGCGCCAGCGACGTTCCCAAAAGATAAACGCCTTCGTAAAGCGCATTAGCTTTGACGGCGAGCCAGACATATTCCCTGACGAATTCCTCGCGCAAATCTTCGATATACAGTTTTGAAGCGCCGGTTTTTAAAGCTTTTTCCTGCAATCCGTCGAGCTCTTCGCCCTGCCCGACATCCGCCGTATAACAGACGACTTCGCAGCCGTAAGCTTCCTTGAGCCATAAAAGCATCGCCGACGTGTCCAATCCGCCCGAATACGCCAGAACTATTTTGTTGATTTTCTTTTCCATTTTCCGTCTCTGGTCGGCGGTCGGCAGTCTTTGTTTTTGCTTCTCCGCCGACCGAAAACCTATTCTTCAAATATTTCCCAGATTTTTTTAATAACCGTTTTTTGCTCGCCTTTATCTTTAACGGCAATAAAAATCGTATCGTCGCCGGCAATCGTGCCGACAATTTCATTTATATTCGCATCGTCAATGCGCACCGCGACCGCCGAAGCCAATCCCGATTCACACTTTGCCACAATCAAATTGTCGCCTGCCGTATCCAGATTCAGCAGCCCGAAAGCCACGCCGTTCCGCGTTTTTTTCGGCAAAGCGTAATGACCGTGAATTTTGACAATGCCCAAATCGAGCAGGTCGCGCGAAACGCTCGATTGGGTTACCGAAAATCCCTTCTTTTCCAAAAGCTCGGCAAGCTCTTCCTGCCTGCCAATCTGTCTGGCATCAATTAACTTTAAAATTGCCGCCTGCCGTTGCTCTCTTCGCATAAAAATAATAGTTATGCGTAAAATATCGCATAACTATTGCATAGACGCATAAAATATCCTAAAAGTTGTCTCTATGTGCGCGCATTGCGCGCATACACGATAATGATGACGAATGAAACACGATAAACTCAGGAATTGTGTGAGAATTTTGGGAAACGCGGCGAAATGTTTTTGACTGAGTCAAAAGTGAATTCCGCGATTTATCGTGTTGTTAGTTTTTAAAATAAAACTTGTTGGACTTCAATTGAACGGAAACACTTTAACCGTTTATGCTAATTCGGTCTTGAAATTAACGGTAACTTCCAGTTTTAACAATGCCGCGACCGCGCACGGACTGCGCTCAATCTCAAACGTTGATTTTGAAGACTGTCAAATTATAGGGGTTTAGTGAATGGTTTCGATTGAGGATTATAAACGAATGATGGAACTTGAGGCGCGCGACTAATAAAAACTTTGACTGAGTCAAAACAGAATTCCGTGCATTATCGTGTTTGAACTGCTCGCATTATCGTGTATGCGCGCACAGTGAATGCGCATAAGTTGTCAATGGTTTGCGCATAAGCTGTCAACGAGGCAATGAGATAGAGAATTACGAAGGAATATATATGGAAGCAAAACTAATAAAAATAGAGAACAAAATTGGATTAACTGCTAATGCGAAAGCTGAGATTGAAAAAAGCTTTAAGCCTTTTATCGAGAAAAGCGTATCTGCCGAAACTCGACGTGCTTATGGACGAGTAGTAAAAGAATTCTTTCGCGGACTTTTCTGATATAGCTGAACGATGAGCGTCAAACCAGCCAGCCGGAATTGAAAATATAACGACTGACAGAGCAATTCAGACGGCTGCTTCATCGTTCGGTGGCGGACTTAAAATGTTACCGACGTAAATCAAAATTAATACGATAACGAAAATCCGGAAGCCGGGTAGACCACTCCTATCTTTGGCGCGCGGCATTTCAGTATTTGAAAGAAGCCGGATTTCCTCAAACGAGAAATGCTTCCGGCTGTTTCAGGATTAAAATTTGTCCTTTCGGAAATCAGTAATCGCTGCTCGACGAATTTGACGACGTCGTGGCATTTCCGGCGCGTTCGCTGCCGCCTTTCGCCGCCGGCGTCTCGTCGGCTTGTTTGTCCTGATTCGGTATCAGCGCAGCGTTGTCTTTCTGCGCTTTTTGCGCCTGCGTGTATTGTTGTTTATTAACTTCGTGCAAAATATTCTCGCCCGAATGCCCGCTGCCGCCGACTTTCCAATGGTCGCTCGTGATGTGATTATTTTTAGCCATTTTCTTTTACCCGCCTTTTACAAAAATAAAATTCTGACCTGAGAACACGCCTTTAGTTATTGGCTGCATTCGTTTGTCATTAAATCAATGTTAAACGAAATTGCCGTTCTTGTTTGTCTGTAGCCTGACAAACAAGAACGGCAATTTTATGCTTGATGCAGGCGATTAGCGCTTATTCAAACAGCGAGCCGCGAGATGCTAAAAAATTCCGCGCGCCCCGTAAAGTCTCGCTCGCAGCCGCGCAGCCGATTCTTTTATCTGTTGCAGAGTCGCGGCTGCTTTAAGTCTTTCCGAATTCTCGTGTGACCGCCCGGCGAAATCGACTGCGGGAGTCATTGCGGATTTTAGCTCGAACGATGCCCGCGACTGGTCTGCAACAGATAATTTCGATTCCTTTTCTTTTATATTTTCCGACATAAAACTACCGTCTCATATAAAAAACTTCCAACTCATTAGTCTGAAATGCAGGGAAAATTTAAAAATTCCTTCGCCTTTCAAATCTTTTTATACCTATTCAAGCACAATCAAGACGGTTGTTTCGGTAAGCTAGCAAACAGAAGAAACCCGCCATTTTGAAATAAAATGTCTAAAAACGGGAAATTGTAGATTTTTTGAAATTTGCGCGTATCAAACTATCGAAGACGTTTACAAAATACAGATGAGCAAATGATTAACGACCAAAAATCCGATTTCGCCGGTCATTTCAATCGTCGGCAATTTTGGTTATAGAAATAGCGGAACCGTTATGAATACATCACAAACCTTGCGTCAAGCGACGAGTAACAGCTTCAGCGGCAAAGCCTTTTCCTATGCGGAAAAACGACCGCTCGTGTTAATCGCGCAGAACGCCGATAAAGCGCGCGCAACGCTGAAAGAATTACTGGATTTATACGACCTGAAAGTGGTTGAAGCCGGAAGCGGGGAAGAAGCCGTCGATGCTGTCGTCATCCGTCGCCCGGATTTAATCATCGTGGATAAACATTTGCCCGGACTCGGCAGTTTTGAAGCCATACGACTGATTCGCTCGATTATTTCGCTGAGCATTATCCCGATAGTTTTTCTTTCGGATTACCCGGAGCGAACGGAACGCTGTCGGGCTTTCGAAGCCGGCTGCGACGAGTATCTGGTGAAACCGCTGGATTTGGACAGGCTCGATTCGTCGCTCGAAAAATTTCTTTTTCAAACCGGCGTGCAAACCTGCCGGGGATTAAAATAATTGGAGCTTAAATGGACTTTGCAAAAGAAAGAGTTACTAAAAAATTTGATGTCGAGAAAATCCGCGCGGATTTTCCGATGCTGAAGCAAAAAGTAAACGGAAAACCGCTCGTTTATCTGGACAATTCGGCTTCGAGCCAGAAGCCGCAGGTGATGATTGACCGGCTGTGCGATTTCTATACGAATGAATACGCGAAGATTGACGAGATTCATTCTTTAAGTAAAAAAGCGACGGAAAACTACGAGCAGGCGCGCGGGAAAGTTGCGAAACTCATTAACGCTCACGATGCAAAGGAAATTATTTTTGAACGAGGCGCGACCGAAGCCCTGAGCCGGCTCGCGAACAGTTTTGCCAGAAGCATTTTAAAGGAAGGCGATGAAATTCTTATCACCGCGATGGAACATCATTCAAACCTCGTTCCGTGGCACATCGCCTGCGGCGAGTCGGGCGCGAAACTAAAGGTCGCGCCGATAAATGAAAAAGGAGAATTACTGCTCGACGAGTTCGAGTCGAAACTGACGGAGCGGACGAAAGTCGTCGCCGTAACGCACGTTTCAAACGTTCTCGGCACGATTAATCCGATAAAACAGATATGCGAGATGGCTTACGAACGCAACATTCGCACCGTCATCGACGGCGCGCAGAGCGCGGCGCATCTGCCGGTTGACGTGCAGGATTTAAATTGCGATTTTTATGCCGTTTCCGGTCATAAAATGGGCGGACCTTCGAGCGTCGGTTTTCTTTACGGCAAAGCGGCGTGGCTCGACCGCCTGCCGCCAATCGAAGGCGGCTCGGTGATGGCGGAGACGGTCACGTTTGAAGATTTTGAAACCAAACCTTTGCCGAAAAAGATTGAAGCCGGAACGCCTTCGTTTGCCGAAGCGATTGCTTACGGCGCAGCCGTCGATTACTGGAGCAATCTCGGATTGGAAAACATCGCCGAATACGAAAAAGAATTGCTCGCCTACGCGACCGAAAAAGTCCGTGCGATTGACCGCGTGAAAATAATCGGCGAGGCGCAGGACAAAATTTCGGTTTTGTCGTTCACGATTGACGGCATCGAGCCGAACAAAATCGAAGAAACTCTGGACAAAGAAGGCATCGCGATTCGTTCGGGAACCTTAAGCGCGCAGCCGCTGATGAAAGTTCTGGGCGTTTCGGGCGTGGCGCGCGCCTCATTTATGTTTTACAACACGCCGGAGGAAGCCGCCGCGCTCGCCGCCGGAATCGAAAAGTGCATTAAAGCCGCCGGTTGAGACAGCAGAATAAAGCTTGAAAAATGGATTTCCGGCGAAATTTCTGATTGTCTCAGCGTTCTAATGAAATGACCGACAATATTAAAATCGCAAATGTGCCGGGCGAGACGGTTTTGGCGGTTTCTTGACAAAGTCAAAATCCGACAATTATCAGCAAACAATTTATGAGTAATAAAAGCGGAATGATTCAACGATTTCAAAGGCAGACCGTGACCAATCATCAGCGGTTTATCTTCGCCACCGGAATCGAAAACAGCTATCCCGTTATTATGGGGCGCGACGGACGCACCAAGCGTGTTGACGAAATGGAAAAGTGCGGTCATTACGACCTTTGGCGAGACGATTTCAAGCTCGTTCGCGAGCTGGGAATCGATCATCTTCGCTATGGACCTCCATATTACAGCGTTCATCTCGGTCCGGGTAAATACGATTGGTCATTCGTTGACGAAACTTTCAACGAATTAAAACAGCTCGGAATCACGCCGATTACGGATTTGTGCCACTTCGGCGTTCCTGATTGGATTGGCGATTTTCAAAACCCGGATTGGGCGGAACATTTCGCAGAATTTGCCGGAGCTTTTGCCGAGCGTTATCCGTGGGTTCGGCTTTATACGCCCGTCAATGAGATTTTTATCACCGCTTTGTTTTCCGGGCAATACGGATGGTGGAACGAGCGGCTCAAAAGCGACCGCGGATTCGTGACGGCGTTAAAGAATCTGGCGCGCGCTAATTTACTGGCAAAAGCGGCGATTTTGAGCGCTCAGCCGAAGGCTCTGTTTATTCAAAGCGAATCGACCGAATACTTTCACGCGGAAAGCCCGAAGGCTAAAGACCTGGCGGACTTCTACAACGAAAAGCGTTTTCTTTCACTCGACCTTTGTTACGGCTACGACGTGCGCGCGCGAATGTATCAATATCTGACCGATAACGGGATGACGCGGGCAGAATATCAATGGCTGATGGAAAACGGTCGCAAAGTGAAGCCCTTCTGCATTATGGGCAACGACTATTACTGGACAAACGAACATTTCGTTTCCGAGAATGATGAAATCACCGCTTCGGGAGAAATCTTCGGCTATTACGTCATTACCAAACAATATTACGACCGTTATCATTTGCCGGTCATGCACACGGAAACGAATCTTCAGAACGCTAAAGAAGCTCCGGTCTGGCTCAGAAAACAATGGGAAAATATGGTTCGTTTGAGAGCTGACGGCGTGCCGATTATCGGTTTTACCTGGTATAGCCTGACCGACCAGGTTGACTGGGATGGAGCGCTTAGATTTGACCGGGGAAAAGTAAATCCGCTTGGACTTTATGACCTGAAGCGCAAGATTCGTCCCGTCGGCAAAGCTTATAAAACGCTGGTCGAACAGTGGAAGGAAATGATGCCGGTTGAAAGTATCAGCCTGGACTTTAATACGTCCTTAACCGCCTGAAATTCACCTTCCGATTCGCCGGGCGCAATTGAAAAATAAAAAATAAAGAACCGGGAAGCAGCATTTGAGAATCTTCTTAATTATTCTTAATTATTGAAGCAGATTATTTAGTCAAATAATTTGCAAAGGCAGAAGCATCATCTCCAGCTAGCCCGGACTTGTTATTTATGGTGACAAATGCAGGAAGAAAAACAGTCCGTCCGACCACCTCCTGCCGTCGCCGCGGCGATAACGCGCAGAAAACTGCTTCAAGCCGTCGGCGGCGCAGCAATTTGCGCGCTGAGCGCCGCTTGCCGGAAGGATTCTTCGCCGCCGGAAATGGAGAATGTAATGAGCGAAAATAATCAATTGCTAAAAGACGCGCGAAGCTACCGGGAAGGGCATCTTTATTCACGTCCTTCAAAGGGCGCGAAATCCGCCGTAAAAACCGGACTTCATTCTTTGCCGATTGAAAAAAATCGTCAGGCTTTGATTTACGTGCCGAAAGGCTACCGGGCGGAAAATCCGTCCGCCTGCGCTCTGATGCTGCACGGCGCGGGCGGAAACGCAGAGCACGGAATCGGTCTTCTCCGGCATTTGGCTGACGAAACGGGAATTATAGTAGCCGCGCCTAAATCTCAAAAAACTACCTGGGACGTGATTGGCGGCAATTACGGCGTCGATGTCGGCTTTATTGACCGCCTGCTCGAATATATTTTTGAGCATTATGCAATTGAGCCAACCCGTCTTGCCATCGGCGGATTTTCCGACGGAGCCTCATACGCGCTTTCGCTGGGCATTATAAACGGTCAGCTTTTTAGTCATATCATAGCGTTTTCTCCCGGATTTATGACTCCGACGCGGCAGAGTGGCGAGCCGCGCATCTACATCTCTCACGGAACCGAGGACCGCGTGCTGCCGATTGACCGATGCAGTCGGCGGCTCGTGCCCGAATTGAAACGCGGCGGTTATGAAGTGCTCTACCGGGAATTCGACGGTCCGCACACAATTCCGCCCGATATTTCGCGCGAATCGGTTCAATGGCTGACCGCCGCGCGCGATAAATCAGCGGCTTAAGAATCATTTAAGTCAGTCGGAAAATGCGCAGGAAAAAAGAATCGAACTCGATGGAGTCATCTGATTTTTTGTTAATTAACCATTGGTGCCAGTTCGTGACGTTGAAAACAAAAGACTTAACAATTGATAAAAGCGTTATTTTCGTGATTTTGCTGAAATTCGGTTAAATTTGCCGAAAATCGCTTTCAAGGAAAAAATAGGTTTTTTTTATTTTCAACAACTTAGCTTTTTTCAAACCAGCACTAATGGTTAATTAATCTTCTCCGATTCATTTCACCAACCTATTCCGGTCTGTTCACGAACAGGCTCGATAATTCGTCTGTTCACGCGTTTCGTGGATTTGAAAGGCTCTTTCCATTGCCAGTGCCGCATCATCGGCAGAAAGTTTTTGAGCATTCCCTGCAGCTCGCTTTCAAAATGGTACGCCGGAATGTCTTTTGAAGTTATCTGCCCGCGCGCCAGCGCCGCGAAGATTTCGCTCAGTTCCGAGGCATTTCTTTTTTGGCAGTTCCCGTCGAGCCAGAAGATGCCCTGCGGGTCAATGTTGCAGTTCGCCTGCGTCACGAGCGAGCACCAATCGGTCGAGTCGATAAACGGATACCAGCAGAAACCTTTAAACGGGATGCCGCGCGGTTTAAGCCGATATTCAAGCATTTCACACTGCTCGACCATATATTTCAGCCAGCTTATCCGTTCGTGGACGGTGCCCCTGATATTGGTTTCCGAAAGCATCACCGGCAGATTAAAACGGTTGACGTAATCCATCGCCACATCGAGGAAACCGGAAGGAAATATACTCGGAAAGACGCGACCGCTTTTGTTCCACTCCAGTTCCGAGTGCGAGTAATAATCCAACCCGATAACGTCAATCCGCGCCGGATTTTCGACAAACCATTTGAGCCGCTCTCTGCCGGCTCTATTTTTAATCAAATACGGATAAAGTTTGTGCTCTTCAGTAACATTGCCTAAAACGAGGTCCTGCACCAGAAACCGCATCTCGTTCATAAATTCGGCAAAAGGTTCGGATTTTTTGTCTAACGCGCGATGCTGTTCCGAGGCGTCCACGTGAATAAGCTCAACGTCAGGGATTGTGTCAACCAGCATGCGGCTGATGCGATTGATTGCTTCGCAGACATTGAGAATCATATAAACGAAATTTTTATGTCCTGTCTGGTGCGGATACCAGGTGCCGGTCTTACCGCAGAACCAGGTCGTGACGAACGGCTCGTTAATCACCGTGTAATGCTTTGCCCAGGGATAACGCCCGGCAAGCGCGGTCACAAATCGAACGTATGAATCGACGAATTCCGCGTCTCCGAAACCGCCCGTGAGCCATTCCGGAAAACTCGTGTGATGAAGCGGGTCTAAAACAGGCTGAATGCCGTTAAGCCGCAGAGACGCCATTGCTTTATCCATCCACTGCCAGTCATAAACTCCCTTGACTTTCTCGATGCTGTGCCACGGCGCGGAATATCTCATCAAATCGAGACCGCTTAATTTAACGAGTTTCAAATCCTCCTGACAGAATTCGGTGTGTCTGGTCAGCTGCAAAACGTCTTTCCCCGAACCAAAAATATGAGTGCTTTCAAATCCGCTTAAATATTTCACGTTAACCCCCTTAAAACTCCCGAAAAAATTTATTGAAGCCTTTTTATATGGCTTTAGCTTCAAAATTCGCAAAAAAAGAGTAGAACGAACTCGGAAGCATCAGTTCTGCTCTACCCGTTGTTCAAATTCACATAAACGAAAATCAGGTCTGCTAAATTCCGTTTAAAAGTAATTTGTATCTTGATAATAAACTGCTGAAATCGTATTTGTATGTCAGACAGATTACTAAAGCCAATAATATGAAGGATTATTAAAAAGGCAGAAGCGGCGGGATTATTTAATATAAAGAGCCTGCGAGATTGTTTGAATCAAAATCAGCCGCGCGGGCGTTTAATCTTTCGCCCGTGTAATTTTGTTTGTTAATATTTCATTGTTTAAGACAGGTTATCCGATTCGGCTGAACAAATCGCAGAATTAGAAATAATACGCTCCAATTGGAGTTTGTGCGGCGAGTAAGATGAAAAAGAATAATAAAAGGACGCTGTGCTCACCTGACGGGCTTCCGTCCGGCTTTACAATTACAATTACGGAAGCTGAAAACAGCTCGACGCGGACATTCGAAGTAACCGAGTCCAATCCCGCAAGTAAAGCAAAAAAGCCGTTTGTGTATTCCGTGCAGAAAGGCGACCATAAATCGTATATCGGCTTTTTTCATTCCATAGCGCAAATTTTCGGCGCTCGACCTCCTCAAAACAGTCAGCCGGCGCGAGAAAATACTTTTAAAGCGCAATATCACAAACTCCTTGACCGGAACCTCGCGCCCGGGATGCTTTACGGATATGGAGACCCCGCCGCTCTGCGCGTAGAAAACGGCGCTGACGGGAATGATGCCTGGTACTATGTCGTTTCAACCTCAAATGATGCGCCCGATTCATTCCCTATTATTCGGTCTCGAAATCTTACGGACTGGGAGTTCGTCGGCTTTGTATTTCCTCAAGGGCGAAAGCCGGAGTGGGCGGCGGACGGCGAACACATTAGTGACTACTGGGCGCCTGAAATGCACAGGATTGGAGACGAGTTCAGAGTTTATTTCGTCGCCCGCGACAAAATTACCCGCGAGCTTTGCATCGGTATGGCGAAGTCTTCTCGACCCGGCGGAACTTTTATTGCCGAAAAAGAGCCTATTCTAAAGGAAAACGTAATTGACCCGCACGTCTTTGTAGAGAATGACGAAACCGCATACTTTTACTGGAAAAAAGATAATAATGAAATCTTTCCCGTTCGTCTTAATGACTTGCTGGCAAAGCATCCCGACTTTATAGAAGAGCTTTTTTCGGAGAAAGAGGATAGAATTACCGCCTCATTCATTCAGACGCTGTGGTCATGGGCGCGAAATCTTGAGCCGATGGAACGTTTCTTAATTCAGCAGACAATGATTGAGGCTGTGACCTGTTCCTTTTCGGGTTTTGAGAAGCGTCTGGCGGATTTATCTGATAGACAAAGCGACGTAAATATAAAAAACAGTATTAATGCCGTTCTCCGGGTTATGAAGACGCCGATGTACGCGCAGAGATTGTCGCCGGGCGGCTCAAGTCTGGCGGGACGGAGGCGGAAGATTCTCGAAAACGACCGGGAATGGGAAGCACATTTAGTCGAGGGTATGTGGGTAGCGAAACACGAACTGAAATACTACCTGTTCTACGCCGGCAACGATTTTTCGACAAACCGATACGGAATAGGCGTCGCTGTCGGCAATTCGCCTCTCGGACCTTATAAAAAGATGTCCGAACCATTGCTCAGGTCGACGAAAGATTGGTCCGGTCCCGGACATCCTTCAGTCGTGAGAGACCCGAATGGCAAGCCGCTCTTACTTCTGCACGCTTATCGACCCGGAAAAATGGGCTATAAAGAGTTTCGCGTGCTGCTCGCCGCGTCTATCAGCTTTGAAGGCGACCGTGTTCTTTTGCGTGAGACTGTAGATAAATTTGGATAGGAAACTTTTCCCGACTCTATTTTGAGAGCTATTAATTTAGCAGACCATTTATGAGATGATTTCCAGTCTCAAAAACTTGTCCATTAGAGACAGTTATGGTCGAACCGACTGACAAAATCAAAATGACAATATCAAAATTCGTAATCACGTTATTGTCGGCTGGTGAACAGACTTGATACTGTTAACTATTTAAAATTATCGAAGAAAGAAGAATTTATGACAAAAAAACAAGGCAAAGGCAACTTAATCGCGGTCGGCGGCGGAGAATCGAGCACTATTACCGAGGATTCGATTAAAATCATCCAGAAGTTTCTGGAATTGTCCGGCGGCTTGGATAAAGCGAAAATCATTGTTATGACGGTCGCCACCGATTCGCCGGAAGACGCTGAAGAGCGCTACCGGGAAGTGTTTGAGCAATTGAAATTCAAGAATTTTGAATTTCTCAATATCACCGACCGCAGCGAATCCTTCTCGGATTCGATTTTGCAAAAAATCGAAAGCGCCACCGGATTATACTTTACGGGCGGCAATCAGCTTCACGTGACGGCTTTAACCGGCGGAACTCCGCTTCATCTTTTAATTCTGGAAAAATTTAACAAAGGTCTGACCATCGGCGGAACCAGCGCCGGCGCGATGATGATGTCTTCTTCGACACTTCTGTCGGGTTCGGGCGACACGGCTCCCAAACTCGGCGCAATCGAAGTTGCGCCAGGTATGGAATTGCTCGAAAGCTCGATTATCGACACGCATTTCTCGCAGCGCGGACGACACGGACGTCTTCTTTCCTCGGTCGCTCATAACCCGCAGGTTTTAGGCATCGGAATTGACGAGCGAACGGCGATGGTGGTCGAGGACGGTAAATTTGAAGTTATCGGCGAAGGCGCGGTCACGGTTATTTGCGCCAAAAACTCGATGCACACGAATGTTCCCTATATCAAAACCGAAGAAACCATCGGTATTTTCGGCGTTAATTTTCACATTTTGCCGAACGGATACAAATACGATTTGCGCAAGCGCGAGCCGATTACGCCGGATATCAAAGAAATGCTCAAAGAAAGTTAATTATCCGTCACAGCGTTAAAATGCACATATTTTAAATTCGCACGACTGGCTTAGTGAGCGCTTGCCGTTTCCTCGAATGAGGAAACCGGCACGGCTCCGTTTTGTGCAAGAATTTCTAAAACCGCCGACAGCTGGTCGTAAAAAATAACGACCACTTCATTTTCCGCCATTTCCCGGATTGCTTTGGAAACCGCTTCGGTTTCATCAGGCACGATGTCACAATGACAGTCCGGATTTTCGGTCTCGATTGTTTCGCACAGCAGTCTCGGGATTTCGCCGGGCGCGCGCCCGCGCCGGTCTAAATCTTCAGTGGCAATCACGCGCCGGAAACACTTGGCAGCGACCTTTGCGGCTTCCCTGACAATGCGGTCGTCGCGGTCGCCGGCGATATTGATTATTCCGGTTATTGTTTTGCCTTCCCACCGCGAGACCATCCGGCAAATCGCGGCGAAGCCGTCCGTATTGTGACCGTAATCAATCAGAGCGTAACCTTTACCGATTTTATATAGATTGTTTCTACCCGGATTATCAGTGTCCGTGCGAAAGGTTTTCAGTCGGCTGACGATTTGTTCGCGCGACATCCCGTAAGCGCGGCAGGCAGCGATTGCCGCCATCGCGTTCGCCGTTTGAAAATCCGCCGTCCCGTTTAAAGTGACCGGAATTTCTCTGGGAGCGACGACCGGATAGCTTTCCTCGCCGATTATTTCGACGATAAAATCATTTTTCGCAACATAAACCGTACCGCCTCGCTCGACGTGTTCGCGCACGCGCGGGTTATTTTCGTCGAGTGAAAAATAGACGATTTGCCGGTCAATCCGCTTAACCTTTTCGCGCTGCAAAACGCTTCTTGAAGTTTCGTCGTCGGCGTTCAAAATCAGAGTTCCGCCCGCGCGGACGCGCTCGGCAATTAACGATTTGATACGGATTAAATCTTCGATTGATTCGATGCCGTCCTGCCCGATGTGGTCTTCGGTGATGTTCGTTATAATGGAAATGTCCGACCAGTCGTAAGCGAGTCCGCGCCGCACGATTCCGCCGCGAGCCGTTTCCAGGACGGCGACCTCGACCGCCTTGTCGCCGAGAATCGTCCGTGCCGAAATCGGTCCGGTCGTGTCGCCTTTAACAATCAGCTCGCCGTTCAAATAAATTCCGGTGCTCGTCGTCGTGCCGACGTTAAGATTTCCGTCATTGAGAATGTGCGAAATCATTCGCGTCGTCGTCGTTTTGCCGTTCGTTCCGGTGATGGAAATAATCGGGATGCGCGTTTCTTTTCCGTTCGGATAAAGCATTTCAATAATCGCGCCGCCGACGTCGCGCGGTTTGCCTTCGCTCGGATAAGTGTGCATTCGCAAGCCGGGCGCGGCGTTGATTTCGATAATGCCGCCTTTTTTCGACGGCATCGGCGCGGAAATGTCTTCCAGCACGAGGTCTACGCCGCAGATGTCCAAATTGATAACGCGCGCCGCTCTTTCGCACAATATTTTAACGCTTTGGTGAACTTCGTCCGTCACGTCGCGCGCCGTGCCGCCGGTCGAAAGATTCATCCCGGCGCAAAGGCTGACGCGCTCTCCGGCGGGCGGCACGTCTTCCATTTTCCAGCCTTCTTTCTGCAAAGCGGACAGAATAATCGGGTCGACTTTTATTTTCGTCAGAGGTTTCTCGTGACCTTCGCCGCGCAGAGGATTTTTATTTTCAATCTCAATCAATTGGGAAACCGTATGCTCGCCGTCGCCGACCACGCCGCACGGCACGCGCTCGCTCGCCGCGACCATTTTTCCGTCAACGACTAAAACGCGGTAATTTTTCCCCTCGAACAATTCTTCGACCAGAACTTTTCGAGAAAATTCGCGCGCGATGTGAAATGCCTCGATAACTTCCGCGGGCGTCCTGAGATTGAGCGAAACGCCTTTTCCCTGACGCCCGTCGAGCGGCTTGACGACAACCGGCGCGCCGATTAATTCGAGCGCGCGGACGGCTTCCCGTTCGGTGCGAACGATTTCGCCGTCGGGAACGGGAATCGAAAAGTCATTCAAGCGCTGCTTGGTCAAATCCTTGTCTTTGGCTAAATCCACGCCGATAACGCCGGTTCCGTCAGTTATTGCCGCCTGCACATGGCGCAGGTTTTTCCCGTAACCGAGTTGAATCAAGCTGGATATATTCTCGCGCCGCCACGGAATTCCGCGCCTTTCGGCGGCTTCGACAATCGCCGCCGCGCTCGGACCGAGTTCCGTCTCCGCCGCGATGTCTTTGGCTTCCAGGATTTTTTCTTCGATGGAAAACGATTTTTCATTAATCACGGCTTCGACCAGTTCGGCGGCAGTCGTCATCAGATAGCGCGTCGTTTCGACGGTCGTGGTTTCAATCACGGCACGGGAGTCGTCTTTTTCATCGCCGTTACAGGCATTTTCGTGACGTTTGTCGATGCCCGCCAGCGCCAGCAGCTCGATGGCGGCGTGTTCGATGACGTGATTAAAATGCGTTCCTTTCTGCATCCGCTCGACAAAACCGCCGGGCTTGCCGGACGCGCAATAATGCTCATACAAATTAGGCAGAAGCTCAAGCAGTTGAGCATTAAAGCCGGAAACTTCGCGGCTGTCTTTTCCTTTCAGTTCTTCGAGGTCGAGTTCTATCATCAGCACCGGCTGATGGCTGTAAATGTTTACCCCGGAAAAAGATTTTATTGATTCTATTTTCATTATGTTAGCTTTCTTAATTTACTTTTTAACTCTCTAACCCGTCCGTTATGCCGATTGATTAAAAAAAACTTTCTCTGTCGGCAAGCTGTTCCTTTTATTTGCCTGATGATTTGCCCTTCGCGGAAAACAATCGAATTCCTTTGTTCAGAACCGGGCAAAACCGTTTGACATTTCATCGGCGGAATAAAAAATATCCGGCAAATAAAATTGACATAAATAGAATTAATAAAATTCCGCTGTAAATTATTACCCTTTCATTCCTGCCGGAAGTTCTAAATTGCATAAGTTATGTTTTCCCAAGCCGATTTCACTAATATTACTAATATTAAGGTAGATAGAATACTGCGATAAATTATCGTTGTCTGTTCTGTATAAAACATTTCCATTCACAGATTCTCTTAGCAATTCTTAATCCGGCTGATGCGCTGACTGATGGAAGATGTTCTTATATCGGTGAGAGTAATATTCAAGATTTAAAAGCCAAAGTCAAAAAGTATTTTAAGCTTGGATAAATTTAAATCATTAAATCTTAATATGTATAAGCTCACATACGGATTTAATTGCCGGTTTTGCTCAAGCGCTCGAAATATTGAGCGCTTGAAAACGACGCGGGCAAAAATGATTTTTAAAATATAAAAGGCGCGATTGAAATTACCGTTGGGCTTGCTGTTTTGCTCTGAATCGGCGAACTTTCGCCAGATTGCCGCAGTCTTTCATCACGCACCATTGTCGGCTGCGATTGCGGCTCGTATCCAGAAACAGCCAGTTGCAGACGTCGTTTACACATCGGCGAATTCTCGTTAAATCTCCGTTTATAAGCAAGTCCGCTGCCGATTCGGAAATTTGCCAGAGCATCGCGTCAAGCGCTTCAGCGCCGTTAATCCATTCAAAAACGAAGGCTTTATTTGCAGTTGACAATCTTTGATGACGGCGAGCGATACTTAATTCGCGATTCAGTTTCTCCAAATCTTCCGCCTCCGGCTGCCAGCCTTCCATCGCCGACTTGAAAAGGCGATAAATGCTTTCGCGCAGATTCAAAGCTCGTTTTAAAACCGCGCTCGCCGCCTGCGAATCAGCTTCGGCGACCCGCAAAAGTTTTTTCGCTTCCTTTTCTTTAATCAATCCGGCTTTCAAGCTCCAGCCGATCAAATCGGCGTAATTTTCCAGCTTGTCCGAAGGAAAAGCGTCATAATAATCGCGCCCGCTTTTTTTATTCCGGCTGCTGATTCTGCCGTTGACGGTGTTTACAAAATCAAGACTGAGATTGCCGCCGATGAGCTTAAATTTATTCGTATTTATATCTAAAGGCATAATTCGACGACTCAGGAACGAACAGATGCACCGGGCGAGCTTCTGTCACTTGCGGCGGCGAACGTTTGTTTTTGCATCGTATTCGTCTTGTTTCGCGCCAGTTCCGTTAAAACTTCGGTCAGTTTAGCGATGCCGCTCCGTATCTGCGCTTCGTCAAACCCCGCGTAGCCGAATACTAAACCGCCGCGCGGATATTTATTGATGCAATGGTCGGAAATAGACGACAATCGGATATTTACTTCAGCGGCTCTCAGCGCTGCTTCCCGGTCGTCCAGATGGTCGGGCAGCCAGCCGACCAGATGCATTCCGGCGTCGTCGGCTTTCATCTCCACCAGCCCCTTTAAGTTTCGCTCTACTTCTTCGACCAAAATCTGCTGTCTTTCTTCGTAAAGCGTCCGCGTTCGGCGAACGTGGCGGGCAAAATGTCCTTCGGAAATAAATTCCGCTAAAATCGCCTGGTCAATCAATGGCGAATGCGCTCCGTTCAACATCCGCGCGGCGGTGAAAACGTCCACCAAATCGGGCGGCACGACCAGGCAGCCGAGTTTAAGCGACGGAAAAATCGTTTTACTGAAGGTTCCGACATACAAGACGCGCCCGTTCTGGTCGAGTCCCTGCAAAGAGGCGAGCGGATGACCCGAATAGCGATATTCGCTGTCGTAATCGTCCTCGATTATCCACGCGCCCGAAGTCCTCGCCATTTCGATAAGCGACAGGCGGCGCGTCACGCTCATCGTTACTCCAAGCGGATACTGGTGCGAAGGCGTCACGTAAATCAGTTTCGGATTTTTACTCCGCTCAAATGCCGCCTTAAAATTAAGCCCGTCTTCATCCACCGGAACGGGAATTAGCTTTGTTCGCGAAAGCGCAAACAAACTGCGGGCGCTCGTATAACCCGGGTCTTCCAGCCAAACTTCGTCATTCGGCTCCAGGAAAACCGCACTGATTAAAGCCAGCGCCTGCTGCGCTCCGGCAGTGATGATAACCTGCTCAGGCGCGCAATTTACGCCGCGAGCGGATTTTAAGTGGGCGGCAATCGCCTGGCGCAGCGGGTAAAAACCGGCTAAATCACCATTAGCCAGTGTTGCCGTCGGCGCGTGCCGATTCCAGCGCGCCGCAATGCGCGCCCAGGTATCGAAGGGAAAAGAATTAATCGCCGTAAAGCCGTTCTGAAAAGGCACGAATCTGTTCGACGAATGTTCGCGTAAAAGTTCCTCCAAATCTTGCGCCATTTGACTGCCTTGCCGGGAAAGATTTAACCGGCGCGAAAAAGCGTCTGTTTTCACGGCGCGCGTCTTCGGCATTTGCAACAGTTCTTCGGGTAGTTCGCTTGCCACAAACGTTCCCGCGCCGATTTTGGCGTCCAGATAACCTTCGGCGAAAAGCTGGTCGTAGGCATTGACGACCGTCATCCGCGAGACGCCGAGCTGCGCGGCGAGCGCACGCGACGACGGAATGCGCGATTTTGACGGAAGCTCGCCGTTTAAAATCGCCAGCCGCAGTTTTTCGTAAATTTGGCGGTGCATCGGAACGTGAGAAACAGTTCGGTCAGACAGAGAAACAAACGGAAACGTGCTGATTTGCTTTTTCATATCTATTAACAGCTTATTGAATTGGCATAGTAAGAATCGTCGTGTAAAAATTATAAACGATACCAATTGGAAGTCGGTTTAATTTTCAACTTTAGAATAATATACAAATTTGTAACCGTCAATTTTATATTAGAGAGTTACAGTGTTGTTTTAATTCGTTAAATGGACTATAAAAAAATCTCCGAAATGGCACTTGAAAGCGTGCCGTTCGCAATTATTATAGATTTTATATTTATTGCAGGAGTTTTTATTTGTGAGCGAACAATTAGCCGTAACCGGCAAAACCAAATTGCGCCGTCTGCCGAAACGCGGCACATACGACGTTGAAACAATCTATAAAATCCTGGACGAAGGTTTTATTGCCCACGTCGGTTTTACCGGCGCGGGCGGTCAAACTTTCGTCATTCCGACCGGCTATGCGCGGCGCGGCGGCGAGCTGCTCATTCACGGCTCCGGCGCGAGCCGAATGATGCGCGCCCTGTCGGAAGAAATCGAAATTTGCGTGACCGTAACTTTAGTTGACGGGCTGGTTCTGGCGCGCTCGGCTTTTCACCATTCGATGAATTACCGTTCGGTCGTGGCGTTCGGCGCGGCAAAAATCATCAAAGACGAAAATGAAAAAATGGAAGCTCTCCGCCTCTTTACCGAACACATCGTTCCCGGTCGCTGGCGGGAAGTTCGGCTTCCGACGACAAATGAGTTAAAAGCAACGACGGTTCTCGCGCTGCCGCTGACCGAAGCATCGGCGAAAATTCGGACGGGCAATCCGGTTGACGATGCGGGAGATTACGCGCTCGACGTTTGGGCGGGCGTGATTCCGCTCGAAATGAAAGCCGGAGAGCTATTGCCCGACCCGCAAATGAGTCGGGCAATTGTCCGACCGGATTACATCACAAATTACCGCCGCCGACCGCTGCGAGAAAACAAATAAAAATCGAACTTATTTTATAAACACGGCAGATTTAGATTGTGAACAAGAAAATAAAAAATTCGGATTTTGTTGTTGCAATCTTTGAATCGGAAATAAAAACAAAGACACAGCCATTGATTTTTTTGAGGAGATAAATATGAAGTTATTCGGATTTCTGACGGTTTTATTTATGCTTGGGTCTGTTTATCGGGTTGCGGCGCAGGAGACGAAAATAAAATGGTTCGGACACGCCGCTTTCTCGGTTACGACGCCGAAAGGCAAGGTTCTGTTGATTGACCCGTGGCTCGGTAATCCTTTGAACCCGGAAGCAAAAGACGGCAAAGCCCCTTTAACCTCCGTCCCGAAAGTCGATTATATTCTCCTGACGCACGGGCATCGCGATCACGTCGGCGAGGCGGCTGAAATAGCGAAAAAAACGGGAGCCATACTTATCAGCAATCCCGAATTAGCCGGCAATTTAGTAAAGCTCGCGGATTTTCCGGCGAAACAGGCGCAAACCGACGCGATTATGGGAATCGGCGGCGAAATTCAAATCGCTGATGGCGAAGTGACGGTGGCAATGACCGCGGCGGTTCATTCGAGCAGTGTTTTTAATCCGAAAGCGGGCGCGACCGAAGCCGAAAGAGCCTACGCCGGAAACCCTGCCGGTTTTGTTTTGATAATCAAAGACGGTCCGACCATTTATCATTCCGGCGACACGGCTTATTTCAAAGATATGGAAACCGTCGGCGAAGAATATCAAATTGACTTGGCTTTGCTCAATATCGGCGGTCATTTCGGAATGGAGCCGCGAATGGCGGCAAAAGCCGCAAAATCCGTGCGCGCAAAACTGGCTGTTCCGCAACATTACGCCACCTTTCCCGGCATCGCCGAAAATTCAAACGGCTTTGCCGCCGAGCTTAAAAAACTGAAAATAGCTTTTTATGAAATGAAACCCGGCGAAACTATCGTTTATCGCGGCAAACAAATGATAAATAAATAAAGATAGGTCTGATTCCGGCTGCAAAACTGCGAAAAGCAACGGGTTCAGCTCAACTCAACAATTTCTGCACTTCGCTGCTCGATACCGAATCGGCTGTCCACTCGAAGCTGCCTTGATTTTGCATTTCCAATCCGGCGCGTACAAGAGCGGTTATAGCCGCACGCGCGAGCGCGCCGCCCACGCTGATGCGTTTCGCGCCCGCATCGGCAAGCCGGGCGACAGTCGCATTTTTAATAAACGGCGCGAGAACATTCAACGGCTTATTCAATGCGCCCGTCACCAGACGCACTTCGTCGAGCGTTTTCAGAGCCGGAGCATAAAGAACGTCCGCGCCTGCTTTCTCAAACGCTTGCAGCCGCCGGATAGTATCGTCGAGGTCGTCTCTGCCGTGAAGAAAATTTTCGGCGCGCGCCGTCAGCGTAAAAGGAAAATCCAGCGAGCCTGCCGCTTCGACCGCAGCCTGGACCCGCTCGACCGCCAAATTAAATTCGTAAATCGGATTCGCCGGATTGCCCGTGTAATCTTCGATTGAACCGCCGACCACGCCAGCCTGCGCCGCCCGTAGAATTGTCGCCGCCGCCTTTTGCGGTTCATCGGCAAAACAGTTTTCCAAATCTGCGCTCACCGGCAAATCGGTCGCCTCAGAAAGTCGGCGGCAATGTTCGATTGCCTCATCAGCCGTGATTTCCCCGTCCAAGCGCCCGAGCGAGTTGGCAAAACCGCCGCTCGTCGTCGCCAGCGCTTCAAATCCCAAACCCGCCAGCAGCCGCGCCGAGCCTAAATCCCAGGGGTTAGGAATAATAAATGCGCCCGCACGCTCGTGCAGCGCCTTAAATGCTTTTGCCTTTTCCGTTTGAGTAATCATAGTCGCTTTTTAATTTGATTTATGCCTGACCGTTGAAACATTTAACTTTTTATATTCTCTCGAATGTTTTGAGCCGAATAATTATTATAAAAGAGAATCGAAATCGAACAAGTGCCGGTTTTCAACTGACTTTCAAGACCACTGTTTTATAGATTAATTACCGAGTTAAAGTCTTAACTTCTCAAATTGGTCTAATCTTAAAAGGCAAAATTGGCACTTGCTCAAGCGGCGCTTTCCGTTAAAATAACTAAATTAATCCGCTAATCAATCAATTCAAAACCAAAAGCCTTAATCGAGTTTCTTTAAAACGGATGTGAAACGGCAAAGCCGGAAAGAGTATTCTGAATCTGTAGAGATTTGATTAGCGATAATTTAATGGGAGACAAAAAGATGGTTGGATTACAAAAAGCGGTTATTTGGACTCTTCTGGTCTTTTCGGTATTCAGCGCAAAGGCAATTGCTCAGAATAAAACTTCGCCGCTGGTTATCGGCGAAACCTTTACGATTGATTCCGGAATTTTGGGCGAGAAACGCCTTATTAATGTTTATATGCCGCCCGGTTATAAGGAATCTGCTGCCGCTCGGTTTCCGGTTCTCTATATGCCTGATGGCGGGATAGCCGAAGATTTCCTGCACGTGGCGGGTCTTGTTCAAGTGTCGGTCGGCAACGAAACGATGCGACCGTTCCTTCTGGTCGGCATTGAAAATACCGAGCGGCGGCGCGATATGACCGGTCCGACCGAAAACGAGAACGATAAAAAAATTGCCAAGCGTGTCGGCGGTTCAGCCGCGTTTAGAAATTTCATCCGCAATGAGCTGATGCCGCAGATAAAAATCCGCTATCGCACGACCGCTGAAACGGCGATTGTCGGCGAGTCGCTCGCCGGGTTGTTTGTGGTTGAGACTTTTCTGCTCGAACCGGATTTGTTCGATACTTATATCGCCTTTGACCCGAGCCTCTGGTGGAACAATCAAAAATTAGTCAACGATGCCGCCGGGCGTTTGCGGTCGCGTCCGAAACTGGCAAAGAATTTGTATTTTGCCAATAGCAGCGAGGAAGCGGTTGAAAGCGTGGCGCAGAAATTTGCGGAAATTCTCGGCAAAAATGCGCCTTCCGGCGTCCGCTGGCATTTCGAGAAGATGCCGGACGAAAAACATTCGACGATTTATCATCCAGCCGCGCTGAAAGCCTTTCGGACAGTATTTAAGCCATCGGTTAAAAATAATCAATGATATTCAAAAACCGTTTATCTGCGGGATAAGGCATTCGGGCTTTAAAAATATCTATTAAAAGGAAATATTATGATTGTATTCAAATCAATCCCGTCATTTTTCGTTCTTTTCATTTTGTTTTGCGGCAGCTGCGCGGTAAACGCCCAGCAAGCCTCAGATTCCGAAATGACAAAAGTACGCCGGGCGATTGACGCCGGCAACGCCGTCTGGGTGGCAGCGTGGGCAAAAGGCGATGCGGCGATGCTTCCCGTCACATTCACACCGGACGGAAAGGAGCTCGTCGCGGGCGGCAAGGTTTATCGAGGGCGCAAACAAATTCTCGCCCTGATGCGCGATTCAATGCAAAAGCGCGGCGGGAAAGCGAAGCTCACGGTGACGACGACCGACGTCTGGCTCGACGGCAACACCGCTTACGAAACAGGCACGGCTGTTTATGAATTTACGGTTGACGGTCAGCCGCAAACATTGGAACGGCGATATTTTACCGTTTGGAAAAGACATTCAAAACGCGGCGCGTGGAAAATCTACTTAAACACGGGCGTCGCTAAACAGTGAATGATGCGGTCCGGGTTTTGCCTTTAGCTATTCGTAAGCGGCAAGCAGGTCGCCGCATTCAAAAGCGGCAAACCCGGATGTCCCGCCGGTGACGAATCGACGCATCAGTTCGGCAGATTCTTTATTGAAACAAGGCGGCGATAAAGGTAAATTTCGCGCTGGTCTTCTACCGGCATCAGATTGCTAATAATAACCGTTGCGGCATTATTAATCCATTTAGGAAATTCCTCTCTTCCCGGACAAATTACTTGTTTATGTCCTGCCTCGCTTCAAGTCGCTTGAGCAGCTCGTTCAGGTCGCTTTTCTGATTAGCCGGAGCCATATCGAGCGCCAATCTGATTTCCTTTTCCGCCTCGTCGAATCTGCCCTGCGTGCTGTATATCCGGGCTAATCCGTCATGAACGAACCATTGGTCGGCGTGTTTCCTGGCGTTTTCGCGGAAGATTGCAAATGCTTCTTCGTTGCGCTTGGCAGCCAGCAGCTCGCGGGCGAATTGATGAACCTGAAGCGGCGTTGCGAGGTCGAGCGCTTTTTTCTGCGCCGCAGCGGCTTCGATCTGGCGATTGAGCGCCGTTAAGACTCTCGACTTCGTCATTTCGTTGTCGTAGCGATCTTCATTCTCGATTGACTTGTCCGCATACGCCAACGCGTCATCAAGGTCGATTTTTTCCGCAAGCAGATAGTTAGCCGCATCGTTCCAGCTTATCCACGTGTAGCGTGAAAGCGTGCGAAGCTGTCTCTTCAGGCTCGCTCGCGCCATTTCGTGAACGTCGACCGTGACCTTGAAGGGAACCCCGATTTTCTCCCATTTCAATTCAACCACCGTCGAATCCGGTTGAAGCTCGTCGAAGTCAAAGGTAAGCGCATTATGCATATCCGCAGGTTTTGGCTTGACGCTTACGCGGAGCGCGTCTTCCGCCCGGTCGTAGGTGAAAGAACCCCAGGACGTCGAGTTCCTCGAAAAAATAATCGTCCATTCATCGGCGTTCGGAATCATATGCAGTCCGTAGGTTCCTTTGTCGAGCGGCTTGCCTTCGATGACTACCGGGTCGCTGAACGTAATCGTCGTGTTAGTATTCGCGCCGGTGCGCCACACCTTTCCGTAGGGAACCAAGCCGTCCCAAATCTTCCGACCGTTCACTAGCGGTCGGGAATACCTGATTGTAATATTAGTGACCCCGATTCTCTGCGTGACCTCTGCGTATTGGCTCTTGAGCGGCAAATCAAGGACGAACGATTGTGCCGGCGTCAAGCCCGATGCGGCGGCTATCAACAGGCAGAACAAAAATCCCTGCAAAACTGCTTTATACATTTTTAATTGTCTCCTCGATTCTTGTTTTATAAATTCCCGCTTCAATTATCATTGCCAGCCTCACCGGGCGAAGTGGAATTTCGCGCGCTTTTATCAGAGTTGTCTTTCACCCGCGTGTCGGTCGCAATCCAGTTCACTTCCCAGGTCTTGCCGCCGTCGTCGGAGAAAGCCTGTTCAAAATGGCAGGAATTCTTCGTTATGTCCGAGATAACGAATCGAACCAAAATGGCTCGACCGTTTAATGTTTCCTGATTATAAAACTCGCCGCGCCCGTTTTTGAATTCGCCGATTGTCGGCACAGCCATCACGCCGCCTTTGATGTTGGCAAAATTAAGACTCCATTGCCGCGATTCGGGATTATATAAACGCAAACTCAAGGCTTTGATGCTGCCTGCCGAACCGGAAACGTCGAGTTCTACGAGATTGGCATTTCCGTCCCAAACCTTTCTGACAACCGTCGTTCCTTCATACTCGACCCATTTTGTCGAGCCGGTTAAAGGATTCAGAAGCCTTTTCAGCTGAGTTTTCCAGGTGCCGATTTCAAAGTCAAAATCGCGTTGCCCGTCCTTTGGCGCAGGCGAAACCTGAGAGATATTTTTTGATGCGTCTGATTTTTGCTGTGCAGTTGCCTGAAAGGGCAGCCAGACGACAGCCAAAATACTAACCAGCAGCGAAAGCCTTGTCTTTAATAAAATTGTTTTTGTCATAATTAAATGTCGTTAATTGTTTTGATAACATCCTTATTTTTTTTGCAGCAGAAAAGATTTCCCGGTCGGATAAATAATAAGCGTGTTTTTTATCGTTACCAGATCAGCCATTTCGCTTTTTAATTCGTCATTCATTCTGGAATCTGCATCTTTCATTTTCCTCCGGTATTCAGATTCATTTTTATAAAAAGTTATCTGAACCAGAAGATTTTTATCCTGAAAAACGGGCAGCCCTGTAAATTCATTGAGAGTCGTTTCGCTCGTCCAAAACGATGTGTTTTCTATTTTGGAGCTGCTTAAAATCGCCGCATATTTCTTTTTCACAAACTCAATCAGCTTTTCCCGCTTGGTATTGGAAATATAAGAATCGACGACGGCAACGCCTTTCTCCTGCCCGAACCAATTACTATTAAAATTAAATTCAGCGTCATTTGAACCGTCCTTTAAATTTAAGGGTTTTAAAAGATGAACATTGTCATTATTAAGCAGCATCGAGTTGGCGGCGCTTTTGTGCCGCTTCCAGGCAGGAGAGCCGTAATAAAAATCGTTTAGGAATTTTTGTCTGGCAGCCATATCCTTAAAACCGCGAATCCAAAAAAAATTATCCGCAACGCCCTTGACCCTGTATTGACCTAATGTATATCCGCCCAGTATGTTTTGCGATTCGGTAAAATTTTCTTCAAACAAATTAATAAATTCATCGCGCCGCCCTTGCCTGACAACATAATTACGCAGTTCGATTACTTTAATATTTTGATTCGCGTTGAGATTTTGCACGGCATCGTTTCCTTGCGAAAAGGATGCCGTCGGAATAACCGTAACCATAAGAAATAAAAGAATGTATTTTAGGTTTTTCATAGAGTTTAATTTGCCGTTCATCGTTTATCGAAATTAGAAAATCATTGCTCAAACTCTGTCGGTGCGTTTGCCGAAAGCCGTGTACCGGAAGCTAATCCAGCCATATTAAAAACCTCTCATTGTTTAGGCAATACCAGTTAAACTCTCTCGACCGGCGCGACAATTTTAGCGGCATCTTCATTTTGTTCGACGCATTCCGGGACAATACCTGAAAAATAATTTCTCTTTGCGATAACCGAAGCACGAACAATTTTATAGCTAATCAGACTCCCTTCAAGTGCCAATTTAAAACAAAACTACCAGACCATTTAGCCTGGTAGTTTATGAACAAATGAATAAGCTTTGGCTCTGATTCTTACTTAATATTTAGCTCGATTTTATTTGTATAAGTGAATGTATTCGCGGATATATTATTCCTCAGGTTAGCCCGTAAAGTAATTGACTGCCGAATAATCCCAATCTAAATCTCAGAGGAATGCGAGCCGCGATTTCCAGCCCGCAATTTTTTAAAGCTCTAATCTTTTCGGGATTATTCGAGATTAAACGAATGCGGCGCAGCCCGAGGTCGAGCAGAATCTCAGCGCATTGTTCATAACTCCGCGAATCGACTGCCAAATCTAAACGCTCGTTTGCCTGAATCGTGTCAGCGCCTTTATCTTGCAGAGCGTAAGCACGAATTTTATTGATGATTCCGATTCCGCGTCCTTCCTGCTGTTGATAAACGATGACGCCGCAATTTTCATTAGCTATTAATCTCAGGGCGGCGCGAAGCTGCTGACCGCAATCACATTTAGTCGAGCCGAAAACGTCGCCCGTCAGACACTGCGAATGAATTCGGACAAGCGTAGATTTCTCGCCCTGTAAAACTCCACAGGTCAGAACAACGAATTCTTCGTTTGAAATCAGCGAGCGATAACCGATGATTTGAAAATCACCGAATTCAGTCGGCAAAAATGCTTCGGCGATACGCTCGACAGTTATAGGTAAACTGTTGATTTGATTGGAGGAAGCGCCCAATCCTCTGCCGGCTTGCTTTCGGGATATTTTCATTTTCCGAACCTCTATTAACTTCTTATGAAAAATTAGCTATTGATTAAAAAATACTCTTTTTATCTAATAAGTCAAGAAAGTTATTGACTTATTATCTTTTTTGAGTTAATAAATAAACTTAAGTTGAGAAAATGCGATGAAAGAGACTAAGTTTCGGCAAAACTTTTTCGAGAGCACGCGCGGTCGCATCGTCGGTCTATTGCGGCGCGGGGTAGATACCGTCGAAGAATTGTCCGGGAGACTCGGGTTAACGGATAACGCTGTCAGAGCGCATCTTGACACGCTCTCGCGAGACGGGCTTGTCAAACGTCGCGGGACGCGGCGCGGTTTGCGTAAACCGCATTTCTCCTATGTTTTAACCGATGACGCCGAACAGCTTTTCCCGAAAGCCTACCCGATACTTCTTAATCAATTTCTCGGGGTTTTGAAACGGCGGCTCTCAGCCGAGGAATTAGAAGCGATTTTAAAAGACGTGGCGGTTTCACTTGCCGGCAGTCAGCCCATTCAATGGAATGATGAAAGTATAGAGAGCCGCGCACAAAAGGTTTTAGAGGTCTTGGAGGCTTTGGGCGGAGCGCCGCGACTCAATACGGAAGAAGACAGGCTGATAATCGGCAGCTTTAGCAGTTGCCCTTTTGCAGCGACTGTTTCAGAGCATCCGGAAGTCTGCCGGCTTGCCGAAATTCTTTTATCCGAAGTAGCGGGCATGAAGATAAAAGAACACTGTCAGAAGGGAGCGATGCCGGCGTGCTCATTTGAAATCAGGGCAAACGGATAAGTTTAGTTGTCGTCTGAAAGCGTAAAAATTAAGCTGACAGACAGAAACGCATAAATACAATTTGGAGGAAAAATTATGGAAAGCAGAGCAAAAATCCTGGGACACGCAATTCATCAAATGCTGATTCCTTTTCCGCTCGGTTTATTGTCAACCGCGGTGATTTTTGATGTGATTTATCTGGTTTGGGGAAATCCGACAATGGCGACCGTCACTTATTATTTAATTGCCGCCGGAATTATCGGCGGATTTGCCGCCGCGCCGTTTGGCTGGATTGACTGGTTTGCGATTCCTTCAAATACGCGCGCAAAGTCGGTCGGGTTAATTCACGGATTGGGAAACGTGGTCGTGCTTCTTTTATTTATCGGAAGCTGGTGGCTGCGTTACAATTCCGCATCTCCGAGCGTCTATGCGCCGAGCACCTTCGCGCTGATTTTGTCATTCGCAGGCTTTGCTTTAGCCGGATTGACCGCATGGCTCGGCGGCGAATTGGTTGACCGTCTGGGCGTGGGAGTTGACGACGGCGCGCATCTGGATTCGCCTAATTCCTTATCCGGTCGCCCGGCGAGTGAAAACGCGAAAGGCGCATAACTATTTAGTAATTTGTAAACAAAACCGGGCAGAACATAAGAAAAGCAATAACTTTAATTGCTACAGTTATTTAGTGCTAATCTGAATGCCTGTGAAATTGGTTGGAGTATGAACGAATCGCAAAATGCCGTCGTTGCTATCGCGCACAAATGAAAAACATCGGTCGCCGGAGCGTGTGCCGGAGGTTGTGCGCAGAGCAATCGACCTGCTCGGCGGAATTCAATCAAACCCTGCACGCGACCCATCCTTTTTATTAAATTACAGCACTTCAGGATTGGACGACTAACAAATAAATTGATTATTTATCTAAAATATTGTTAGATGTAATATGGAAACAAGCCTTTGATACGTCGATAATTAACGAGGGATTAGTTTGATTAAAACAAAAAATAACGATAACTCGGCTCAGGCGGAAATTTCGCACGTCTACGGCGGCGGCAGCGTGCCGAAACATAACTCTCGTTCCGATTGGACTAAAATGAGCGAGCCGGATCACTTTGTGCAGTTCTATGAATCGGAGGCATTTCTCTTAACATCGCTGAACGATTTTATCGGAGCCGGATTGGATTCGGGTGACGCCTGCATCGTCGTCGCCACGAAAGCGCACCGCGCGGAACTGAAATGCCGCCTTCGGGAATCGGGACGCAATCCGGTTAATGCGCGAACTTCGGGGCGGTATATTTCGCTTGACGCCGCCGAAACTTTGTCGAAATTTATGGTTGCGGGCGCGCCGGATGCGAAACGCTTTACAAAAGTAATAGGCGACATTATCAATCAGGCAGCCGCCTGCGGTCACCGTGTGCGCATTTTCGGAGAGATGGTCGCGCTTTTATTTGAAGAGGAAAAAGGTTACGCCGCCATTCAAGTCGAAGAACTCTGGAACAAACTCGCCGAGACACATCCTTTCACACTTTTTTGCGCCTACCCGCTGAACCAATTTAAGGGAGATTCGTTTACCGAGCCGTTTAAGCATGTCTGCAACGGGCATACGCGCGTTCTTCCGACGGAAAGCTACGCCGCCTTGACTGATACGGACGACCGGCTTCGCACGATTACTCTCCTTCAGCAACAAGCTCGCTCGCTCGAAGCCGAGATTGTCGAGCGCCGGCGAGCCGAAGAGGAGCTTCTGGCGGTTAAAGACAAATTGGAAATTCAACTGGCGGAGCGGGAACAATTGCTCAGCCGCGCACAGTCAGCCCGTTTTGATGCGGAGAATGCCAACCGCTTGAAGGACGAATTTCTGGCGACGATTTCGCATGAGCTGCGCACTCCGCTCAATGCAATTCTCGGTTGGTCGAGGTTGCTTCTGGCAGACCGTTTGGACGAAGCGACCAAAATGCAGGCTATTGCAACTATTAACCGCAACGTCAACTCGCAAATGCAGCTGGTCGAAGATATTCTCGACGTTTCGAGGATAATTACCGGCAATCTCCGCCTTGATATAAGCCCGTTCGATATTGCGTCGGTCATCAACGCGGCTATTGATTCGGTGTTGCCGGCAGCCGATTCAAAAAATATTCGTTTGGAAATAATACTCGATCCTGCGGTTCGGCATATTTCGGGCGATGCCGACCGCTTGCAGCAGATAATCTGGAATCTGCTCTCAAATGCCGTCAAATTTACCCCTTCCGGCGGACTCGTCAGCGTACGGCTTAAGCGCGCAGAAGATTCCGGCGTAGAAATCGGGATAAATGATACGGGTCAGGGAATCAAACCGGATTTCCTGCCGTTTATCTTCGACCGTTTTCGGCAAGCCGACGGCAGCAGCACGCGCCGCCACGGCGGTCTCGGTTTAGGATTAGCCATTGTTCGGCATTTGGTCGAACTGCACGGCGGAACGATTCGCGCCGAAAGTCCCGGAGAAGGCGGCGGTTCGACCTTCACAATCAAGCTTCCTCCGGCATTCGCGCCGCAAATTCCGCCAGTCTTGTGAAAACATTCGATTCCGAAAAACTAATTGAGAAAACTAATATTAATCCTTGATTGTGTATGAAGATTGAAATAAGCAGCTCATTAGATTTTATCGGCTTTCGTTCCATAATGTAGTATTTAATTAAGTCTAAGGAGATCTGATTTGAAATTGATGTCAGTCTGAAAGCAATGACACTAGAGCACGAGCAAGGGAATACGCAAAACAATACGCAGGTAAAACAAAGGCTAACTACGCTGCTGGGCGATGACATCACCCAATACTGGCTCGATGCGCTCATCGAGTCGGCTGACGACGCCATTATCAGCAAAACTCTCGACGGCATCATTAGCAGTTGGAACAAAGGCGCCCAGCGAATCTTCGGTTATACGGCTGAGGAAGTAATCGGAAAGCCGGTTTTAATCCTCATTCCGCCCGATCATCATAACGAAGAACCCACTATTCTTAAAAGGATTAGAGCCGGCGAGCGCATCGAGCATTATGAAACCGTTCGGAAAACTAAGGACGGCAGGCTCATTGATATTTCGCTGACCGTTTCGCCGATTAAAGATGCCTCCGGGAAAATTATCGGAGCGTCTAAAATCGCCCGCGATATTACCGACCTCAAACAGGCGGAAAAACAAATACAGGCAAGCGAAGAACGCTACCGCACGCTTTTCAATTCGATTGACGAGGGCTTTTGCATCATCGAAATGATATTCGACGACGCGGGAAAGCCCGTCGATTACCGCTTTCTGGAAATCAACCCGGCGTTCGAGAAATTGACCGGCATTCCGGCTGAAGAAGCATTGCGCGGAACGCCCGTCAGCCATCTCGTCCCGAATCTTGAAGAGCGCTGGTATCAGCTTTACGGCAATGTAGCGCTGACCGGAGAGCCGATTAGCACTGAGGAAAACTCCGATGCGATGGAACGCTGGTTTGACGTGAGCGCCTTTCGTGTCGGAGGAGAGGAAAGCAAAAAAGTCGCCATTCTTTTCAACAACGTGACCGAGCGTAAAAAAGGAGAACAGGAACGCGAGCGATTGCTGAAACAATTAGAAGCGGAGCGTGTAAAACTCGACTATTTGTTTACTAAAGCGCCTGCTTTCGTGGCTACCGTGCGCGGACCGGAACACGTTTTCGAGCTGACTAATCCGGCTTATTTACAGCTCATCGGACACCGAAACGTGATCGGCAAACCAGTCCGCGAGGCGTTGCCGGAAATTGAAGGGCAAGGCTTCTTCGGATTACTCGACAATGTCTTCAAAACGGGCGAGCCGTATATCGGAAAGGAGATTCCCGTCCTGCTTCAGCGTGAACCTGACGCGGTTCCGGAAGAAAGATTTGTCGATTTTGTCTATCAACCGGTTTTTGAAGGAGACGATTCCGTGTCGGGTATCTTTGTGCACGGGATAGATATTACCGACCAGGTGCAGGCTCGCAAGGACGCCGAAGAAGCAAATCGCGCTAAAGACGAATTTTTAGCTACGCTTTCGCACGAATTAAGAACGCCGCTGAATGCAATTCTCGGCTGGTCAAAAATGATGACCGACGGCAGGCTCGATGACGACGCCCGGCGCCGCGCCCTTGAAACCATTCATCGCAGCGCTCGTCTTCAGGCAGGGCTGATCGAAGATATTCTGGACGTCTCGCGGATAATTTCCGGTAAATTAAAACTTGAAGTGCGACCTGTTGAGCTTAGTTCAATAGTTGAATCGGCGGTTGAATCGGTTTTACCGGCGGCGCAGGCGAAAGAAATTCGCCTGCAAAGAGTTCTCGATTCCGGAAGCAGTATGGTGTCGGGCGATCCCAGTCGATTGCAGCAGGTAATCTGGAACATTCTCTCGAACGCCGTAAAATTTACTCCCAAGCGAGGACGCATTCAGATTCGTCTCGAACGCATAAACTCCCATGTCGAGATTATTGTAACCGATACGGGAATCGGCATTTCGCCTGAAATTCTGCCCTATATCTTTGACCGCTTCCGTCAGGCGGATTCGGCGACAACCAGAAAGAGCGGCGGTCTGGGGCTCGGGCTGGCGATTGTCCGCCATCTGGTCGAAATGCACGGCGGAACGGTTGAAGCGGAAAGCGACGGCGAAGGACACGGCTCGACCTTTACGGTAAAACTGCCTTTAATTGCGCTGCGTTCGGTTGATTTAGTTACGGGAAGCGCGGAGCGGGTTCATCCGAATAGTAATAGCAGCGTGCCTTTTGATTGTGTTTCTGAGTTGGACGGGCTGCGCATTCTGGTAGTCGACGACGAAGAAGACGGTAGAGCGCTGGTCACTACGGTTCTTGAACAATGCGGGGCAACGGTAATGCCCGTCGATTCGGCACAGGCGGCTCTCAAGGCTCTGCGCGAAGAGCGGTTCGACATTTTGCTGAGCGATATAGGAATGCCCGGCGAGGACGGATATTCACTGATAAGAAAAGTCCGGGCATTATCTTCAGCCGAGGGCGGAAATATGCCGGCGGCGGCATTGACCGCTTACGCCAGGGTCGAAGACCGGATGCGAGTTTTACGTTCCGGATTTCAGATTCATCTTCCGAAACCGGTTGAGCCGGCGGAATTAGTGGCGGTTGTTGCCAACCTTGCCGGCAGACACGATAAAGACTGATAATTTAAGAGCAAAGAATCGGACATTTTAATTTGTAAATAAAACGAAAATTTGAATCGACCGGCGAAAAGAGCGAGTCCGGACTCGCTCTTTTCGTTTTTGCTCAATGGTTCATTTCAAACAATATGCTGTTGACCCGATACGGGCGCGCCCGTATCAGTTATTGTTTGCGATGAAATCGATGTTATTCGCGTCCTCGAAAATCTGCTTGGTTCTCATAGGTTCGCTAAAGTTAAAACGCTTTGCGGAAACTTTTAAAATATAGGTTTCACCAACCGGAATTTCTTCAAAGCGATAATGTCCCGACGCGCCTGAAAGAGTCGTCCGGGTTTCGCCGCCCGGCAATGTGATGCTGACCGTTACATTCCTGATTCCGGTTCCGTCGGCGGTCATAACGCGTCCGCCAACCGGAATCAGCGCAGATTTCAGAGCGGGTTGGGTGCCGTTTAAACGTATCACCTGGAAATCATCATCCGTGCCGTTTTGCCCGTAGCCGACGGCGATGATTCTGCCGTCGTTTTGAATGGCGATATTCGTCATAAAATCACTGCTCTCGCCAATCGGAATCACGGTTTTACCGTCGCCGTTCGGATTCGCTATCGAAGAATCGAATTCGATGTCCGGCGCGCCGTCCGGGTTATAGCGGATAAATGCCGCGCTGGTTATCGCGGCTTGCGTCGTTATTCCTCCGACGACGATTTTCCCGTCGGCTTGAATCACTAACGCGCGGGCGGAATCCGCATTTCCCGCGATAAAGTCCGTTATAACTCTGCCGTCGATATCAAAATCCGTGTCCAGAAAGCCGTCCGTCGTGTAGCGCGCCACGGCGAAATTCAAATCAGGAAAAGTCCCTTGCCCGGCGGCGACGATTTTTCCGTCCGCCTGAAGCGCCAGCGCGTAGGGAATATCGTTCTGGCTGCCCATTTCGACAAATGATTTGCCGCTGTTATTGAAGGTAATATCGAGCGCGCCGTCGGCGTTATATCGAACCAGCGTAAAATCGCGGTTCGTGCCGCCGTTGTAGCCGTCGCCGGCGACAACTATTTTACCGTCCGCCTGAATGACGACGGCTCTGGCGGTGTCGCTGAATCCGCTGATCGGCGTTATTAATTTTCCGTCCGTGTCGAAACTGCCGTCGAGCGCTCCGTCCTGATTATAACGAACGACTGCAAAATCGTAGTTTGACGATTCAATAGCAATTCCGGCGAGAACGATTTTTCCGTCCGCCTGAATCGCCATCGCGTTAGCCAGACTCTGTGAAACTCCGACCGCCGTAACGGCTTTCCCGTCGCCGTCGAAGGTGGCGTCAAGCGTTCCGTTTGCGTTGTAACGCACAACAGCGAAATGATTTAAGTTATTAAGAACGCTGTAGCCCGCGACGATAATCTTGCCGTTCGACAAAACGGCAATCGCCCGCGCTTCATCATTTCCGCTTCCGATCGCGGTGGTCACCATACCTTTATTACCAAAAGTAAAATCCGGCGTTCCGTCGGCGTTATAACGCGCAATCGCAAAATCTTTATTTGTGCCGTTATTGCTCCAACCGGCAGCCAGGATTTTTCCATCGGACTGCGTGGCGACCGCGTTAGCCCGGTCGTCGTCTTCACCGAAGTTTGTGAAAACCCGATTGCCGAAAGTGCGGTCGAGCCCGCCGTCGGTGTTCAAGCGCGCGACGACGGCGTCCTGATACGCGGGATTATGACTCGCGCCGACGAGAACCATTTTGCCGTCGGCTTGCAGCGACATCGCATAGGAATAAGCAACGCCGCCGATGGGAAACGACGATTTTCCGTCCACGTCGAAGGTGGCGTCAAGCGAGCCGTCCGTATTGTAACGAGCCGCCGCAAAATGTTTCTCGGAGTTGGGCGTCGTCGTGTAGCCCGCAACAGATATTTTACCGTTCCATTGCACTGAAACCGCGCGAGCGACGTCATCCGACGCGCCCAGCGAAGCGATGACGATTCCGTCGGCTTCGAAGGTGTTGTCCAGCGTGCCGTCCGCGTTGTAGCGCGCCAGCAGAAAATTGTCCTTTCCCGCCAAACGGACTGAACCCGCGATAACGAGCTTTCCGTCATTCTGCGCCGCTGCCTGAAAAGCGACGGCATCGGTATTTAAATATGCCAGAGTCACTTTCCCGTCCTGGCTGAAAGTATTGTCGAGCGAGCCGTTCATATTAAAGCGCGCAATGGCGATTTCTTTTTTAAAAGAAGCATTGACGGTATATCCGCCAACAATTAATTTGTTGTTTTGCAAAGCTATGGATGTAATATAGTCGCCGCCGGTGCCGAAAGGCATCGTCACAATGCCGCCGTTGCCGAAGGTGAAATCGAGCGTTCCGTTGGTATTAAAACGCGCGATGGCAAAGTCGCAATCCGGTAGTATTCCGGTCTTGCCCGCGACGACGATTTTCCCGTCGTGCTGCAAAACCATCGAATAAATTTCGCTGTTGCTGTTGGTGACCGGAGTGCTTGCAATTCCGTCGCCGCTGAAAGTGTTGTCAAATGAACCGTCCGGATTCAGGCGCGCCACCATAAAGTCTCTTTTATTTCCGACGGTGGTGAATCCGGCTAAAATAATCTTGCCGTCGGGCTGAATCGCGACCGCGCTCGCGTCAGCCTGTGTGTCTCCGAGCGCGAGCGAAAGCTTGCCGTCGCCGCTAAAACTTTTGTCCAGCGTGCCGTCCGGGTTATAGCGCGCGACGGCGATGTTCGGTCGGGTAGCCGTATAATGATACCCGGCGGCGACGATTTTTCCGTCGGACTGGATTGCCGTCGTTTTGAAAACGTTCCAGGAAACGCCGAACTTCGTCGTCGTTCTGCCGGCGTAGAATGTCTGGTCAAGCTCGCCCGGAACTTGTCCGAAACAAATCGCCGCCAGAAATAAACTTAAGATAAAGCCGAAACATAATGCTTTTGAAAATGAAAATATATTAAACACAATCTTGTTTTCTCCTTCTTTATTTTTGTGCCTCCGGGCACGAACAATGAAGAAGATAAACGACCGGAGAAGAAAAACCACCACTTAAAGATGTAGTAAGTTTTTATTTTTTTCGCGTCGGGCTAAAGTCGCTTTGGGACACAAAACTGCAAAAAAATGCGCCGTTCGTTATCGAAAGCGAAACAGGATGAAAAAATATTCCAGCCCTGCACGAACAACAATTTAGTTTTTGCCTTGAATTTACCGCCGTTCGACTACGCAGAAAGGTAGTAATTATTGGAAGCCGCGCGCTTATCTTTAACTGCATACGGAAACGAAATCGGGTCGCGTGCGAAAAACGGCGGCGTCAAGAGATGCTTGATTAAGCGGGAAACACCACGTTATTTTCTTTTTATTTTCCCGCCGAACTCTGAAACAGGAAATAGAATTGAAAAATAAACCGCAAAATTGCACAATACGGGCAGCAATCTTCCGGCGTCCGTTTCATCCCGGTAATGCAGTTTAAGACCAAAAGAATTTTAACCGGCTCATTTCGCGCATTGACGATTTATGCGTAAATTTATCGACGGTTTATGCGTAAGTTGAAACTGTAAGTCGTTGATTCCAGGTGAAAGCCGGCGACACTTTATGAGTAAATTTTCATTAGTATGTTTTCCGCTCTTTACGGTGAACATTATATTGTGGATGATGAAGATACAGGTGTTTCTGTCGGTCGCGAAAGCGAATGGTATTTATCACTCTATCCTGACGGACGCGCCATTTTACCCTTTTGCAAAGATGGCGATATCTGCCCGCTATCCGGAAAAGCAGATTCGGGGCGCAGAGTATGAAAAAAAAAATTATGAGAAATGACGTACGGGTTCGTTTGGCAATCGGATTGATTGCCTTCTGTCTTTTCGCGGCGGGCGCGACAGCGGTAAATGCACGGCAATTATCGAACGCCGTCGAATCGCGGGCGAGTAACGTAAAAAGCGGTGTATATTCGACGGTCGAATCAAGCAGTTTTGATGATTTTGAATTTTCTCCGTGCGAGCGTTTTCCCAAAGCTTATGTTTTCGACAGTTTTGAAAAGGCTTTTCTGGCGCCGGAAAAAGTTAAATGCCTTAATCCGACCTTTGCAGGCGATGACTTAAATATGAAGCGTCTGCCGTCGCGCCTCGGCACTTTGGTTAATCTCGAAGTGCTCAGTTTCGGCTGTCTCGAAGCGCTTGAGGCACTTCCGGAGGAAATCGGAAACCTTCGGAAGCTGGAAGAATTAATCATTGATAACGGCAACGGATGCTCGATGAGCGTTTCGCTTCCGCGCTCAATCGGTAAATTGGAAAACCTTCGAGTATTGAGGCTGTACGGCGCGATTGAGCGCGGCGAGCGACGTAAAATCGAAAGTTTGCCCGGCACCATCGCCAATCTTCGCCGACTGGAAGTCCTGGACCTGGGCAGAAACGGGCTCGAAGCCGTTCCGCCGCAAATCGCCGCTTTGTCGAACTTGAAAACATTGCGGCTCGAATATAACAGCCTGCGCGCAATTCCCGCCTTTATCGGTGATTTTAAGAACCTGAAGGAGCTTTCTCTGGACGCCAACGAGAATATAGCTAATCTGCCGGCGTCGCTCTTGAAACTTAAAGGATTAAGAATCTCGATGGGAAACAACTCGCTTAAGCTGAAAGATCAGAAAAGTTTGCGAAGTCGTTTTCCCCGGCTTGTCTTCTCTTTTGAAAATGAGTTTGACGACAGTCGTGCGAATGAAGAGCCTCCCAAATCCAGGACAAAATCTCGAACGAAGCGGAAACGATAAAACTTTCCGCGCATATAAAATATTTTGGTGACTGTGCGTCGGCGCACGCAATCGCCCTGACGGCGATAATCTTTCTATACGAGATTAATAACCGGAACGATTTTACCTTCCCGAAAACAGAGAAGAAATTATGCCCGTCGCCAAACATACCGATAATGCGCCGATGAATCATCTGCATTAATTTGTTTAGGGGTTGAAGATTGAAACGGGCAGGCGATTTTTTGAGAAGGCGAAAGTTATCGCCCGCATTTACTTAGTTTCAAACTTTATTTTGAGTTCTTGAAAGTATATGCGCAAAAACTTGAAAAAGTCAGACAAATTTTTCCGAAAATTTTTAATTCGTTGAAAAATAAGCTAAAATGCGAACCAACAACCCACTCAAACACTTTATGGGCGACGGGCAGGCTTCGGAAATCACGCAAATATTACAGGATTGGAACGATGGCAGTGAGGACGCAAAGGAACGTCTGCTGCCTTTTGTTTATGACGAATTAAGACGACAGGCGCGTTTTTTTATGGCGAAGGAACGCTCGAATCACACCTTGCAGCCAACGGCTTTGGTGCACGAGGCGTTCCTGCGCTTGTCCGAGCAATCGGGCGCTGATTGGAGAGACCGCAGTCATTTTTACGGCATCGCCTCGCGGCTGATGCGGCAGATTCTGGTTGACCACGCGCGCGCGCACGCGGCGGAAAAACGCGGCGCGAGTCCGATTCATTTTTCGCTTGAAGACGTGCAGATTTCGGTCGAAGACCGCGCCGGCTCGATTCTCGCGCTGGACGAAGCGCTGGAACGCCTGGCGGAGTTTGACGAGCGGCAGGCGAAAATTATCGAGATGCGTTTTTTCGGCGGGATGAATAACGGCGAAATCGCCGAAGCGCTCGACGTTTCGGAAAGAACCGTCGGGCGCGAATGGCAGTCGGCGCGGCTCTGGCTTTATCGCGAGCTGAATCGAAAATAAAAAAAATCGAAGAATTTTGACTGCTTTCTCTCACCGATTCCGCATAAGTAGAAAAGGATTTCTAAACTTTAGAATATGCAATCGGAAAACTGGAAAAAAATAAAAGAGATTTTGGAGGAAGCTCTGAAAATCAAGCCCGACGGGCGACAGGCTTTTTTAAATAAATCCGGCGCTGACGCCGAGATTCGCGCGGAAGTCGAATCTTTGCTTGCCTTTGAAGAAGAAGCCGAGGATATGATGCATCTTTCGGCGGTCGAATTTTCCGGTGATTTTTTCGACGCGGACGAAAATGTTTTAACCGGAAAAAATATCGGCGCTTACCGCATTATTCGCGAGCTCGGTTTCGGCGGGATGGGCGCGGTTTATCTCGCCGCGCGCGCCGACGGAAAATTCGAACAAAAAGTCGCGCTGAAGCTGTTGAAACGCGAAATGAACACCGCCGCGCTGCGCCGCCGGTTTCAGCAGGAACGCGAAATTCTCGCCTCTTTGCAGCATCCGAACATCGCGCTGCTGCTCGACGCGGGAACGACCGACGACCGGATTCCGTTTCTGGCGATGGAATACGTCGAGGGCTTGCCGATAAACGATTACTGCAACAAACACGATTTGGGTTTGCCGGAAAGGCTCGACTTGTTTCGCAAGGTGTGTTCGGCGGTCGGTTTCGCGCACCGCAATCTGATTGTTCACCGCGATTTAAAGCCTTCCAACATTCTCGTGAGCGAAGACGGAATTCCGAAACTGCTCGACTTCGGAATCTCGAAAATTCTTTCGTCCGAATTCGATTCCTTAAACTCGGCGACGATTACCAAGCTCGGCGTGATGACGCCCGCCTACGCCTCGCCCGAACAACTGCGCCGGGAAAGCGTCACGACGGCGACCGATATTTACAGTTTAGGCGTGATTTTATATGAGCTTTTGAGCGGTCATCGCCCGTTCGAAGCGAAAGAAGACGAGGTCCGGGAAATCTACCGCGCCGTGCTTGAAATCGAACCGCTTGCGCCGTCGTCGATGATCGAAAAGACCGCGAAAATCATCAAAGAAAAAACGGGCGCAAAAAACGAAATCAGGAATTCGGAAAATCGAACCGGACAAAACAAATCGCGCTACACCGTGCCGCAGCCAATCGGCATCAGACCGCAAAATTTGCGCGGCGATTTGGACAACATCGTTCTCAAGGCGCTGAAAAAAGAACCCGAACGACGTTATTCGTCGGCTGAAAATCTGGCGGAAGACATTCGCCGTCATCAGGAAGGCTTGCCCGTCGCGGCGCGTTCCGACACTTTCTCCTATCGCGCCGAAAAATTTATCAAGCGCAACCGGACGAGCGCCGTCGCCGGAACGTTGATTTTACTGGCAATCATCGCCGGAATCGTCGCCACGTTGTGGCAGGCGCGCGTCGCGCAAGCCGAAAGAGCGAGGGCGGAAAAGCGTTTTAACGACGTCCGCAGCCTGGCAAATTCGTTTCTTTTTGAATTCAGCCCGATAATCGAAAATCTGCCCGGCTCGACTCCGGCGCGCGAGCTTTTAGTCCGGCGCGCGCTGGAATATCTCGATAATTTGTCGCAGGAAGCGGGCGCCGATGCGGAACTCCGGCGCGAGCTTGCCAAAGCTTATGAAAAAGTCGGCGACGTGCAGGGAAACCCGTATAATCCGAACCTCGGCGACATTAAGGGCGCTCTCGAAAGTTACGAAAAAGCGCACGTTATACGGCGGCAATTACTGGATGAAGAACCGTCTGATTTAGCCGTAATGAGCGATTTGGCGAATAATCTCAAGCTCATTGCCGACATTCAATCAAACGGCGGCGATTATGATAAAGCGGTCGGATTTTACGACCAGGCGCTTGCTTTGCGCGAGAAAATCGTCGAAAGCAATCCGCAGGATTTTGATTCGCGCGCGAAATTGGCGGAGCTTCTGCGCGCGCGCGGCTTGATTCCTTTTTTTGAAGGCGACAACAAAAAAGCCGTCGAATATTACAGCCGCGCGAAAGACATTAACGAGCAATTGCGGCGCGAGCAGCCCGAAAATCCGAAAATCAATGAACAATACGCTTATATGCTCGTCGCCATCGGCGAAGCGCAGGGCTGGGACAGCGATTTTGAAGGCGCTTCAAAAAATCTGCAAACCGGCTTGGAGATGCTGATTCCGCTGGGCGAAAAATACCCGAACGATTTTTCCATTCAGCGGTCGGTGATGCTGGCGTATAACAAAAAAGCCGAAAATTATCAGGATTTGGAACAATTTGAAAAAAGCGTCGAATTATTTTCCAAAGGCGTGGAAATCGCGCAAAATTCCGCCAAAGCCGACCCGCAAAACGTTCAGGCGAAACGCGATGTGGCGATGGGCAACAAAAAGCTCGCGCAAGTTCTGGACGACGCGGGAAAAAGCCGGGAATCGCTGGAAAAACTGACGCTCGCGCTCGATATTTTCAAGCAGCTCGCCGCCGCCGACCCGAACAATACCGAAGCGCCGTATGATGTCGCCAACACCAGATTTTCGATTGGCGAAACTTATCTGACTTTGAAGGATTACGACGCGGCGCTGGAGACTTTTCAAAAAGCGCGCGACGAATTCCGGACGGTTTTAAACACCAATCCGGAAAACATCTACGCGGTCAGAATGTCGTCGTATAATCTGCAAGGCATCGGCGACAGCTGCGCGGCGCTCGCCGAAAAAAGAAACCGGCAGGAGTTTTTGCAGAAAGCGCTCGAAAGCTTCAGCGCCGCGCTGGATAACTTTAATAAGTTAAAAACGGACGGCAATTTAGGCGAGGTCGATTCTAAAATAATCGGCGAAATCGAAAAAAAGGTCGAGCTTGTCAAAGGCAAAATAAACGGGTAGAAACTGATAAACATTCGTTTGAAAAATAAATCGGCTTTATAAAAAATTCTTGATAACCCGGCTTACCGGCTATGTTTCAACCAATTATCCGAATTTGCGTATCGGAATGTTTGTACTTCTCGGAAGCTGCCTGCTTCTGATTTGTTTGCAGGTTTTTCTTCTTTCACTTTCGCTGAATAATGTGATCCAAAAGGAGAAACTTCTTAAATAGCAGAGCCGCCAGCGTATGGTCTGACCTTTCCCGGAAGCGGCTCTATAACCTAAAATTCAGCCTCACTAAGTTATGTTAGTCCTATTTATTGTTATTTATAAATCGCGGACCGTAAAAGACGGGTTTGGAAAAGTCCGTGTATTGTTTTAACCGTTCGATTTCATCCGGATACAAGGCGGGCAATTTCTTAATCACGTCGTCGGGTATCTGAGTTCTCATAATATTAAAACAGGAAAGAACTCTGAAATCGACCATCTCGTGAACGGCAGCGCCCAAATTTTTCCAGGAAGCGGCGGCGGGACCGTTCCAGACGATTTCCAGTGTAGAAAGCATAGTCGAGAACGCCGTGTCGAATGTCGCCAGGGCAGTGCTGACGGCGGCTCCGTTCGGGTCCTGAGCCAGTAATTTTTGATAGCCGTCAGCCGGGACAGCCAGCGTATTGACGACTTCCGGCGGCGTAATCGGCAAGCCTTTGAAAAACTGAGCTTCATTTTTTCTGGTGAGCTTGCGGATTTTAGACGGTTTTTGATACTGTGCCCCGTAATACAGGGAAGCGAATTTTGCATAATGCGATTCTTCGGTTTCGTATTTCGAACTCGTAATCAGATTGCCGGTCGAAGCGCCTTCGCCTTGCTCCATTATTTCGTCGATGCCCGCGCACAACATTTGGACGACATCGACTTTCGGGTCGTATGCAAAGGTCGAAAAACCTATATTATCGCCGACCTGATTGGACGTTCCGCCTTTTTTTACCGCCGCCGCGACGGCATCGGCATTTTCCCGGATAGCCGTTTTTATTCCATTATAGAAAACGGAAATAGTCGGGTATTCTTCGGGCAAATCCAATTCATCCAGCAAAAATTCGGGAGCTTCGATGCGCATAAAATCTTTCAGCTGGTTTTTAGAATATGCAGCCAGACCGATTTCAAGGTCGGGTTCGGCTCCGCCGGGCAGACCCTTGGTCGGATAAGCAACCTGAATGCGTTGAATGGACGGAATGCCGCCGAGGGCGGAAAGTATATTGGCGGCGATAGCCATATGAACCATTTCTTCCATCACCACGCTTCGAATGGTATTGTAGGCAGTATAATTCTGCACTTCCAGCGAAAACATAGACGAAAGATACAAAGGCAAAGTTGAAAATTCCAGTTCAATCGCCGCTTGCAGCGACTGCTTAATCCAGTTCAAATCTCTTGCGGCGGTTTGGTTTTTCGTATCGGTCATAATAAAACTCCTGTTTAGGAATAAAGTAATATATACGAGGCGTCGTTTAATCGGTAGGTCGTCATTTGAGCCGAAACCGGCGCGTTGGTCGTATTCAGATTAGTCCAGCCCTGACAATCGGGATGAATCCGATAAATGTTCACATCGTTGGTTTTATTGTCGTAGGTCGCCAGATAAGGCTCGCCGTTCGACCAGGGAATGATGGCGGAAAGGGAAACGTCCGGCGCGTTCGGCATTTTATCCTGAAGCCAGCTTCCAATCTCGACCGTGCCGAGCGCGGGCGTGTCGAGCACGTGGTCGATATTGACGTTTAATTTCCCCTTGTTTATTTTGAAAAAGAAATTGGATTGTCCGAGCTGGAAGAACGAAAAATCTTCCCAATTTTTCGCCCACTGATGATACCAGACGTTCTCCATATTGAGCGGCGGAGTTCCGGCGATAATTGACGTTGCCGTCACGTCCAAACTAAAAATAGCGACCGTGCCTTTAACGTCGTCGTAACCGAGCACATACATCAGACCCGTGACGACGAACGGCTGAACTTCGCTGAATTCCTGAGTCGGAAAGCTTCGCTGATTCATAAAAGTATAAGGCGCGGAAAGAGTATAATCATCATTTACTTCATAAAATCCGAAGAACCCTTTTTTCTTTTCATACGTCATCACATAAGATTTATTGCCGAGAACGAATGATTTAAGCGTATCCCAGGGATACAAATCCAAATCGCCGCTGCCCGTCGTAATTGCCTGAATATACGGCGCATCTCCGCTCAGTCGATACACGTCCAGCAATTTCGTGGTTTTGTCGAACGCATATAAAATGCCGGCGTCTTTGCCTTGAAGCGTAATCATCCCGGTATAACCTTCGGGCAAAGCCGAATCGTCGACGGAAAGTTGTTCTAAAGTTAAATTTGTCGCGCTTCCGGCGCAGACCGAATAGATGGTTGTCATATATTTCCTTTTTTAGTATTTACTAGATAATTGATTCTACGAATAACGGCAGCGGCACGTCGTCGTCCGGCGAGACCTGAAAATAACTCAATCGCGCAGGATTTCCTTCGCCCGCCAGTTCTATTAATTGGAAGCCGTGGTTATACCAGTTCTGCTCTTCCACCTTAGTCAGATTCAACGTCAAATCGGCTTGTTTCAGCGGAACGGGATAGTTTACTTTATAAGGCTCTTCCGTATCCTGCACCGGAATGGCGCTGTGCCCGGCGCAGCGACCTTTCGGCAGATTTTTGTAGACCTGCATAAATTCGTCGTCCGAAGACCAATTCGAAGGTCTGTAATTATCTTCAAAAATAAGCAGATTATGTTCGTGTCCCCAAATCCACGCGCCGACCCGGTCGCCGAAAAAGGCACCGAACTGCTGCCATAAACCCGTATTTACCCACAGGCGATTCGGGTCTTTCGGGTCGGGCGTATCAGTGCCGGGCAACGTAGCTTGCGCGACTCCGCAAACGTCCAAGGCGGAATAAAGCTGGTGATGCGAAAGAAGCACCGAGCGACCGGCGAAATTTTTCAATTTATCCTGATGCCAGATTAATTCATCCGGTCGAACCGTCACCATAGCGACGGGGCTGGTCGTATCTTCGCGCGGCAAGTCCGCATCGGCGGGGTCTAAAAAATAAGGATTGAAATGCTTTGCCCAATGCGGGTCGCCGGAGCTGTCAGGCTTTGAAATCTCTCCGATATGAAGATGCTCAAGCACGGATTTTTGCGCGCCCTTGGCGACATTCATATAATGCCCGTTGTATCCGGTATCGAGTCCGAGAAACTGCCATCCGTCGTCTTCGGAGCGCAGACAAAAATAACTGGCTTGCTGCGCCTGGCTCGGGTCATAAATCAGTTTGCCCGAATCGAGCGCATCGAGCAGCGAAACTGCGCCGGTGAAATATTCGTGATTTCCGGGAACTGTGAAAAACGGCACTTGGCAGTTTTCTTTTTTCAGCACCCGGCGAACCATATTCACCAGACGATGATTGGTTTCCCGTTTGGTGCCGGAAAAATAAATATCGCCTAAATGCAGAATCGCGTCCGGTTTAAATTTGCAGGCGGCGGATAAGACATTGGCGGCTTCCTGCGTGCCCGTGCCGATATCGCCGACGATGATGATGCGCGCCTTTGCGGGCAGCTTCCATTGTATGACGCCGTAATCGAGGCTGCCTTTCCCGGCATCGTCAGCCTGCCAGGAACGATATTTCGGAACCGCGCCTCGATGATAAGGATATTGCCAGTAATATTTGTAATACTGCACGAACATCTGCTGCCACAGCGGATTGCCGAACTTGTATTTCGCGATTTCTTTTTGTAAGGAAATTTCCTTTTCGGTATCATTCCCGATTCTGGCGTGCGCCATTTTATGATGCAGAAAAGAAAGATACGCCTGAACGGCAAGCTCGTCCGTCGAATCTTTACCCGGGTCTTTGAGCGGCGTATTCCGCTCCATTGCCCGGCAATAAATATCCGTCGCCTTCATTAAAGGATGACCCGTATCGATTCCGTAGGAAGCGGTCCTGTTTTGTTTGGTTTCTCCGGCAATCATCTCCGCCGCGCAGGACTTCCACAAAGCAAGATGCGGCACTTCAAAATGTTCGATGGCTTCCATAAAATGTGTTAGCTGACCGGAATTGTTTTCGAAGGTCTGGTTAATTGAATGTTGAGCGAAGCGTTTTCGGATTTGGTCAAATCTATACCGCTCCATTTATTCCATAAACCGGCGTCCAACGTGAACGGGCGCGGGCTGACTTGCATTTGAACCTGAGTTAAAGCCGCAAATCCGTCCAGAGATTTTAAAAAATTCCCGTCCGTCTCCGCGCCGTGCGCCCAGGCGACCGCATAATCGTTCCCGCAGCAAACGAGCGCCGCGTCGATATTTTCGGGCGCATTTGTTTTAAAGTCAGCCGCCCATTTATAGACGGAAGCCGGAAAATCCGCCGGACTGACATTTTCCGGTCTGCCGCCGACGACGTGCAGAGTTTGACCGAGCATCCAATCGGCGGGATTATCAAACAGAAAATACGGCTGTTCGGCAATAAATTGAGCTGCCGAATCGGGAAGCGCAACCGGAACTTCCGGCAGATGACTTCGATTCATATCGTAAGCGTCGCCGTGAAGATTTTGATAAATTCTGACCGCGATTGCGCCGTCGGCAAGGTCGTGCGATTCGGGCGTGTCCCAAAACATCAGCGCCGTCTGGTCGGGTATCGCCGCCGGTTTGTCTTTTTGCGGAACCATCGTCGGAAGATATGCTCTCAAACCCACTTTGGGCTGCAATAAGGCGCAAGCCGGAACAAAAATGCTTCCCAGAAAATCCGCAAATTGCGCATAGGTTCGAGCCGGCGACATAAACCCGCGCCAGACGTAGACGGAATTCGGAGCAATCCTGTATGATTTGGGTTTTCCAGACATAATTAATCGTTTTTAGACGGCAATATTTCGTTTGAATTGCATATTGAAAGTGCTGCCGGCGACCACGTTCATCCCCGACCAGACATCGTAAATATCAATCGGCAAAAATGTCGGCGCCGGAGTCAGCACCTGATTCCATCCCGTCAGAATCGGCGATAAGTACGGGATGCCGCTGATTGGATTATTTGTTCCGGGCGCTGCCGAACCTAGCTCCCAATACACAAGATAATCATCGCCGATACAGGCTATCGCGCCGTCCAAACCGGGCGACAGAGATTGAATTTTTTTCAGGGCGTCGGCGACGCCGGTTCTGAATGCGTCGATGTCCACCGAGCGCGGGCGTTCGGCGACCAGATGTTTAATCGAGCCGTTCATCCAATCCGCTTCCTGATTAATCAGGAAGACCGGCGCATCCGGATTCAGCGATGAAGCGTCCGTAAATAAAACCGGGAAATCGGCTCGGCTTAAAGGCTCGCCGGTCGTGATGTAGCAGCCGCCGTGTGTGAGCGTATAAGTTCGGACGGCGAGCCGCGTAAAACCGTTCCAATAGGTTTGCTGCGATTTCCAGAAAAGTATCGCGGTTTCATCCGGCACATAATCGGGTTTGCCCGGCAGTCCCGCCGGAACGGCGGGCGTGTAGGAATGAAGCCCTGCATCTATCTGAAATTTGACGGTCGCCGGGATAAAAACGGTTCCCAGCTTGGCGTAAAACTGGTCGAGCGCGAGAGTCGGCAACCGGAAGCCTCTCCAAACTCTGACCGCATCCGGCGCAGTTAGTATCGTGTTTTCCATTGTCATAATTAATCGGTTTTGATAATCGGCTCGTGTTTTTTCTCAACGCGTCCGTTTTCGACGATATAAGCCGCCACTTTTTCAAGATAACCGGCGGGCGGCGACGGCTCGACCGGCTTGCCGTAACGGCATTCGTTCGGAAACTGCCAGTATTGATTGACGCAGAATTTGCACGCGCCTTCGGTTCGGTTCAAGTAACGTTTCGTTTCGTCGTAACTCATTTCGCCGTCGTCATACATTTTCATTAAAACCGAAGACATCGAGGCGTGCGGGTCGTAATAATACGGCTCCAGCGTGTTATACAGGACAGGGAATTTCGCCTTCAGATTCGCCATCGAAGCGGCGGCATTTTGCACTTGTATTTCGCGATAATAATTCGGATGCGACGGGTCGGCGTCCAAAATGGTAAATCCGTTTTCGCTGTCGATAGCCGCCGCAAAATCCGGCAAACCGGCAATAGCGGCAAACTCGGTCGGGCTAAATCTATATTGCGGAATGAAATTGGTATTAAACGAAAAATGAGGCGTGATAACGATTCGCGTTTTGCTTTGATACGCCACGCCGTCAATCGTGAAATCGAATCTCAAATAGACCGGATTATCGAGATTGGTAGTTTCTCTGAGCAAAGTATAAGACTGGTCTGCCGGATATTGGGAAATTTTACCCGGGTCGACGAATTTGCCGAAGATTTCGTGAAACATATTCCAGCTCGATTCGCTGACGATAAACAGGACGGCTGGACGCGACTGAACGAATTGTTTGACGACCCACGCGTTTTTGGAAATGCAGTTCTCGACGATGACGCTCATCTGATTGCCGAGATACCCTTGCGTCCAGTGCGGCGACGCGCAGGCGACCATATCAATCTGCGAAACGTCTTCTCCGATTTGTAAATCGGCTTCGGCGTGACCTTTCAATTTAAGGTAATTTTCAAATTGCCGGAGCGTCGGGACAAACTGCATATAATATCCCTGTTCTTCCTGCATTATCTCGACCTGAATGCCTTCGGGAACGGCAACCTGAGCGGCGAGAACGTCGCCCGCCGCAAAGACGTTATTCGGTTCTGCCGTATCAAAAAACAGCATATACGGAAAATCGCCCGGCGCGCCGCCGAGCGAAATTTTGCTGTCGTCCGCGAAACCGTCGTAGCGGACTGTAAAAGACCAGCTTTGATTTTCGTCAATTCGCGTCGCCGACGTTACTTTGCCGCCCTGCGGAGCCACGACCTGACCATCGGGAAGAATATATTTTTTGACAAATTCCAGCGACAGTTTTTCCTGATACACGGAACGATAGCGATAATACCACGCATATTTAGCCCAGAGATTTGTATTATCGTCGGAGCTGAAATTCGGATACGCCCACGGCGCGCCGTTTTGACCGGGCGCAAAGGCGGTCAGATTCGGGTTTATGCCTATCGTCATTATCGGCGCTTTACGGCATCCGTCAATCACTTCCGGATTCGGAAAAGCAGGCGTGTTCGTTCGCCCCAATGTCCACGGAGCGTTGTATGCGTCGGGCGGACGCTCGGCGGTATAAGGCACGTTAACGTCGAAATCGAACGACGTGTAAGGTCCGTAAACCTGGTCTTCTTTCTTGTCGGGGAAGAAAAATTTACAGGTTCCGCAGGAAGTAACCTGATACACCAGCTTTATTTCCAGCGGGTCGGATTCGCCCGGCGACGTCTGGAAGCGTTTCGGGATATATGTTTTGCTGCCTTCGCCGGCGACGGTCGCCCAGGTGGCTAAAGCTCCGTTGAAGCTGGTATACAATCCGAAATTGCTGTAAATCAATCCCGACCAGTCGCCTCGAACGGCATCTGAAATCGGCGCGCCCGATTGCGTGACGTGAGGAACGACCGGGTCGGAAATATTTCTGATACACGCAAATTCCACCTTCAGCGCATTGGCTTCGCGCGCGATAATCGCGTCGTCCATTTCCAAAAAAGCAAAAGCGTCGGCGCTGTCCCCGTCGGCGATAAAATAAAAATCCGTCGTCAATAAGGGAACGTCCTTCAAAGATAGTATTTTAGGCGCATTTAAATGCGCCGGGTCGATGGCGTCATTCACCAAATCATTTAAAGATAATCCGGAAACGGAAGAATCGTCGGCGTGTTTTGCCTTAAGCTGTGCAAATAAATTATCGAGCGCGGAAGGCGTCACGATTGAATCGAGTTTTAATAACAATTTACTTTGGACTTCGTCGACGAGTTTAGTGCTCGGATACCAGGTCGGGCATCGAAACGCCGCGCCGTTGTCGTTGTCGATGGTATTTTGCGGGCGCTGCAATTCCAGTATCGCCGTATTGGTGATGACGCTGTCGCCGAGACATTGACTGAGACGAGCGCCGCCCGCCGTCCCGATGGTATATACTCGTTTCGCTTCGGTATCGGTCAATATACATTTCATCATTGCCGAAAGCCCCGCGACCCACGGCGGATGAGCCAGATGCGAATTGGATTTAAATAAAAGAACTCGCCACGGGCGATTGCTCTGGTCGGTTATTTCCACCAATTGGAACTGACCCCACAATTGTCCCGATTTCGGGTCAGCCGCATAATCGTGCGCGCCGCGCGAATATTGATGCCATTCGGCTTTCCATTTGGAATCGTAGGAGCTGCTTTCCTGATTGCTGTTCAGAAATACGTGGTCTAAAGCGCGCCATTCCGCGCTGGTCCAGGTAATGATTACCCAATCCGCCGGCGGCAGCGGGTCGTCAGCCTGCCGCGCCGCGACAGGTAATTTCACGGGCGCTTGCTGACCTATCAATGACCAGTCTATTTTCGGTAATTTTGTTTCGGCGGCGGAATAGGATGCGGCGGCGACATCCGTGTGTCTGGTCTTAAAGTTACTGGAAACGGTGGATGAGCTTGAATCCGTCGGATTTGCCGGATTGTCGGTGGACTGATTATTCATATGTTTTTATTTTTTTTAATTCTTGCTTTTGGGCTGTTGGAAAGAGTGTCGGCGGCGCATAAAATTTCAGAAATGCTTGCCCATAAATCATCGTTGATAAAGGCGACCGTTCCTCCGCTGCGTTTTTCCTGAGCAATCGTGAAATTCAAATCGCCGACGCAGACATATTTGACAGGTTCATTCTGGGCAGAGACGGCAAGCTTGGCGTGGTCATTTTCCTCCGACCAGGCAAATGAAGGAGTAAAGCCCAACGGCGCGAGATTGACTTCTTTCATCGCGTTAACCGTATGCACCTTGTCGTCATCCATATCGCCGGGAACAGGGTCGTGCTCCCAGGTTTCCACTTCCAGACTCTCGCCGAGCGCCGGTCCGACCAGGTCGTTATAAAAATCATCGTCTCCGGCGGTGTCCCAGTATTTGTTGCGCGCGATGCATTTGAAGGATTGGCCTGCCCGCGATGTAAAGGTGATGAAATTGGCGTAACTCGTTTTTCCCGGCGCAACCGTATTATTAATCAGCTGCGCGCGCGGGTCGTCGCTATCCATCGAAGCGGGGACTTTCGAAGCGAGAAACACATTCGGTTGTTGGGCGACGTACATTTGGGCGGCGATGGCTTTCGCCGTGTCGGCGTCTTTCAAAGTTATACACAAAAATGTCTGCCCGTTTCCCGTCGCGGTTTCCGGAAAGCCGTAGGCGTCTTTCAGTGAAAATTTGGGCGTTGAATGTATCATCCAGAAGGCGGAGTTCGTTTCGAGATTAAAACATAATACGCCTTTGGTATGTCCGCGCTCGCTGTTTGTCTTTTCGGTGATGGGGTCTTCGTCATTGTAAAAAAACCATCCCAAATCAGGATCATCGAGGTTGTTGTAAATTTGATTAAGCGTATTCGAGACCGCCCCTTTCGAGGCATCGCTCATCAGGTGCGGCGATAAGGTCAGTTTTTTTCCCTGAGGACCGGAAGAATCAAAATAAACGTATTCATTTCCGGTCGCCTTGCTGCCGTCGCTGGCGACTGATTTGCCGGCGACTTTGTAAAGAAACCACCAGTCAACCGGATTCCCGTTATCGTCCATTGCCGATAAGGTATTGCTTTGGTTTTTCATATATTCGGTTTGGTTAAACGATTTTTTAGCCGTGATGTAAATCCGCGCTGCTTTTACCTTGTCCGATTATTCAAGCATTTCAAACGCGTTACGCAAAGCGTATTTTTATCTTTTAATTGGCTTCGACTATAAAATCAGCAAATGTTATTGCTTTGCAGGCAGGCGCACAAAGTTTGGAATTGAAAAATCACAAAGGCAGTAAATTCAGGAAAGCAAAATTGACTTTATTGACTAATCCTATCTTTATGGGCAAAGCCGCTCTAAATTGATAAGGATTAAAAGCTATTTTATATAATTTGTCAAGATATTTATCAAATATTTTTATAAGCCGTATAAATTTACGCCGCCGCCTGAAATCGAACCCGGATTACATAACGAGACCCAATCGGTTTTCAATTTCCGGGCGCGCCGCCAAACGCTTCCTTATTTTTTTTATGTCCTGCCGGTCTCCGCCGGAAAAAGTCTTAGCCGGTCGCTAATCCCGGCGTTTTTCGGTCAGATTCAAACGTCGTCTCCGGAAATACTGCTTTCAATTGCTTAATTTTCATTCCACTTTATAAATATCGGAATTACCCGGATGAATGATACGGAAAATACACTTTATTTTCCCGAACATTCTTTCTTTAATTTTATTTAAAGTTGGCGGACAATATTTAGCACAGGTGTGGAAAGATTATCAATTTTTTTGCAAAGGCATTGCGGAATTTTAAAGCGGCGTCCTGAAAGAGATTTGAAAACCGAAGGAAATCGGTTGTTTGAGGCAAAAGGTTTTAAAAAAGAGATGAGAGCAGCCAACAAACAAGCGATGATAAGCCTGGCGGCGGCTGTCCTGAAACAATTAAACCGATATTACCGGGATGCGAAAATATCCGAACGAAAAACTCCGCGTCAAATCATCAGCTATTTTGCCGTTGATTTGACGCTCGGAAAACGGCGGGAAATCGGCGCCTTTACGATAAACGGCTGACGTGAGCAGGATTAGCCGCCGCGTCGAAATTCTCGATTGCCGCCGTTTCGTTGTCGTAAATCTGAAAAACCGTCAGGAGTTTTGTCAATACCATCAATTGATGAACGCTCTGCGATAAATGAAGCAGCTTCATCTCTGCTTCGTTTCTTTTAAAGGCGGCGTAACCGCTGACCAGCTCGCCGAGCCCGCTCGAATCTATATAAGAAACCTTTTCCAGATTCAGCAGAGCTTTCTTTTCGCCTCTTTCCAGCAAAAGGCGGAGAGCCTTGTGAAGTTCGGCGCAGCCGTCTCCGAGCTTTATTTTCCCGTCTAAATCCAAAATGATAATGTCGCCGTTCCGGCGTTCGGTAATACTAAGATTGGTCATAAGATTTTTCCTTTTTTATTTTCAAGTGGTGCGTATAAATTAAACGGTTTTTATATTGTCGAAGTTTCAAATTAAACCGCCCGCCCTTTTTTTCGGCTACCGCAGAAAAGTAGCCTGATATGTAACGTATGCTTCGCGGCGCAGCCGGCTTGCCGTCGCGACGGCTTCCGCGATAGTCATTCGCTCGTTGTTATCATCGTTTCTCGGGCGAACCTGGTTTGCCCGCAGCTCCCAACTGGTAAATCCTTTGTATTCGAGCCGGTTTAATGTATTGACCGCCTCGTAACCGTTTATCGAGGTGAAGGATTGAAGCAAGGCTTCGGTTTCATTGCGCTTGCGCGTGATGCTTTCCAGTTCCGTGCGAATGGCGTTTCTCTTTTGCTCGACCTGCGCGCGCGTCAGCGGCGACGACTGTTGCAGATTGATTTCCGGCGTGCCGCGAAATTTATAAAGCTCGTCGCGATATTCGTTCAGCGCTTGAAGATATTTTTCGCAAAGCTCGACGATATTGTCGCAGGTCGCTTTTTTCAACCTGCGTTCGGCGTTCAGCAGGTTTTCATTAAGCGGTAAATTCATCATAAACGTAAATCACTCCGAAGCTCGCCGGTTTTGACGGTCGCTTCAAATCCTGTCAGTGCGGCACACGCGCGCGGCGCAGATTTTAATAAAGCCAATGCCGCCGGGCTGGCTTTGTCTCCAGGAATAAGCTATCGCCATTTGACCCTCACGCCGGCAATCGTCGTCGTTTCCCGAACGCCGTCGTCGTATAAAATCGTAATCGTATTTTTTCTTTCGGCAATAATCCGACCCGGATAATAATCGCCTTCGTGTTTGCGGTCGGCGAAGACGCGGCGACCGATTCTTAATTTCAAAGGCGCTATGCGCGAGCGCGTCGTCCATTCTTCGTCGCCGTCGTCGAAAACGATGTAGTAGCGCGAACGCGAGATTCTGGTAATCGTCGCCGGATACCAGAATTCGTCCTGACTCCAATTCACTAAAGCGCGGTCGCCTGCTTTCCACTTTCGCGCCTGCGCGGCACAAACGTTCGCGCCCGCAATTAAAACGACCGCGCATAAAATTACGCCCAGATAACGTTTCAGCTTTTTTCTTTCTCTCATCAATTTGAAATTATTCATAAATTAACAGGACTGTCGCCGGCGCAAAATTTTGCTTTTGTTTCTAAATAATTTTATCGAAAAACGAACATTTATATGGCGGATTTCGCGCCGCCGGTTTTGATTTATATAATATCCGGCTTCGGAACGTTTCCGTTAATCGGCTATCGTGACGACTCGGAAAGTATAACGCCCATTCGTCAATAGCTGGAAAGTTCGTCTAAGGTTACAGCTAAAGTCAGATTAAGCGAAGCAAAGAACTATAAAAACAGAGCTTCGCTGAAAATACGCTTAACGCCCGAATTAATGTATTGAACGGCTTTTTCCGGCGCTTTAATATTTTTTCCGCCTTTTCGCGCAAGCCTTTCGGCAAAACCGCCTCGTGATGCCGGTCGCCCCGTACAAAGGCGAAACTTTTTCCGTCGGGCGAAACCGCCAGACCATTTGCGGGTAAATTTAAAAATAAATCTGTCGATGAGAAATTTTTTATTCATAATGTCTTAAATGCCCTGAATCCGCGACTGTATAGAAAAGGGGGAATTATGATAAACAATTTCTGCAAAAGAAAGGCGGCAAAGTTTGTTTGCGCGACGGCGTTTTTGGCAATATTCGGCTTTTTTATTTTTTACGGCTTGGCGGAACGGCAAAATTCGAATGAAATCAATTATCGGCTTCCGGCAAAACGGGAATTTGTTTCGCCTTCGATAAAGACGGATTTCGGCGAGCTGCCGCTTAGTTTCGAGGCGAACGCCGGACAAACCGACGAGCAGGTCAAATTCATTTCGCGCGGGCAGGGCTTTGCGCTGTTTCTGACCGGGCGCGAAACCGTTTTGTCGCTTCGGAAAAACGATTTTCAAACACCGCCCGCCGTTTTGAGAATGCGGCTTGACGGCGGCAGTCAAGCGCCGGAAGTCTTCGGACAGAACGAGCTGGCGGGCAAAAGCAACTATTTTGTCGGCAGCGAGCCGGAGAAATGGAAACGGGACGTTCCGAATTTTTCCAGCGTTCGATACAGGGAAGTTTATCCGGGCATCGACCAGGTTTTTTACGGCAACGGGCGCGAGCTGGAATACGATTTTATCGTCGCGCCCGAAGCCGATTTCGAGCAAATCGCGCTGGCGTTTGAAGGCGCGCAAAAACTGGAAATCGGTAAATCGGGCGAGCTTGTTTTGTCTGTCGGCGACGCGGAGATTGTGCAAAAGCAACCCGTTATTTACCAGGAAATCGACGGCGATAGAAAATACGTCGCCGGAAATTATATTTTTAAAGGTAAAAATAAAATCGGTTTTGAAATCGGCGATTACGACCGCTCGCAGCCGCTCGTGATTGACCCGGTTCTGCTTTATTCGACGTATCTCGGCGGCAGCGGCGCGGACAGCGGCAGAAGCATCGCCGTCGACGCCGGGCGTAATGTTTACGTGACCGGCTCGACGACTTCGACTAATTTTCCGACCGCCAATCCTTTGCAATCCAATAACGCGGGCGGTTCGGGCGACGTTTTCGTCACGAAAATCAACGCGGCGGGCAATGCCATCGTCTATTCGACCTACTTCGGCGGCAGCGTCGGCGACATCGGCTACGGCATCGACGTCGATGCCGGCGGCAACATTTACGTCACGGGCGTGACCGGCGGCACGCTTGGCGCCAACAGTTTCCCGACGACCGCCGGCGCTTTTGACCGGACTTTTAACTCGCCGGACGAGTCGTTTTTGTTCAAATTAAACGCGAGCGGCAACGCGCTGGTTTATTCGACCTACACGGGCGCGACCATCGGTTTTGAGGTGAAAGTCGATAAAACGACCGGCGAGGCTTTTATCGCGGGAAACGCCGGAGCGAATTTACCGACCACGCCCGGAGCGTTCAGCAGTAGTTGCTCCGCGCCGTCGTGCTCGTTTGTGACGAAATTTAACGCGACTGGCTCGGCGCTGGTTTACTCGACCTACATCGGCGAGGGACCGGCAAACGATTTGGCAATTGACGCGCTCGGCAACGCTTACATTACGGGTTCGACGATTTCAAGCACCTTTCCCATCACGCCGGGCGCGGCGCAGCCGACCTGTACGGGCTGCAATCTGGCGCGCTCCGATGCGTTCGTCACGAAGCTCAACCCGAACGGCACGTCGCTTCTTTATTCGACATATCTGGGCGGCAGCATCGACGAGGTCGGCAGAGGCATCACGGTTGACGCGCGCGGCAACGCGTATGTGACCGGGCGCACCGAATCGTCGAGCGCCGCCAGCGTTCCGTTTCCGACCACGCCGGGAGCATTTCAAACGACGAGTCAGGGCACTCCCGACGCTTTCGTGACCAAAGTTAATCCGACCGGAACGGCGTTTGTCTATTCGACATATCTGGGCGGCAGCGTCAGGGACGAAGCTTTCGGCATCGCCGTCGACCCGTCGGACACCGCCCACGTCATCGGGCAAACCCGCTCGACGACTTTTCCTCTGGTCAGCCCTTTTCAATCAAATTGTCCGAGCAACGGCGACTGCGTTTTTATGGCTTCGCTGAATCCGGCAGGCGCGGCGCTCGTTTTCTCTACATTCTTCGGTCAGGGTGAAGGAACGGAAGTCGCTGCCGACAACGCGGGCAGCATCTATGCGACGGGCGTAACTTATCAGGGTTTAGCAAATTTGCCGACGATGAACCCGATTCAGCCTAATCACGGCGCGGGAAATTCCGTTTTTGACGCGTTTGTCGCAAAAATCGAAGTCCGGAGAATTCAAACGCAAAGACCTTTGTTCGATTATGACGGCGACGGGAAAGCGGATTTATCGGTCTTTCGTCCTTCGGCGGGAAGCTGGTATATCTCGCAAAGCTCGAACAACGCTTTTATTGCCGTCCAATTCGGCGCAAGCGGCGATTTAATCGCGCCGGCGGATTTCGACGGCGACGGCAAAACCGATATTTCCGTGTTTCGTCCTTCTGACGGCGGCTGGTATCGTTTGAATAGTTCTAATAATACTTTCTCCGCCTTTCAGTTTGGCAGCAATGGAGATTTG
>DASVRT010000115.1:0-24029 GCA_036388475.1 Pyrinomonadaceae bacterium | reverse complement strand
CGAATGGAGCGAAACGAAATCACTTGAGCTGGCGGCTTATCGCGATGACCACGGCAACGCTGTTTGCTATGCAGTGGGAGCAAATTCCGCCGGCGATTTTTCCTACGTGCAGAGAGTCGAAACCGATTCGGACTGGACGCTACTCGGCTTTCGCGCTGCGCTTGTGCCGGATAGAGGAATATAATTCAAAACAGAATCGTTTCAAAATCCGTCTTAAAATCTATAAATTCTTTATTTATAATCTTTCTAAACGTAAAGAAAACGACCCTTTTTGAGACAGTTTTGCACTCTATTTGAAAATAGGCAGAATGGGAGATTATTACCGGATTGAATGGGATGGGACAGCTAATTCGCCAAAAATATAATTACGCCATAAAATACGGAAAAACTTTGCACATAAATTTATGAAACAAATTATCAAACCCATTTTTTAGCGACATTCTTGTTGCTGTTGTTTTCCGCGATAAACGCGTCGGCACAAGTTAATCAATCGAATTACCGTCTCCAATTTGCAAAAGGTAAAACAAGTGTCTCGCAATCGCGTTCGATTAAAAAAGATGACATTCACGACATCTTTTTTCGCGCCAAAAAAGGTCAGCGTGTGACAGTTAAAATTTCTTCAGCGAACGGCGAAGCTCATTTTAACCTCGGCGCGATGCACGAATTTGACGTTGAACCGATTCAAGACAACACAACTGAATACAGCGGCAGACTTCCGTTTGCCGGAAAAAGCGAATACGTCATTCGCGTCGAAACTAACAAAGCGATTAAATACACGCTCACCGTTTCGATTAAATAAAAAGTTTGGCTTTGCCTCAAAAATATTTGAGAGCTGAATAATATTCGGTTTCAAGTCAGTTTTTAAGTAAACGAATGAACATTATTCGCTTTATTTAACTTATTTTGAACATTATTCATCGCCTTCTGACTTTTGAGGCTAAGCCCCTTACTGACTTTATTACTTTCTTAAAACAGCACTCGAAAGTCGGGTCGGCAGATATTAAGTTTTTCCGCTCAATATTTTTGTATAATTTCCTGAATCTTTATAAAACCTTCAGGAGAGTTTTAATTCTTCCAATTTGTCGAATATTTCAGCCTTAGTCGAATATGTTTTAGTAAAATGAATCAGTGCGTAAAAACTGGTCCACGCATAAATCAAAAAATCCTGCAAAATATCTAACTCGTCGATACCGATGCTTTTCCCGTGATGAATAAACGAGGAGCGAAGACTATAGGCTTTTAACACACTACTTTTAATTGCCCGGCGTTCCTCCGACGTCGCTTTAAAGAGAAATGCCATTCGTTCAGCCAGATTTTGCTGAATAGGTTCGTTAGCGTCTTTTAACAACAGAGATTCCAATGCGACCAGAGTATTAATTAGCTTATCGGCAGGGTTACGCGATAAAGTACATTTCGAATATTGTGTCAGAGCATCTAACACCGTATTTTCGTATTCACTAAGCGAGTCTTTTTTTAATAGTTCACTAAGGATTTCAAGTCCGGTTTCATGAAATTCTCTAATGTCATCGTCGCTCAAACTCCAAAAAGGCGATATTTTATAAATGTTGTGTTCCGAGTAGCGGGTAATCATATTATTTTCAACTTCAAATTGTTCAATACCTTCCAGCAGAAATTCTCCGGATAAAGTGCAGTATGAAATACTCTCCGGGACTCTATTAGCAACGGAAAAAAACGCAGCATCGATAAGGCGCGTTCTGCCTCTTCGATGGCTATTTGCGAGGCGCGTATCGGTTCGGCGAGAGTTTTTATAGTAGCTGCGGCAAAACCCTGAAACTTACTTCTCCATTCTTCAAGTCTCGCTTCGGATTCAGGTCGAAATCCTTCATCTGATCTAAGATGATTAAACCACACCTCAAGCATTTCTTTCGTGATCGGCTTTAATACTACCTTGCCTACCTCAAAAGGCGATTGGATAGCGAGCATCGCAATCGGCAGCCATATCTCAATCTCGCGCAGCTTTGTTTCACACTCGGCTATGAGATATTCAACCATCGTTAGACTCGCAGTTTGCTTAAACTTCATTTCAATCCATTCAAATATCAGTTGAACAATTAGTTTAAGGCTAACCCGGTCACGAATAGACTTGTTTTTGTAAATTGCTTCGCCAAGACGAACCAAATCTTTATAATTATCCTCAAATAACCCGACGAAATCCGTTTCGTGCTTAAATATTTTTGCAATTTCATTCCCAAAATCGTCAGAATAGCCCGTGTTTACTATATTTGAAGCTTTCACTTCCCGGATATTAATTTCAGGTAAGAAAGAACTCCTTGGATGACGTTCTGCCTGGTATGGGTCTATCTCCAGTTTGGAAACTAAACCTTCGGCTTTTTGATTAAAATTTACAGCTGCTTCGGGGTGTATCTGTAATAACATATAACAGTAAACAACTTACAATTAGGTTTATATTTCATATCCGGCGATATTGCTTCCGCTATTCGCCTCGTGCGCGGCGTCCTTCATCTTCTAAAGCCTGAAGCTCGGTTTCTGTCGGAGCTTCGGTTTGTGAACCGTGCCGGACATATACTTTGCCCCTTTCCAAACCTTTCCTGCCTTTCTCATCAACCAGGACATCTTTCACCGCCTGGTAAGGAAGTTTTTCGGGTTCTCGAAGGACCTCAAGTCTTCCGACTTTACCAAGGCGGCAATCTACGATTTTGTAGCGAATATTTACAACTGGATCGGTTAAATCCGATAGAATTCTTTCCATCCGGTCAGGTGTCACTGTACTGTCCGGCGGAGCAAGATAATCTCGCGTCTTATCGTCGAAGCCGACGATTAAATAACGTCGTCCGCCGGATTTGGTATTCGCCAATCCTAAAACGTCTTTCGCAAATTCCGCTTTTTGCTTTTTAGTATCAAGACTTATCTCGCGCTTGAAATCGACGTTGGTTGTTTCCCATTCTTTAACTAATTCATCAATTAATTTCGATTCGATTGTAAATCCACGGCGCGTTCCCCAAACTAATCCCTGATAAGTCGGTCTTACATCATTGTTATAACCTCGTCCATCAGTTTTCAGGAAATTTCTATCTGCCAATAGTCTTGGCAATTCACTTGTATATTTTCGTAAAGCTCTCAAATGCTCTAATAAGCTCACGTTTGGAATTTTTTCGGCTTTAATTTCGGGCAAAAGCTTTTCTTTTTCGGCTTCTATCTTTTCAAGCAGAATTTGGGCAGGTTCATTTTTCGTATCTTGAGCAATAAGTTTGCCTTGCCTCTCTTCAGGCTAAAATGCTTAGCGAAGCCGGCAGACTAATCTAAGCCGATATGAAAGTTCAATTATAACCTTCTTATTCGGATCCATCGCCAGCCTTAAACCGCTCGATTGACAAAATACACGCCAATATCAGGGATACAACGATAAAGACGATGATAATAACTATAATAACGTTTTTCCAGAAAGCTTCCTCCACGGAGGTCAGAACCTGCGCGAAACCGACGATTGCTCCGAAGACAATCGCGACTAATGCCAATAAATACTCAAAATGAGATTTTTTTACTTCGGCGATAACTTTCAGCGATTCGAAGTGAGCGCGCAGATGATTATAAATAATGTCGTGGTATTTTTGCTCGACATTCATTTGTTCACCCAAAAGACTAATTTCCCGGTGCCAGAAATGAGCAACCGAGAAGGGCGAGACTTTTCCCTGATGTTTTGAAAATAACTGCTCTATAATTGTCTGGTTAACTTCAACCGTGTGAATGTATTCGGCAAGGTCGGATATTGAGGTCGAATAACTGAGCAAAATTTTATTGCCGAACCGGACTGTTTTTTCGAGGCTGCCGAGTCGCACTGGTTTTGAATTTGTTGAATTTAAATATTTTACAATTGAAATATCCTCAGAAATATTTGGCTGGTCGAAAATGGTTCTTTTGCGCCACTCTTCGATTCGCGCGGAGTGTTGTCGCAAAGTCGCCTGAGTTTTCTGAAATCTGTAGCGGATAAACTGTGAAATTTTGAGAAAGGCAACCAGAAAGGCTGACAAATCTCTTTTATAAAGAAATTCCAGAATCGTTTTTTTGTGCTTTGTTTCAAACAGCAACTCAAGCCGCGGAAGCTCGTCCCCTTGCGCCGGAATATAACCCATTGTGCCCCATCCGAATCTCACCCAGCCGCCCTGCGCGTAGCGTTGAACGGCAAAATTTCGCCAATCACGTATCGTCCAATCTGTCATTTCGGCGACTAAAACCCAAGCCTGCCCGATTAGTCTCAGGCGTCTTTCGTCTAAACTGTCTTCCTGTGGGTAGCGAATTAATTCAGCGAGTTTTGAATCGTCCCAGTAAGTAGAATTTATCTTCTTGATTTCATTTTCCGTCCAATCGTCGATTGAGTTTATTTCAAACTCGCCTTCTTCATCCGCGCCCAGCAGCAAAATTACAGAGTCGCTGTGAGATTTGGCAAATGCCTTGATCTGTTCCTTTTCATTCAAATTTTTCTGAACGTTCCAGAATTCTATTGAAAGGTCAGCCGCAGGCGTAAATTCGGTCGGCTGTTCGCCGCTGCCGGTTAAGCCGCTCTGCGATTGAATCAGCGGCAGAAATTGATTGGTGAAAATTTGCGCGATTTTTTTGGCGGGCAAACTGCCGCCCTCGAGCAAAAAAACGGACGAGAGATATAAAAGCGGGTCTTTAAAGACAAACCTGTCTGTCATAAAAGTCAACGATCTGAAAACAGATATTTTTGATTCCGGCTTATGCTTTTTCGCGAAGCCAATTGACCAGCACGTCAACCCGCTCGGATTTCTCACTTTCTTCCGTCGGCGGCTGATCTATTCTTCTGACGCAGCTGAATTCGTCCTGCAACGAATCGAGCAAATCCGCCAGAGCGTGAAAAGCCTCCGATTTTTGCTCCGGCGGGAGCGCATCGAGCGCGCCGACCAGACCGCTTAGCGCTATGTAACTTTCTTCGCCCAAACTTTGTAAACTACTGATGTCATTCATAACTTTTCACCTTGCATTGGAATTTCCCGTAACTTGAAACGCCGCCCAGTAATACGGCTCGGCAAATGGATACTCGATTTTTCTGCGCTGCCACATATTCAAACGCTTCAGTATTTTGGGGTAGTTGGGTAAATGATTGTATTCGCTGGTAATCTCGCGTAATTCTTCCAGCCTGAGGTTTTTCATCCAGATTTGCGCGTCTCGCAATGAAGTGGAATAGCTCTGCCCGCAACTCAGATTTTCGTAGAAACGCCCCATCAAAACAGACGTGGTAAAATCATCGACCGCCCATAATGCGGCAATAATGCACTGCGCTCCGGCAAGCAGAAAGGCGGTCGGGAAACTGAAACAGCTTTCCGTCTCGGTGAAGGCTTCTGTTCCGATACCGATTTCGCAGGCGGAAAACACAACCAATTTCGGATTGTAAAAATCATTGTACCGCTGCTGTTCGACGAACTCGGCAAAAGCCCCGTCCTTATCCAGGCGCACGCTGGCGAAACGATGCGTGAAGTTTTCAAACAAGCTGTCGAGCGACAAACTGTTCTCGTGCGAGAGCAGCAAAGTCGAGCTTAAAATATCGTCCCATTGCCATAAACCATGACAGGCGAAATGCCAGATTGAATGCGAGGCAGCCAGGTCCAAGCCTTCAATAAAGTTCTGCTCCTCGCCTGAAAAAATCAGCGGCGGCGGCGAAGCGTTGACTAGCGTTTTCTGAATTTTTTCGATTTCCAATTCCGTCCAGCGTAAATCCGCGCCCTGCCAGCGAAATACGGCGACCGAATTTTCGCTCGCCTCCTCGCGCGCTGCCGCCGGAACGCTTTGCTGAAGCAGCCACATTGACGGCGCGAAAACAATATCAGGCAATTCAGCTTCCGGGTCGGCATCGTCAGCCGATTTATAAAGCCAAATCGCCGCGTGCAGAGGCAGCATCGAAAGCTGATTTCCGCCGACAAAAGCCAGACGGGTTTCGTCCTCGCCGAGGACTTCATAGAGCGGTCTGACAAAATATGCGATGAGCCAGTCGAGCGTGCGCGAAATCTGATTTCTCCAGTTCGGCAGATAATTGCGCTTTAACTCTTTGTCGCGCAGATAATCAAAATAAGTGGTGAACCAGCCCGAAGGCTTGCCCGCCAAATCGCGCTCGAAAATCTGGTCGATAAGGTCTTGCTGTCTTATCGGAAGCTTTTTGATGCTTAAACTTTGATTCGGGCGGAAAATGAACGCCACGGCTTCGCCCGTGCAGATGGTGATGTTGATGATTGCCCGGTCTATCCGCTTTGCCAGATTTAGCATTGCGTCGATGTCCATTTCTTCGATTTCTCCGACCAGCTGCTGGAAATACTGTCGCAGAAGCAAATTGCGCCCGCGTTCGAGCTGATAAACGGCTTCTTCGACATTTCCCTCGGCAAGACAAGTTTCGACCAGCGTGCTGCGAATCAGGACATTTTGCTCGAGCAGAAACTTTTTATCGCGCATCGTGAAGTTGTATTCGAGCAATTCCGTCTGTTTATCCAGCGCTGCCAGGCAGCGGCGGCGGCTGGCGGCAAATTCTCCGGCTTGCAATTCGGCTACGGCTGATTGAGATTCAACGGTCAGCACCAGAAGGTCATTGCCGGATTTTATATAATTTTCCCGTGCCAGTTCGATAGCCCGAAGAAATTCGTCGAGCGGTCGTTTAGCGATTCGAAGAAGCTGTGCCTTGGTGAGCAGACATTCGGCATAATCGATGCTGCCCGGCACAATCAACCGCTCGGCTTGTTCCAGCATATGATGGACTGATTCGAGGTCTTCGGCTTTGCCAAACATCTCAGCCAGCGTCAGACGCGCCATCGCTTCGATGAGAATAGAGCGAACAAACAGAAAAGTTCCGTATCCGACCATTTCTTCCACGCGCTCGCACAGCTCGACGGCTCTTTGAAGATTTTCGCGTGTGCCGTGTTTGTTAGTTCCCAAAATAAACCGCGCAAATGCCTCGGCATATAAAGAAAGCGCGTAATCTACGCCGTGGCGATCTATTTCATAAAGCAGTCTCTGCGACTCGCGCGACAAATCCAGCGCCATTCTCAGATTTGAGAAAAGACTGATTTTTTCGTGCATCGCGAGGTCGGTTCGCGTCATCGCTTCGTTTGTCAGACAGCGACAGTATTCGACCGTGCCCGGCTGCAAATGCGCGCGCGCGCTGTAAAGATTTTCGAGCGAAAGCTGGTAATTTACCAGCATATCCGTGCCGAGTCTGGCTAAAAGCTGCTGCGTCATTCCGAGGTTCATCAGACAAATGCCGCGCGGCAAACCCCGGGGAAATTTCTCTGCGTAGATTTTATCGGCTTCCAGACAATAGGCGATGGCGCGATCCAGACTGACGCGGATAACATCGACATCCAAATTGCCCTGCAAAACAAATTCATAAGTCGGAATCGTCGCCAGATGCACAAGCAATTCAGCCTGCTCGACCGAATTTTTATTGACTAAGCCGAGTGCTTTTTGAAAAGCCTTCTCGGCTTCCCGCAGCAGAGACGGCTCTTGCGGGTTAAGCTCGTAAAGGTGAACCCACGAGTTTCCTTCCTGCTTAAGCGCGTTAAGATATTCAAGCGAATGCGGCGGAAAATAATTGCGTGCCTCCTCAAAGCAGGCGACTGCCTTTCTGAAATATTCGTCGAGCCGCTCAGCCTTGAGCGACGCCATCAGCATCAGCACCGTTCCTTCATTTAACAGATTCATTCCGTAGGCGCTGCCTTCGGGCTTGATATATTCTTTTATAAACTGAAAAGAATCGAGCGCCAGATGATGAAAATACGTCATCGAAAAAACCCCCAGCTGCGCTTGATGCAGGGCAATATTTCCAATCATATTAATCGCCGCGTTCAGCCCCTCGTGCATTTTCAAATGCGAGAGGATGCGCTGGGCAGCCATCAGGCGCGCGCGAACATTATCCAATTCTTCAAAATCAATCGTCTCGCCGGCGTAAACGCGCTGGAAAATTTCAATCGCTTCTTCGATCAACGAGCTGGCGTACTGCAAAAAAATCTCCGAGTTCTGCGTAACCAGCTCGCGCTGAAATTCCATTGGCTCGACGCTGAAAGGGCGCATCTGCCTGCTGTGCGCAAAAATGGTTTCCGCCAGAGACGGAACCGACATAATGCTCCGAGCCATTATTTTCCTCTTCCTCCTTCTGTTGCTTCTGTTGTTGCCGCTTCTTCCCTTTCGCTTAATTTTCCGGCAGTTCGGTAAAAATTTCCCAGCATTTGCGGCGAAGGCACGCCGACCAGAAGCATTTCGCCGTTGAGCAGATGAACCTCGACGCGCCGCGCCGAGTCATTAAAATTTTTCGCCAGATGCTTATAACGCGCGGTTAAAAAGTGAATCTGCTGATTGCGCGAGCCGCGCATTCCTTTCGCGTCGTTTTGGTCTTCGACGTATAAACCATCAATCAAAATGTCAAGCTGTGCCAGCAAAGCAGCGATGCCTTTATCGGTGAAAGCCTTTTTTTGAAGCTGAGCGAGCCTATAACCGGAAAAGCAAATCGCCGAAAATTCCGGCAAGACGGAGCGAACACGGCGCAACAGTTGGTCGAGCGCAGCGGCTTGCAGCAGCGGCTCGCCGCCGGAGATCGTTATGCCTTCGAGATTTTCCGCGCGCGCCAGTTCGATAATATAATCGGCTAAATCTTCAACCCTCGCCCGATTTGCCGGGCGCTGCTCAATCCATTCCGGTGAGATGCACCCGCGACAGGAAAACGGACAACCCTGCACCCAGAGAACAAAACGTCTGCCCGGTCCGAGCGCTTCGCTCACCGGACAAATTTGTGCTACGTTCAGGATTTGCGTTTTCATCTGATCCAATTAAAATTTCAGGCTTCGACGACGCGTATCACGCTCTGGGCGCGCTGGTGTTCTTCAAGAAGTTTTCGCGTGTCCTCGTCCACTTCGCCGAGCAGTTTCTCGACTACTTCCAATTTGGCATTTGCTTCGTTAAGGCGGCGCGGCAGGCTGTTCAAAGCGCGGTGGTTCGACTCGGCATACAAACGCAGAGTGTCTTCCAGGATTCTCACTCTTTGAAACCCCTGGTCGACATTGGCGATTTTTTCTCCCAGCTCGCGTTCCTTTTCAAGTTTTTGCTTTTGTATTTCCGCAATTTCATCGGCGTAAAGTCCGATTTCGCCGGCGCTGGCTTCCAATTCCGCTGTCAGCAGGCTTTTTGAAACTTTTAGCTTTACCGTCAAGCCTTCAATCGCTTCCGGCGGCAGATGTTTTATCGCAGTGCGGTAGAAATCGAAAAGTTTTTCAGCGGTTTCGCTCAAGATTGAAACGAATTGCGGCAAATCTTCCGCCTTTAGCGCGGCGAGATGCTCCGTCCGGCTTATTTGAAGCGAAAGCTCCGCCGCATTTTCCAGTATTTGAACTACCGTTAAAATCTTCTTCGCCGCCGCGTCGTCCGTCTCTGCCTGCTCTTCATTATCATTTAGTGACGCGCCGATTTGCGCCAGCAGTGTTTTGATTTTGTCTTGATTTTTGCCTGCCATATTTATTTTTTTATGATTGATTCGAGCGAAGTCTCAAACCTTTCGCCGCTTTCTTCGTCCTGTAAAATCAAATGCGGAACAGAATGTTTATCCACCTTTGCGCCGATAAAAAATCTTTTGTTTTCAAAGTCGAAATTTTTCGGAAAGATAAAATTGCCCATTCTGGTAAAAGGCTCGCCGCCGTCTGCCGCGACGATAAATTCGACCTGGAATTCACGAAGCCCGATTCGAAAAGGGATTTTGCGTCCTTTATGGTCTATGCCCAACGTGCCGTCGGCTAATTTGCCGAGAGTCGTGCCTGCTTTGATAAGTTCAATTCTCGAATCTATGCCGGCGGTGCCCGTGACGTTAACGCCGATTGACGTCTTAAATTTCTCCGACGTTTCAATCAAATCGTTGGCAATCAAACACGCGCCGTAGGAAATCGCGTAAGCCATTTCATCGGTCGTCAAAGTCTCCAGATCAAGCAGATTATCCGCCTCCAAATCTTCCCGTGTAAGAAAATCGAGAATCGCGTTTCGCACCAGCGGAAACTTGGCAAATCCGCCGACCAGAATAACCCGGTCAATCGTTTCATTTTCTTGACGGGCTTGTTTTAAAGCTTCTTCCAGAACTTTATCGATGCTTTCCTTAACGCCCGCAAAGGCGTCTTCCAGATGGTCGATTTTGACGGTTACGTTTCCGATGTCGTGGCGCAAATTGTAAATCGGAATGCCTCGCGGCTTCTCTTTCGCCAAAACCGCTTCCAGCCGTCTGGCTTGGATTTTATTCTTTTTCTCACGGTCCAACTCTCTCATGAGTTCGGAGAAAATAAACGGTTCAACCTTGCCGTAACAATTTTCAATCAGCGCTTGGTCGAAATAATTTCCGGCAATGCCGAAGCCGTCGGCGTTTCCGCTTCCGGCTTTGGCAATCAGTTTCATCGTCGAATTAATCCCGATCCGGCAGAGCGTGACGTCAAACGTTCCGCCGCCCATATCGCAAACCAGCAGATTGCCCTTGAAATCTTCTTTTTTGTTTTCCTTGTAGCGATGCAGAAAGAAAGCGGCGGCGGCAAACGGTTCGCTAACAAATTCGCTCAAAGGCAGATTCAGGCGCTCGCCGACGGCTTTTCGGAGCCGGTTGCGCGCAATGGCTTTTTTATCTTCGTCCCAGGCGTGCGGAATAGCAATGACCAGACTTTCGACTTCGGCGCGCAGAAACGCGGCAAAAGCGTCTCTACAGAGCCTTTCGCCGGCGAGCTTTTCCCGGCTCGGACAAGTTCCCTTAATAAATTCTCCGATAAAATCGGCGGTTAAATCTTCGGCGGATTTCGCTTTCGCGTCGTCTTCATTAAGCGGCAGGCGCATTTTGAAATAGCGTTCCGGCTGCGCGTCCTCGCTCTCGGTCTCAAGCGCAAAGTGCCCGATTAGCAAATCGTTTTTTTCGTAAAGCACAACCGTCGGCACATACGGCGTTCCGCCGTCGGTTTCGCCGCCGTAGTAATAGACTCTCAATTTCTCGTCCTTGATAAATGACAGAATCGAAGTGGTCGTGCCGAAATCTAAACCGAGTTTGAATAACATAATTTTTATAAATCGAGCGCCAGCCGGAAACCGATATAATTTAATTTGCCTTCCTTATCCTCGCGTTCGGCAATCCGTTCGCTCGAACGACATAAATCAGCCCAGTTGCACCACGCGCCGCCGCGCAGCACGCGCCGCCCGGAATCGCTGCCTTTCGTCCACGCCCGACCGTCTTCCGGCGCGCCCGAATAATTTTTGTGCCACGCGTCGGCGCACCATTCCCAGACGTTGCCGTGCATATCATACAAACCAAACGCGTTTGCCATTAATATTCCGGCGGGAATAACTCCGTTTCGAATTTCGACCGGCGAAGCCACGCCCGTCGCGGTTTCTTCTTCATAATTAGCTAAAGCCGGCGTTAATATTTCGCCGAAGGCAAAGGCGGTGCCGGCAGCGGCGCCGGCGCACGCGGCATATTCCCACTCCGCTTCGCTCGGCAGACGATATTTTCTGCCCGTTCGCTTTGATAAACGCGCGCAAAATTCAACTGCTTCGAGCCAGCTGACGCTGTCGACCGGTAAATAGTCGCCCCGAAAATGCGAGGGATTGGCTTCCAGTTCGAGATTAATTTTGGGCAGCCGCGCGACGGCATTCCACTGCAACTGCGTCACTGGCAGCGCTCCGATATAAAACTCCGGGACGTTTACCGTATGGCGCGGGACGGTGTGAGTCCAGCCGTCGGCGCCCATCTCAAAGCTGCCGCCCGAAATTTTAATCATCACAATTTCAACATTGCCGTCCGGCGTTTCTATAAATCGCCTCGCGGATTCCAGCCTCCGGTTGTAAAACTCGCCCGCCGCATTAACCAATACCGTTTCAAAACTAATAAACTGGTTTACAATCTCTTCGTCGCGCGTTTCGCTAAGCTTGTCAAAGCTGAAGCTTTCACTGCCGCTATTGCCGACCCGACCGTCGCCGACGCCGAGCGAATCTGTAAAATTCACCCAGTCAGCCACGCTGTATTCGGCACCGGGCAGCCGGCTGACCCACGCGGCTATTTTTTGGCGGACTTTATCAGCCGGAGTTTTAGGCGAATCGCTCGCCGCCTGGGCACCGACTGATTGCGCCGCCTGAAAAGCCGCGGATTGGTTGTGGTCGCTTTCGAACTGCCGGCTGACCGATTGCGCCAATCTGATAATTTCCGGTTCTTCAAAATTCAGAGAAGCGGCGTAGGGCTTGATTTGCCTCCAAATGTCGGACCAGTGCGCATTATTGCTCCATTTCTCTTCGTGAAGTTCGAGCAGAGTCTTCAGATACTCATTTAATCCTTTCCATCTTTTTCGGTATTCATCGAGCTGTTTTTTGTGTTGTTCGCGCCCGAACAGGTCGAGAAAATACTCGATGAAAATAAACGGCGAGCGGCAGACTCCGCAGGTCTCGCCGCTTGACGGCGGCGTACTCTCGCAAATCGGACATTTTTCCAGACGTAAGCGCATCAAATTAACTCAGACAATTCAGCCGAGAACCTTTATATCCATCAAATCCGACAGGACAAAACTCTTCGTTACATCGACCGCCCGCCGATTGCTGTCAACCTCGGCTAAAACGCGTCGTCTGAACTGTTTTATCATTTTGTCGTAAAACTGCACCCGAACGTCACGCGCATTGCCGAAATTCCGCCCGCGCGCGGCGTGAAAACGAATGAACATTTCGTGCAGCAAATTCCGCACATCGTCGGGCACGGCGAAGCCGTCTTTTGCCGCCATTCGCAGCAAAATTTCCAAAAGCATACTCGGCTCGTAATCGGGAAATTCGATTTTGTATCCGATTCTGGATTCGAGTCCCGAATTGCTGTTGACAAAATACTGCATCTCGGTCGTGTAACCGGCGAAAATGACGACTAATCTGTCGCGGTAATCTTCAAGCATCGGCACGAGCGTGTCGATGGCGGCTTTGCCGAAAGTATCCATCGGGTCGCGGGCGAGACTGTATGCTTCGTCAATCAGCAAAACGCCGTCGAGCGCCTCTTGAATGGCATTTTTCGTTTTGCGTTCGCTGTGCCCCTGGTATTCCCCGACCAAATCGACGCGGCTGACTTCCTTGAAATGTCCTTTTTGCAAAATTCCGAGCGCCTTATATATTTTGCCGATAAGCCGCGCGACCGTCGATTTGCCCGTGCCGGGATTCCCGGTGAAAATCATATGGCGAGTCGGCACCGACTCGCCGACTTCAATGCCGAATTGCACCGCCCGAACTTCTTCGACCAGCTCGCGCACAATCTCCTTGACCGGCTGCAAACCGACCATGTTGTTCAATTCCGTCAGGAACTTCATCAAATCGTCCTGCGCGGTCACGGGCGGCATAAATTTTTCGTATTCGGGCGGCAAATCCTTAATCGTCAGCTCAGCCTGAGAATTGCCGTCGAGCCGCACGGCTTGGCGCGCGATCATCGCCTGAAAAAGTTTTCTGACTTCGCCCGCATTGCCGAAGGTTGATTTTCCGGTTTCGTCAAGACTGAAAAAGTCCCGGTCGTTTCGCCTCTCGTACATGCGGGCAAACAATCGCCGCATCGTTTCGCGCGTGTCGGCGCTGATGGTAAAGCCTTCGTTCGTCGCGCGCTGTTCGAAAATCCGAAGCAGCTCATCGCCGTTGTAATCCTCGAAATTAATTCGCATCCCGATGCGCCGCTCAATTCCGGAATTCATCGCAATCAGCGCTTCAATTTCCCGCTCGTAACCAGCCAGAATCACTGCCAGGCGGTGTCTCTCATTTTCCATTCGCGCCATAATCGTACTCAGCGCGTCACGTCCGAAATCATTGCCGCCTTCGGTGCCGCCGTCCTTGAGCATATAGGCTTCATCCAGAAAAAAGACACCGTCGAGCGCTTCGTTAATTTTAGCGTTGGTTTTCGGCGCGGTTTGACCGACGTATCCGGCAACAATGTCGTCTTTGCGTACTTCGACCGTATGACCTCGCTTGAGCAGTTCAAGATCACGGTAAATTTCGCCGATAAGCCGGGCGACGGTGGTTTTGCCCGTTCCCGGATTGCCGGTAAAAACCAGATGCAGATTTGGCGGCTCGATGCGCAGCTGCGGATTTCCCTGCCGCCGGTGCTCCTGCGCCTTGAGCAGAGAATGTAAATTCTTAACCTGATTTTTGACTTGGCTGAGTCCGATCATCTCCTCCATTCGCTCAAGCGCGGGACGCGGGTCCGAATCGCCGGAAATCCATTGATTTTGCCGCGCCAGCGCCAGGCAGATTTTTTCGTCCGCCCGGTTTTTCGCTTCCCGCCCCGAGATATATTCGTGCAGTTTGCCCTCCATCTTTTTTAATTGCTTGTTTTCCGCTGTCATCCATTGGGCGAGTTTTTTAAACTCGCGCCACTCGACGGGCAGGCGATTTTTCAATCTGAAAGCGTTTAGCCAGCGTTCTACCTCAGCCTCGAAAGGCGTCGGAATGTATAAAATAAAACCATCGGTTTCGCCGGTTTTCTGACCGAAGGCAATCGAAACGAGATTTGCAATTTCCGCAAACTCAGTGCTTATGAGTCGCATTGCCTGCTGGCTATCCGTGTCGAGAGGGTCGCGCGAATTGATGAAAATCACGGCGTTCGGGTTTTGATTCGGCAGCGCACCCCATTGCTGTAGCCGAATGGCGAGCTGGCGTTTGACTGCGTCGTGTATGCGAGACAAATTTTCCAAATCTTCGATGACCAGCGCGGTTTTTATAGTTTCGTCAGTGACGAAATCGTTAAAATGCGTCAATACGGAAGCGTCAGCCATCCCGTCGCCGGTTACTCGTTTCGGAGTCATTCGGATAATTCCCTTTTCATCGGGCGTATATTGCGCCGGCGCGGCTTTGTTTCCGTTTTCCTGATCGCCGTCAGGGGCGGCAAAGGAAGCGGCAGATGTTGGAATTTCGCGCGAAAGTACGTTGCGTGTTGCTCCCATCGGTCCGACCTGTCTTCGTCTCGGACTCACCGCGCCGCTGCCCGTTTGAGCGGCGGCAGCAGCGGCGGCGGCTTGCTGGTTTTCTCTTGATTCTTTTGCCAGCCGTGCGGACTGTTCGTCGAGAAAAAAGAATTTATCGGCGAAATTGTAAAAAACCACGCGCTCAAAGCCGTTCGCCTTCAATGTCGCCCAGAGAGTTTGAAGAAGATTGGCGCGATAGTATGACTGCGTCAAAAATTCGTCGGTCGCGTTGCTTCCGTAAAGCAAGTAAAAGCGATGATTGCGCCGAAAATTAAGGCTGTCGTTGATTCGCTCGGCTGTTAGTTTGAAATAATCGGGTGTCATCTGAAAATTAATCTCCCGCTCTTTGTTTCATTATCTTTTTTCATCAGCGGACTCTTTCCTGCGCGTTGCGCCGACGCCGAAAACTTTCAAAATCACGCACCGATTCGTCCGGCTCGGCAACATCTCGTGTGGTTTGACTGGGAAGACTCTGAAAACCGGCGCTGTTTAAGCCTTTCTGGACGGACTGCACGAAGTTCCGGCGCATGGCTTCGTCCTGCGAGCGGTCGAAAAAGTCCATCTGCATTTTGTATTCAAGCTCGCGCTCCGCCGAAGGGGTAATAATGGTGACGACCTCGTCGCCGCCGCGATTTTTCATCTTCAAACCGTAAGCGGCGCGCTGGTCTTCGCCTTCGTAAACCCCGTCGGCAACCTCAAAGCCCTGCTGCGCCATAACATCTTCGATGACCTGCGAAACGTTGTAGCAAGCCTGCGAGTTTATAATGGCTATTTTCGCCGACTCGACCGCTTCAAGCATTCGCCCGCGCAAGGCTTCGGCGTCTTTTTCCAACGCCTGCACCTGGTCGATGGCAAGCGAATCTTTTTGGCTTTCCAGCCGCCGCTCGATTTCGCTAAGCTCATTTGTAACCTGCTCTAATTTTCCGCCGGACCAAAAATTAACTTTGAAATTAAATTCCTTTTCGGTCTGCGGGTAAACGGTCGCTTCACTGTGCGCCTCGATTTCCGCCAGCAGGCTTTTAACCTTCTGCACAGCCTGCATAAAAGCCTGTTCAAATATTTGCTCCTGATACAAAACCTCAGCCCGCAGCTCAATCAAGTCGAGATAACGATTTTGCGCACCGCTCAGTGCGGTTTGCGAAGCGCCTTCCCGGAGATTCGCCTCGGCTTGCTCGACCTGCATCGAAATTCGCTGTAGCTTGCCCGGCGCAAAACGCTCGTGCGGCAGTTTTTCGACTTCAGCTATTACGACGCGCAAATCGTCCAGCCAGGCGGACGCCATCTGCGTGCGTTTTTGTTCGCGATTCTCAATCGTGCCGACACGGTTTTCAATGGCAATCATCTGGCGCTGGCGCTCGCCTCGCTCCTCGGCTATCATCGCTCGATATTCCTGCTGCATTACGCGCGCTTGCTGCTCGCGCGCCGCGCGTTCCTGATCAAGCTGCTCGCTCATCCGGCGCCGAACCTTCTCTAAACCTTCACGCAGACGCTGTTGCTGACGGCGTTCGGCTTCTGCCAAATCGCTTTTTAGAGTGTTTGCAGTCCGCTCGAAATCCTTTAATTTGGCTTCCGTGCGCTGTCGCTGTCGTTCGACCTGAGTTTGCATCTCGTCTTTTAACTGCCGCAGCCGCTCAGGCAAATCGCGCTGGACGGCGCGAAAATGCGTATCCATTTCGCGCAAGCGTCTCTCTTCGCGCTGCTCAATTCTGACGTAACTTGTTTTTTGCCCGCTCATATAATCGCCTCCGTAAAACTGAAATCTGATTTTGGTTCTGAATCAAGCCGCCTTTCTTCTTCCTTCCCGGTCACGAACGGCGTTGCGCCGCTTTTCGAGCAGATGCAGTTCGCGCCGCAGAACCGGCAGCCGAAAATCCTTTACATTCCTGATTGCCTGCGGCAAACAATCGTTTTCGGCTTCTTTAATCGCCCAGATTTTCCCCTCCAGCGTCGGCATCGAAGCTAATATTTCGACAAGTCCCTTTTTGAGCGACCCGACGCTGGTTAAAAAATCGTCTCGATCGAGCGCCTCGATTTTCCACCAGCCGCGCCGAAAGTAAGGGCAGTCCAGAGCGTGTAAAACCAACGCGCGACAAAGCCCCGTCGGATGATGTTGAGTGAGCCGCCGCGCCTCCTGTTCCGCGAGATTCAATTTGCGACCAGCCATCTGCGCGAGCCGCAAAAATTTTTCCTGCGAAATCCTCGACCAGTTGTCGAGCCATTCGTCCCAATCAGGCGCTTTCGCCGAAAGCGCCTGATTTAGCCCGTCCGCGCGCACCGCGCCTTCAACGATTGCTTTTAGCTCTCGGACTTCGTCGAGGGTCGGTTTAATCCATCCGGTTTCATTTCTTCCCACTACACCGATTGCCTTACACTGAAGCATTTTTCGCTTTTGTCCGATTTGTTTGACGACTACCAGGAACTCGCCAAACGGCTGTGCGGGAATTAAAACTTGAGGGCGCCCGCCAAATTTCCAGGCGTTAATCTTCTTCTTTTGCTGCAAGCCGTGTTTTCCGTATTTCTCCGCGATTAGATTTTCCGTAGACAATCCGCCTTTAACGCCGACGATAATGGCATTGCCCCGCATTTCAAATCCGATGTTGTCCGCGTAATACTTGTCGGACAAATGTTGCTTGACGGCGCCGGTTTGTTCCTGTTCGCCGTAAAAAACTATCTCCAGCGAAATCGCCGCGCTTGCCTGCCCGTTTAATTGAGCCGAGGATTTTTCGGGATATTTGATGACTTGGGATTTCGCCGCCTGCGTTTTTCCGTAATGAACAATCTTTTCCGCGTATTCCCAATCGTTCCAGTCCCAGCTGACTTCGGTTTCCGGCACGATGGTAAAAATTGATTTGCCCGAATGATCAAAAACCGGCTCACTGATTAAGTCGGACAAATCGCCCATTTCGCGAACGACGTCTGAAAACAAATGTTCCTGCCACGAAAGTCTTTGATTATCGAGTCCGATTTCAAAGTGCCGCACAATATCTACCTCCTTACTCTCAGATTTTTGAAATGCTCGTCCAAATCTTTTTTCAGCTTCTGGCTGCCGTAGCTGTATAGGACGGTTTTCAACAAATCTTCCAAAGATGCCGGATTAATTCTCAGATTTTCGCTTCTGCCGAAGCCAAGCGTTTTCATCGTTTCTCCTAAACCGAATAAGCCGCTTCTGCCAAACCATTCATTTCTGGCGATTTCGATTATTTTTATGATATTGCTCTTATCGCTATATTTTTTTTGCAGTAGTGGTATCAAGCCGCCTCTGGCGACTTTGGCGACGGCTTCGCCCCAGGCTCCGGGACCTTGCTGTTCGTAGCTTTCCAGATATTTCAGACACATTTCCGCCCGTTCGCTGATTTCGCTAGAGGGTATCTCGCCGTTTATTCGCGAGTAGTAGAGTAAAGCGCGTTGAAGTGTAACGTAAGTTTGCAGCGCCGGCGGAACGCCGGAAAACGCCGTCGATAAAACCATATTCTCAAATCTTTCATCCCAGAGTTCTTTGTGGGCGTTAAATTTGAGCGATTGAAAATCTCTGGCTGCCGGCTCGAATTTCCTGACTCGTTTGGAATGAATGTCGTTTTTGCTCAAATGTTTTTTAAGCCACTGGCGATAGGGCACGAGCAGTTCGAGTTGCTGCGGCGTCGGGTCGAAATCAATCTCGGGAAAAACGCTCAACAGCATAATCATTTGTTTTGCCAGCTTATCGGCTTGTCTCAAATCCCTGACGTTCGCGGCTGATTGTTTAATCTGACTCCACCATTCTTCTCTCGCCCAGTTTTTCAGCTTCTTATAGGCTTTGGCGGAGCGCGTTAAATGCGCCAGAACAGCTATCCGGTCGAGTCCCGGCATCGAGCCTTCGGGCAGTTGCCCTTTATTCATATGACGGCATAAATTCGCGATGCTGCCGTCGTGACTCAATTCGCCTTTTTCAACCAGGATTTGCCATAAAAAATCAGCGAGTTCTGCAAGTCTCGCGCTTGATTTTGAGTTCAATCCATCGATAATAAAATCAGCTTCGGCGGCTGAGACTGAAAATTTATTGACCGCCGCCGAAATCTCGTCGTTGCCTTTACGCTGCCGGGCGGCGATGGGCGCGATGGATTCAAAAAGCAAGACTTCCCTGAACAGAGGCGGAAATTTATCTGTTATCTTCCGCCAATCCCTAGCCCGTTCTCTGACCCGCTGACTAAACTCCTCCCAGTTACGCAAAACAAAAGCCGCCAGAGGTTCTTCCATAACTGCCGGAACGCGATTTTCTTCAACTTCCTGAAAGAGATTAGGCAATTGGTCTTCGCGGATAGGCTTGCTAAAATAGATATTCCAGAGCGCCACGTCATCGCCGATTGAAGGTTTCAGAAAATCCAGCCACGGAATAAATCTTCCCCGTCGTTTAAGCGGCTCGTGCTGCTGGCTGACGGTTTTTTCCCATAAAGAGCGCAAAAAATCGGCGAGCCATTTTCGTTCTTCTTCCGGCTCTGCGCTGATGGTTGACAAATCGCTTTCGGTCGGCTTGATTCCGAACTGCAAATTGAAAATTGCTTTTACAAAACCGTCAGAGAAGATTTCTTCGATTCGACTGTAAAGGTCGGGAGCGAGACCGCCGCGCGCATTAGCGATTGCTTTTACCAAATGTCGCTCGTTTTTATTCAGCCAAGCGCGATAAACCTGCGGCTTTTTCATTAAGCGAAGAAGATTTTCGTGATGAGTAAGCGCCGTTTTATCAGCTTTGGCAATCGACTCGTCCAGCAATCCCAATAATGTTTGTCGAGCTTCTTTCGGCAGGTTTTCCGCTTCGTTCCTGCCGGCGGCGGCGGCGTAAAACCATTCCAGAGCGCCCGAAGCATCGCGGGCTTGCAATTTGGCAAACAGCCGCGCGCGTTTTTTATTATCACAAAGATTTCCAAACAGTATCTCGGAAAAAATTTCGTGCCCGTTGTCTGACAAAGAATTCCACAAAGCCGAGTCGGTACGTTCGCGGATTTTGCGCTCTTCTTTTGCCATCAATTCCAGAATCTCTTCAAAGGCTTCTTTACGGTTTCGCTGAAAGAAAAATTTTTTTACGTCCTGAAAAGGCTCTTCCTGCCCGTCACCGGAGAGCCAGACTTTGAATTTTTCGAGCGTATCGACGTCCAGAGCCTTCAGCCCGGGCGAACGAAAAGTTTTCAGCAAAACCGGCTCTTGCCAGGTCGGCAACGGCGCAAAGGCAGCTTCAGGAATCTCCTTGAACCATTCTAGAAACTCTTTAGGGTCGCCGGAAAACGTAATCTTGCCGTTGCGGGATTCGCCGTACAATTCAGCGAAACCGTTTTTTGAATATACCTCGCCGGGCTTTATCATTCGCGGAGCAAATTCGATGAGATTCGTCTGACCGTCGGCGGCGGGGCTTAAGATTTGCCGCGGCGCGCTCCATTCCCGCGAACTTGCCGAAAAGTACGCCCGCGTATTGTTCCGCCCCCGACTACAGCTAAAGGCGAAATCGTTTGCCAACGTGCGGCTAACTCCCCAGCCGGCGCTCAGAAACGGGCGCAGTTTCGGCGGCAGCACAGACCAGACGGCGGACAGGCAGCGAAAAAAATCTTCTTCCCCGATGTCTTCCGAGACATCGACCCCGATGCCCGACAAAATAAACGCGACCGCTTCTTTAACAAATTTATCGGTTAAATCGTCTTTGCCCGGCTTGTATTTTTTAGTCGGCAGCGGCTGGATTTGGCGGCTTTCTTCGAGCGTGATTCCCTGAAGCCGCTCGCCCTCCATCGCTTCCAGAAACATAAGCGGGTGTATTTCGTCGTCTTTGACGGTCAGATAACGTCCGAGTTTATAGCGCCGCCCGCTTTCTGCATATTCGCCTTTCTCAAAACGATGGCGCACGCGAAAAAAAACAGGCTGCGGCGCCTTGTTCAGGACGAATGGGCGCAAAACCGTTCCGTAGGGGAAACCGTTCGAATCCTCGTCTTCGTTCTCGACTTCGATGTCCAGAATTTTCGGTTTGCAGTAGCTTGCCAATTCTGCGGGAAACCCTTCGGATTTTCCGAGCAGGCTGTATTCAATAACCGTTCCATTATCTCGAACGACGCTGCCTTCGGGCGAGACGCAGAACTTCCCAAACTCCAGCCGCTCTACGGAAAGGACATCGTTTTCTAACGATTGTTCGACGTTGTCTAACATTGAAATCTACTGACAAAGTTTATTTATTGAGCCTTCAATCAACCGCTATATTCCCGTAACTTTCCTGGCGCCCGTTTTCTTCCGCTTCATTCGTCGCCGAGGGACTGTTATATAAATGGACGGCATAGTCAGAATTCTGCACCTGTTTATCGTAAGAATAATAATTCATCAAGCTTTTATCCACAGACATCAGAAATTTCATAGCGATGACCGATAAGGGAAAAATAAAGGTAATAATCAGCAACCCAAGCCACTGCTTTCGAAAACTGTCGGCATCGACCTCTCGCCGCTTTTCGTCAGCCGAATCGCCGAAGGCAAATGTACTTCTCAAGTCATTTACCTCGGCTTGGTCGGCACCGGTCCATTTCGGAGTGCGCCCCGCGTACAAATCGTCGATAATCGTCATTCGCTCGAAAAAGTCGTAATCTTTATCTTCAAACTCGAATTTTTTCGGCGCATCGGTATTTTCGGCGATTGATTTGCCCGGATTCGAACGGCGGAGCTGTTTTATCCAATCCGTAATACGTTGTTTATCTTTCTCGGCATCTTCCTGTAGTTTTTTGATTTGGTCTTCCGCGCGCACAACTTGCTGTTTAGCTCCCGTTAAAGAACCGGAATTTGAATCAACCGCGTTTTGCGCGTTCGAGGCATTGGCGCGGGCACGAGTCAATTGCTCCTGAGCGCGAGCTATCCGCGCCGCGCGGTGCTCCGTATAACGACTGCTTTGCGCGGCGGACAATCTTCTTTCCGCTGTCTGCACTTCTTCCTTTGCGCGTCTCAGACTTTCACGCAGGCGCCCGTCTTCTTTCTGCGCCTCCGTCAGTTGATTCTGCGCTCTTTCGTTTGCCTGGTCTTGAATCGTGTCTTTATAAGCTATCGCGCCTTTCGTCTTGTTTACTTTGTCCTGATAATCGCGAAACTGCCCGACCGCTTCCGCGCGCACGCTCTCTTCGTGAACACGCTTTTGAATCTGCCCGTTAAAAAATAAAACTTCAATCGGTTGCGCGGTGGCGTAGGCAGCGAGAATGATGATAAACAATCTGACCAAAACGGCGATGATGATTTTAAGCGACGATTGCCAGTTTCGCCCAAACTGGCTGATGTCGGTCACGACCCATTGACGCTCGTAGATAATAATAATCATCGCGAACATAAAACCGAAACCGAGGGCAAACAGAGTGTAAAAGCCGAGCGACAACCGCCCGTTATAGATCACCATATTCCAGAAAAAAGTCCATGCCGCCAAATCGAAAAGAAACATAATGCCGAGCGCGACGGAAATGGCTTTCAGCTCGTAAAGGACGCCGCGAGTCAGCAGGCTCGTGCCGTAAATATCCAAATGAAAAAGCTTAACCAGATAGCCGAGCGGTCCGTCGATTCTTTCGGTCGGTGTCGGGGAAAGGTAAATCGTCGTATAGCCGCTTCCCTTAGGCGAATGACCGTTTGAGCTGACATTCGCCGAACGGCTTTCTCTGGTCTCGGATGGAAATGAAGAAACTGACATATAGTTAATTTATTTTTTTCAAAATCCGCAATTAATTCCGGTAAAGACGATAAGAAGTTAAAAATAGGAGCGCGAAATTTACATATTAATGTTTTGAATGCTTAGCCGGAAACATACATTTTAGCCGGCGATTTAGTAGTAATCAGTTGCTGTTCCGTCACCGGCGCGACCGAGCCGCGGCATTTGCCGGTGGCAATAAAGTAAATTGCATCGCGCACGCCGAAAGGCTTCCATCTGAGAAGCAATTCCTCGCCCTGCTCGTTCGAGACGGCGTAGACTTGTCCGTTGGCGTCGGCAAAAGGTTTCCAGCCTTTTTCTTCACCATTAAATCCCCACGGACTGCAAACGCCGACGGCAAATTCAGCTGATTTCGGCAGCGATTTGCGGATTTTGTCGAGCAGGCTCGCGCCGAGCGTTTCTCGCGCTTGAATCACCGGATTTGCCATTCTCGCCATCAGTTCCGGGTTCGCAGCCGATTCGCAAAGCTGGTCGATATGCGTCAGCAGCAGTAAAAATCGCTTGGCTTTTAAAGACGGTCGGACTCGCTCGATGTATTCGGGAATCTCGCGGCGGCGAATCCAGCGATTCATCTTCTCTATAAGAGTCAGCCGGCGGCGCTCAATCGAATTCTGGTCTCTTGTCTGCGAGAGCACAATGCTCATTCGTTCATACAGAAGACGAATATTAGGCTGCGAGGCATCGACACAAAGAATGATTGACGAGGCGTTACGAAGGCGCTCTAAAACACCGGCGCTTTCCGATTCAAAATCTCTTCTTATTTCCGGGCGTTTTGCCATTTCCTCTTCCATTTGTATCGTCGGGAAAATAGTTCCGCCGCCGCTGTCGCTTAACTCTCCGCGGAAATCGACCTCAAGCGGCAACGAAAATAAACTTTCCGCCTTTTCCGTAACGCAAATGCGAAAGCCATAATCATCAACTTTAAAAGTCGGGCTATATTCAGCTCGCTTATGCACGACATTGCTGATGACTCGCCTTATCAGGTAAGTAATGCCCGGCTCGGGATAAAATTCCAGGGTAATTCCATCTTCGCCGGGCATTTCGCACGAGCGTTCGATAGCCGCCAGCAAGGTGGTTTTGCCGGAACCGCTCGGACCTATAATTGCGCAGCCTTCCGAGCCTTCGGGCGGTGTGTATGATTCTGCCGCCGCCGCGTTCGAAGAAGCGTTTGCCTGCGTAGCGTTGCCGTTTTGCTGTTGATTTGCGCGATTCCGGTTTTGGTTCTGAGCGGTGCCTTGTTGCACTCCGGAGCCGGCTTTTTCTTCCTGAGGAGATTCCAAAGGGTCGCCTTCATCTACCCAACCAAAATCCCCATAATCATTTGAATCACTCATCTTGCCCTCAAATTTTACGCGCCCGCGGTTTTCATTAAGTGAAGAATTTCA
>DASVRT010000114.1:0-42157 GCA_036388475.1 Pyrinomonadaceae bacterium | reverse complement strand
TGCGGCTTTTGCGCGGCGTCGAGCCTGATATTATAAATTTCGTAGGCGTAGCGCAAAACCGTTCCGCGCTTGAACCGGCGCAGAGAAGTGTCCGACTGCGGATTGGTTAAAACCGGCTCGCTCGTTTGCTGCGCCAGCTTCTGCCATTGCGCGGGCGTTAAATTTTCCAGAATGATTCCCGAAAGCGTCAGACGGTCTTTTTTCAGATTCGGGACTTCGATAAACTGATTTGCCGAGCCGACTTTCTGAGAATTCTGGTCGCGCAACGCGACCCGCATCTGATACGCGCCCGGATTTTTGATTGGAAAAACAAAGCTGTAAACAAAGCCGTCGCGCATCATCTGCTCGTAAGTTTCGCCTTTCGCCACAATCGTGTAAGTTTTGCCAATCTGGTCGACCGCGATGCCGTTGTCGCCGAAGCTGACTCCGAGCACGTCGAAAGTCGCTTTATGGCTTCCGTCGGCTTCATCGGTAAATTTCAAATCCTTGGCGTTGATGTGCAGGAAAGAGCGCACGAAAGAACCGCTTTTCGCTTCGTTTCCGAAAAGCGCGTTGAGCCGCAGATTGATGCCGCCGGCGGCAAAAGGCGAGAGCAGCGCATTTAGAATCTGCTGTTGCGGCGTTTGCTTGACGGTGTCGGTCATTTCGTCGCTGACGCCGAAAAATCCGCTCCGGTAACGGACTCTCAAATCAGGACGCCTGACCTTGACGACGAGTTTATTAAAGCGCCGCGTTTTCGCGTCGAAAGTCTCCGCGTCCGGCTGGTAGCCGAGCAGATAATAGCTCTGGTCATTGAGAACCCGGCGCACGCCGCCGACCAAATCATTGGAGTTGATAATCGCGAAACCGCCCGTCTGCTGCGCGAGATAAACCAAGCCTTCCTGCGTGTCGATAAATTCGCTGCGGCGGTCGGAAAGACGCTGTTCCAGCGCTTCGGAGTTAAGCCCGCCGACGTTGTCTTCCGCCGTCAAGCCGAGCGGCTGAAGCCCGCGCGGGTCCATCGTATAAATCACGACCGAGTTGCGGTTTGCCAAATCAATCAAGCGCCGGAGCGAGTCTAAAATCTGCGAGGCGTCGGCAGTTTCCTGCTCGGCGCGCGTGAAAAGTTTGAAGCCGTCCGAGAAAAGCATCACGCTTTTGCGTCCCGGCAGCTCGTTCATTCCGCGAATGATGTAATTCAGCGCGCCGAGCGTTCCGCGCGCAAACAGGTTCTGGCGAAAATTGTTAAAATCGGCGTCCGCATTATTGTTTGCCGCAATCTCGTCTTCGTCCGTATCGGCGCCTATCGGCGAGCCGTCGGGCGAAGATTGAATCGGCGCGAAAGCTCCGATGTTGCCCGCGCCCATCGCATTCCAGCGGACGCGCTCAATCGCGGCGTAAAGCTGCCGTTTATCGCCGGTAAACTGCTGCAACGCGCCGGCGCCCGCGCCGGTGCGAACAATTGCCACCAAATCGCCGTCCTGCATCTGCTCGTCGACAAATTTTTTCAGCGACTGGCGAACGTAAGCCGTGCTTTGAAACGAAAGCGTCAAATCGTCGACGACCAGCGCAATCGTGCGCCGGATTCTTTCCGGTTTAAGCTCGGTCGGCGGAAGCGGCGGCGTGTTTTTGCCGCCGGGCGGCGTGTCGGGTGTGGTTTTAACTCTCGGCGTCGAGGAAATAAAAGAAAAATTCGTGATGTCCTGTTTTTCGCCGTTTTCGTAAATCTCAAAATCTCCGGGCTTCAAATCCGTCACGATTTTTCCGGATTTATCCGTCACGGTCACGTCAAGCTGAATGAGCGTCGTGGAGATTTTGACGACGTCTTCATCGTCGGCGACCGGCTTCGGCGTCGGCGCGACGGTCGGTTTCGGCGTCTGTGCCGGGCTCGCTATTGAAAGGAGAAAAACGAATAATAGTGAAGCAAAAAGCTTTTTCATAGATAACTCCTAGAAAAAATCCATTTGATGCGGTTATCATATATTAAAATTGCCCGGCGCAAAAGATTAATTCCGATATAAACCGCAAAATCACATTTCGCATCAAAGGCGTTTGAAGAAAGGAAACAAAACATTGATTCACAAAGTTTTTCAGCTAATTTCGCACTCGTTTTTCAGCTTCATTTTAGTTTCGCTCGTTTTTCTGGTCGTGCCGTTCAGCGTCAGCTGCCAGCGGATGACGGAAGAACAGGCGCTCCAGGCGATTCGCCAGTTGACGAAAGACGGAAAGCTGCCGCCCGAATCGGTCATCGCCGATTTCGATTCGCGTTTCGCCAATACGCGCACGGGCGCGCTGGCAAAACTTCTGCGCGGGCGAATTCGGCTGGAAAACGGCGACGCAAACGGCGCGGCGGAGATTTTAAATTCGAACGTCTTCAAGCAGAAAACGAATCTGGGCGATTACGCCTTATGGCTGCGCGGCAAGGCTCTCGTGCAGGCGCAAAAACCGGCGGAAGCGATGAGCATTTTTCAGCAGCTTGCCGACGAGTTTCCGAATTCTCTGCGCGTCAAAGAAGCAAAATTGCTCTGGACGGAAGCGGCTTTGCAATCGGGACTGGCGCAGAATGTTCCGAACTTTTTGCGGGATTTAACCGATAAAAACGACGCCGGCGCGTTTCTGGCTGTCGGCAGAGCTTACGAACAGCAGCAAAATCAGGCGCAGACAATCAATTTTTATCGAAAAGCTTATTTCTACGGCGCAGGCTCGGAAGCGGGCAAACAAGCCGAAACGAAATTGACGGAGCTGGCGCAAAGCTTAACGCCGCAAACGGCGGAAGAAGCGATTTCGCGCGCCGATAAGCTTTACGACGCGAAAAACTATGCCGAAGCGTCAAACGCTTACGCGACCGCGCTGGCAGGCTTTCCAAATCTATCGACGCCGCAGACGAATCTGCGACGTTTAACGGCGCTGGCAACTTTGCGGCGCGGCGCGGAAGCACAGGGCGCGTTTAATTTAATTCCGGCTTCGGCAAGGGAAAAAGAAGAAGCTTATTACCAGCTCGCCCGCGCTTACGCCGGCGCGCGACAGTGGGAACAGGCGCGGCAGGCGACCAATGAAATGCGCCAGAAATTTCCGTCCGGCATCTGGACGCCGAAGATTTTGATTGCCGTCGGAATGGCGGCGCGCGACGCGAAAAATAAACTGGAAGAATCTTATTTTCTGCGCTCGGCGGTAACGTCTTATCCGAATGCTGTCGAGGCTGCTCCGGCGCAGTTCGAGCTTGCCTGGCTCGAACACGAGGGCGGTAATTTCGCGTCTTCGTCACAAATGCTGACCGAGCATCTGGCGCGTTATGCCAACAAAGACACGACCAATCGCGGCAAAGCCGGTTACTGGTCGGCGCGCGACTCGGAACGCGCGGGCAAAACGGACGAAGCGTGCGCGCTCTACGAAGCGGTCAATCATCGTTACGGCGCAAACTGGTACGGCTATATGGCGACCCAGAGAATCGCCAATCTGCGCTCGCAGGGCAAATGCAATTCGCCGCAGAATTTTGCGAAAGATTCGCTCGTCGGACGTGCCGTCGCCAACCTGAAAACCGTGACGGTCGCCACTGAAACCGCGACGGAAAAAGAAAATGAGCGGCTCGTTCGCGCCGAACAACTCGGCATCGTCGGGCTTTTCGACTGGGCATTTCAGGAAGTCGGCGATGCCGGGCGCACCGCGCCGAACAGCCCGAAAGTCAATATGACGCTGGCGAAATATTATCGCCTGCGCGAAGATAACGTTAACGCTTTATTAAGCTTAGCGCGAAGCTATCCCGATTATCCGCAGATGTTTCCCGAAGAAATGGGGCGCGAGGAATGGGATATTTTTTATCCTTTGACCAACTGGCAGCATATAAAGATGTGGGCGCAGGCGCGGCGGCTCGACCCGTTTCAGGTCGCCGGTTTGATTCGCCAGGAATCGGTTTTTAATCCGCGCGCCAAATCCGGCGCGAACGCTTACGGCTTGATGCAGCTGCTGATTCCGACCGCGCGCGCAACGGCGCGAAAATACGGAAACACGGCGACGATTACGGGCGAATCGCTATTTCAACCGGCGCTCAATATCGAACTCGGCACGGCTTATATGCGCGACCAGTTTGATAAATTCGGGCGCATCGAATACGTCGCCGTCGCCTATAACGCCGGACCCGGACGAGTCGCGCCGTGGCGCGCCAGCCTGCCGATTGAGCTGGACGAGTTTGTCGAAGAAATTCCATTTAAGGAAACGAAAGGCTACGTGCAGGGCGTGATTCGCAATTCGGCGCAATACCGGCGCCTTTATGACGAAAACGGAAATTTTAAATCGAATGTCGGCACCAAGCCGATTAGAAACGTCCTCGATTCGCAAACCCGCGAGAGAATCGCGGAAGAATTGCCCGAAGTTACGGTCGATGAAAGCATAAAGGCGGAAGAGTAGAAAAATTTAAACCTCGGACAAAATTTCGATTTCGACGCGGCGTTTCGATTCGTCCAGAAATCTTTCGATATCTTCTTCGACCTTTTGTTCGTTCAGAATTTGATTAATCAGCGGGCGAGCTTCAGCCAGCGCCGGCACGAGGATGCCCGGATTGCGGCGGCGAAAATCCGGCGTAAACGTTTCGCGGTAATATCGCTCCTCGTCCTGCGGCGTGATAATCACAAACGAGCGAAAACGAAAAGTCAGATATTTTTCGATGGCGACGCGCTGTTCCATCATACGCCGGAAATTTTCGTCCGTGACCGATTCAAAGCCGACCGAGCGCAGACGCCTTTCAAATTCTGCGGTCGAAGGAAAAAGATCCAAAACTCTTTTGATTTCCGTATTTACTTCCGCTTCGGTCGGCGCGTTGCGCGGCAGACGCTTGGCTTCGAGCGCAAAAAGACGCTGGTCGATCAGAAGCTGCAAGACCTTGTTCAGGTCTTCGGAATTCGGCGGATTGAGCGGCGCGTTCGGGTTCAGAGCGAGCTGCCAGAGCAAATCCGAATAAGTTATCAATTCGGAACCGGAGACGCCGTCGCTGATGGTCGCGACGGTTTTATCGACTATTTGCTGCGCCTCCGTTTTTATCGCCGAAACGAAAACGAGTAGTCCGATGACGACAACAAATACAACTTTCCGTAAATGATTTAAACCCGCAGTTTTCATAACCTGACATTAAGATTTTTGTTTAAATAAAAAAAAGAGTCAAATTATTGTTTCCATTTAAAATAAAAAACTTGACAAAGTGTTAAAAATCTTTTTCAATCGTTAAAGGAAGTTTTAAACTTCTCTTTCGTCCAATTTCCCTCAGATGCCAAATCAATAGATAAGTTTGTCGCCCAGAAAAATGTTTTCTCCAAGATTAGCCAAAAAGAAAACGGATGCTTTTGCACCCGGTCAAAGCGGAACTGAATCTTCTCTGGAATTAAAATTCATTGCCGAGCTGGGTCGCAGTCTGCTGTTTACCTTTCATCCCAAAAAGGTCGCCAGCCGCGTGACCGAAGCCTTGAGCCGGGAAGTCGGGGCGGAAGTCTGCGCGCTGGTCGTCGAGCTGGAAAGCGTCGGTTTGGTCAGCTCGGCTTCCAATTCCGAAGACTGCGGGACGACGAATTTTCTGCACAAGAGCCGGTTTAAAAAATGGCTCGAATTTCTGCCGCCCCAGATTTCCGTCTGGACGGAAGACGAAAAGGAATTTTTGCTGAGCGGAAAAAATCATAAATTCGAATACGTTTCGCCGCTGCACATCAACGGTCAGGTCAAAGGCGCGGTGATTGTCGGTTTTAGCGAAAAACATCTTTGCGACGAGCGCGCGCAGCGTCTGATTGACGCGGCGACGCAGATGGCGGCGATGTCGGTCAATCTTTCCGCGCATTATGAAGCGACGATGGACGCTTCGATAAATCAGGCGAAGGAAGAACACCGGAAATTTACCGAAACCGTGCTCGACGCTTTGCCGGTTTCGCTTTACGTGATTGATAAGGATTACCGCATCGTGACGTGGAACAAGAATCGTGAAATCGGTTTGCAGGGCGTTCCGCGCGAGGAAGTCATCGGGCGCAACGTTTTTGAAGTTTTGACGAAATACCCGCAAAGCGAATTGAGCCAGGAATTTGAAAGAGCGTTTCGCACCGGCAAAATCGAACGCATCGAACAGCGCACGACCGACCCGAACGGCGCGAGCAAACACTGGCTGGTCAGCAAAATCCCGATGCGCGATTCGGACACCGGCGAAGTGACGCACGTCATCACGGTCGGCGAAGACGTGACCGTGCGCGTCGAAGCGATTCACGCCGTCGGTCGCGCCGAAAAGCTCGCGGCGGTCGGCAGGCTCGCTTCCGGCGTCGTTCACGAAATCAACAATCCGCTCGCCACCATTAGCGCCTGCGCCGAAGCTCTGGAAACGCGCGTGACGGAAGGCGTTTTCGACGTTTCGCCCGAAGTCGAAGATTTGCGCGAGTATCTGAGCTTAATCCGCAGCGAAGCGTTTCGCTGCAAGACCATCACGAACGGCTTGCTCGATTTCAGCCGCGTGCGAACCGGAAACCGCGCGCCGATTGATATGGTCTTGACCATCAAATCTTCCGCCCGTCTTATCGCTCATCAGAAACGCGGCGACAACATCGAAATCAAGCTCGAACTGGACGAAAATCTGCCGCCCATCAACGCCGACGAAGGACAGATGCAGCAAGCCGTCATTGCCCTTTCAACCAATGCGATTGACGCGATGCAGGGCGGCGGCACGCTTACGCTGCGCGCTTCTTCACAAAACGGTCGCGTCGTCGTCGAAATTCAGGACACCGGGCACGGCATCGCGCCGGAAGATTTACCGAAAGTTTTCGAGCCGTTTTTCACGACCAAGGAAATCGGCAAAGGCACGGGTCTGGGGTTAGCGGTTTGTTACGGAATTGTCACCGAACACGGCGGTCGCCTGGCGGTTCGCTCGAATGTCGGCGTCGGCACGACGTTTACGATGTATCTTCCCGTTCATAAAGAACAGTCCTGAGTACTGAGTTCTGAGTTCTGAGACAAAGAAAACTCAGAACTCGGAACTTAAAACTAAACACTCTCAAAAAATCTATGGCAAAAATTTTAGTTATCGACGATGAAAGCAACCTGCGGCTGGTGGTGCAGAAGGAAATGAGCCGTCTCGGTCACGAAGTGGAAACCGCGTCGGACGGCGAAGCGGCGTGGTCGGTGCTGGAAGAAAGAGATTTCGACGTTCTTCTGTGCGACATCAATATGCCGCGGCTTGACGGCATCGGGCTTTTGCGGCGCTTAAAAGAAAAGCGGCAAAATCCGCCGGAAGTCATTATGCTGACGGGACACGCGACCGTCGAAACCGCAATCGAAGCGATGAAGCTCGGCGCGTATGATTATCTGACCAAACCGTATCGCATCACGGAGCTTGCCGTGCTCGTCACGCAAGCCGCCGAGAAACAAAAGCTGAAAATCGACAACCAGCGCCTGCGCGCGCAGCTCGAACGCCGCAACACGGAAATGCCCGAAATCGTCGCCGAATCGCCGCAGATGAAAGAAATTTTGCGGCTCGTCCAGCGCGTCGCGCGCTCGGAAACTTCCGTCTTGATAACGGGCGAATCGGGCACGGGCAAAGAGCTTATCGCGCAGGCTTTGCATCGCCTCAGCCCGCGTTCGACTTCGACTTTCGTTGACCTGAACTGCGCCGCCCTACAGGATAATCTGCTCGAATCCGAGCTTTTCGGACACGAAGCCGGCGCGTTTTCCGGCGCGCGCGCTCGCAAAATGGGACTTTTCGAGATTGCCGACGGCGGCACTCTGTTTCTGGACGAAGTGATGGAAATGCCGATGGCGCTGCAATCGAAACTGCTTCGCGCGCTGGAGACAAAATCGTTTTTCCGCGTCGGCGGCGTGCGCAAAGTCGAAGTCAACGTCCGGCTGCTGGCGGCGACAAATCGCCGCCCCGACCAAGCGCTGGCGGAAGGCGTTTTCCGTTCGGATTTGCTTTACCGCATCAACAGCTTCGAAATTTGCATTCCGCCGCTTCGTGAACGCCGCGAAGATATCGAGCCGCTGGCGCGTCACCTTTTGCACAAAATCGCGGGCGCACACGCGCCGGAGCTGGCGCCGCAGGCAATCGAAGCGCTCTGCTCGTATCACTGGCTCGGCAACGTCCGTCAACTGCGAAATTGTCTGGAACGCGCCGTTTTGCTTGCCGACAACGGCAGAATCACGACCAAAGAACTGCCGCCCGAAGTCGTCTATAAAACGCCTTCGACCGTTTCCGTCAGCTACAACGTGACGGAATCGACGACGACAAATTCTTTCCAGAACGCCAGCCCGACCGCCTTACGCGACGTGGAAAAACAGCAAATCATCAGCGCGCTGGAAAAAACCGGCTGGCATCGCGGCAAGACGGCGGAGATTCTCGGCATCTCGCCCTCGACGCTCTACCGCCGCCTGCGCGAATATGATTTGGATGTCAGGTAAAGAAAGTAAAAAGTAAAAAGTAAAAAATTCTTCTTATTTGCCTTTTTACTTTTGCCTTTTTACTTATCTTACTCTGCGGTGAAAAAGTTTTAGTCGAAGCTCACGTGTTGAAAAGGAAACGATTATGAAACATTTCAGATTAACTCTCTTAATTATTTTCACGCTTATTTTTAGCGTTTCCGCTTTTGCTCAGCGCAAATTCAGCGGAACGGTAGTCGACGTGGTTGACGGCAAAACGGTGGTGCTGGAAGTACAGGCGGGCGGCAAATTAATCTTCGAGCTGCAATATATCGAGGTTCCCGAACCCGAACAGCAGCTTTACCGGACGGTCAGAGAACATTTGCAGCAGATGGTTTACGGCAAGCAGGTAGAATTTCTGCCGCGCGGCGTCACCGAAACTAAAACCGTCGGTCAGCTTTTTGCGAGCGGCGTCGATGTCAGCCAGCAGATGCTCCGCGACGGCGCGGCGTGGCACGTCCTGCCGGAAATAAGCGGTCAGGACGAAGCTCAGAGAGAGATTTATCAAACCAACGAAGCGCAGGCAAAAGCCGAAAAACGCGGCGTCTGGTCAGTCGAAAATCTGCAACCGGCTTGGGAATTTCGCGCGCAAAAGGAAGAAATCCGGCAGCCGTCGCAAAGCACCGAGCCGGAAAAAACCGGAGGTCAGAATCAAACGGTTTCAAATTCCAGAAGAAGACGCTGGACGGTTGAAGAACAGATGAAGGCAAACGCCAACAACGTGCAGATGTGGAATGATGTCAGAAGCGCGAAAGCCACCGAGGCAAAAAATGTAATCGGCGACGGCGGCGGAGAGACGAGCGCGGGCGGATTGCTTTCCAATTATTTTACTTCGTCGCGAATAGGATATACCAGCACGCCCAGCAGTTTTATCAACGCCGGCAACGGCAAATCGCGCGTGATGTTAGACCATCGAACGTTTTACGCTTACAGAGGCGACCAGTCGTCCGGCGTCGAGCGAGATATGTTTATGCTCGGATTCGCGGTCGTCTCTCCGAGCGTGAAGTTTGCGCAGTCGAACAGCCTGACGATTATTCTCGACAAGCAAAAATTTGTTTTCCCCAAGATAGTCCGGTTTTCCAGAGAATTTCCGGAAGGCGTGGCGGAACTTCTTTTTTATAAAGTCACGCCCGGCTTTTTGAAAAAAATCGCCAATGCCCGCAGCGTGCAGATAAAAATCGGGCAATATTCGGGCGCGATGGGAAATGATACGCGGACGGCGATGAAGGATTTGCTGACCGCGACGAATTAATTTCAGCGATTTCAAGCGTAATTTTAACGGCGGCTGTTTACGGCTGCCGTTTTTCTTTCGAGAAAATATTCGAGAAAAAAACGATTGCGCCCGCCGCAAAAGAGACAAAGGCAATCATCGCCGGAAACAAAATAGAACTTATGACGTCTTCGGCGCGTTTGGCTTCGTAATTATAGTAAAGAAAAAATGTGGTGACGAAATGAGCCGGCACGGCGACGTGAAACGTCCATTTCACGTTTCCGCGAAGGTAAAAGAAAGCAAACGACAACACTGGCTGGCGCGATTCGAGCATCGAGACGATAAACAAACGCAACGGACATCGCGCGGAAATTCCGGAAAAGAACGCCGGCGAATGGATTGCGCGAAAGAAACTGTAATAATAGTTTTCGGGAGAGTTTTATGAAGTTCGGATTTTTATTTTCGGCGGCTTTAATTTGTCTTTTGTGTCTTTGCGCGCGGGCGCAGGAGGAAAAGGGGAAAATTCGCTGTGTCGAAGGCGCGGGAGATAATAAAAAAACTTTTAAACAATGGCTCGAAAAGGACGCGCGTTACATCATCACCGAAAATGAAAAGGAGGTCGCTCGCAATTTAAAAACCGAAGCCGACCAGGAACAGTTTGTCGAAAATTTCTGGCGGCGGCGCGACCCCGACCCGGAGACCGAAATCAACGAATTTAAAGAAGAGTATTACGACAGAATCGCGTACGCCGACGAGCATTTTCCGTCCGGCATTCCGGGCTGGAAAACGGATAGAGGCAAAATTTATATTCTTTACGGCAAGCCCGACCGGATAGAAAAAGGACGCGCCGAATTTGAAGAAAACGAAAACGTGCCGTTTGAAAAATGGTTTTACAGGCAAATTACCGGCATCGGTTCGGACGTTCGGCTTACTTTCATCGACCCGACCGAATCGCTGGAATTTCGCTTAACGAAAGACCGGCGAGACGAATTTTTAAACCGTCCGCAGACAGGTCTGACAATATGTTCGAGGTGTCCTTAACGTTTTAGTCCGGAAAAACGTCGAGCTTAACGATTCCCGGCAATTATTTTTTAGCTGAAGTCAGTTTTATCGAATCCAGAAAACCCATCGCCACTTTTTCAAAATCGTTCTCGTAATTAAAGCCGTGTTTTTCGCCTTTTTTGACCGCCGCGAAAGCGTAATACATACGATTTTTAACGAGAAAGAATTTGAAGCGCAGGACTTCCCCTTTATCGGTTTCGACGTGCATAAATTTTCCGGCGTGACCGTCAACCGTAATCTCGGATTCTTTAATAACTTTCGGATTCGAGCTTTTAATACTGTCGAGCGCGACGCCGCGCAGATTTTGCAGAGTTTCTTTAATCGGCTTGAATTCTTCAAGATTGGAATCCGGAGAATATTCGACCACCCACAATTCCATCGCTATAAACGAGCGGCGCGTATATTTTCGCGTGGTTACTTTCTGGTCGGAGACAGTTTCGGTGGAAGTCATTAAAGTCGGATTCGCCGGAAAACGAAATTTCACGCCGTCCGTTTCGTAAGTAAATTCCTTCCATTTTTCAGGATAATAATCGGGGGCGGGCGGCGCGTCGTCCGGCGACGAAGCTTGAGCCGAAGCGGAATGTGCGGCAAACACGAAAATTATGAGGGCAAAGAAAACGGTTAAAAATTTCATTTAAGCGAAACTCCAAAGTTTATAGATTGTTTTAATCGAACCCGAATCAATAAAATTATTGAGTTGATGCAAATTTATAATACTACTTAAAGACAAAGTCTCAAAAGCTGATAATGCCCGAGATTTAAGCGTATTTGCCTTTCGAAAATTTAATAACCGGAAGCGAAGCGGCTCGGAATTATACGGAAACAGCGCGGGTTTCACTCAATATTCCGACAAAGCCAGCTTTTGATGATTTCAACAACGTGTCGTTTTTCGGCTTCACCGAGCGCGCCCTTTCGGAATGTCGTGCCATTTTTCGAGACAGCCGCGACAGCAGGTTGCCGTGGCGTGCCGGGCGATGAAAACCGGATGATTGCGCCGCGGCGTCTGCTTTCCGTCGTTGGCGGGCGCGGCGGGCGCGAGGCGTTTTTCGACGAAATCGGCGGCGTGTTTGAGAATTGTTTCCAGACCTTTTTGATTGAGATATTCCTTCTCCTTCCGGTGCAGGCGGACGCTGCGGCGAAACTTCGAAGCCCGCAGATTATCCAGAACCTCCGGCACATCTTTCATAAGAGAATTTTAAAGCTTGACTGCTGTAATTTGAAAGAGAATTTTTGTATTTCGCGACGATTTTACTGAGCGAAAACCGCGTCGAGAAACATCATCAGACCGAAGCCGACGAACAGCGAAAAGGTCGCGCCGTTTTCAAAGCCGTGACGATGCGTTTCGGGAATAATCTCGTCGCTGACGATAAAGAGCATCGCGCCGCCGGCAAACGCCAGCGCCCACGGCAGAATGTGCGATGAAATCAGCAGAATCGACGCGCCGAAAATGCCGCCGAAAATTTCGACCAAGCCCGTCAGCGCCGAAACGCCGAAAGCGTATTTTTTAGAATAGCCTTGCGAATGCAGCGCGACGGCGACCGACAAGCCTTCAGGAATGTTTTGCAGACCGATTCCCAAAGTTGCGCCCAAACCCGTTCCGAATTCGCTCGTCCCGTTTGCCACGCCGACCGAAAGACCTTCCGGGAAATTATGAATCGCGATGGCGATGACGAAAAGCCAGATTTTTCTGATTTTGCCCGAATCAATCGCGCCGTCGTGACCCTTGGCAAAATGCTCGTGCGGCACGAGCTCGTTGATAAGCCAGAGCACGAAGCCGCCGATAAAAAGGAAAAAGACTGTTTGGGCGACGGCGCTGGTCGTGGTTGCGCCCTGCGCTTTAGAGTTTTGGATTGAAGGCAGCAGGAGCGAAAAAATCGTCGCCGCGAGCATCACGCCCGCCGCAAAGCTGAGCAGGTTGTTGTTTAATTTTTCGTTGAGCCGCCGCAGGAAAAATGCCGGAATCGCGCCGAGCGTCGTCGCGCCGAAACCGGCAATGGCTGTCGCGACGAAGGCATTGGCGAAGGTGTCGGACGTAAAAGGCATTTTTATATAATGCAAAATGCAAAGCGTAAAGTGCAAAACGTCGGAAACGCAAAACGTAAAATGCAAAATGTAAAATGTAAAAGCAGTTTAATTTCGGAATCCTAAATCCTAATATTTTGCATTTCGCATTTCGCACTTTGCATTTATTACTTCGCTTTGACGTCGAATTTAACTTCGTAACCGGCGGTAAGCTTCGGCACCAGCAGCCACAAATCGTACTGGCTCAAAGCGCGGCAGCCCGCGCCGCGCGGGTCGATATAGCTGATGTTGACAAGATATTGCTTTCTCTCGGTATCTTTTAGGGTTTGATATTGAAGACCGACCGGGGCGCGGCAATAGCCGGAATTTATCTCGATGCCGAGCAGAGTGTGTTTGCCGAAATCAATTTTTTCGAGATTTTTCAGACACCAATCGCGGCTGCCGTCGCCGCGGATTGTTCTCAGGTAAGTTTCATTGTCTTTGATGACGAATTGCTGGCTGCGAGAAGTCTGAATGCAGCCTTTCAAATCAATATGACGCGTTTCCGGCGTTTCGGCTGATTCGTTTGCCTTTGACTTTTCCAAACCGAGAAACGAAAATTCTCCGTCTCCCGATTCATCTCTGCCATCGACGCGCGTTTTGCTGAACTCGACGGCGTAATCGGCGGGAATTTTTTCGATTACCATCCAGCCTTGAAACGAGCCGGCGGCGCGGCAGCCGCCCCAGATGTTTTTGATTCTGACTTTGTATTTTTTCGTCTCGTCATTGCGAAAAATCTTTGCGGCGGCGCTGACGAAACAATCACCGCCGAGGTGGAACGCGATAAGTGTCTGCTTCGTAAAATCTACTTTGAGCGCCCGTTCCAGATAAGAACATTCTTTGCCAGCAATGATTTTTTTGAATTTCTCCTCGTCAATCACTGCGTCTTCCCGTCGCACGCATTTAAAATATCCGGAACCGAATTTTTTGATAATCGGAACCTCGGTTTCTTCGTTTGTCTCGGAAATTTGAGCGTTTGCCGAAAACGCGAAACAAACGCTTAGAAACGAAAGGGCAAACAGGAATGTGACGATACGATTCGACAGGTTTTTCATAAAACTCACGTTAATTCAAACTCATATTAATCAGTATTGAAAACTTTCGCGCGCTTTCGCCGGCTTCGGTTTCGAGAAAACCGCCTTTAACCGCAACAGCTTTCGCGCCGCGCGCGAAAACGCCGGCAAACGAAAAGAAAAAGCGGAGCATTAAACTCCGCCTTTCGCATCTACTTTTTAACAACGTATTTCAAAACATATTGCCGCAGCTTGTCGCGGTTTCGTTTCAGATATTCCATATGGTCTTGCGCGATGCCTTCGTCCGGCATCGCCAGCAGAATAAACGGTTCGAGAAAGCCTTCGTCATTTAATTTCGACAAAAGAGAAAGCTGCCCGTTCGGATTCTTCGGTTTTTTCTCTTCGAAAGCTTTGATAACGGCGCGCAAAGCGTCGGCTTCTTCCTGAAGGCTGTGGCGATAAGTTTTTTGATTCGGAAAAGTTTTGGCAAATTTATCCTTGCGCCAGACTTCGCGCGCGGCGGCGTAAGCAGTCCACGCCGTCGAACCGTCTTCGAGGAGCGGATTTACATTCAGAGCGCTTTTGGCATTGCCCTTTTCGTCGTATTTAATTTCGGGAACGTCGATTGCCGGGTGCAATATTCCCGTATTTGTAATCTGCGCCCAGTGTATTAAACCGGCAACCGGCGGCTGGCTGTAAGGCTCGACGATATAGGCTTCGATGTAACGGTCGCGCGCCTGTTCGTATCTTTCCTGCTGCATTAAAGGCGTCGCCGAAAAGCGGTAAGCCGTTTCGCGGTTCGGGTTAATGGCGATTGCCTTTTGATACCAGATTTCGGCGTCGTCGTAACTGCCCGTCTGCACGTAAGCCTCGCCGGAAAACAGCGCGGCTTCATAAATGTTCGGGTCTAATTTTAAGGCTTTCCGGTAAGCGTCGAGCGCGGCTTCGAATTCGCCCTCCGAAAAATATGATTCGGCTTCATACATCAGATTTTCGGCTTCCTGATTTTTGGAATACTTTCCGCCGTCAAACGAGGCAAAAACCGTGAACGAAGCGAACAGCGTGACGACAACCGGAAGCAGTACGGCTTTCAGATTTTTATGCAACTTCATATTTTTCACTGGAATTTATTCCTTATTCGGGTCTTTAGTTATTGACGATGCTCGCAAGCGATTTTGCGCGGCGGTATTTTAGATTATTTTGATTAAACGAACAAAGCGAAAACTTCATTCGAAAAAACGAAACCTTTGCGCGTCAGTTTTAAAAATTCGGCGTCAAATTCAATCAACTCCAAATCTTCCAGCCGCCGTAAATCTTCGGCAAATTTTCGGCGCAAGTCGATGCCGAAACGATTTTCGTATTCGCCGAGATGCAAGCCTCTGGTCAGGCGTAATCCGAGAAAAGCAAATTCGGCGGAAAGCTGTCCGGCGTCGAGCTCGTTTTTTTCCGCGATTGGCGTTTGATTGTTTTCAATCAGCGAAACATAACGGTTGGTGTCGCGCTCGTTTGCCCAGCGCCGATGCCCGCCGTCAAATGAATGAGCCGAAACGCCGAAAGCGTAAACCGGCTCGCACAACCAGTATTTTGAATTATGCCGCGATTCCAAGCCAGGCAGCGAAAAGTTGGAGATTTCGTATTGCGCGTAACCTTTCGCCGCCGTTTTGTCGAGCATCAATTCATACATTTCGCCCGCTAAATCTTCGTCCGGCAAGGGCTGGCGGTTTGAGCGAATCTGTTCGGCGAGCGGCGTTCCTTCGTGAATTTCCAAAAGATAAAGCGACAGATGCTCCGGCTTTAAATTTAAAGCCTCGTCCAGATTTTTTTCCCAATCGGCGAGCGTCTGGCGCGGCAATCCGGCGATTAAATCAAAGCTGACGTTTTCAAAACCAGCGCGCCGCAAAAGCTCGATGGTTTCCCGAACGTCCGCAGCCGTGTGCCGTCTGCCCAATCTTTTCAGTTCCGCGTCATCAAAAGTCTGCGCCCCGAAGCTGGCGCGATTGACGCCTAAATCCGCGTATTCTTTCAACGTTTCGAGCGTGACGGTCGCCGGGTTCATTTCCATCGTCAGCTCGATATTTTTTTCGACCGGAAAACTTTTATAAATCGAATCGAGAATTTTTTCAAGCTGTCGCGGCGATAAAAGCGAAGGCGTCCCGCCGCCGAAGTAAATCGTGTCCACGATTCGAGATTCGACATTCGAGATTCGAGAGAAATTTTCAATCTCGCCGACCAGCGCGTTAACATAACGCTCGACCGTTTCCGCGTTTTTGTAAACGTCGGTCGCAAAATCGCAGTAAGAGCAACGCGAGCGGCAAAAAGGAATGTGAAGATAAACGCCTGCTTTCATATTATATGCCGCTAAGCTTCCAGTTGATTTTCGAGCGATGTTTTCCAAGCTTTCTCAAGCTCGGAAACCGAGGCGGAAACGATTTCTTCGCCGTTAAATTTTATTTTCAAATCCGCGCCCGAAACTTTTCCGATGATTTGAAACGGGCAATCGCTTGCTTCGGCTATCGCTTCGACTTCGTTCGATTTTTCCGCCGAAAAAGCGACGATAATTCTCGAAGGCGACTCGCTGAAAAGCTGCGTTATCGCGTCTGAATTTTCGTCTTTCAATGTGATTTCCGCGCCGGTTGCCGCTCGATTCAATGAAGAAAAACAGCTTTCGGCGAGCGCTACAGCCAAGCCGCCGTCCGCGCAGTCGTGCGCCGACGTTATCAAAAATTTGTCGACGAGCTTCAGACAGGTTTCCTGAACGCGTTTTTCCAAATTCAAATCGAGCGCCGGAACTTCGCCGTTTTCGATTAATTCGCCGGTCGTTAAACCGAGGATTGTTTGCTCGTATTCGCTCGCCGCCAAATCGTTTTTCGTTTCGCCGAGAAGCGCGATGAGGTCGCCCTGCATTTTAAAACCCTGCGTGATGATTTTCCGCGCGTCTTCAATCAAGCCGACCATTCCGATAGTCGGCGTCGGCAAAATTCCGCGCCCTTCGGTTTCGTTGTAAAAAGAAACGTTGCCGGAAACAATCGGCGTTTCAAATGCTTCGCAGGCTTCCTTCATCCCGTCCACGACTTCCGAAAACGACCACATCACTTCCGGTCTTTCGGGCGAGGCGAAATTCAGGCAATTCGTCACGGCAATCGGTTTTCCGCCGACGCAGACGTTGTTTCGCGCGGCTTCGGCGACGATTAATTTCGCGCCTTCGCGCGGATTTACAGCGGCAAATTTTCCGTTTCCGTCCAGACACATTGAAATCGCGCGCCGCGTTTCCTTCACGCGCACAACCGCCGCGTCAGCGCCGGGCAAAATCGCCGTGTTCGTCCGGACCATATGGTCGTATTGCTCGTAAACCCAATGTTTTGAACAAATGTTCGGCGAGGCGAGAAGCATTTTTAACGCTTCGGTTTGGTTTTCGGTCTTCGGCTGCCGGTCTTTGATTTTTGCCTTTTGCTTTTTGCCTTTTGTCCTTGAATCGTCCATCGGACGCTCGTATTTCGGCGCTTCGTCCGTGACGGCATCGACCGGCAAATCGGCTTCCAGATTTCCGTTATGAAAAACTTTTAAGCGATTCCCTTCGACGACGCGCCCGACGACGACGGCGTCCAAATCCCATTTATTGAAAATTTCGACAATCTGTTTTTCGCGCCCGCGATGCGCGACGATGAGCATTCGTTCCTGCGATTCGGACAGCATCATTTCATACGCCGTCATTCCGGTTTCGCGTTGCGGCACGAGCGTTAAATCAAGCTCCAAGCCGGTTCCGGCGCGCGCCGCCATTTCGACCGAAGAAGAGGTCAAGCCAGCCGCGCCCATATCCTGAATTCCGGCAATCGCGCCGCTGCGCATCGCTTCCAGACACGCTTCGAGCAGAAGCTTTTCCAGAAACGGGTCGCCGACCTGCACGGTCGGGCGTTTTTCCAGTGCTTCGTCGTCAAATTCGGCGCTCGCCATCGTCGCGCCGTGAATGCCGTCGCGCCCGGTTTTCGCGCCGACATACAAAACCGGATTTCCGACGCCCGAAGCCTTGCCGAAAAAGATTTGGTCTTTGCGCACGATGCCGAGAGCGAAGGCGTTAACCAAAGGATTCAGGCTATAAGCTTCGTCGAAAACGACTTCGCCGCCGACCGTCGGAACGCCGAAACAATTGCCGTAGTGGGCGATGCCGTCAACACAGCCTTTTAAAATCGATTTGTTGCGCCTGCCGTGTTTTTCATTATCCAACTTGCCGAATCTTAATGAATTCATCGCCGCAATCGGGCGCGCGCCCATCGTGAAAACGTCGCGCAAAATTCCGCCGACGCCGGTCGCCGCGCCTTGAAACGGTTCGATAAACGACGGATGATTGTGCGATTCGACCTTGAAAGCCACGCACCAATCGTCGCCGATATCGACTACGCCCGCATTTTCGCCCGGCGGCACGATAACTCTTTCGCCCGTCACCGGCAAGCGTTTCAGATGCACGCGCGATGATTTGTAACTGCAATGCTCAGACCACATCACCGAAAAAATTCCGAGCTCGGTCAGCGAAGGCTCGCGTCCCATTATTTTCAGAATTTTCTCGTATTCTTCGGCAGTCAAGTTGTGTTGCGCGACGATTTCAGGTGTGATTTTTGTTTCGGTCATCTGTTTATTTCCGGTGTAGAAAATGAAACAGACATTTTAACTTTTTATGTTTTGCGTGTCGAATCAAGAGCCAAAAAGAAAGGCGCAGAGCATACCACCCAACGCCTTTCGTCCGGAATTTTCCGGTAAATTTAAGCCATCGCCGGCATTCCCATCGCCTGCCATTCCTCTTTCGCCGGACCGTAAATTCCCGAAACGGGCAAGCCCGCCTGACGCATCAGCACGGTTATCTGCCCGCGATGATGCGTCTGGTGAACCAGCAGATACAGCAGCGTCAAACCGCGCGACCACGTTTCGCCGTAGAGATTGTCTTCTTGCAGTAAAGTCTCGTCCGTCCAGTTTTTCCCGACTTCCTCGCCGACGGATTTCGCGCCTTTTTCAAAGGCGGAAACGATTTCCGCCGCCGTCTGCGGCGTCTCGCCTTCAAGCGGCGCATCAATTTTCAAACCCACCTGACCGGGCATTTCCGCTAAGGTTGTAACCAGATGCCACGCCAGAAATCCGAGCGAGCGACCGCCGCCGGTTACTTTCTGATTCAGCGATTCGTCGGTTAGATGGTTAAAAAGTTTAATGGTTGATTCGGCTTCATACAACCAAGCCTTCTGGAAATCTTCGATTTTGCGAAACATAGTTTTTCACCTTTTCAAGTTTGGATTTGTATTGCAGGAGTGAAACATTGTATCACAGATTTCACAGGCAAACTATTAAAATGATATTAAATTTTCGGCAAAAATTAATTTATTTTCTGACCGGGAAGGATGAGCGTTAATTCGACGACGTCCGCCGGATAATTTACGAACGCCTGAGCTTTAAATTTTTTCAAAGCTTTTTCTCCGAATTTTTTTGAGATTTCCGCTTCGGATATTGAATTGTAGCCTTTCAAATACTGGATTTCTGCTGCGTTACGAGCCGGAATCAAATCCAACGTTATTCCGTATTCTCCGGCAGTATTTCTCCAATGCGGCGATATGTAATCAGCCTTGAAAATTAATTTTCCCGCCGCCAGGTCTTTTTCGGCGTCGAGTTTTCCTTTTTCAAAAGCGCTTTCCGGCTTGGGCGGATTTAAAGTTTTATCAATCTCGGCGCGCACGGTTTCAACCTTGATTTTTCCCTGCCGCAGATAAGCCTCTTTGCCGCTTGCGTCAAACAAAATCGTGAACGGCAAACCGCCCTGCCAGTCTTTTGAAACCAGCGCAATCGCTTCGCCTTCGTTTTCGGTTTTCAGCAGATAAGCGGGCATTCCGGCTTTCATCTGAGCCAGAAATTTCGGCACGTCGCCGTTGATTTCCGAAAGATAATCGAGCGAGATGGTTATAAAGTCGATTTTTCCTTTGTAATCGGCGTCGATTTTTACCAAATCGGGAAATTCTTCGCGGCACGGGTCGCACCACGTCGCCCAGAAATTGATGAGCAGCGGCTTGGCGTTTTCGCCGTCGCGCTTTAAGAGGTTTTGCAGCGCAACAGTGTCAATCTGCGTGACTTTCGGCAGATTCGACGCAAGGCGCGCGCGCTGCGGCGGCGGAGTTTTCTTTTTTGCGGTTCGCGCCGGAGGAGTTTTGCGGCGTTTCTGCGCCGGCAGCTCGACGGAAAAAATTTGAGCGAAAACGAAAATCAGCCCCAGAAAAAGAATCGCGGTTTTCGCTTTCGCCCAAACGGAATTTTTCATACTTCCTTAGTTTTTCGCCTCGACGCGTTTAATCGAGCAGCCGAAAGCGTTTGCCGAAGTTTTGGCAATCGCCTTGCCCGCCATTTTCGCGTCCACCGCGTCCTTCAAATAATGGTTCGTCACGTTCTCGCCCGAACGGTCGTTGTCAATCGCGCCTTTGTAGAGAAGCTTGTTGTTCTCGTCAAAGAAATAAATTTCCGGCGTCACGTTTGCGCCGAGCTTATCGGCGAGAACGTTGCCTTTATCAACCAGCATCGGGAAATCGTAATTTTCCGTCGCGTGCGATTTCACCCATTCGAGCGATTCGGAAGCGTTTGAATTGACGCCGACGACGTTGATGCCTTTCGCCTTATAGCTTTTGGCAAAAGCCGCGATGCGCGCGTTGTAGCTTTTGACGACCGGGCATTGCGCCGAAAGAAAAACCAGAATCGTGCCTTTTTCGCCTTTCAACTTGCTGAAAGACTGCTCGCTTCCGTTAATGTCGGTCAATTTAAAATCTTCCAGAACCGTGCCGACGGCGAAATCTCCGGCGCTGCCGCCGACGTTTGCCAGCGACGCGAACGCAAACAGAGCCAGAACAAACAGAATACTTTTACGCTTCATAAATTTTTACTCCTTTTTAGAATGAAGGCGACGCCTGATAGTTTATCAAGCTAACGACTTCGACGACAAGTTTATGACGTTTTTACGCCCGGCAAATCGCAAAGGTTTCACCGGCTCGAAAATTACCGCTGAAACTTTGATGCCGCAGCTCAAACTTTCCGGTTAAAATTTGCGAAACCAGTGCTATAATGCCGACAAATTTTAAAACGTTCTTACTATCGCCCATAAATCTTAAAATGCACGCGCTGTCGGCAAAAGAGCTTCGCCTTTGTAAAGTAATTTCCGCAATCAACAGATGAAAGTCGAAAGATGGCAGAAAATAAAAGAGTTGTATGAATCCGCGCTGGAATATGCGCCTGAGAAAAGAGCGTCGTTTCTCGATGAAAACTGTAACGGCGATGCGGAACTGCGCCGCGAAGTCGAATCGCTGCTTTCCTTTTCCGAAGCTTCGACGAGCTTTATGGAACGTCCGGCGGTCGCCGAAGTCGCCGACGTCATCCTCAATCAAAAAGAAAAATTTGCGGCGGGCGAAAAGCTCGGTCATTACAAAATTATCAAACCAATCGGCGCGGGCGGAATGGGCAAAGTTTATCTGGCGCAGGACACGCGGCTCGGACGCAAAATCGCCGTCAAATTTCTGGCGGAAGAATTCAGCCAGGACAATGACCGGCTGCGGCGTTTTGTGCTGGAAGCCAAATCAGCCTCGGCGCTCAATCATCCGAACATTATTACCATTTACGAAATCGGCGAATCGGAAAGCGCAAATTTTATCGCGATGGAATACGTCGAAGGCGACAGCCTGCGTCATCTCGTCGGCAAGCGAAAAATAAAATTAAACGAAGCCGTCGAGGCGGCGATTCAGACGGCTTCGGCTCTGGCTGCGGCGCACGCCGCCGGAATCATTCACCGCGATATCAAACCCGAAAACATTATGCGCCGTCCCGACGGCTTGGTGAAGATTCTGGATTTCGGTTTAGCCAAGCAGACGAGCTTTCCGCACGACACGGACGAGACGGACACCGAAGCGCTGACGCGAGATAAAATCGTCACCGAGCCGGGCACCGTGATGGGAACGCCCGCTTATATCTCGCCCGAACAGATTCGCGGCAAAACGGCGGACGCGCGGACGGATATTTGGAGTCTGGGCGTGGTGCTTTACGAAATGATTACGGGTCGCGTGCCGTTTGCGGGCGAGACCAACAACGATATGCTGGCGGCAATTTTAAAATCCGAACCGGAACCGCTTTCGCTTTACGTCAGCGACGCGCCCGCCCGACTGGAAGACATCGTCCGAAAGGCTCTGGGAAAAGAACGTGACGAACGTTATCAATCGGTTAAGGATTTGTTTCTCGATTTGAAGCTTCTGGACCGAGAATTGGACGCCGACGCGCAAAAATCCGGTTCGGATACAGCCTCAACCGCCGGCAAAGAAGCAATATCGCCGGCTCAAGAAGCGAGAAAACCCGAAAATTTTCCGCAAAAACAGCGCTGGTTATGGTTTGTCGCTCCGGCGCTTGTTTTGCTGTCGGTTTTGGCGCTCTGGTATTTCACGCGGCAGAATCGACCAGCGGAAACGAATTTTTCAGCCTCGCTCACGTCATCGCAGATTGCGAGCTGGAAAAGCGAGCTGAGCGAAGCGGACGCCATCCGCGCGCGATTTTCGCCGCCTGACGGAAAGCTCATCGCTTACGTCGCCTCCAAAAACGGCGGCAACGCCATCTGGCTCAAACAAATCGACGGCGGCGAGCCGTTTACGCGCAGACCGGACGACGCCAGGGAAACAAGCCCGCTCTGGTCGCCTGACGGCTCGCAAATCGCTTATATTTCCGAGCGCGGCGGACAACGCGGAATCTGGATTGCGCCCGCTCTCGGCGGCGCGCCCGTGCTAATCGCGCCGCTCGAATCGAGAAGTCAGGTTTTGCTTCATTGGTCAAAAGACGGCGCAACCCTTTATTTCGAGATGCGGCAGAATCTTTACGCGCTCGACATCGCTTCGAAACAGATTACGAGATTAACGAATTTCGACGAATCGCGCCCGATGGAGCACGGTTTCAGCTTTTCGCCCGACGAAAAGCGAATCGTGTACGCCGACCGGAAAGACGGTCAGAAGGATTTATGGATAGCCGACCGCGACGGCGCAAATCCGGCGCGCCTGACCAATGACGCCGCGGAAGACAGCGAGCCCGTCTGGTATAAAGACGGCGAGCGCGTCATCTACAATTCCAATCGCAACGGCATCAAGCAGATTTGCCTCGCCTTTCCGGACGGGCGCGCGCCGGTGCAGTTGACTTTCAGCGACAGCGACAGCAAAGTTTCGGACGTTTCGGCGGACGGCGCGAAAATTCTTTATACGTCCGCCAAAGACGAATCCGATTTGTGGGGCGTGCGGCTCGATAGCGGTAAAGAATTTCAATTAACCTCGGACATCGGCGTCGAATTCTGGCAGGAAGCGGCGCCGAACGGCGAGACGATAGCTTACCAGGCGGCGCGGCAATCCAGCGTCGGCGATAAATTGTTTCATTGTTTGATTTTGTCGCAGAAAATCGCGGGCGATATGAGGCAGATTCAGATGACCGACGACGGCTTTAATCCGCGCTGGTCGCCCGACGGCAGTCAGATGGCTTTTCTACGTTCGACGGCGGGCAACAACAGCCTCTGGATTACTTCGGCGGCGGGCGGCGACGCGCGTCTTTTGACCGGCGGCGGAATCTTTTTCGGCGGCTACCTGCTGCTTCCCTACAATCGCGTCCAAACGCAGGATTATCAATGGTCGGCGGACAGCCGTTCCTTGATTTACTGTGCGGCGCGCGACGGCATCTCGAACATCTGGCAAACGACGACGGACGGCGCGGGCGAAAAGCAGTTGACCGGCAATGAAGAGAAGAGCGTGATTTTTCTGAATCCGCTCGTTTCGCCCGACGGCGGACGCGTTGCCTGGCTGGCGATGTCGACGCTCGACCCGCGAAAACCGGCTTGGAGCGTCTGGGTTCTGGCTGACGGCAAAGCCAGCCGGATTTATCAATCCGAATCGGTACTGAGTTTAACCGGCTGGTCGGCTTCGGGAAAAGAGTTGATTATCAAATCGGTTCCGGGCGCGAGCCGAGTCTCGCCGTTTCCCGTCGAAGTCAGTATTTTACAAAGCGGCGCGGACACCGTAAACGCGCCGCGCGAGATTGCCCGTCTGAAAGCGACTTATTTTCAAAACATCGCGCTTTCGCCTGACCGCAAAACGATTGCTTTCGTCACGCGAACGGGCGGCGGCGACACTATTCAAATTCTTCCGTCAACCGGCGGCGCGGCAAAAACGCTCGCCGCCAGCAGCGATGTTCGCGTTTATTTTTCAAGCCTTTCTTTCGCGCCCGACGGCAAAACTATCTACTACGGCAAACAAGCTAACTGGCAAATAATTTCGATGATAAACAACTTCAAATAGGAGAAACTAGAAATGGCGACCAAGAAATCCGAAAACCAAAAATCTACCGCCCCGAAATCCGGAACCAAAACCAAGCCGCCCCAAAAGACGGATGATTTTCCAAAGGTCTATATGCGGCTGCGCACAATCCTCGACGGATTGGAACTAGGCGCGCTCCAGTATTGTCTGCGAGACGAATCTACGAAAGACAGAATTAAACGAGCCGAAGACCTTGAAGCTTGGCTGATGCCCATCATTACCAAGCTCAAGGACAAAACGACGAAACCGCCGAACGCTTCCTGCGCCGAGGGCTATTATAACTGCGGCGGCGTCTGCGTTCCTTATCAATGCCCGGCGGATAAATAATCAAAATATTCGCATTTTATGCATAGCGTTGCCTGAAAGCGCAAGGAAACGAATGCCGGTCGGCGCGCAGATTTCGCGGCAAAAAACATTGGACGAGGCGAAAAGCTTTACCGGAAAGCTGTTTCATCGGTGAAATAAATGCTATAATTAATACTTCAAAAGTGCTTACCATCGGTGGAAATCTCGGACATTACAAAGTGCAATCTGCCATCGGCGCGGGCGGAATGGGCGAGATTTATCGCGCCTCCGACACGCGTCTGCGGCGCGACGTCGCCATCAAGATTCTGCCCGAAAAATTTATGCAGAATGCTTCGGCGGTCGAGCGTTTCCGGCGCGAGGCACACGCCGCTTCCGCGCTTAATCACCCGAATATTTTGACGATTTACGACATCGGCGAGCACGATAAAATTCATTTTATCGCCACCGAATTTGTCGAAGGCGAAACGCTCCGCGAGCGCCTGCAATCCGCGCCGCTGGCTTTGGCGGAAGCGCTCGACGTTGCCGTTCAGGTTTCCGGCGCGCTGGTCGCCGCGCATAACGCCGGAATCATTCACCGCGACATCAAGCCGGAAAATATAATGGTCAGAGCCGACGGCTACATAAAGATTCTGGATTTCGGCATCGCCAAATTGTCCGAGCGCGAGCCGCAAAAAGCTGAAACCGATGCGCCGACTTTGATACAGGCTCAAACGACGCCCGGAATGATTCTCGGCACGGCGTCTTATATGTCGCCCGAACAGGCGCGCGGGCTGGAAGTCGATGCGCGCAGCGATATTTTCAGCCTCGGCGTGGTGATTTATGAAATGATTTCCGGTCGCCTGCCTTTTTCGGGCGACACAATCAGCGACGTCATCGCCTCGATTCTGAAAAGCGAGCCGCCGCCGCTTAGCGAGTTGATAAAAAACATTCCCTCGGAGTTCGAGTGGAGCATTGCCAAAGCATTAAGCAAAAATCGCGAGGAACGTTATCAAACCATAAAAGGCTTTCTGAGCGACTTGAGAAGGCTCAAACAGCGTCTGGAATTTCAGACCGAATTAAAGCGGGCGGGCAATTCGGATTTTATTTCGGCGCAGCAACCGGCAACGCTGGTTCTGCCGAAAGATTCGCTCGTTGCGCGACCGGCGCGCAAAACGCGCAAAGCGATTGATTCGCTCGCCGTTCTGCCGCTGGTTAATGGCGGCGACCCGAATTCCGAATACCTTTCCGACGGCATAACCGAGTGCATCATCAATTCTCTTTCAATGCTGCCGAAGCTGCGGGTCGTGCCGCGCAGCACGGTTTTTCGCTACAAGGGAAAACAGACGGATTTGCAGGAAATCGGGAATGAACTGGGCGTCAGAGCGATTTTCGCCGGTCGCGTCCTGCAAATCGGCGATTCGATAATTGTTAAAACGGAATTGGTCGATATCGCCAACGAAGCGCATCTGTGGGGCGAGCAATACCGGCGCACGATAACCGATATTTTTACGCTGGTCGAAGAAATTGCCGAAGACATCAGCGAAAAATTGAAACTGAAGCTGACGGGCGAACAGAAAAAACAACTCGCCAAACGCTACACCGAAAACACCGAGGCTTATCAATTTTATTTGAAAGGTCGCTATTTCGTCACTTCGAAACGCACCGAAGAATGGATTAAAAAGGGCATCGAGTATTTTCAAAAAGCGATTGACCTCGACCCGAATTACGCGCTCGCCTTTTCGGGCATTGCCGATGCCTACGGCTTTCTCGCCTCATCGACCGGCGGGTGGTCGCCGCATAAGGGTTATCCGCGAGCGAAAGCCGCCGCGCAAAAAGCTCTGGAAATCGACGACGCGCTCGGCGAAGCGCATTGCTCGCTCGGATTTTCGCATCTGCTTTACGATTGGAACTGGAAGGAAGCCGCCAGCGAATTCGAAAAAGCCATCGAGCTGAGTCCGAATTATCCGAGCGCGCACGACGGCTACGGATTTTATCTGAAAGCCGTCGGACGATTCGACGAAGCGATTGAAAAAGGCAAACAGGTTCAACAGCTCGACCCGCTTTCGCCGTTCGCTCACGTCAGTCTCGGCTACGCTTATTATTTTGCGCGCGATTACGAGAAGGCAATCGAAGAATGCAACAAAGCGCTCGAGCTGGATAAATATTCGACCTCGGCGTATCGCAATCTCGGCTTGGCTTATTTGCAGCAAGGCAAATTAGACAGCGCGATTGCCGCTCTGAACAAAGCCGTGACGTTTTCAAGCGGCGGTTTCGCGTTTGAATCTTATCTCGGATTTGCCTACGCTCGCGCCGGAAAACAAACCGAAGCATTGGAAGTTCTGGCGAATTTACAGGAAATTGCCGGGCAGCAATATGTTTCGGCGTACAACGTGGCGATGATTTACGCGGGTTTAGGCAACCTGGACAAAACATTTGAATGGCTTGAGAAAGCCTTTGAAGAACGTTCGGGATTTCTGCCGTTTTTAAAGGTCGAGCCGATGGTCGATTCCCTGCGCTCCGATTCGCGCTTTCAGGATTTGCTCCGGCGCATCGATTTATTAGCTTAAAAAATTCACCGCAGAGATTTTCAGGAAAATGAAACCGCAGATTTACGCGGATAAACGCGGATAAGAAATAGATTTTATCCTGTTCATCCTGTAAATCAAGCCGCGCAGCCTGCTTTGAATTTCCCTTTGTGTTCTTCGTGTCTCGGTGGTGAAAATCTGTCTTAACCGAAAAGGCGCGGCAGACGGCGGTCGAGATTTTTCGGCAGCAAAATTTCCATCGCGTCGTCAACCGTGACGATTCCGGCAATCTCGCCCAAATCATCGATAACAGGCAGCGCCAGCAGGTTGTATTCGGCAATCGTCTGCGCCACTTCCTCGGCGGAATCGCTCGGGTGCGCTGACTGAAAATCTTTTCGCATAACTTCCGAGAGCGGATAAGTCGGGTCGGCTAAAATCAAGCTGCGCAGCGTAATCAAACCGGCGATTTTCCACGAATTTTCTTCTTCGACGACATAAAGGTAATAAATCATATTCGGCGTTTCCGCCATTTCGCGCAGCCGCGCAATCGCCTGGCTGACCGTCAGATTTTTCGGAAAAGTGACGAATTCCGTCGTCATCAAACCGCCCGCCGTGTCGCTTTCAAAAGGCAAAAGCTCGGCGACGTCGGCTTTTTCCTCGCCTTCCATCAGATTGAAAAGCTCCTGAGCCTTCTCTTCATCCATCTCGCCGAGAACGTCGACCGCATCATCCGGCGACATTTCTTCCAGGATGTCGGCGGCGCGTTCCTCGTCCAATTCCTCTAAAATGCGCGCCTGATTTTCGGTGGACATTTCTTCCAGGGTTTCGGCGGCAGTTTCGTTGTCGAGCGATTCGACGATTTCCGTGCGGTGAACGGGCGAAAGCGATTCGGCAAGCTGCGCGATTTCCACCGGATGAAGCCGCGAAAGCTTGTCTTTTGAAGATTTTAATTGCACGGTAGCGGTCGCCGTGTCGGTCGCCAGATAGCCGACGTCAGCCCAATCCAGCACTTCGACCGGACGATTCAGAGAAAAACCCGAAGGCATTAAGCGGCGCAAAAAACCCTGAAAGCTGACGTCCGCGCCGGTCACGCGCCATTCATCGGCGACTTCGATTAATTGAACATCGTTGACGCGCACGACGCGCTTTCCGTCCACGTCAATCAACTGTTTATCCAGAACGTCTTTCGCCAGCAGAATCTCGCCTTCGCGCCGCGTGAATGGTCGCAAATCGAGAATGTCGGTTTGCATTTTCGCTCCCGTTTCGTTCAGCGCGGAAATACGCGAGCGCGACATAAAAAAATTGCGGCGGCGATAACGCGCGACCAGACCGAGCACGGGCGGGTAATCTTCCATACCGTAACGCACGATAACGTCGCGTATAGCGGCGATTTTTTCGCCTTCCGCGTCGAAAATCGGACGATTTAAAATTTGCGAAAGATACAGCATTAGCTAAAGATAACCGATATTTTTCAAAGGTTGAAGCCGGAAGCAGGAAACTTTATTTTTCAAAAAATATTCGCGCTTTGTGTAAAAACTTTTTTAAAATTGCAAAAAAATTTGGAAACTTTTAGCCTTTGGCAATCTCTATTAAAATAGATGCTCTTTTTGGCGGGTATCGAAAACACTTCAACGCAAGCTCTGCTCAATTTAAATTAGGAACTTCCATAAATGAAAAAACTGTATTTTTTCTTTACGATTAGCTGTCTTCTGGTTATCAATTCCTTTGCTCAAACGCGCGAAAGACGCGTCTTTGATAATTTTGATACCATCAGCGGCGTTCAAATCGTCGTTCCGCCGCAAGCCGTGATGGTCGTCGCGCCCAAAAATAATCCTAAAAAATTAGTTAAGAAAACCGGGCAGAGCAGAGCGAGCGTGCAGGACGGCTTGGGTTTGCAAAATGTTTCTCAGCCGCTCAATAAACTGGCGATGTCGGCGGGAAACAGCCTGGGCGGATTTACCACGGGCGATGTGGTGCTTGATTCCTACATCGTCGAATCGAGCGTTCGATACAACGTCGACCCGCTGCTGATTTATTCGCAGATGCACCAGGAATCTTCCTTTAAGCGCAAAGCCGTTTCCTATAAAGGTGCGAGCGGCTTGATGCAGCTGATGCCGGCGACCGCGCGTCGTTTCGGCGTGACGGAAATTTTCAACCCGAAACAGAATATCGACGCCGGCGTGAAATATATGCGCTGGCTGCTCAATACATTCAATCAGGATTTGCGGCTCGCGCTGGCGGGCTATAACGCCGGCGAAGGCGCGGTGATGAAATACGGCTGGCAGATTCCGCCGTATAACGAAACGCAGGAATACGTGCGCCGCATCACGACCCGTTACAATTCAATCAAAAACCCGAATTACATCGCCCGCACGGTGAAAAAAGTTTCGGCGACCGAAGCCGCCAGGCTGGAGCAGAAAGAATCCGCGCCGTTGACGGTTTACGAACCGGAACCGCTGGCGGTTCGCCTGCCCGACGGACGGATGCGGCTGGTCAGCCGGTAAATTTCTTACGGAGTCTCTTATCCTCCTTAGTCCGGAAAGGACTATTGACGGTCGGCAGCGTTGCCGACCGTCTTTTTGTGTGAAATAAATGTTTCTTGTATATTAGCAAGAAGTTAAAGTTCAAGGTTCAAAGTTTTATTCCTCAGCCTTGAAGCTTAAACTTTGAACTTTGAACAAACATTATGTTTTGCATAAAATGCGGCGCAAGAAACTCGGACGAAGCGGTTTACTGCCAGAAATGCGGCAGCTTGCTGGAAGCCGAAGAAGAAACGCGGGTGGCGCGTTCGCTTCCGAAAGACGAAATCAGGGACGAAATCCAGCGGGAAGAAAAACAAATCTTTTCGCTGCGCCCGACGCTGACGTTTATTTACGCCGGTTATGCGGCGGCGGTGGCGGGCGCATTTTTGATGGTCGTCGTGCTTTATTATTTCGGGCAGCTCATCGGCATCGACATTCCCTGGTGGCTTTCGATTCTGGCGGGCTTGCTTTTGCTTCTGATTCCGGCTTTTTATCATTTTAAACGCAATATCGTGCGCTATACGCTGACCGATTCAAAGATTGAAATCGACGAAGGCTTCATTTTTCAAAACACGCGCAACATTCCGCTGCGCTCGATTCAGGACGTCTCGGTTTCTTCGACGATTACGCAGCGAATGCTCGGCTTCGGAAATTTAATTATCGACAACGCCAACGAAGACGGCGGCAAAGTCGTTTTGAAAAACATCAACTCGCCGAAACAATACGCCGACATTCTGCTTCGCCAGATGCGACAACTGAATAAGTGAATTACGAATTGCAAATTACGGAATTACGAATTAGAAGAAAATTTCCTTCGCTCGCAATTCGTAATTTGCAATTCGTAATTTTACAATTGATTTATGAAAACTATCTTTGTCACCGGCGGCGCAGGCTTTATCGGCTCGGCTTTCGTGCGTCTGGTTCTGGAAGAAACTTCCGATTTTGAAATCATTAATTTCGACGCCCTGACCTACGCCGGAAATCCCGAAAATCTAATCGGTCTGGAAGACGAGCCGCGCCACCGATTCGTGCAGGGCGATATTACGCAGCGCGAAGCCGTGCTGAATTCGCTGCCTGAAAATGCGGACGCGATTTTCAATTTCGCCGCCGAATCGCACGTTGACCGCAGCATTCATTCGGCGGACGAGTTTCTGAAAACGAACATCATCGGAACGCAGATTTTGCTCGACGCCGCGCGCGAAAAAAACGTGCGGCGTTTCGTGCAGGTTTCGACCGACGAAGTAATGGGCAGTTTGCCCGACGACAGCGATTTATATTTTACGGAAAATTCGCCTTTACAGCCGAATTCGCCTTATGCGGCTTCCAAAGCTTCCGCCGAAATGGTCGTCCGCGCCGCGCGCGAAACTTTCGGCATCGACGCCGTGATAACTCGCTGCGGCAATAATTACGGTCAGCGCCAGTTTCCCGAAAAGCTGATTCCGCTGATGATTTCCAACGCGCTTCTGGACGAGCCGCTGCCGGTTTACGGCGACGGGCGAAACGTGCGCGACTGGATTTACGTCGAAGACCATTGCCGCGCCATCTGGATGATTTACGAAAAAGGCAGCGCGGGCGAAGCCTACAACGTCGGCGCGCGAAACGAACGGGAAAACATCGAAGTCGTGACGGCGCTTCTCGACGCTTTAAACAAGCCGCATTCGCTCATCAAATTCGTCACCGACCGTCTCGGACACGACCGCCGCTACGCGATTAATCCCGAAAAAATCGAGCGGGAAATCGGCTGGAAGCCTTTAACAACGTGGGAAGCAGGTTTGCAGAAAACTATCGACTGGTATCTGGACAATCAGGATTGGGTTTCGCGCGTCCGCGACGGCAAATACCGCGATTATTATCAAAGTATGTACGGCGCGAGTTTGAAAGGATAAAGGCGAAAGGTGAAGGGCGAAAGTTTAAATCATTTTGCCGGCTGTCAGAATCATTTTTACGTCTGTCAGAATCGTTTTGACAGTTGTCAGAATCGCTTTTACATCTGTCGGAATCGTTTCGACAAGCGTCCGAACAGTTTATAAATATGAAAATTCTCATCACCGGCGCAAACGGAATGGTCGCCAAAGCCGCGATTGATTATTACCAGTCAATCGGCGACGAAGTTGTGTCTTTCACGCGTCAGGAACTCGATATTGCCGACCGGAAACAGGTATTTGAGATTTTTGAAGAAACAAAGCCCGACGCAGCGATAAACTGCGCGGCTTATACGGACGTTGATGCAAGCGAAACGAACGTCGAGCAATGTTACGCCGTCAATGCCGCGGGCGTGGAGAATCTGGCGCTGGCGGCAAAGCAAATCGACTGCGGTTTTGTCACGATTTCGACCGATTATGTTTTTGACGGCGCAAATCCCGGTTTCTACACGCAGCGCGACACGCCGCGCCCGCTGAGCGTTTACGGGCAGGCAAAGCTGGAAGGCGAGATTCGGGCGCGAAACGCTTACGCGCGTTCAATCATCGTGCGTTCGGGCTGGATTTACGGCGGCGGCGGGACGAATTTTTTGTGCGTTATTCATCGTCTTTTAGCCGAAGGAAAAACCGTCAAGGTGATTAACGACGCTTACGGAACGCCGACTTTTGCGAAAGATTTGGTGAAACGTCTGCGCGAGCTTGCCCGGCTTGATTTGCCCGGCATTTTTCACGTGACCAATTCCGGCGCGGGAGCTTCATATGAAGATTTTGCGCGAAAAATTTGCGAGCTTAAAGGTTTCGAGCCGAATCTGCTGGAATCAATTTCCGCCGGCACTTTGAAACGCGCCGCGCCGCGCCCGCAATCTTCAAAACTCGCCTGCCTTTTCAGCGACCGTTTAGGACTTCCGCCGCTGCAAAACTGGGAAAAAGCGCTCGAAGAATTTTTGGATAAGTGAGAACGGAGAGCCGAGAGCTGAGAACTAAAAATTAAAAGCTGAGAACTGAAATTCAATTTCAGCTCTCAGCTCTCAGTTATCAGTTCTCAGTTCGGTTATCCCTTTGTCGTGTTCACCGAAACGGTTTCTTCTTCCATTCGCGGCGTTGTTTCGTCGTCAATCGGGGCGTCGTAATAGCTGGTGTAGCCCTGACCGTAGCCGTAATAGCCGTATTCGAGCGCGCTCGGCTTAATGCCGTTCAGGACGACGCCGTAAATTCTCGCGCCGAGATTGGCAAGCCGGTGTTTAAAGCGGCGCATCAGGTGAATCGAGCTTTTGCCCGCCATCGCGACCAGCACCACGCCGTCCACGAGCGTCGCCATAATCGCCGCGTCGGTAAACGAAATCGCCGGCGGCGAATCGATAACGACGTGTTTGAAATTACCTTTTAAAAACTGCAAAAGGTTTTTCATCTCTTGCGAGCTTAAAAGCTCCGCCGGATTCGGCGGAATCGGTCCGCTGGTGACGACTTTCAGATTCGGCAAGCCCGGATAAGACTTCAGCAGATTTTCGGTGTTTCGCTCGCCCGAAAGATAATTTGTCAGCCCGGTCGTATTGCTCAGCGAAAAATGCTGGTGCAGGCGCGGGCGGCGTAAATCGCAGTCGAGCAGCACGACATCGACACCGGCTTGCGCCAGCGTTACCGCCGTATTGATGGCGGTCGTCGTTTTGCCTTCCGAAGGCTGCGTCGAAGTCACGAGAATCGTCTGCGGCGGTTTTCCGGCGGACGAGAAAAGCAGCGACGTGCGTAAGTGTCGATAAGCTTCAGCCATCGCCGAGCGATTGTCCTGAAGCGTTATCAAGGCGGTTGACGAACCGTTGCCGTTCTGGCTCGGCAGAACGCCGCGCTTTTTATCGACCAGACTCTGGTGCGGAATCATCGCCAGCGTCGGCAAGCCGAGATTTCTGCCGATGTCGTCCGAAGTCCGGATCGAATCGTCGAGATAATCAATCAAAAACGCCAAACCGATGCCCGCCGCAAACGCGACCAGAAAGGCGATGATGATGTTTCGATTACGCTGCGGTCCGATTGGTCCGCCGGGCGTTTGCGCCTCGGTCGTAATCTTGATGTTGTCGGGGCGACCGCTGCTGATGGCTAATTCCTGTTCTTTCTGGCGTTGAATGTAGGTGTTGAGCAGGCTGCGATTCGTTTCGATAGTTTCGGTCAAAGTGGTTAAAGTGGTGGCGGCTTGTCCCTGTTGATTGGCAACGGAAACTTCGCTTAAATATGAAGAACGCGCCTGCGCCTCGCGCTTTTGCGCCGATTGCAGACGCGCCGCCAAGCCGGTCAGAACTTCTTTTTCCGCGTTTCTTTCCAGCGCCGTGCCTTCGGTTTCTATTTTCTTTGTCACCTCGTTGCGGATTGTTTCTTTGTTTTGTTTGAGCGTTTCGATTCGCGCTTCGATTCTTTTCACGTCCGGGTGCTCGGGCGTGTATTTAACCATCAACGCCGCGCGTTCGACCTCGACGCCTTGAATTTGCTTTTCTATTTCGACAATCCGGTTTTCCAAATCCGTTTTGTCTTTCAGGTTTTTGGTGCGCGCATCGACAATAAATTTGTTTTCGTTGGCAAGGGAAAGAAGCTGACCGTTCTGCTTTGCCTGAATGGCGGCTTCATACTCCGCCTGGATTTTTCTGCGGTCGGCTTCGGCGCCGAGCCAGTCAGTGCTCTTTTGCTGCAAAATGCTGGCGGCTAATTCTTCGCCTTTAGTGGCAAGCGGCTGCCCGTTTTCGCGCATTTGATTAATGCGCTGATTCTCCTGCTGCTGAATGGTCGTCTGCAACTCCTCGATTGATTTGCTCAAATCTTCGAGCGCTTTTTGCTGCCCTTGCGTCTCGCGCTTAATGTCCTGCTCGATAAAAACGCGCGCCGTCATATTGGCGACTTTTGCCGCCACCTCAGGATGATTGTGAATCACATAAATATTAACGAGATTCGTTCGCTCGACCTGCTCGACGCTCATTCCGCCGAGCAGCGAACCGGCATAAGCATCGGCTCTTTGTTTTTCTTCCGCCGTCAGCGCCGAGACGTCGGTGACGTTTGTGTTTCCGCCGTTGTCGGTTAAAACCGGCAGCGTCGATTCTTTGCCCGTCGCGGTTTTCTCGCTCGAAAACACCGAGCGCAGCGAGCTGAACAAGCCCTGACCCTGAGCATTCATCAAATTCGGGTCGTTATGCAATCCCAAACGGATAACGACTTCGCGCATCAAATCGGGATTTTGCAAAAGCCTCAATTGAGTATTGGAATAATTGGCGTCGTTGCCGAAACTGATGTTAATCGAGTCTTTCGAAGTGACTTTCGGTTTCGGGGGCGAGATATTCAGTGTCGCCTGCGCCTGATAAACCGAAGGCTGGCGATACATATAAAAAGCGACCGCCGCCGTGACCAGCACGGTCAGCGCCAGAATCAGCGGTAAACGCTTGTAAACAATAATGAAGTATTCACGAAACGTATGTTTTTCGTTAAAAGTTTCGTCGTCGTAAATCGGCGAGTAATTTGTGGGAATATCTTGATTTACAGTCAGTTGCAGTTCGTTCGGTAAAGGTAGAAGCCGCTCGTCTTTTTCCATACTACTTGTTTTAAAACCTCTTTAGTAAAACTTCCGGCGCAAACGCTGACGCGAAGTTTTCTTTTATATCACAGATGACAAAATTTTTCCCCTAATCACGTGTGATTTTATGACTTAGATGTTAAATTTCGATGATTTTCTTGTCCAAAATTACACTTTTCCGGCAATTAAAGCAAGGAAAAATTCTCCTGCCAAATCCAGCGCCTTTGTTTTCATCTAAACTGAAATGTTAAAATTTCCTTTTATACTTTTATTCGAATTTTTACCGGAACTTATATGACAGCAACTTTTGAAGTGGAAACTGCCGCCGCGCGCGGTCACGATTTTAATCTGGGAATTGCCGGCTTTCGCTACTCGGATCTTTATCGAGCGGAAAAATTAAAAGAACTGGCGGAAACGTTTTATGCCGAAGTGGGTGAAGAAAATCCGCTTTTGCACGAAGCTTTGACCAAATACATCGCCGCCCGCGGAGCTGATTACGAGCCGAAAACCGAATCGAAAATTCTGACCGACGCCGCGCCGTATCTTTCGGATTTCATCGCGCGCCTTTTCGGCGTCACGAAAGAGCGCGAAAATCTTCTGCGCTCCATCTGCGAGCAAGACCCGATTTGGAAATACAAATTCTTCGTCCAGCGCCGCGCGACCAAGAAATTTACGCCGGAAAAAATAAATGCTTTAAATCTCAGCGAGCTTGATTGGGCGCTCAGCGAATTCAAATTTGCGGTTTTCGGCGAAACTTTGATTCACGACGACGAGCTTTCGATTGCCGAAATCACCGTCCGGTTGCTCAGCGCCGAAGAAGCTTTAACGAAAAACAGCGAGCGCACGCCGGAAATCAAGGAAACTCTGCAAAAACTGGTGGCGGCTTTCGATAAATTGAAAGACAAAACTTTCGGTAAAGTTTTCGCGCAATTTGCCAGCGAAATTAATGAGACGGGCGAAGCGTTGCAGGTTAAAGCCGTTTTGACTTTGCTCGAAGCCTGGTCGGCGGCGCAGTTTTTCGCGCACCAGAAAAAATGGTACAGCTTTAAAGTTCCGCACGCGCTCGATTATCAAAAGCTCGTCCGCCTGACGCGCGAGCACAAAGAAATTCCCGAAGCGATGCATTCGCTCGAAAAAGATTTGCGCCGCCGCGACGGTTTCAAATTAACCGACGACCGCGGAACCTTGCGCGATTCGCTCTACGAAGTCGATTACTGCCTGATTTGCCACGAACGCTTGAAGGATTCCTGCTCGAAAGGCTTGCACGAGCCAAACGGCGACATCAAAAGAAATCCTCTGGGCATCAAGCTGGAAGGCTGCCCGCTCGACGAAAAAATCTCGGAAATGCATTTGATGAAGCGGCAGGGCGATTCGATTGCCTCGCTCGCTTTAGTGACGATTGACAATCCGATGTGCGCCGGAACGGGACACCGCATCTGCAACGACTGTATGAAATCCTGCATTTTCCAGAAGCAGGAACCCGTCAACATTCCGCAAGCCGAAACCGCGACTTTAACCGACGTTCTGGCTTTGCCCTACGGTTTTGAAATTTACAGTTTGCTGACGCGCTGGAATCCGCTCAGCGCCAAACGCCCCTACGCTCTGCCGTATAACGGGAAAAATATTCTCGTCATCGGCTTGGGTCCGGCGGGCTACACGCTGGCGCATTATCTTTTAAACGAAGGCTTCGGCGTGGTCGGGATGGACGGCTTGAAAATCGAGCCTCTGGCGGACGAATACACGGGTGCGGGCGGCGGAATCCCGAAACCGATTCGCGACATCGCGGAAATCACCAGCGAGCTGGACGAAAGGATTTTGTCCGGTTTCGGCGGCGTTTCCGAATACGGAATCACCGTCCGCTGGGACAAAAATTTTCTGACGATGCTTCAGCTTCTTCTGGCGCGGCGCGAGCGTTTTCGCGCTTACGGCGGCATTCGTTTCGGCGGAACCTTGACGATTGAAGACGCCTGGGATTTCGGTTTCGACCATATCGCGATTGCGACCGGCGCGGGTCGCCCGACCATCGTCAAAATGAAAAACAATCTGATTCGCGGCATTCGCAAAGCGTCGGATTTTTTGATGGCTTTACAATTGACCGGCGCGTTCAAAAAAGAAACTTTGTCGAATCTGCAAGTCCGGCTGCCGGCGGTTGTCATCGGCGGCGGTTTGACGGGAATCGACACGGCGACCGAGCTTTTCGCCTATTATCCGGTGCAGGTCGAAAAAATGCTGGAAATGTTTGAAAATCTTTCCGCCGAATTCGGCGAAGAAACGGTCTGGAATCGTTTCGACGAAGAGGAAACGCGCGTTTTGCAGGAATTTCTCGAACACGGAAAGGAAATCCGCGCCGAGCGCGAACGAGCCGCGCAGGCGGGCGAGCAGCCGAATTTTATTTCGCTCGTCAGAAGCTGGGGCGGCGTATCCTTGGCTTATCGCAAGCGCTTGCAGGATTCGCCCGCGTATCGCCTGAATCACGAAGAAGTTCAGAAGGCTCTGGAAGAAGGCATCGAGTTTGTCGAATTGATGAATCCGGTCGAAGCCGTGCCCGACGAATACGGCGCGGTCAAAGCGCTGGTTTTCGACCGCGTAAATTACGACGCCGAAACCAAAAAATTTGAAAATTCCGGCGAAATGGTCGCGTTTCCCGCGCATACGGTCTGCGTCGCGGCGGGCACCAGCCCGAACGTGATTTACGAAAAGGAAAATCCGGGAACTTTTAAATTGGACGACTGGAAACAGTATTTCGCGCCGCATAAATTAGAGAAAAACGGCGACGGGAATTTTCACGCCGTCGCGGTCGAGAAAGGCGAAACCGGATTTTTCACGTCTTACGAACAGGACGGAAAATTTATTTCCTATTACGGCGACAATCACCCGATTTACGCCGGAAACGTCGTCAAGGCGATGGCTTCGGCGAAACACGGCTACGAGCGCGTCGCGGAAATTTTTGCGGGCGAAATCGGCGAAAACAGCGCGGAAAACGAGAAAGTTTTTGAAAAGCTCGTGCAGACTCTGGACGAACAACTGCGCGCCTTTGTGGTTGAAGTCAAACGACTGACGCCGACGATTGTCGATGTTATCGTCAAAGCTCCTTTGCAGGCGAAAAAATTTCAGCCCGGACAGTTTTACCGTTTGCAAAACTTTGAAACGAGCGCGTCGATTATCGACGGCAAGCGAATGATGATGGAAGGTTTAGCCTTGACCGGAGCGTGGGTTGACGAGAAAAAAGGCTTGCTTTCGATGATTGTGCTGGAAATGGGAACGTCGTCGAGGCTTTGCTCTTTGCTGAAAGAAGGCGAAGAAGTCGTCGTTATGGGACCGACCGGAACGCCGACCGAAATTCCCGAAAACGAAACGGTTCTGCTCGCCGGCGGCGGCTTGGGAAATGCCGTTCTTTTCTCGATTGCCAAAGCGATGAAGGAAAACGGCAATAACCTGATTTATTTTGCCGGTTACAAAAACGGCGCGGATTTGTTTAAGCGCGAAGAAATCGAAAACGCGACCGACCAGGTCATCTGGGCGACCGATATGGGCGAGGAAATCGAGCCGCAGCGCCCGCAGGACGCGCATTTTCGCGGCAATATCGTGCAGGCGATGATTGCTTACGCCGAAGGACGATTGAATAATCAAACCGTTCGACTGCCGGACGTCGATCGCATTATCGCCATCGGCTCGGACAGAATGATGAACGGCGTCAAGGAAGCGCGCTACACGACGCTCGCGCCGCATTTAAAGGAAAATCACATTGCCATCGGCTCAATCAACAGCCCGATGCAATGTATGATGAAAGAGGTCTGCGCGCAGTGCCTTCAGCGCCACGTCAACCCGCACACGGGCGAGGAATTTTTTGTTTTCTCGTGTTTTAATCAAGACCAGAATCTGGATTCGGTCGATTTCCGCAATCTGAACGACCGCTTGAAAGCCAACAGCATTCAGGAAAAATTATCAAACCTGTTTCTGGACAAGATTTTTAAAGACGTCGGGTTGAAGAATTGAAAACTGACCGCAAACACCGCAGGCAGAGAGAAAGAATTAAACGGTGATGAAGTGGACAAACAGGGATAAAGAAAAAATTATTATCCCTTTTATCCACTTCATCACCGTTTAATTTTCTTTTAAAATCTCTGTGCCTGCGGCGATGAGAATTTCCTTTGTTGACTAATTTTATATTTTTCCGTTTCAATAAGTGTCATGCAGAAAGAATCAGACTTTTACCGGATTAATATAAAGCCGACCGAGATGCGCGATGAGGAACGCGATTTGGGTTTCGGCTCGGTCGTCGCGCGCGAAAGCCGCGAGCGTCTGCTGAATCAGGACGGCACGTTTAACGTCCAGCGCACGGGCTTGCCTTTCTTAAGCTCGCTGAATCTTTATCACACGCTGATTTCGATGTCCTGGAAAATGTTTATCGCGCAGACGCTCTTGCTTTATTTTCTGAGCAACGTCGTTTTCGGGATTTTTTACGCCAGTCTCGGCGCGCAGTCGCTCGTGGATTCTTCGACGACGCCGACGGAAAATCTGCTTCTGCGCGGTTTTTTCTTCAGCGTTCAGACTTTTGCCACAATCGGTTACGGCACGATTCACCCGGTCGGCGTGATTCCGAATCTGCTGGTCACTGTCGAATCTTATTACAGTATGATTGTGACCGCGCTGATTACGGGCATTGTCTTTGCGCGTTTTGCCCGCCCGACGGCGCGCCTGATTTTCAGCGAGGTCGCCGTCGTCGCGCCGTATCGCGGCATCGAGGGTTTGATGTTCCGGCTGGTCAACGGCAGAAGCAACCAGTTAATCGAAGTCGAAGCGAAAGTAATGCTCGCCCGCTTTGTCGAATCGGACGGCAAAATTATCCGTCGTTTCGATTTTCTCGAACTGGAACGCGACCGCGTGGCTTTTTTTCCGCTGGCGTGGACAATCGTGCATCCGATTAAGGAAGGTTCGCCGTTTTACGGCTTAACGACTCAGGATTTGGAAAAAGCGGACGCCGAAGTTCTGATTCTGTTGAGTGCGACCGACGAAACCTTTGCCTCGGTCGTTCACACCCGTTCGTCCTATAAAGCGAGCGAGATAAAATTCGGTCACAAATTCGCTAATTTATACAACAAAGTCGAAAACGGCGAGCCGATTTCGATAAATATCAAAAAGCTTTCACACATCGAAAAAGTATAAAATTCATCTGAACTGAAGGATTAACGCAAAAACGCGGAAGAAATTCACAGAGATGACACGATAGCCAGGGATAAAGAAAAATCATTCTTCTTATTCTCAATTCATCCCGTCATCCCTGTGAATTTCTTTTCTTATCCGTGTTCATCTGCGTAAATCTGCGGTCGATTTTCCGGTTTGTTTCGCGTTTTGACGGACGCATTTTTTATTTAACGGTGGCGGTAAAATCAAAATCGGCGAATTCATCCGAGACAAACACTTTTGTCGGGCTGTAGGATAAATATCCCCAGCCGTTTTGACCATTAACGTCGCCCAGCGTGAAAGTCGGCGATTCGAATCCTGTCGTATAATGTCGTTTGGGCGCTTATCGCGGCGCTTAAGCCGGTGAGTGTCGAGACTAAAACGGCGAACGCAATAGTAATTTTTATTAATTTGATAAATTTCAAGATTTCTCCTTCGGGCAATTAAATTATCGGGTGGTTTTGGGATTTATGGAAATTCCTTGGCAATGTAGAATACCATATTTGAAGATGAACACATCATCGGCTTTGATGATTGAAAGAGTTAACTTTATAAATTTGAGATAGATTTAAATTTTTTTTTGAGGTGATGTGTTGCATAGTTGCCGTTTTTGAAAAATTCACTAGAATGTGAGTGTCATTTCATTACTAAAATATTCTTACGTTTGATGCGTTTTGACTAGAAACAATGTCAAGCACATCTTATTAGCTAATAAGCGAAAGAAGTTCTCAGGAGAAACCCTAAAATTGTTTGAACAGACTTTTAAAAATATTGACGACACTCTTTGGAAAGATGCCGGATGCGGCAGCGAGCTTGATTACGTTGAACAAACTTCCTGGATACTGTTTCTTAAATATCTCGATGATTTAGAGAAGGATAAGAAAACGGCGGCGGCGCTTTCCGGCAAAACTTACACGCCGATTATTGCGCCGGAATATCGTTGGAATGTTTGGGCGATGCCGAAGGACGCCGACGGCAAACTTGACCATCACAAAGCCAAAACGGGCGACGATTTGACGGATTTCGTCAACGGCGAATTGTTTCCGTATCTCAAAAAATTCAGAGCCGATAACAGCGATAACGCCCAAACGATTGAATACAAAGTCGGCGAGATATTCAGCGAACTGAAAAACCGTGTGCAGAGCGGTTACAATCTGCGCGAAGTCATAAATTTGGTTGACCAGCTTCGTTTTCGCACTAAAGCGGAAAAATATGAGATGTCGCATCTCTACGAAGAAAAGATCAAAAATATGGGCAATGCGGGCAGAAACGGCGGCGAATATTACACGCCGCGACCGCTGATTAAAACGATTGTCAAAGTAATTAAGCCGAAAATCGGCGATAAGATTTATGACGGCGCGGTCGGTTCGGCGGGCTTTCTGGTCGAAGCGTTTGAATATCTGAAAAACAGCAAAGATTTAACGACGGATGATGTCGAAACTTTGCAGAAGCGGACGTTTAACGGGAAAGAGAAAAAATCGCTGGCTTATATCATCGGCATTATGAATATGATTCTGCACGGCATCGAAGCGCCGAACATCATTCATATGAACACGCTTGCCGAAAACATTTCCGATATTCAGGAAAAAGACCGCTTTGACGTTGTGCTGGCGAATCCGCCGTTCGGCGGCAAGGAACGCGCCGAAGTTCAGCAGAATTTTCCGATCAAGACGGGCGAAACGGCTTTTTTGTTTCTTCAGCATTTTATCAAGATTCTGAAGGCGAACGGCAAAGGCGGCATCGTTATCAAAAACACTTTTTTATCGAATACCGATAACGCTTCGATTTCTTTGCGGAAACTGCTGCTCGAAAACTGCAATCTGCACACGGTTTTAGATTTGCCGGGCGGCACGTTTACCGGCGCGGGCGTGAAAACCGTCGTGCTGTTTTTTACCAAAGGCGCGCCGACCGAAAAAGTCTGGTTTTATCAGCTTAATCTTGCCCGCAACCTGGGCAAAACAAACCCGCTCAACGAATACGACCTTGCCGATTTCGTCGAACTGCAACAGACCTTTGCCGACTCTGAAAATTCGTGGTCGGTGGATATTGCCGACGTGAACAAAATCACTTTCGATTT
>DASVRT010000113.1:0-19997 GCA_036388475.1 Pyrinomonadaceae bacterium | reverse complement strand
GGTCAGGCTTTCGCCCATTGCCCAAAATTCCCGACTGCTGCCTCCCGTAGGAGTCTGACCCGTTATTCAGTGTCAGTGTGACCGACCACCCTCTCAGGTCGGTTACAGATCGTAGCCTTGGTAAGCCATTACCTTACCAACAAGCTAATCTGCCGCAGGCTCCTCTTTAAGCGGATTGCTCCTTTAACAACTGTCACCATAAGGTGCCGCTGCATTATGCGGTATTAGCAATCGTTTCCGATTGTTATTCCCCACTCAAAGGTAGATTACCTACGTGTTACTCACCCGTGCGCCACTTTATATCTTCCCCGAAGGGAAGTTTAATCGTTCGACTTGCATGTCTGAGGCACGCCGCCAGCGTTGATTCTGAGCCAGGATCAAACTCTCGTTAAAAAGTTTTTACTAGCTTCATTTTATTTTCGTTTGTTCGTTTTACAAACTTGTGTTTTGAATTAACACAGGACTCGCTATACCTAGTTTTCAAATATCAAATTCTATCAATTTCTTGATTTAATTTTGTCTGTTTTTTTCGACTCTTTTTAGGAGGCGAACTTTCGATTATACTTAACTAAACTTTTTTGTCAAGCGCCGAATCGTTTTTTTTCGGCTTTATTTTCAATCCTCTTACGAGGCGAACTTTTGATTATACTCAATCAATCTTTATTGTCAACCACCGAACAAAACTTTATTGACTTTTCTCTTTTCACGTCAATTAAATTTCGTTGGAAGCAAATATGTAATTTATACATTTCATATATGTTTGTCAAGCGACTTTCGAATGGTTTCTCATTTTTTTTAAAATCATTCGAGGTGCTTTTTCCAAACTGTTTCGAGCTTGATTTAAGACTCGAAATACATATTTCAAATATCGATTTTTCTGAGTATTGTCGAAAATAAAACTCTCTTCATAAAAGAGAGCTTAATTTTCTAACAATACGTTGCTCGTTTTCAATCGAGCTAGTTAAGATGAATCGGTTTTTCAAAAGGTTGCTTAAAGTTAAAATCTTTTTTTTTAACTTTTCAATCTCTCCTACTCATTTTCAAGTGAGCTAATTAAGATGAAGCAGCTTTCCGCTAAGTTGCCCGCGCTAAAAACTTTTTTTTCAAACTTTTTCTCAATCAAAGCTCTTTAATTTGAGTGAGCCATTTAAGATGTTATCAATTTCCGTCCGGTTGCCCATTTTCAAAAAATCTTTGAAAAATTTCAGACGAGGTTTTTTGCCTTTAGCAATAAGTCCGTCACTTCCCTGACTGCACCCAAACCGCCTCGTTTTTCCGTCCTATATATAATGTAAGGAAAAATTTCTGAAACCGCATCGGCGACGGTAATCGGCAAACCGACTTTTTCCAACAGACAAATGTCGCCGATGTCGTCGCCGATATACGCAACCTCTTCGGAAGTCACTTTTGCATCTTGTAAAATAGCTTCAAAATCTTTCGCTTTATCGAGCGAGCAGGCTTTGATGTAATCGATTCCGAGTTCGGTTGCACGTTTTTCCAGAATTTTTTCGGCGTTTCTTCCCGAAATAATTCCCGAACGAAAGCCGGCTTTATGCCACGATGCTAACCCTTGCCCGTCGCGGACGTGAAAAACTTTCATCGCCTCGCCGCTTTCGGTAAAGAAAAGTCGTCCGTCCGTCAAAACGCCGTCGCAATCCATCAAAAGCAGCTTGATTTTTTTTGCGCGGGCGATAATGTCTGCGGTCAAAATAGTTTTGTCCATTATTTCAAAGCGAAGATGCCTGCGCCCTTGCCAGCGCACTTCCGCTGCCGAAGCCGAAATCTTCTCAAACGTCTTTACATTTATTATATATGTCTTATCTGACCTCAAACATTTCGACGCTGCTGAGCTTCCAGCTATTGCCGACTCTCGACAAAAGAAAAACCGCCGTTCCGCTTTCGGCGTCGCGATTCAGCAATTTGATATTTAACTGGACTTCGGCTAAGACGTTATTGGCGTCGATTTTATCAACTTGCAGAACGGTCGTTTTCCAATCCTGAGCGCCGCTTACGCCGCCGGCAAATTTCGGTATCTCGCCCGAGATAATCAGCGCATCGACATTCGCCTTCGTTCCCGAAACGGCGGCTTTATCAAATTGCGCGAAAAAGGCTTTGACGCTTTCGTCAAGACTCGCGCCGGTTGCGGATTTACTTCTTCCTGTCCGCGCGGCTAAAGTCGCGCCGTATTCGGCGTCGGCTCTGATTGCTTCTTCAAAATATTTTGTCGCCTGCGCATTTTGATTGGATTTGGCGGCAATCTCGCCGAGTCCGAGATTCGCCCAGGCGAGACTTCTTCCGGTCGGAAGCTTTTCCTCCATTACGGCGCGAAATTCTCTTTCGGCATCGGCGTTTTTGTTTTGTGCCAGAAGCGTCCGCGCGAGCCAGATTCTGGCATCGTCAAAGCGCGGGTAAACGTTCAGGACAGTTCGCGCGCTTTTCTCAGCCGCCGCAAAATCCTGTTTATCGAAGGCGCGCTTCATAACTAAAAGAGCATCGCTCTCGGTAAATTCGCGCGGCGCTATATCGTCGGAAAAATCGACCTGCGGAAAAATTTTTTCCGGGTCGATTTCCGCGCGAACTATTTTTGAAGGCGTTTTAAAAATCGCTTCGCCGAAGCTCTGCGGCGCAATCGTCACCTGCGACGTCAGTCTCTCGCCTTTATCCGTTAAACCGGCAACCGTCACGTTCGCGCCGATTGCGCCTAAGTTTCTCAGCGCAACTTTCGTGTCCGCGCCGACCGTTTGCGGCAGACCGACCAACAGATTCATATCGGTCGGCTGGTCAAACCAGTAATCGAGCGATTCTTTCTGTGTCGTTAAAGCCGCGCGGACGCTGGTTAAAGTCAAATTCCCTTCTTTCAACTGCGGGCGAATCGCATTGAAAAATTCCGCCTGACCGAGATTGCGCGCGACCAGCCGCCAAATCATCGCTCCTTTGTTTGCGGTCGAAGCGTAAAAATAATCGTCGAGCGGCGTCACCTGTATCAGAGACGAGTCGCGCCGGGCGACCGCCGCGTAAGCCGTGCGCTGGCGCAATCTTTCAATATCGGCGACATCTTTGCCGAATTGTTTTTCGATAAACTGCGTTGCAATAAATCTGGATAAACCTTCGCGCAGCGCGCCGTAGCCTTCGCCGCGAACTAAAGAGGCGTTGCCGAGCCACGTTTTAGCAATGGCTTCGGCGATTGTCATTGCCGTTGACGAATCGGTTTTCTGACGCCGTAAAGCGCCGTAATCGAGCAGAATCGTTCCGGCATCGGCAAAGCCCGCGCCGCGCCTGACGGTAACGATGCGCGTCGGAGTTTCGGTCGCGCCGCCCAGAAGCGAGGCGATAAAAGTTTTTGCTTCGACGGCGAGATTTGCCAGTTCATTGGCGCGTTGTTTTTCGGTTTCGCCCGCGCCTTTCGGTAAATAAACCGTTACGCCTTTCGCCTCGATTGTGTCCCAGTTTCCCGCCACAAAAAACGGCTGACCGTTTAATTTCTGTTCAAAAGCGTTGGCGCTCGCCGTTCCCGAAGAGACAATCGTTTCGCCGCCCGAAGCATTAACCGTTAAACGAAACGGCGCAAAATCCGCTCCGCGCGGCGCGTAATGACTGTTCGGCGTCGGATACCAGAAACCGAGCGGCAGAAATTGCGACCCGGCTGGCGAAATCGTATTCAAACCGGAATTTTCGTCGACTTTGAATTTGTAATCGACCGCGACCGTCGTCGTTGCGTTCGGCGCAACCGCCGGCAGAGTAACGATAATTCGCTGCAAAGTGCGCGACGTGCCGAGCTTTTCTTCGCCTTTCGTAAAAGCCGCCGTCGAATTATTAACCGTCACGGCGGAAACTTCGGCGTTCGGGCTGACGCGCAGCGTCAGGCGCGAGCCTGCCGCGCCGCCGACGTTTTGCAGATTCAACACGGCTTTCGCGGTCAGATAACGGTCAGCCGCCGGCAAAGTCGCGGTGATGTCGTATTTTTTGACCTGCCACGCCGCCGAAGCGCGCACGTTTTCGTCCTGCGCCGAAACCCGCAAGGCAAAAATAAAAAGTAAAAAGGCAAAAGTTATAAATGGTTTGATAAATTTCATGTTTCTACGCGTTTTATTCCGATTATATTAACATTTCCGGCATTGAATTTGATTGATTCGCCTGCACCTGCATTTGTTCCGTTTGCAGGTGCACGTGAACGAACTGCACCCGCGGATGGAACGTTCGCATTTGAATACGAGACGCTGCGAAGCCGCCGGTTTTAATTCTCACTGCCGGCTAATTCGTGAATCGCTTTCAATTTCAAAAGCAGTTTTTCCAATCTCGCCAGCGGCAGTTGATTCGGTCCATCCGACGGCGCTTTTGCCGGATTGTCGTGAACTTCCATAAAAACCGCATCGACGCCGCAAGCCACGCCCGCGCGCGCAAAATGTTCGATGTATTCGGCTTGTCCGCCCGTTGCCTTGCCAAGTCCGCCCGGCAGCTGCAAGCTGTGCGTCACGTCGAAAACGACCGGCACGCCGAAAGAACGCATAATCGGAAAGCTTCTTAAATCAACGACCAGATTATTGTAACCGAAGCTCGCGCCGCGCTCGGTCAATAAAATTTTCTCGCCGCCCGCGTTTTGCAGTTTGGCGACGATATTTTCCGCGTCCCACGGCGCGAGAAACTGTCCTTTTTTGACGTTGACGGCTTTGCCGGATTTTGCCGATTCGATTAATAAATCCGTCTGGCGACAGAGAAACGCCGGAATCTGGATAATATCGGCGACCTCCGCGACTTTTTCGACCTGCCAGGTTTCGTGAACGTCCGTGATAACCGGAACATTGATTTCGTCTTTAACCTGCGCCAGAACTTCCAGACCGAACTCCAATCCGCCGCCGCGAAAGCTTTCAATCGAGCTTCGATTCGCTTTGTCGAAAGAAGATTTATAAACAAAATCCACGCCGGCGTGCCGGCAAATATCGTTGATTTCCTGCGCCATAAAAAGCGCGTGCTGCGCTGATTCGACGACGCACGGACCGAGAATAAAAGCTAAACGCCCGTCGCCGAAAGTTACATTTTCTACTTGAAAAGATTTCATTACAATAATTTTAACGATTAAGGTCGTGCAAGAATCTCAATAATTTTTTCAACTATATGAAAATCATCAATATGCCAATATTTATAACCTTTTTGCTCGCCTACGGAAGTGCCTTGAAGCCGTTCAATTTCGCCGTCCAAAATAGTTGCAATGTCGCTTGTAGTCTGCAAACGAAATCCACCGTATCTTCTTTTAATCCACAGACTACCCTTTAAGCCGCTTTTTCTTACTCTATCTTCACCAATATTTACTTTAAACTTTAGAGAAGAATAACGAGCAACAGTATTTTTTATCAATTCATTCATATTTTTTCATTCGGTTATTCTTCGCCCATTACCCCGATTCTTTCCGGCAAATCGAACATTTCCCTCTGCACCTGTTTATCGCTCGTTACATCGTCTTTTAAATTCTCGCTGTTCAAGCGATTTTGCAGAGCGGCTTTGACGAAGGAAACGAAAAGCGGATGCGCCGCGACGGGTTTCGATTTGTATTCGGGATGAAACTGGCAGCCGACGAAAAACGGATGTTTCTCGCGCGGCAGCTCAATCATCTCGACAAATTTCCCGTCGGGCGAAACGCCGCTGAAGACGAAACCGTTCTGTTCTAAAATCTGGCGAAATTCGGGATTGAACTCGTAGCGATGACGATGCCGCTCGAAAATTTCGTCCGCGCCGCCGTAAATATCGCGCACCAGCGAATTTTCCTTTAATTGGCAAGCCCACGCGCCGAGCCGCATCGTGCCGCCGAGTTCCTCGACATTGACAAGGTCGCGCAGTTTAAAAATTATCGGGAAAGGCGTTTCGGAATTAAACTCGGTCGAATCGGCGTCGCGCAAGCCGCAGACGCTGCGCGCAAACTCGATGCTCGCCGTCTGCATTCCGAGACAGATGCCGAAATACGGCGTGCCGGATTTGCGGGCGTAGGTGATGGCGCGAATCATTCCCGAAATACCGCGTTTGCCGAAACCGCCGGGAACTAAAATGGCGTCGTAATCCTGCAATCGCGTGTGATAATTTTCGTCGTCAATCAGGCTTTCCGATTCAATCCAGTTGACGTTGACGCGCAGATTATTCGCCACGCCCGCGTGCGTCAGCGCCTCGCGCAGGGATTTGTAGGAATCTTCCAGCTCGACGTATTTTCCGACAATCGCAATTTTCACCTCGCCTTCCGAAGGTTCCTTGATGGTCGAAACCAGCTCGCGCCAGCGTTTCAAATCGGCGTGCGGAAATTTTTCTTCGAGATGCAGTTCCTTGACAATCAAATCGTCCAAGCCCTGTTCGTGAAACGCGAGCGGCACTTCGTAAATCGTTTTCACGTCCAGCGCGGCGATGACCGCGTTTTCCTGCACGTTACAGAACAACGCGATTTTTCGTCTTAAATCGACGGACAGAGGCTTTTCGGAGCGACATAAAAGAATGTCGGCGGAAATACCGATTTCGCGCAGCTCGCGCACGCTGTGCTGCGTCGGCTTCGTTTTCAATTCTCCGGCGGCGGCGATATACGGCACGAGCGTGACGTGCACGTAAAGCGCGTTGTTGCGACCTTCTTCGTTTCCGAGCTGGCGAATCGCTTCCATAAACGGCAGGGATTCGATGTCGCCGACCGTGCCGCCGATTTCGACAATCAATACGTCGGGATTGTCTTTTTCGCTGACGGCGCGCACGGCTTTTTTAATCTCGTCGGTGATGTGCGGAATAACCTGAATCGTTTTGCCGAGATAATCGCCGCGCCGCTCTTTTTCGATAACCGAAAGATAAATGCGCCCGCTCGTCCAGTTGTTCGCCTGCGATAGTTTGGCGTTGGTAAATCTTTCGTAATGTCCCAAATCGAGGTCGGTTTCCGCGCCGTCGTCGGTCACGTAACATTCGCCGTGCTGAAACGGCGACATCGTGCCGGGGTCAACGTTTATGTACGGGTCGAGCTTCATCATCTGCACGCGCGCGCCGCGCGATTCCAAAAGACAGCCGATGGAGCTTGCCGCCAAACCCTTTCCCAGACTGGAAACCACGCCGCCGGTTACAAATATATATTTTGTCATTTTGTTTTCCCCTTTAATTTTCAAACACGAATGTTCCCGCCAGAAAATCGTGCAGAGCCTGTTTATTTTTTGTAAAAAACGCCATCAAATAACCGATTAATAAAATTTGACTGGAAAGAACTTTGCCGAAAGTCCTGAAAACCGCTTTGCCGGTTGAGATTCTTTTTCCGGCGCAATTCCCGACTTGAAATCCGAAAATTTTCTTGCCGAATGTCGACTGCCATCGGCTGCTTTCCAATCCGGCAAAATAAAGCAAAACGACGAGAAGCTTTGCCAATGTATAAATCAAAACGAGCCAGCCGAAATTTTCTCTGGTATATTCGTCTATTTGCAACGATAAACTACGTTCCCAAACGGCTGAATATCCGACCGGAATTCGCAAAACCCAATTCAAAACCGGAATCAGCAGGCTGATAATCGCCGCGATAATAAGCATATCAATCGCAAAGGCAATCGCTCTTTTCCAGACGGATGCGAGCTTTAAATTAATCGGTTTCGTCTGTTCCATTCGCTTTGCCTTCGCGTTTCTTTTTATTGTAGCGTCCTTCTTTCAACTGCGTCTGCACTTCTTTTGCCTTTGCCGCGTCGGGATTCATCAATTCCTGCAAAGCGTTCATACTGGCGCCGAGCATCGTGGTATTTTCCGCCGCGTTGCGCTCAAATTCTTCTTCGGTGCGTTTCTGCGGTTTCGACAACAGCTTCAGACCGAGCAAAATCCCGCCAATCAGTAAAATAAAAAATAATAGTCCGAGCCAGTCAGCCATACATTTCCCTCAAATTTTTCCAGCCGTAGGTAATCGTCCGATATTCTTCGAGCAGCAGAAAATGATTTCCGCGCGCGACAATTTCCCCGCCCATTTTCTCATAAAAAGATTTATAAGGGCTGACGGCGAGAGCGATTAGATACATCGAGTTTATTTTGTCGGCAATCATTTCCTGTTGGCAAAGCCGGAAAAGACTCGCGCCGACGCCTTTGCCCTGAAACTCCGGCAAAAGATAAATCGCGTAAAGCTCGGCTTCAAAGCCGAAATCCGTTTCTCTCGCTTTGCCGAAATCCGCAAATCCGATGATTCCGTGGCGCGTCGTTTCGGCGACGAACATTTTGTAATTCGCCTCGTCGAATCTTTCGCGAAATGCCCGTTCGCGCTTTTCGACGTTCATATTATCCAAAAATTCCTGCGGCACGATTCCGGCAAACGATTTTTGCCACGATTCGACGTGAACCCGCGCGATGCCGCGCGCGTCTTCGACCGCGGCTTTTCGATAAACGATTTTCTGCGCTTCCAGAATTTGCCGCGCCCGCTCGAAATCTTCCGCCGTATCGACGCCGATTGACGTTGCCGCCGCTTCGACGACTTTGATTCGCGCTCCGTTTTCCAAAGCGCGAAGCTGTTCGAGCATTTCGAGCTTTTCCAAATTCGTTTGTTCGAACTTCGTAAATTTTAACAGATATGCGCGCCGGTAAACGTAAAGTCCGGTGTGTTTGCGAAAATGCGAAAGCAGATTTGCATCGTTTAACAGAGCATTTTCCAGACCGCCGTGTTTTTTCGTCGCGTCGCGCAAAAACGGAACCGGCGAGCGCGAAAAATAAAGCGCGAAACCGTTTTCATCGACCACGACTTTGACGACATCGGCGCTCAAAACGTCTTTTATTTCGTGAATCGGCTCGCACGTCGTCGCAATATCAGCCGTTTCATCCGCCAAAATCGCTTCCACGGCTTTATCAATCGTGCCCGGCGAAATCAGCGGCTCGTCGCCCTGAACGTTAACGATAATCGAATTTTCCGGCAGATTAGCGGCGACTTCGGCGATTCTGTCCGAGCCGCTTTGATGATTCGCGGAAGTTAAAACGGCTTCATTTCCGCTCGCTTCGACAATTTTCAGAATTTCCGGGCTGTCGGTCGCGACAATCACGCGCGACACGTTTTTTGCTTTTTTGGCTTGTTCCAAAGTCCGCAAAACGAGCGGTTTTCCGGCTAAATCGAGCAGAAGTTTATTCGGCAGACGCGTTGATTCGAGACGCGCCGGAATGACTGCAATAACATTTTTTCGGGGATTATTTCCGTGTTGCTCCACGGGATTACAGAGTATCATCAAAAGTGCGAAGTGCAAAGTTCAAGGCTCGAAGTTTTAATTAATTCGACCGCAACCTGAAACCTTCAGCTTTGCACTTTGCACTAATTTAGATACACTTTTTTCGTGGAAAATCTCGAACCGACCGAAAACTTCGCCGCGCCGCTGCCGAAAGAAAACGTTACTTCAATCGCCGCTCACCCGACACCGAACAACCCGCCGTGGAACGGCTGGACGGCGTTCGGCGTCTGGCTGCTGAGCGTAATCTTCATTGCCGTTTTGCCGCAGCTTTTTTTAGCTCCGTACCTGGTGTTGAAAAAAGTCGATTTTTCAGACCGCGCCGCACTAATCGAATTTGTAACGACCGATTCGACGGCAATCATTTTGCAGTTGTCGGCGATAATTCCCGCGCACCTTTTTACTTTAATAATTGCCTGGCTGGTCGTCACCAAATTCAATAAGTTTTCTTTTCGTCAAACTCTGGGATGGAATTCGGATAAATTCAAAATATGGTACGGCTTGATTTTATTCGTTCTTTTCTACGTGGTCGCGCTCGCCTTAAATCTCTACTTCGGCGACGTGGAAAATGAGTTTGACAGGTTAATAAAAAGCTCGCGCACGGTGGTTTATCTGGTCGCGTTTTTTGCCACCTTTACCGCGCCCCTCGTCGAAGAAGTCGTTTACAGAGGTTTACTGTATTCGGCTTTTCAAAGAAGATTCGGCATTACGGTCGCCGTAATACTTGTGACCGTTTTATTTACGGCGGTTCACATTCCGCAATACAGCAATCAGAATATTCCTGATTACGCTTCGGTCATTACGCTTTTATTGCTGAGTTTGACGCTGACTTTGATTCGCGTTCGCACCAATAATCTTCTGCCTTGTATCATTTTTCATACGATTGTCAACGGCATTCAATCAGTTCTTCTGATAATCGAGCCGTACGCGCGACAAATGGGAGAACCGTCACCGCCGCCAGCCGCTTTTTTCTTCGATTTCTTCAAATAAAATTCTTCAAATAAAAAAGCGAGAGCATTTGGCGCTCTCGCTTAATATAAATTATCCGGTTTTTCCCGTTTAATTATCTCTGCTTCCGTTTCTCGCGCCCGTATTTACCGGCGCCACAGGCACGACGACCACCGGAGGCTGTGAAGGCGTCGAAAAAACCGTCGGGTTATCGTTCGAAGCAGGCGATTGCCGTTCGACGCCGATGTCGCGCTGAACTCTGGTAAAAGGCGGCGCGACGCGGCGCGGATTGCGTTCGATTTGATTATTGCGCGGCGTCCGGTCGGTTTGATTCGGATTACTGCGCGGCGTCCGGTCGGTCTGATTCGCCGTCGGATTCTGCGTCACCGGCGGATTTGTCGGCATCGGCGGGTAATAATATATCCACGGTAAACCCGCGCCCCAGATGTCGCGTCCGAACCAGTAGCCATAGGGCGAGCTCCAGCCGTACCCGAACGGCAGAAAACAAAAACCGCGCGAAAGCGGGTCTAAAACCCACAAACCGTAGGAATTATAAATATTCCAGCGATTGCTCGAAGCCATCAGCGAATTTCTGAGGTCTGCTCTATTCAATTTTGAATTAATTTTCGCCAGTTCTTTAGCGCGTCCCTTACTCCACATTTCCAGCGGGTCTTTGTCGTCGCGGTCGAATTTGGCAATCGCCGTTTGATTGCCCCTGACCGTCGCGGTTTGCCCTTTTTTCAAAGGCGCACTGCTGCCGTCGCCGACTTCCGCCAAGCCTTTCCAGACTTCGATTTTTCCCGCGCCGTCGCTCAACACGTCAATGCGGTAAACTCCCGATTTAACAACGTAAAAATCGGCGTTCGGCGTGGCAACCGAAACCCGGAACTCGTCGTCGGCAATGACTTCGAAAATTGCGCTGCCGCGATTGATTTTAACTTTTAAGTTTTCGAGCGCGGTCGTCACAAATTCAAAATCGGTGTTTTCTCCGAGCCTGACGTAAGAACCGGGATTGAGCAGAATTTCGGCTTTGCCGTCTGCCGTGGTCGAAACCCTGTCGCCGATTTCCAGCTCGTCGCCTTTGATTAGATAACCGCTTTTCGCAGCTTTTCGCGCGACGGCGACCTTGCCCTCGACGTAATTAACTCCGCCCGCCTTGGCGGAGATAACGTAAATGCTGCTGGCGGCGTTAACGGCGCGCTTCTCGCGCTCGGTCTGTTGAGCAGACGCATTGGCGGCGATTAACAGCAAGCCGATTGCGCTTAAAACGAAAATTCTTAAAAAGCCTTGTTTCATCAGTTTTACTCCTTATAATCCGGACGCTCGAGAGTTTGATTTTTATAATAGCCTGTTTTTGTTAATTATTCCAATAATTTTGCGGCAAAAAAGTTATTCGCGGCGGTCTAAAAATTGGAACAACCTTTGGTTGTCTTCCGTAATCAAAGAAAGTGCCTTAAGAAATTTAAGGCAAGTTGATATTTAAGGAAATCAAAAATGGCTACCTTTAAAGACCCGATTAAATGTTTTGCGCCGCTCGAAGTCGTCGAGAGATTGTTGGAGATGCGCGCGGAACTCGGCTATCCGGAAGCCATCTATTTAAACAGCTCGCTTGAACTGGCAGATTTTCTGGACGCTTTCGGATTTGACGTCTACGCCTTTTCGACAAAAAACGAGAAAATTAATTACGGCGATTATCGTTCGTCGCTCGTGCCGGGCGGCGATGCTTTGCATTTATCGCTGACGGCGCATTAAATAAGAATCCCAAATGACAACTGAATAGGTAGGCAGGAAGAAGCGGAAGGAGAAGCTAATCTCTCCTTCCGCTTTTTTATTTGAAGATTGGAGAAATCAACGGATGCTAACCGAGATTCGATTTTATCTGATTAATTACGGCTTTCAGGTTATCAATTTTCCGTTCGACCGTCGTCAGATTATCTTTTGAAGCATCGCTCGCAAAAATTTCCAGCAGTAAGGCGAGTTCTTTGGCTTCCGCTATTGCCTTGTTCGCGTCGTTTTTCAGGTTGTTGTTCGATTGATTTGCCGCCGTCGCGGGAGATTTTTTAACTTCCGAAACGCCCCAGTGCGTGATGCGGACGAAATCCGCTTTCTTGTCTTCGGCAATCCAGCCCGCACCGCTCAGGCGTTCGAAAATGTCCGGATAATTTCCCAGAAAGCCCAGACTTTTGACCAAATCCTTAAAATCGACGGTTTTTGTGTCTTTTCCGCCGGTTATTTCATAAAGTCTTGCTAAAACTCGATGATATACGTCCATAATTTTCAGCCTAAAGTTAATCCGGCGCGGCGGCGCGGTAAAGGCAAGAAACCACAGATTAACACAGATTTGACGGATTTTTGTTTTTTTGTTTGCGCTCCGCGGAAACGCTTTCTTCAATTACGAATTACGAGTTAAGAATGAAAGATTGTCTCTTCCTATTCGTAATTCGTAATTCGTAATTGATAAAGTTTACACTCGCGTTTCTGCTCTTTTCACCGTTTCAAACGCTAACTGAGCCGCTCCGAGTATTCCCGCGTCGTCGCCGAGTTCGGCTTTCACAAGCTTTGCGCGGTCGGCAGGCTCGCGGTAAGCGCGCTGGCGAATCTGCTCCTGCGTGTGCGGAATAAATAAATCCCAGCCCGCGCTCGCGCCGCCGCCGATGACTATAACTTCGGGATTCAGAACATTTATCAAACCCGCGAGAGCGATTCCGAGATAAAATCCCATCTGCCGGAAGACTTCGAGCGCGAGGTCGTCGCCCGCTTTTCCCGCTTCGTAAATGTCGGCTGAGGTCAGATGCGAGCGGCTGCGCAAAACGGATTTCGGATATTGATTTTCCAGCTCCTGCGCTAAACGCACGATTGCCGTCGCCGACGAATATTGCTCGACGCAGCCGCGGCTGCCGCAGCCGCACGGCACGCCGAAAGGCTCGACGCAAATATGTCCGATTTCTCCGGCTGTTCCGTCCGCGCCGCGCAGGATTTTATTGTCGATGATGATGCCGCCGCCGACGCCCGTCCCGAGCGTGACGGCGATTGCCGAACGAAAACCTTTCGCCGCGCCGAAAGCGTGTTCGCCGATGACGGCGGCGTTCGCGTCGTTTTCCAGAACGCACGGCAGATTCAGTTCATTGGAAAGCACGGCGGCGAAACGGCAGCCGTCGAGCGCGGGCACGTTGGGAGCTTTTAAAATCAAGCCTTTTTCGACATTTAATATTGCCGGAACAGCCGCTGCCAGAGCTTTTACTTCTCCGATTTTTTCGACCTCTGCGGCGCATTTGTTAGCGGCTTCGACCGTCACGCGAATGATTTCGCCGGCGCGTTCCGTCTTCGGCGTTTCCACTTTCAGGCGGTGATGGATGTTTCCGGCGATATCGACCGCCGCCATTCGCAGGTTAGTTCCGCCCAAATCACATGCTAAGACAATTTCCATAATTTCTTGCTGAATAAACAGATTAACCCAACCATCATATTTGCGACAAAGGCAGGCGAACCTTTGCGGTGATGCCAAACTGCGGGTTATTTTCGATTGAAATCAATCAATAAAAACCCGCCGGGCAAATCTTTCGGGATGCCGGTAAAAGGATTATTGCCGACACTTAAGCTCCGGCGGTTGATAATTTTTTCCAGCGTTGAAGATTTAGCGTCGGTCGCTTTCATCCGTTTTTGACAATCTCGGAGTTGGGACTTTAGACTTTGGGCTTACATAGTTTAACTATGTCAGGCGAATCTTCCAAACAGAATCTTTCCGCACGGCTTTTGATTGTTGACGATACAGAGCAAAAGTTTTTAAATTTCTTATTAACTCAAGGAGATAAAAATGGCTACACCGGCACGTGATTCGGGTAATTTATACGAGGGCAGCGTCAGCAACACCAAAATTTGGCAGGTCATCGGCGCATCATCGGTCGGAACGATGATTGAATGGTATGACTTTTATATTTTCGGCAGTCTGGCGGTGGTCATCTCGCCGCTTTTTTATCCGCCGGGCGATAACACATTTGCTTATATCGCATATCTGGCAACGTTTGCCGTCGGCTTTGTCGTGCGTCCGTTCGGAGCTTTATTTTTCGGGCGCATAGGCGACATTATCGGAAGAAAATACGCTTTTCTCGTGACGCTTTTGATTATGGGCGGCGCGACGGCGATTATCGGATTTCTGCCGACCTACGCGCAAATCGGTTATGCCGCGCCGATTATTCTGCTTTTGATTCGCATTCTGCAAGGTCTCGCGCTCGGCGGCGAATACGGCGGCGCGGCGGTTTATGTCGCCGAACACGTGCCCGACCAGAAACGTGGTTTTTACACTTCGTTTATTCAAATCACCGCCACGCTCGGTCTTTTCCTGTCGCTGGCAGTTATCCTGATTGTTCAGAATACGATGAGCGCCGACCAGTTCGCCGGTAAAACCGCAGCCTTCGCCGGCTGGCGCATTCCGTTTCTGATTTCGATTTTTCTGGTCGCCATTTCTCTTTATATTCGCCTGCGAATGAAAGAATCGCCGATTTTCCGACACGTTAAAAGCGCCGGAATGACTTCGGCAAATCCTTTAATCGAAGCCTTTACGAAATGGGACAACCTGAAGCGCGTTTTGATTTCGCTGTTCGGCGCGACCGCCGGACAAGGCGTCGTCTGGTATACCGGACAATTTTACGCTTTGTTTTATTTACAGACGATTTTGAATGTAGACGCCACTTCCGCCAACTACATCATCGCTCTGGCACTGCTTTTCGGAATGCCGTTTTTTGTGATTTTCGGAGCCTTGAGCGACCGTATCGGACGCAAATGGATAATTATGGCGGGACTGCTTCTGGCGGTAATCACTTATATCCCGATTTATAAAGCGATGCAGTCGGCAGCCGGTTCAAACGTCGTCACGGCAAGCTCGCAGACCAATCCGATCACGGGCGCTATCAGCCTGACGCCGCAATCACGCGACGCGAGCGGCAAGCTGGTGACAGCGCCGAAAGTTTTGCCCTACACGAATATCGGCAATTTGCTTTCCGACCGAGCCGCCTGGATGTTGATTCTGCTGATTTTTATACAGGTCATCTGGGTCACGATGGTTTACGGTCCGATTGCCGCGTATCTGGTCGAGGCGTTTCCCGCCAGGATACGATACACCGCGCTGTCGTTGCCGTATCATATCGGCAACGGCGTGTTCGGCGGACTGCTTCCGCTCATCGGCTTATCGGTCATTGCCAACACCGGCAACATCTACGCCGGACTTTATTACCCGATGATTGTCGCGTCAATCACATTTATCGTCGGCTCGATTTTCCTGCGCGAAACCTACGGGCATCGCATCTGGGAAGAAGTGGAATCAGAAACGCCGCGCAAATGAATTTCCCTTTCCTTTAACGCCAATTTCCCGGTTAGCGAATAACAAATGGATTTTTCGGCATCCCGGAATGATTTTGATGCGCACCGGAATCATTCCGCCAGACCTCCGAATCGTTCCGTCAGATAGATTTTGCTTGAAATCCACCTATAAACTTCAAGTAATAACGTGACATTTTATATTCACGTGAACCGGATATATTATCGTCAAATTTTGACACTGCCGCGCGTTTTGTTATCAAATAATTTCAGGGGAAAATTATGTCTGAATCAACAGGAATCGAATCTATTTTACACGAAGAGCGCGTTTTTCAGCCGCCGGTCGAATTTGCGGTCAAGGCGCACGTCAAAAGCTTTGAAGAATACGAGCGGATTTATAACCAGGCAGCGGAAAATCCCGAAGAATTCTGGGCTGGCGTGGCGGAAAATCTGCACTGGTTTAAAAAATGGGACAAAATTCTGGAATGGGACGAGCCGCACGCCAAATGGTTTGTCGGCGGAAAAATAAATGCCGCCTATAATTGCCTCGACCGTCATCTGGACGGCTGGCGCAAAAACAAAGCCGCCGTTATCTGGGAAGGCGAGCCGGGTGAAATCCGCACTCTGACTTACCAGCAGCTACACCGGCAGGTTTCCAAATTCGCCAACGTCCTGAAAAAAATCGGCGTCAAAACCGGCGACCGCGTGGCGCTGTATATGCCGCTCGTGCCCGAACTGGCGATTGCGATGCTCGCCTGCGCCCGCATCGGCGCGCCGCACACGGTAATTTTCGGCGGTTTTTCGGCGGACGCGATTCGCGACCGCGTCAATGACGGCGAATGCAAATTAATCGTCACGGCGGACGGCGGCTACCGGCGCGGAAGCGAAATCAGGTTAAAGGAAACGGTCGATACGGCGGTCGCCCAAACGCCTTCGGTCCAAAACGTCGTCGTTTTTCAAAGAACCGGCTCGAAAATTTCGATGAAGCACGGACGCGACCACTGGTGGCACGAACTGATGGAAACCGTGACGGACGATTGCCCCGCCGAAGAACTGGACAGCGAGCATCCGCTTTATATTCTTTACACATCGGGCACGACCGGCAAACCGAAAGGAATTCTGCACACGACCGGCGGCTATCTGACCGGAACATATATCACGAGCAAATGGATTTTTGATTTGAAGGACGAAGACGTATATTGGTGTACCGCAGACATCGGTTGGGTAACCGGACATAGTTACGTCGTCTATGGTCCGATGGCAAACGGCGCGACGGTTTTTATGTATGAAGGCGCGCCGAATTATCCCGAACCCGACCGTTTCTGGAGCATCATCGAGCGCCACAAAATCAATATTTTCTACACCGCGCCGACCGCGATTCGCGCTTTCATCAAATGGGGCGAGCAACATCCTTTGAAACACGATTTATCTTCTTTAAGACTGCTCGGAACCGTCGGCGAGCCGATAAATCCCGAAGCGTGGATGTGGTATCACACGATTATCGGCAAAATGAAATGCCCGATTGTCGATACCTGGTGGCAGACGGAAACCGGCGCGATTATGATTTCGCCGTTTCCGGGCGCCACGCCGACCGTTCCCGGCACGGCGACGCGACCGTTTCCCGGAATCCTGATTGATATTCAAACCAGAGACGGAAAATCGGTCGGCACGAACGAAGGCGGTTATCTCGTCGTAAAATACCCGTTTCCATCGATGCTGCGCACGATTTGGGGCGACGACGAAAGATTTAAAAAACAATACTGGTCGGAAATTCCTGGCGTTTATTTCGCGGGCGACGGCGCGCGGCGCGACCAGCGCGGTTATTACTGGATTATGGGACGCGTGGACGACGTGATAAACGTTTCCGGTCATCGCTTGGGAACGGCGGAAATCGAAAGCGCGCTGGTTTCGCATCCGGCGGTCGCCGAAGCGGCGGTCGTCGGCAAACCCGACGAAATCAAAGGTCAGGCAATCGCCGCGTTCGTCACGCTCGAAGGCGGGCGGCAAGGCAACGAAGCCTTGAAACAGGAGCTTCGCGCGCACGTCGCCAAAGAAATCGGCTCGCTGGCAAAGCCCGACGATTTGCGTTTCACCGACACTTTGCCGAAAACCCGCAGCGGAAAAATTATGCGTCGCTTATTGCGCGAACTGGCGTCGAGCGGAACGGTCGTCGGCGACGTTACGACGCTGGAAGATTTTTCCGTTCTGGAGAAGTTAAGACAGGATGAAGAATAAGTTAAACGCGAAACGCGTGAACGCGGAATAATGAATTGCAGCTTCGGCGTATCAAGTTTATCGTTTCGCTACGCTTGATTGAACGAGTGCCGCGCAGGCTAAGAATTACGCTTCACAAAAAAAGGAAATTTTACTACCCAAATAGGGGGTGAAATTATAGGCAATAATCAATTATCTTAACTGCGGCGCGGAAATATTTTTTCCGCAAAGGAGATTTTGATTATATGATGCAATCATCTGCTGACGCTTCGGCGACGACCGTTTGTGACGCTCCGGCGTTGTTGAATTTTCCACGGCAAGCGACGGCGGCAAAACCTTTGTCGCTGCATTATCATATTGTTTTTCATCTCGATAAAGACTGCGTGATTGACGAAGAATGGCGCAGGTCTTTTTATAAATATATCGCCGGCTGTCTGCGCGCTTTAAAGTGTGATTTGGAAGCAATCGGCGGCGCAGGCGACCATATTCATTTGCTGGTCAGCCTGAACTCGACGGACGTTCTGGCTGACGTCGTGCGGCGGCTGAAGCTGCTTTCGCAAAGCTGGGTGCGGCGTCATATTTCGCACCGGAATTTTTCGTGGCGCGAAGATTATCAGGCGTTTACCGTGAGCCAGTCGCAGAGCGGGCGCGTCAAGCGTTATATTCTCAATCAAAAGCAGCATCATCAACGCTTCGGCGCAATTGAAAATTACCCGGCGTCGTGGGGCTGCGTGCCGCATCACGACGTTTGCGTCTAGTAAAAACGTTTATGGAAAACGGAAATAAAGTTATTAAAGCGATGATTGTCGAAGACCTTTATTCAATCTGATTCAATCTTTTTTATTTTTTTCGAACCTTGTACATCACTACCTATTTAGGTAGTAATTTTTATTTTCAGCACGATTATTCTCAAATCGTGCGGAGAAAACAATCCGGACGAGGCAAAATAATCGACTGCTGACAGTCTAGGAAAAGGATTTAACTATTAATATTTTTTTATCTGGAGAAGAAATTTATGTCAATGTTTAAAATAGCACCGGCGGTCAAGCCGCTCAGGCAAGCGTTATCTACGACCTGCTGGCTGACAAGTCTGGAAATGTTGTTTCAATGGAAAAACGACAAGGGCGATTACAGCAAAAAAAAGTCGGAGATTTGCAGCAAGATTGATTCGGACACCGATTACTGGGCGGATGACCTGATAAATAGCGGCATCGCCCCCGGCGAATGCTGGCAGGTTGCGCGGGCGATGGGAATGCAGCCGACCGGCGCGGGCGATTACACGAAGGAAATCCTCTATGATTTGGTTTCCAAGAAAGGTCCGCTCTGGGTCGGCGGTTACTGGTACGGAGAGAGCGCGCACGTTATCGTCGTCACCGGCGTCAATCCGGAAAACGGCAAGATAAAAATTGTTGACCCCTGGAAAAACTGGGACCTTTCCGAAGGCGACCGCGATGTCGGTTGGCTGAACGCGCGCAGTAAAGTCTGGAAAAGCTATGAAGGCACGGTGATGTACTGGAAATAAGGTCATTGACCGGAAATTTTCTTTTATATTTGCAATCGCATTTTTAATTTTATTAATTCATAAAAAGAGTTGACCCGGTTTAAGACCGTCAACTCTTTTTTCTCGAATCTTATCAAAAATTACCAGCCAAACGACGGGCGACCGACACGCTGTTTTTAGCCGAAAACACTTTGAATTTAATGCGAATTGTTTTAATTCAGCGAAAATCGCCGTTTGCGCAAAAATAAGAAACTATCAAACAAGGAATATTTTAAAAGAGAGTTATGATATTTTGTAGCTCGACCTAAACATCAATTTACCAAAGGAGTTAAAGATGGAAAACAGATTTGAGTTGTTCAGGGAGTTGATTGAATTAAGCCAGAACGAAAAACGCGGGTTGACGATTTTTATCAAAGGGCAGACGATTTCCGGCGGCGTTACCAAAATAATCGGCACGGAAGCGATTGAAGTTCGTAGTCAGATGTATAGCCGCTCGGTTATCCGCATCGAATCCATCGACGCGATAGCCGTCGTCTGAAACAGAGCATTTTTCGCCACCAAGACGCCTGGAATGAAGGGAATGAAAGAGATGAAGCAAAATCATAAGGCTTTTGTCTTATCCTTGTCCGTCTCCTTCGTCCCCGGTTAATTTATTTCTTAAAATCTTTGTCTTCTTTGTCCCTTAGCGGTGAAAATTCCCCCGCGCGCTAGGAGTGTTTTCTGCCGACCATATCCAAACCGACGGCGGCAACTAAAATAGCTCCCTTTATCAACTCCTGCACGAAGTCGCGGATATTCAAAAGCGACATCCCGTTATCCAGGCTCGCCATTATCAA
>DASVRT010000112.1:0-9251 GCA_036388475.1 Pyrinomonadaceae bacterium | reverse complement strand
ATGCTGCTGCTGCTGTAAATATTCAACGGATAATTAATTTTAGCAATAAAGCGCGATTTGTAAAATAATTTTTAAGTTTGCCGGTTTTAGCGTAATTGATTGTGAGTCGAAAATCTTTGTTCGGGTTGTTTGCAAGTTTGTGAAAGGCGGATTTAGCCGTAAAATTTTATATTTTTTTAATAAGACAATTCCAGCACCAGAAAAATCACCGCCGCCGTGACGAGCGTGCCGATAATCATAATCACGTTTTCCGCCCGCGTGTAATAACCGAAAATGCGGGCGGCGCTTTTCGGTTTCGGCACGGGTAAATTCGTCTGCAATGCAACGGTTTCTGCGTTTACGGCGAGATTTTTGCCCGTCGATTGCTGCGCTTGACCGTTTTGCGCCGTTGCCAGCGAAACGGGCGGCGGCAGTTCTTTAGGCAGAATCGAATCGAGCACCAGCAGCGCGGTCGGCTCGTGAAATCTGATGAGCGTCGAGCGTTCCGGTTCGGTCGGCGTCTGTCCCGAAAGCAGTATGCGGTCGTCGTTTTTCAGCCGCGTCGGCTCGTTTAAAATTTCGTTGTTGAGCCAGACGGCTTGCCCGCCGTGCGGGTATAAAATCACGCCCGTCCAGTCTTTACGGATTTGCGCTTTCGGCGTTTCGACTGCGTTTGACGCGCCGATAACGCACTCGCCCGCGCCCGACCAGCCGAGCCACATATTTTCGTTTTCGACGTAAACGCGCCGGTTTTCGCCGCGTATCTTCTCGATTTGAAAATAATATTTTTCTTCCGCCCGCAGATTTTCGAGAATGTCGGTCAGCGTCTGCTCGCGATTCAGCCCGCTGGTTTTGTGAATATCGCCGTTTTCAGCGGCGGCGACCGGCTGGTTTTCCGGCAGCTGAAGGTCTTCGGTTATCGCCGACGGCGAAATTCCGATTTCGTCGCCGTTTTCCGACAGATTAAACGTGCCTTCGGCGTCGTATTGCAGAGAATAATTTCCGACCAGAATTTTATCTTCGTGCTGTAATTCGTGCAGCGAGCCTTGCTGCAAAAAACGGTCGTTGACCAGAATTCCGTCGGTGCGGCAGAGCAGCAGCGGTTGACCGTGTTCGTTGATGATGACGAATTGCTCGGGCAGGATTCCTTCCTCGTCAAGCTCGATGACGGCTGACGGGTCGTTGCCGACCGTGATGATGTCGCCGACGCTGATTTCCCGCGTGAGCTCGGAAACAATCTTCCCGTGTTTTTTGACCAGTAATCTTTTCGTCATGAAAAATCTATAAAATTTTGCGACAAAATCCTATAATATAGAAATAGTAACACAAGCTTATTTTCCAGGTTAATGCCCGCAGCGCGCCCGAATTATTTTTACGAATAATTCCGTCGAGCCGGAGAATGAGCTTTCGAGTTTTTACAAAACGGGGTAAGTTTCGAGATGCAAAACAAACAATCGGCAGATAATTCAGCGGCGGATTCTATCGGGTCGCAGTTCACTGAGGAAGATTTGGCGAAGCTTTACGATTACCCGGCAATCGGGCAATTATTCAGCGAGCCGGACACGCGCCGCCTGGACGAATTCTGCCTGCGTCTGCGGGCGACGCGCGAAAATCTGGAACGCGTCGTCCGCTACGGCGACCGCCGCGATGCCGAACGCGCGACGCGGGCGATTCGCGCCGTCGAAGTAACGCTGGATTTTCTGCAATCGCTGCAAAAAATGCGTCAATAGGACGCAATTGAGGAATGCATTAAAAATCGCCGACAAAATTTGTAAGGGCGTGCCCAAAGCGTTCGCTGGAACGCTAATCAATTTGGATAAAATTCAAGGTTGAATTTATTTGAAAGCTTATTCGCTCTCGCTCATTGGGCAGGCACTGCGGCGTGACTCTTCATTTTCCGTCGGCGTCGAAAATTTTTTTACAAAATTTGACGAAAAACAGGAAACATTTCGGAAAAGCTGCCGATAACAATGACAAGAATAAAAACATTTAGCTTTCGCCGCCTTATTTTAAAGCGGGAAAGCCTGAAAATTTGGGAGAGGTGAATTGATTATGGCATACAACGACCCATTAGTTACGCCGACCGGACAACAGCTTCCGCCAATGACCACGGTTTATCCTGAAACCAGCATTCTGAAACCGCCGCCGAAAGAACCGAACAAGTTTCTGAAAGTTCTGGGCGGCATCGCCGGCGGCGCTTTAAATCTTGTCGCGCCCGGAATGGGCAGCATTCTCGGCAACGTTATCGGCGGCGGCGGCTCGTCAACCGGCTCTTACGGCGCTTTGATGGAACAGCAGCGGCAATTTGACGAGATGCAGCGTTACAATCAAATCTCGACCGCGATGCAGCAGAAGCAGCAAAACACGATGATGAACCAGCAGCAGCAGCAGTCGATGCAGCTTCTCGCCGTTCAGCACCGGGTCGGGATGCAGTCGCAGGAATTTACGACCGTGTCCAATTTGATGAAAACGCGCCACGACAGCGAGATGTCGGCGGTCAACAACATTAAATCGTAAATTTTTTAGCGATTTATAATTTTCGGCAGACGCGCCAGCTTTAGTTTTTTAAGGAAAATCCGATGTTATTTCAAAAAGGTGCGCGCCTGCCGATTTTCGTCTTTCGATAAGTTTTTATGAAAATCAACGAAATTCCAGTCAGCGATGAAGAATTGCGCGTGATGCTCGAAACCGGCTACATCCTGCGCGAAGCCTCAAGATTTGACGAAGCCGCGGCGGTTTTTCGCGGCGTGATGGAATTTTTGCCCGAATCCGAAGTTCCACAGGTCGGATTGGGAACGGTCTTCCTACAACGCGGCGATTTCGCTTCGGCGCAGAAAATCTGCCAGCAAGCCCTGCTAACCCAGCCTTCCAGTCTGTATGCCCGCGTTCATTACGCCGAAGCACTTCTCTTCAGTCGGCAGCGCGACGAAGCCGAAAACGAATTAAAAGAAATTATCGGCAGCGCGCCCGATTCGCCTCACAGTCATACGGCTCAGTCTTTATTAGACGCCGCCGACTTGATTTCTCCCCGATAATCAAGTTGGAAGCGCCAAATTAACCGAGCGTGTCTCTTAAACAACTAATCTCTCTCCAATAAATTTTCAGAAATTCAGAATCGTCTTTACTTTTTTATCGAGCAAATGCATTTGCGCGGTTCACAAGCGTAAATTTTTGCCGCACACGAGCTTATGTTTGCCGCTCAAACGCAGATGTACGACTCTCATAAGCAAATGTTTACCGCTCAAACGTAAATGTCGAATCCTCAGGCGCTCGACTGAAGACCGCAGACGCGTCTGCGGGAGAGTTTTACAGTGAATTTTTACTGAATTTCGCGCAGGACGCGCGGTTTTGTAGAAGTTTCCCGCAAAATTTCCGCGATTCTTTCCAGCCACTCACGATTGTTTAATTTTTCGGAAGGCGGGTAAAAATTGTTGCCGAGCGCGGTTAAAGCGTCGGTTAAAGCGTTTTCGGAAAGCTCTAAGGCGAGAAGTTCCTGCAATTGAGTTTGGACGCGAGAAACCGTCTGCGGCGGATTGACGGCTTTGAAGTGATAAACGACCGCCGCGAAATTCGCGCTCGTGCCTTCCCATTTGTAGCCGGTCGTCCAGCCCTGATAAAAATATCCGCCGAAAAACTGGTACAAATCGGGAAACCTGAACGAATAATTGTCCACGCCGGTTATTTTACCAGAAATGATTTCAGAAAGTGCCAGCCCTGCACCGAGCCGTCGCGCACCAGGACGATTCGCGCCTTGTCAGCCGTAAAAAATCCGCTCGTGCCGCGCTCGACGACGATGCCGATTGGTTTTTCCAGTTCGATGTCTTTCACGAAACGATGATTGCCGCTTTGCAGCCATTGCTCGATTTCGTTGTGAAAACGATTGGAAAATTCTTCCTGCGCGCGGCTGGCTTCGCTCGGATTTTCAAACGCCGAAGCGGCGCGTTCATTCTGGAAAAACGGGTTAAATTCCAACTGCCGCCGCAGCGCGCCTTCCGCCTCGGCGCTGCCGTCGCCGCTCCAGATTGTTTCGTAATTTCGTTCAATCTCCGCGCTTTCGGGACCGGCGGAATTGTCGGCGTTCTGCGCCATCAAAAGTTCGCCTTCCGCCGCGTCGAAAGCGTCGGCGACCGACTGCAAAGCTTTGTCTCCGGCGAGCATCAGGAATTTCACCATCTCCGCGTTTTTTTCGGGCACGTCGGCTTCGCCTTCGACGTTTCCTTTGACGCCGAATTGCTCGGCTAATTTAACCGCGCTCGCCAAAGCGTCGAGATTATTTTTTCCGCTCGGATGGCGCAGGAATTTCTCGACCGCGACTTCCAAATCCTTCAGCGTTTGGGCGAGCCTCGCTTCGACAATCAAAGCCTTGACGGCGTTTCCCAGATTTCGTATGACGACCGGCGGAACATTGTAGGGAAGCGGGAATTTTTTCGCCGAAAAAATATCGTGGCGCGGGAAAAACTTGTCAGCCGTAATCGCAAACCCGCGCGCCAGCAGAAGCCCGTTTAAAATCTGTTTCGCCGAATGATTGAGCAAAACATTTGCCTGCGTTTTCGACAGGTAACGCAGAATCAAATCGGCGGTAATGTGCATCCGCGCGTGCAGATTTAAGTTGATAAACGGTTTCGCGCCGAAATTTTGCAGCAGAACGTTTTTGCTGCCGTGAATCAAATGCGACAGTTCCGGCGAATGCTGAATATTGATGCGCACGTTTCCGTTGAAACTGGCGTGCGGATTATTCAAAACGTGTGTAATCTGCGTGCGGATTGTGCGCACGATTTGCGTTATCTCCGGCGGAATCGAAACGTTCTGCCGGCTGCCGTAATGATTGCCGTTTCCGGGTTTGCTGACATTCTCGTTCACAAAATGCCGAATCACGTTCTGGTTCAGATAAATATCATTCTGCCGCAAGACCTGATTCAAAACGCTGCGCACGATTCCGTTGTGATTGCCGTTATCGCCGTTGTTGCCGTTTTTATTTAAATTCAAAGACAGGTTTAAATCCAGAGTGGTTGACAGCTGTCGTTGCGTATTCGGCGGCGCGGAATAATTTATCTGACCTTGAGTCGAATGATTAATGTGAGTGTGTCCGTTAGTCTGATTATTGCCGCCTGTTTGATTATTGCTGCCCGTCTGCGTATTAGCCGAAAAATTAATGTTGATGTTTAAAGGATTTCCGGCGCTGTTATTTCCGCTGTTACTGTTCCCGTTACTGCGACCTTCGGCGCGACCGTAAGCGTTACCATTTCCGTTGCCGTTTCCTCTGCCGCCGTCGCCGGCTTCGTTTAAATTCGATTGCGGCGCGGCTTGATTGCCGTGATTTCCGCGATGCACGCCGTGATTTCCGTTATCGCCCTGATTTCCCTGATTGCCGTTATTGTGCGGCGCGTCCGTCGAACCTCTCTGCTGATGCCCGTTATGATTGCCGTTTCCGCGTTGCGAAACCTGCACGTTGCCCTGCATCGAAGCGTGCGCCGAATTGCCGTTTCCGAGATTTCCTTCCGAATGCCCGTGCGCCGTTTGATTGTTTTGATTGCCTTGCGAATTATTTCTGCCGAGTTGTTGATTGACTTGCTGAAACGCTTCCGAATTTTGATTTTGCGAGCCGCCCGACGCATTGATGCCGGCGTGAGCCTGCACCGGCTTATCCGCTCCGTTGGAAGCGGAAAGGTCGAGATTGGCTGAAGTTTTGACCGGCGGTATAGCCATAGTTTTCCAAAAAGAAAATCTAATTTGTCGTCGTTTGTTTGCGCGCCGCTTCGCGTACCGAAAGCAGAAGCGCGCGGGCGCGTTGCGATGTCGGACGCGCGCCCTGCGGGTCTTTTTCCAGCGCGGCGCGCAAATCTTCGACGCCTTTTTTTACCTCGCCGCGCATTATGTAAAGCTCGCCGCGACCGGCAAGCGCATCGACGTTGGCGATGTTGAAGCGCAAAGCCGCGTCGTATTCGTCAAACGCTTTTTCGTGTTCGCCCATCCGAAACAAAACCGCGCCCAGATGACAATGAAAAACGCTGTCATAAGGGTCAGCCGCGACCAAGCCGGAATAAATCTGCCGGGCTTCTTCGAGCTTGCCGCGATTCATCAATTGATAAGCCTGCTGCGCGATTTTATACATCTGCTCGCGGCTCAAACCGACGTATTCGGCGAGCGTCACCTGCCCGGTCGCCAGTTTTTCTCTGGCTTCTTCGGAACGATGCGCCGTCGCCGGTTTTTTGTTGTCGCGGTTTTCTTTCATCGGTAAAAGATAAATCGTGCGAAGCGTGATTTTTCAATCAAACACGCTTCGCACTTTAATTAAATTTTAAACGTCTTACGCGTAAATTGCCTGGTTTCGCTGAGCATACATCCGGTCGCTCAGATTTGCCAGCCGCGAAAGCACGTTGAACATCTGTCCCAAAAGGCGAAACGCCTGCGCCATCTGATTGCGGTGACGCCCGCGGTCGTAGCGTTGGTCGGCGCGAACATCGTCGCGATTCGAAACGCCGTCGTAATAAGGGTTCGAGCCTAATTCGTTCGGTCGCCAGAAATCGTTCCAGTTATTCGACATATCGCCGCCGAGGTCCCGCACGAGCTGCATCCAGTCAACCGTGTCGTAGCCGGAAAACGGGCGCGTGTTGCCAGCCGCCAGGTCGTTGCCGAGTTTGAAGGAATCGCCGCCGTTTTCGCTGCCGATAATTTCCTTGCCCTGATACGACCAGTCGTCGGTTTCGCTGCCCATCACGAAAACGTCGTTGCCGCCGAAAGTATTGGCGTGCGCGTAACCGTCCTGCGTTACCTCGCCGACGACGCCTTTGCCTTTGTCGATGCCGGAAACGGTCACACGGTCGTTGCCGCTGATGATTTCCAGCCCGGAAGTGACGGTCATCCCGCCGTTTCCCCAGGGCGCAGTCGAAACGTTAATGCGCGTTCCGTCGCCGAGCACGAAGGTCGAGTTGCGTTTGAAATCCCATTTGCCGCCGTCGCCTTCCGCCACGTGCGGGTCGCCCCAGACGCGCGTGGATTTTCCGTCCGGTCCGGTAATCGTCCATTCAAATTGTCCGGTCGCTTCGATTTTATAGCCGCCCGGCGTGGTTATCACGCCGGCGTCGGTTTTCAAACTGCCCGACGGGTGCGTGCTGTCGTCCGGCGACGGCGGTATGCAGCCGCCTCCGCCCGCCCAGATGCCCTGCTGGTCGCCGGAATTAAACTGATTGCCGCCGAACGCGTCGAACAAGTTGGCGAAATCTTCAAAAATATCCGATAAAATCCCGTTAATATCCTGAAAAGCGACCGGATTTAAATTCTGAAAAAAGTTCGGCTCAGCGCCGCCTGCATTAAAATTAAAAATATTGAAATTTACGTCTCCCATTGCCTGAAATCTCCTCTCCAATCAAAAATCATTTTGTTTTTCGAGTTTGGTCGCTTTCAGCTAGCTGATTTTATCTCCGGATTCACCAAACTGGTTTGCTTCTGTGTTAATTATCGGCAGCTTTTCCGAAATGTTTCCTATGCGGAACGAGATTTTTGGATATTTTTTTATCCGCAGAGAACACAATGTATCAAAACATTAAGTATTTTTATGAGAACTTTAAAGGTTGACTTTTTATGGTTCCAACGAAAGCAAAGCGCAGAAAGATAAAATTTAAAATAACGTTACAATAATTTTGTATTTGTCGGTTTTAGCCTTGACATACGGCGGTAGTGCTCTTAAAATCACGAGCATCGATAGCTAAGGCGACTTCCGCGACTTTGGTCTTATCTAATTGTCGAGAAAAATGTCTTAACTCCCGATAAACAAATCAAAATTAAAAGGAGATTTTTATGAAAAAGACTTTATCGTCTATTTTTCTCGGCTTGTTTTTGGCGGCGGTTATTAGTCCCGTTCTTGTTTTTGCAAGCGGATGCTACGCTACGCTTTTAGCAGTCGACCCGGAGACCGGAGAACAGGTCAATTGTTATTTAATAAGTAACGGTTATCCTTGTCGTTATCGTTGCCCCGGCGGAGATATTGAAAATTGAACCTTGACGAGGCGAGTTTTTCCGGAAAAACTCGCCTCTCGGTTTTTGGTGAATTGAATGAAATTTCTTAAAAACTTTAATCTCCCGCTGGCGGCTGTCGTATTCTTTGCCGCTATTATCGCCGTTATAGTATTTACTCTGTCGCCTCGACAGAGCCGCGACGAAGTACTAATCGCGGCGACAAAACGATTGGAGAAGAAAACGTTGCCCGCTGGTATCTTAGGTCAAATTAACGAAGAGAACTTCTTCGTCGTTTATTTAACAAGCGGTTGTAAAGCTTGCTCGGACGAACTGAATCTTTTGTCCGAATTGTATGTAAATTCACCCGGATTAAAGATATTTGCGATAATGAGTGAGGATGAATCCGTCGTAGAAAATTACGTTAGGGATAACAATATTGAATTTCCCGTAATCCGCGACCGCAATTTGGATATGTTGCGGGATTTAAAATTAGAGTTCTTCCCCACCAATTTAATGATAGAAAACGGAACAATCAAACGAGCGTATTTAGGTGTGCCGGAGAACAAAGAGAAATTGTCAGCTCTGATTCCGGACTGAATTCTCACGTGGTTGGTAAAAATCAACTTGCCCTTGAAGAGGAACAAAGCATTTTCGGGTGCGATAATCCCTGCCGCGTATTAATTGTAGTAAGTAGCCACGCCGGTTTTTTTCTAAGAGCCGAGTATCCTTAAAATAATAAGGCGACTGATTTATAAATCAGTCGCCTTATTATTTGGATAAGCTAAAAGCTCATCAAAAGATAGAGATAAGATGGTTTTATTGTCAAATATTATTCTCTATTGTCAAATTTTATTTCCTAAATTATAGTTCGCCCTGTTAACTCTTTCTCTGTGCGCTCTGCGGCTGAAATTTCTTTATGAAGACGGCAGAAAGCCGATGTTGATTAATCTTTGGCGCAGGCGCTCGACGGCTTTCGCGTGCAGGCGCGAAACCCACGATTTGTTGACGCCCATTTGTTTGGCAAGCTCGGTGGTCGTGATTTGTTTGAAATAAAGCGCTTCGATGAGATTTTTTTCTTTCGGCGGAAGCTCGCCGACGGCGCTTCGCAAAACGGCGATAGTGTTTTGAAATTCGACGGCTTTATCGGGAAGCTCGTGCGAATCGACCACATCCGGCGCGTTTTCGTCGCTGAGCGAAAGCAGATAAGCCGGAATCAACGAATCAATCCAGCGCCCGACGCCCTGAATTTCGTCGTCAACCGAATTTGCCGAAGGATTTTCCGATTCGTCGTCGGCGACGGTTTGCAGCAAATCGTT
>DASVRT010000111.1:0-32302 GCA_036388475.1 Pyrinomonadaceae bacterium | reverse complement strand
TACGTCGTTAACGGTCTGATGCCGATGTCATTGACCGAAACTTTAGCTAAGGCGATGAACGGCGGCGCGCTGCCGTCAACCGACGAAAGCGAAGTTGCCAACACGCTGCAAGCCGACGAGGTTAAACAGATGCTCATTTTTTCGCGCGAGCTGGTGCGCGACATCTGCGCCGTTCCGCGCATCGTCGAGAATCCGCTGCCGGGCGAAGACGCTATCGAGCCGAAGGATTTATCGCTCGAAGATTTTCGGGACCTCGTGCAGTGGGGAATGAAAAATCTCGGAGGTGCAGAAGCCGCTCGGCTCGGTAACTTTCGCGGCAAATCCGACGTCGATGCTCGCGCTGGCACTCGTCGCAAAAAACGCAAGCCGAAGACCCAGTGAAATTTTAAACATCGACGACGAGCTGCTCGCGCTCGATTTCGATATGGCTTGTTCTTATCGTCTGCAAGTTTTCGACAACGAGCGAAGGCTAGACGATTTTAAGGCGCTTTCCATGATGCTCGGCGGCAAACCGGACGGTGGCGGCGAAGACGTGCCCGAAAATTTCGAGGGCGTGAGAATATTCGACGCGCCGGAAATTCCGGGCGGCGCCCAGGTGGTGTAAAAATTCATGTCAGCTTTAAATTCAACGGTCGGCTTAATTTTCTCTTTAAAAGCCGATAATTCCGACGCTAAAAAAAGCGTCTCGGAATTGAGCGACCACATCGACAAAGAATCGGATAAAATAGGCGATTCCAGCTCGGGCGCGCTCGCCTCGCTCGGCAAATCCATCGGTCTGACCGAAGCTCAAATCGGCTCGCTGGGTAAAGCTTTGCCGGTTGTCGGCGCGGTCGCTGGCGGAATCGCCGCGGTCGGCACCGCCGCCATCGCCGTCGGCGTCCAGTTATTCGACCTCGCCAAACAAACCGCTGAAGCCGGAACGGAAATCAAAAACTTTTCAAATCTCACCGGGCTTTCAGCCGAATCCATTTCCACAATTAAAATCGCTTCGGAAAGTGCCGGAACGAGCCTTTCCGAGTTTGAAGAAATTTGGGAGAGTATGATTGAAACTCTCATCGAAGGCGGCAAAGGCTCGGAAGATGCGGCGGCAAAGCTCAAAAAAGCCGGCATCGACCCGCAGCAGGGTTTTAAAGATTTGGAAGGCTCGGTGCAAAAAGCTTTCGACGCGATACGCAGCGCTCAAACGACCGCTGAAAAATCGGCGATTGCAATGGCTGTTTTCGGCGAAAGCGGCTTGAATATGGTCAAGGTCGCCGAGGAAATGACCGGCGGCTTTGATGAGTTCAAAAGAAAAATGACTGAGCTCGGCGTCGTTTTCGATGAGGACGGCGCGCAGAAATCGAAAGAGTTCGACAAAAATCTAAAGCTTTTGCAGATGCAGGCGAAAGGCTTGCTATATACTTTCGCGCTGGAATTCATGCCCGTTTTCACCAAAGCGATGAAAGATTTGTCGGGCTTTTTCGCCGAGAACAAATCGACGGTCGAAGGCTGGGGAAAAGCGGTCAAAGGCGTGCTCATCACGCTGAGCGAGCTTGCCAAATACATCAGCGAGCACCAGACCGAATTTCGCATCGCGCTCGCGCTTTCGACGTTTGGAATCAGCGAAATCGGAGTCGGTACCTACCAGAGTTTTAAGGGAGTCGGAGAAAACGCCGCGCCGTCGGCTTCGATGGAAGGCAATGTGAAAGACCTCGACAGCGGCAAATGGAACGTTGACCCGAAAAAAGCCAAGGAAGCCGCCGACAAAGCGAAACAGGCGCGCGAAAAGCAGCTCCGGCTGGTGATTGAAGGTCTGGATTTAGACGCGGAAATTGCGCGCGAAGCTTACGAGGCGAATAAAAAACAGCTCGAAGACTTGTTGAAAGCTCAGGCAATCACGCTCGAAGAATATCGCGCGCGGCTCGAAAAACAAATCGACGACTACATTTCGAAAATCACCGCCGCGCAACGCGAAAAGCGCAACGTGCTCGCGCAGCTCTTCAAAGGCAAAGAGCTGGAAAACGAGAATAAAAAAGTTGACCGGGACCGCGCCGACGTAATCACGGCGACCGGGCAGGACACGCTGAAGGCGAATCTCGACACTTACCAGCGCGATATAAAAAATAAGGAAATCGCCGTCAAAGACCTGATTGAGCTTGAAAAATCGAAAGCGCAGGGCGAGCTTGCCGAAAACGACCGGCTCTATGCAGCGAAAGAACGTCTTGAAGCGGCTTACGTCAAATACCGCGAAAACGTCGCGCTGAATCTGCTGAAACAAGAAAAGAAATTTACCAGCGAAGCGATTGACGAAATTCGGAAAGTCGTCGAAGCCAAAGCCAAGGAAACCGGCTCGGATACCGAGCAGCTGCTGAAAGAAAACGAAATTTACAATCAGCTTTTGCAGCGCTCTTCGCAGCTCGCTTCGTTAATCAGCGCGCAGAACACCGCCGGGCGCGCGGAACTCGCCAAAATCCGCACGCAAATTCTCGAAGACCTTGAAGCCGACGAAAAGGAAACCGAAGAAAAAAGGCTGGAAGTTTTCCGCGATACGGAACGCAAAAAATATCAGGCGCTGATCCAGTCCGGCACGAACCGCAAGGAAAACTTGCGCGGTCTGCTCGATTTCGAAACCGACATTTTGCAGCGCGAGCTGGAAGCCGAGCAAGCGAAACAGGATAAGGAAAAGGAAAAGTATCTAAAATCGGTCGAAGGCTTGGAAAATGCCGAAAAGCTCAAATTCGAAATCGAAGAGCTTTATAAACAGAAACGTCTTTTGTCCGAGGAAGAGTTCCAGCGCCGGAAAAAAGAAATCGAAGCCGAATTCAACCCGCAGATTTACAATTCGACGATCGAAGACACCGGCGGCGGTATCTTGGGCGGCTTCGCCAACGAACTCGGCTTGTCGGTCGATGAAATGTATGACGCCAACGGCGAGCTGAAAACGCAAGCCGACTTTATGAAAGGCATCTATGAAGATTTGTCGAACGTCGCCGGCGGCGCGCTCGGCTCGATGGTCAAAGGCTTGGCGCAGCTCGGCACGCAATGGATTTTGACCGGGCAAATCAGCGGCAAGGCGATTCTGCAAATGACCGCTTCGATTATCGCCGGACTCGCATCGCAGGCGGCGATTAAAGCCATTTTCGAGCTTGCCGAAGGTTTCGCCGCGGCGGCAAGCTTTCCGTGGAACCCGGACGGACTGCGCCAGGCATCGATGCACTTCGCGGCGGCGAAAACTTACGGCATCGTCGCCGGTGTCGCGGCGGTCGCGGCGGTCGGTTTGCGCGTCGGCATCGGCGATTCATTCAAAAAGGAAACGGCGGGCGGCAGCGGCAGCTCGTCGGTCGTCGGCTCATCGTCTTCCGGCAGCGGCGGCGGCAACTCGAACGGCGCGGGTCGCTATTCATCATTCGGCGATGAAACAAAGGTAATCGAGGAAACCCGCAATCAGCCGCAGCAAATTGAGCTGGTTTTGCGAGTAAAATCCAACGATTCGCACATTCTCGAAACAATCGAGAAAGACTGGTATAACAACGGCTCGATTCGCACCTTAGTGCGCACAGAGGTCGAAGGCTAATAAAAACTTATGCAAATTTACATCGTTTCGTTAATGGCTTTTTTCTTTGTTCCCGAAGAAAATATTACGCGCGTCGAGCATTTGCCCGGCATAATCTTCGCCGCATCCATCGAGCACGCCGCGCAGCTCTCCAAGCAAAAGGCGCTCGAACGTTGGAAAGTAAACGAAGGCTGGTTTTCGCATCAGGCTATGGTGCAGCCGGTTACTCAGGACTTTCTCGACGCTACCAACGAGGCGCGGGCAAAAGGTATTTTAGATTTAACGACCGGCGAGCAGCCGCAAAGGTTTGAATTCGAAACGGCGCTCGACGCCGACCATATCGGTTAATACTTTGGCTTATGACAATATCCGACCCTGTATTAAAAACCTGCACCAAATGCGGCGAGCAAAAAGCGCCCGAATTATTTCCTATCAATCCACGGAACGGACGTCGCCGCAGTCCGTGCAAAGCCTGCCAGCTCATCTACTCAAAAGCGTGGCGCAACCGGAACAAAGACCGGCTCAACGCCCGCGCCCGCGAGCACAGCAAAACCGAAAAGGTCAAAGCTCAAGTGCGGGAAAGGGTGAAGCTATTCAGACGCAGACATCCTGATAAGAAGAAAGCCGAGAACATTCGTTATCGAGAGAATTTGAAAAAAAGAAAAGCGGCGGCGAGTGAAACGCCCGTTTAGATTTCGCGGGTCCTTCCCGGACTTTTAAAACTGAGGGTGACGTGCAAGGCGCAGAAGCCCGCTAGTATTATGATTTTTTTTTAAATCATCATCAACGAAATATTTCGTAGACGAGTCTTTCAATTCCTGACGGACGCCGGTTTAAGTATTTGAAAATAAAGCGAAAGTGTCGCTTGTGTCGCTTCCGTGTCGGTTTCGTGACACTTCCGATTTTTCGCTAAACACTTGAAACCAACGCGCCGTCCGGCTAAATAGTCGGCGGCGCTTTTAATTTATAAAATCTTCACCGGTTTCGTCCGTTTCTTTCATTTGTTCGGCGTGATAGCGAGCGAGCCGGTCGGCATTGCGCCGGGCAGTGTCCGCGGTCGGATTAACGTAACGCTGAAAAGTCGTCATTTGAGTATGACCGGACGTTTTCATAATTTCCGCCGACGGCACGCCTTCGTTCACCATCCGGGTAATCGCCGTGTGGCGCAAGTCGTGAAAATTCAATCCGGCGATGCCGGCATCGCTACAAGCCGACGCCCAACCTTTTTTAATCGTGTCGGTAATGCCGAAAACGAGCGCGTCGGCGGCGAGCGCCTCGTCATAAAGCGAGCGTAGCGCATCCCAGACGCGCGGCGTCATACCGACGGTTCTTTCGGTCTGCGTTTTGGTGTTCGTCGCCTGGATGAAAATCAAGCCGTTTTGTAAATCGACATCTTTCCATTGCAATTTGAAAAGCTCGCCGCGCCGCATCGCCGTATCGATTGCCGCCATCACGACCGGCAAAAGATGTTTCCGGCGCGGCTTGCGAAGCGCGGCGAGCAATCTTTTTTCTTCGTCGAACGAAAGAACGCGCTCGCGTTTATTTTCGTCGGCTTTCGAGATGAAAGCCGCGCCGCCGCCGGCATCGAACGGCGAGCGCAAAAGCCAGCCTTCACGGACCGCAAAGCGAAACAATGCGCGCAGGAGCTCCAGCTCGCGGTTGACGGACGAAACGGCGCGCTGCGTCTTTCTGATTTCCTTCGTGAAAGAAATACGCTTTTTCCCTTTTTCGTCGAGCGTGACGGTTTTGATTTTGATTTCCATTTCGACCGGCTGCGCGAGCCGTTCGGCTTTGTAAGTTTCAATATCGGACGCGGTAAACCCGCGAACGCGCTTGCGATTGAAATATGAAATTAATTGATCGAGTTTTCCGGAAAGTGATTTGTGCGAACGCAAGCCCGAGACTTTTCGACCGCCGACAAACTGCGCGGCGAAGATTTTCCGCTTGCGATAGACTTCGGCGAGCCGGTCGAAAGTCAGCTTTTCGCCTTCGATGATGCTTTCGCCGCCGTTTTCCAGATTGTTGAGAAATCTTTTGCGTAGTTTCTTGGCGTCGGTGATTGTTTCGGCGAGCCGCTTATAAACCCGGCGTCTGCCGAATTCGTCCGTGTAGGTAATACGAACCTGCCATTTGCCGTTTTCGAGCGGTTTTAGACCGTTTTCGCCGCGTTCTCGTGCCATAAATAGACCGTTAATATTTTAGCCACAAGGTTTATCGAAATGTTTCTTGGACACATTCAAGGACACATTGAGCCTTAAATCCGATGAATTTTAATAAACGCTGGTGAATCAACTCTAAGGGTTTTCCCTATGAAAATCAAGAGTTTAGAGCAAATATGAACAGTGAGAAATAACGGTTAATTCCGTGCCCTGTGGCTTTTAACCATTGGGTCGAAGGTTCGAGTCCTTCTCGGATCACCACTATTTTCAGCAAGAAAAGGGCAGCCGTTTGGGTTGCCCTTTTCTTGCTGCTTACCTTTTCCTTCACCTTTTCAACACAAATTTTTTAGAGACATTTATCAACCTATTATCCTCGCGCCACTTGTAATCGGACATAGCCATTCATAGAATATCGGACGAAATTGCCGTTTTGCAGACCATTCTTAGCGGTTGGCAGAATACATTCGTAACGGAATAGAATTTCGGCTGTTTTAAGATTATCCTTATTCCCACAACAGGCGGAATCGTTCAGGCGACAACCTGCGGGAAAGTTGAAAAGTATGGCGCGAAGTCTAAATCAAAGACCGATGTATTGTATAGAAACGATTGATTTAACGCATAAATTTTCGGCGGGCGAAATCGCTTTGAATCTTGTCAATCTCCGGGTTCTCGAAGGCAGCATCTACGGTTTTTTAGGTCCCAACGGCGCAGGGAAAACGACGACGCTGAAACTGATTCTGGGATTACTCAAAAAACAATCCGGCGGGATTTCGGTTTTCGGAAAGCCGTTTGAAAAAAATCGTGTCGAGACTTTGCGCCGAACCGGAGCGATGATTGAAAGTCCTTCTATTTACGGGAATTTGACGGCAATTGAAAATCTGAAAATCCTGCAAAAAGTTTACGCGTGCCCGAAACAGCGAATCGGAGAAGTTCTGGAATTAGTCGGTCTGGCGCAGGCGGGCAGCAAACGCGCCGCGCAATTTTCGCTCGGAATGAAACAGCGTCTGAGCATTGCCATTGCCCTGCTTCATTCGCCGTCTTTGCTGATTTTGGACGAACCGACCAACGGTTTAGACCCGAACGGAATTCTCGAAATCCGCAAGCTGCTGCAAAATTTGAATGTAAATCACGGAATTACGATTTTAATTTCCAGTCATCTGTTATCCGAAATCGAAAAGCTCGTCACGCATATCGGCATTATCAATCAGGGAAATCTGCTCTTTCAGGGAACTTTAGCCGAACTGGTCAGCAAACGACAGCAAAATTCATTCATCGTTTTTGAAACCGATGATAATTCCAAATCTTCGCAAATTATCAACGATTTCAGCATAATCTCGCGGATTGAAGCGGGCAAAGTTGTAACGCCGATTCTGGAAAAAGAAACAATCGCCGCAATCAATCGGAAATTGGTGCAAAACAACGTCGAAGTTTATCAAATCGGCAGGATTGAAAATGACCTGGAAAAAATCTTTTTTGACGTTATCAGCGAGTGAAGCAATGTTTACTGAACTATAAAGGAGATAATTTAAGTATGAAAAAGATACTGCCGCTTTTTTTATTTTTTCTCGTGAGCCTTTCGTTTAATTTAATCCGCGCTCAGGGGCAATCCCGAACGCAATTGACGGCGGAGTTTGACCGAATCATCTCATCCGAATTTAAGCCGGAAGAACCGGGCGGCGTGGTTTTAATCGCGCAAAAGAATCAGATTATCTACAAAAAAGCGTTCGGGACGGCAAACCTGGAATTGAATGTGCCGATGAAGGCGGAGATGGTTTTCAACATCGCTTCGATGACCAAACAGTTTACCGCCGTCGCCGTTCTCCAGTTGATGGAACAGGGAAAATTGTCTCTCCACGACGAGATTACAAAATATCTTCCCGATTATCCCACGAACGGGCAGAAAATCACCATCGAAAATTTATTGACGCATACTGCCGGAATACCCGCCGCTGCCGACCCGGCAGCAATAACGCGGCTGCAAGGAGAAAGAAGGCTCGTCACTTTGCCGGAAATTATCGCTGCTTTTAAAAACCGACCGCTTGATTTTGCACCGGGAACAAAGATGGTTTACAGCAACAACGGCTATATGCTGCTCGGCGCGATTATCGAAAAAGTTTCCGGCACGTCTTACCCGGAATACCTGAAAAAAAATCTTTTCAAACCGGCGGGAATGACCGAGACGCTTTTCGGCAGCGATTACATAATCATCAAAAACCGCGCGGCGAGCTACATTTATCACCGCGCGGAAGCGCAATTCTTAAATGCTCTCAACGGCAAAGTAGAAATGGCGTATTCCGCCGGCGCTATTCAATCCACGGCGGAAGATATGTTCAAATGGCATCAGGCTTTGCTGTCCTACAAATTGATAAAAAAAGAGTCTCTGGAAAAGGCGCGCACCGAATATAAACTGCCGAACGGGAAAGGTACAAACTACGGCTACGGCTGGTTTATCGGCAACATCCAGGGCAGTCCGATTATCGAACACGGCGGCAATATGGGCGGATTTATGTCGCACGCCATCTATCTGCCGCAGGAAGACATTTTCGTCGCCGTGTTTTATAACTTTCGTGTTCCCAGCCGGTTGCCGGAATTTCTGGCGGGAGATTTGGCGGCTTTGGCGATAGGTAAACCGTATAACATCAAGGAAATTACGCTCGAAGAAAATTTATTGAAATCGTATGTCGGCGTTTATGAGGAAGAAGGCATCGAGCGTTTGATAACCCTCGAAAACGGCAAGTTATATTACCAGCGAGTCGGCGCGAATAAAATGATTTTGAAACCTTATGCGAAGGACAAATTCTTTTTTGAAAACGCCGCGATTATTGCCGAATTTAAAAGAGACGCAAGCAACAACATCACAGGTTTGGCGTTGGCAAACAAAAGAGGCGTCAGTTCAAGCCTGCTGAGAAAAACTGATAAGCCGATTCCTACTCCTAAGTAACCAGAGAAGCGAAGCCGGATATGACTTTTATCAATAGTTTTCAAAGCGAATGGCTCAAGAAGAAACGCAGTCTCGCCTCGTGGCTCGTTCTGGTCGGCGCGTTTTTTACGCCGACGATTATTTTAATGGCGAGAATAAAGAACGCCGACAAATTGTCCGCTCTTTACGTTTCGGATGATTTTTGGCAGAAGCTCTGGAATCAAACCTGGGAATCGATGGCGGTTTTTTTGCTGCCCGTCGGGATTATTCTGGCGACGGGTTTGATTACTCAAATCGAATATAAAAACAACGCGTGGAAGCAGCTGCACACCACGCCGCAGAAATTTACGACGATTTTCTTTGCTAAATTTCTGGTGATTTTGATAATGCTGGTCGAAGTTTTCGTGCTGTTTAATGTCGGGATTTACCTGTCGGCGGTTATTCCTTCGATGCTTTTCAGCAGCGTTCCATATCCGCGCGCGCCGATTCCCTTTATGGATTTTTTAAGCGCCGACGCCGACTTCTTTCTCGATTGTCTGCCGATTCTGGCGCTGCAATATTTGATAAGTCTGCAATTTAAAAATTTTTTAGTTCCCGTCGGCGCGGGTTTCATAATTTGGTTTTTAGGCGTCGGTCTGCTGGCGTGGGAATACAGCTATGTTTTACCCTATAATCACGGCACGATTAATTTTTTAATGAGTTCCGGGCAATTCGCCGACCGAAAAATTCCGCCAATCAATATTCAGCTTCTTGCCGTCATCTATTTTGTTGTAATTACGGCGGCAAGCTATTTTCTATATGTTACTAAAAAGGAAAAAGGTTAGCGCTTTGAGATGAAAAAAGCGGTGGTGATTTTCATCCATTCCGGATACTGGCTGATTTATCTATTACTTTTATCGGTGATATTTACAATCGCCAATTTGCAAATCAGAAAAACGGCGACGCTCGCCAATTTTCTGTCGCTTTTTCCGCTGATTATTTTCTGCGTCGTGCCGAATCTGATTTCGTTTTATTCATTTTATCTTTTTTTATTTCCGCGTTTTTTGTTTCGGAAAAAATTTCTCTCTTTGATAATTTTCGGAGCTTTATTTTGTCTGCTTTCCGGGTTTTCAGGCGGCTTGCTTTCGCTCGCCTTTTTCGGTTTCGGACAAGCGATTTTTCAGGACGCGCGCGAATTTTTCGTGCTGACCGCCAGTCTTTTTTTGATTGCGTCGATTCACGGCGCAGTGGCGCTCGTGATTCGCGGTTTTATCAGTTGGTACACGGAAATCAAACTGAAGGAGGAACTCGCCCAAAAAAGTTTCGAGATGGAACTGGCGCTCATCAAATCGCAAATCAATCCGCATTTTTTGTTTAATACTATCAACAACATAGACGTTTTAATCGCGAAAAATCCGAAACTCGCTTCCGTTTATCTCAACAAGCTTTCCGTTATTTTGCGTTATATGGTTTACGAAACCAGGAATGAAAAAATCTCGCTCGCCGCCGAGCTGGATTACATCGAAAAATACCTCGAACTGCAAAAAATTCGCACGACCAATCCCGATTATGTAAATTTTCAAATTACGGGCGAGCCGAATAATTTACAAATCGCGCCGATGATTCTTTTTCCGTTCATCGAAAATGCCTTCAAACATACGGAAAACAAAAAGAATTCGAACTCGATTCTTTTGCGAATTTCGCTTGAAAAAGACAAGCTCGTTTTTGAATGCGAAAATTCTCATCAAACCAACCGGCACGAAAAACAGGATTTCGGCGGCTTGGGAAACGCGCTCGTAAAAAAACGCCTGAAGTTAACCTATCCTGAGAAACACGCGCTGGAAATTACGGACGGCGAAGGAATTTACAAGGTAAAATTAACTTTGTATGAAAATTAACTGCATCATCGTCGAAGACGAGCCGCTCGCGCTCGAACGCACGAAAGAATACGTGCTGAAGCTGCCTTTTCTAAATTTGCGCGCGACCTTCGACAATGCGCTCGACGCGCTTGTTTTTTTGAAAACGAATCGTGTCGATTTGATTTTTTTAGACATCAATTTAGGCGAAATGTCGGGCATTCAACTGCTCGAAACTTCTGCCGTTAAGAGCCAGGTAATCCTGACGACGGCTTATCAGGAATACGCCCTGAAAGGCTTCGATTTAAAGGTGGCGGATTATCTTTTAAAGCCTTTTACGTTTGAAAGATTCGTTCAGGCAGTAGACCGCATCGCGATAAATCCGCCGAAAAAACAAACGCTCTCGCCGAACAATTTCATCTTCGTCAAAACCGAAAATCGTCTGGAAAAAGTAGTTTTAAGGGAAATAAATTACATCGAAGGAATGCGCGATTATAGACGGATTCACGCCGCCTCCAAACGGATTATGACGCTCCAGACCTTTGCCGAATTTGAACGGCAAATCCCGCCCAATATTATTTGCCGGGTGCATAAATCTTATATGATTTCGCTCGACAAAATCGACTCGATAGAAAAAGACCGCATCAAAATCAAAGACCGCATCATCCCGATTTCGGAGACCTACAAAAAAAGATTTTTTAATCTTATTAATCATTCGACAAATAATTAGCCGATTATTTCCGGCGGCTTTTAAACGACGAGCAAAGCCGCGCTTTTGCTGTTTGAATGTTTATTGAGCGCCGGATGCAAGGGAACAAACAAAAGCCGGAAAATTTATAGTAAAATAAAATGTGAAAAATGCTGGATAAGTGGAAGTATTTGAATTACGAAAACCTTTATTTCTAAGGAGATAATCTGTGAGCGAAATTAATCCCGAGATGGAAGCTTTGAAAACCCGGCTCAAAGCGATGTGGATGACCGGCGATTTCGGCGAGGTCGCCAGGCATATCGAAACGGGCGCGGAGGATTTTATCGCCCGGCTCGCGCTAAAGCCGGGCGCATCCGTGCTTGACGTGGCTTGCGGCAGCGGCAACCTGGCGATACCGGCGGCGCGCGGCGGGGCAATCGTGACGGGCGTCGACATCGCTACGAATTTACTTGAACAGGCGCGGGCGCGCGCCGAATCCGAAGGCTTAACGATTCAGTTCGACGAAGGCGACGCCGAAAATCTGCCGTATGCGGATGCAGCCTTTGATGAAATCGTGAGTATGTTCGGAGCGATGTTTGCGCCGCGTCCCGAACTGGTGGCGGCTGAACTGGCGCGCGTCTGCCGGCGCGGCGGAAGAATTGCGATGGCGAATTGGACGCCGGAAGGATTTATCGGTCAGATGTTCAAAATCACCGGCAAACACGTGCCGCCTCCGCCTAATATGCCCTCGCCGCTCAAATGGGGCGACGAGCAAACCGTGCGCGAGCGACTGCGGGACGGATTTGCGGATTTGCAATTGACGCGCCGAATGTGCCCGTTCAATTATCCGTTTCCGCCTGCCGAGACAGTCGAGTCCTTCCGCCTCTATTACGGTCCGACGCAGCGCGCGTTTGATGCGCTCGACGCCGGCGGGCAGGCTGCGCTGCGAAGCGATTTGGAGCGACTCTGGACGGAGCATAATCAGGCGACGGACAACACGACTTATGTCGAGGGCGAATATCTCGAAGTTACAGCGACAAAAAGCTAAAGGTCGCTAACGTTTCTTTTCGGCAGCGCAAATCCAAGATATTATGCGTATTCGCGGTTTGTTCCCCGCACGACGAGAACCGAGCAGGGCGCGTGATGAACCAGCGAATCGGTAATCGAGCCGAGCAGCATTCGTCCCCAAAAGCCGCGCCCGTGCGAGCCGATGACAATCAAATCGGCAGACCATTTTTTCGCCGTTTCGATAAGCATCTCGTCCGGCGCGCCCTTCGAAACCTGTGTCGTTAAATCGATATTCGGAAAACGTTCTCTAAACTGCGCGGCGGATTGCTCGGCAAATTCCCGCGCCTTTTTGCGCGCCGAGCTTTCCAGCTCCTGAGAAAATTCCGGCGAGATGCTAATATCCAACGGCTCGATAACCTCAAAAACGGAAACGATTTTTATCGAAGTGTTTTCCGGCGAGACAATTATCTGAAAGCATTTTTCGACGGCGGCGCGACTGAAATCCGAGCCGTCGGTCGAAACTAAAATTCTCACTTTGCTGTCTCCTTCCGCGATAAAAATAAATCGTCCGACCCGAGTCTTACGTTTTGGCGTTTCCGACATAGAACATATCGTCGGTCGGGCGCAGCGGGCGAGCAAGCCAGAGCGGACGGCGCAGCCCGTTCGGTCCCGGCGCGGGTCGCGTCATCGCCAGCCATTCCTTGTAAATGGCGAAAGATTTTTCGGTGTCAACAAAAACGTCGCCGTATTTATCGCCCTCGTGCGCTTTTTCGACTCTCACGCGCTGATGCCAGCAATGCATTCCGGAAACCGGGTCGGGATGAACCGGAAATGTAATGTTTTGATGAACGCCGCCGTCCGTCCAGAAAATTCGCGAGCTGTCCGGGTCGGCGCTTTTATATGCGCCGATGCCTTCGACGACGGTCATTTTCCATTTTCCCCTTTCGACTTCGTCAATCGAAACCTGGTTGGTCGCCCAGCGATTATTCGTCGCGTCCTGCGCGCGCCGCCAGCGCCCGATGTGATGCGAGCAGGCGACGATTCCCGGCTTCATTCCTTCCGTCACCCACGCGCGATTGACGAAATAGCCGATGTCCGTGCTGATGCGCACGAGGTCGCCGGTTTTGATTCCCCATCGCTCGCCGTCGCTCGTGTGCATCCAGAGCGGATTGCGGTGCGAAATCTCCGCCAGCCATTTGGCGTTGCCGGAGCGCGTGTGAATCAGGGTCGGCAGGCGAAACGTCGGAACCAGCACGATTTCATTTTTGCTCGCGTCCAGATTTTCGGGATGAATATGGCTTTTCACGTAAGTCGGAACGGCGTATTCAGCCCAGCCCCAATCCTTGGTCGTGGCGGAATAAAATTCCTGTTTTCGGGAAGGCGTATTGAATCCGACGCGCGGAATGCCGTCAATCACGACGCCGGTAATCTTGTCGTTTTTCCGCACGCAGCCGGTGTCTTTGTCAATCTGCGTGCCTTCCAAATCGCTTTCGGCAAGCGGTTCCAGATGTTTGTTGTAAACCGCCTGCTCGACCTCGAACGCGCCGTATTTTCGCATATAATCGAGCGGCGTTAAATTTTCTTCGGCGGCGGCTTCGGGCAAGCCTTTGGTGTTTTCGAAAATGTACCGATAATATTCGTCAATCGTGATTTTTTCGCCCGCGCGATACGGCGAAACGAAATGTTTTCTGATTCCGAGCGCGCCGTCCGGGTCAATTCGCCACGAAAGCTCAAACCAGAATTCGTCTTCTTCCCAGACTTCGCCGGGATTCGTCTCGTAAGTAAATTCCACTTCCCTGCCCATTTTCCGCGCCGCTTCGCGCAAAACGGGCTGGCGAAATGAAATCCACATTCCCGAATGCGTCTCGTAGCTCGTCAAATCGTGTCTTTCCGAGGCGTGTCCCATCGGCAAAACGTAATCGGCAAAATAAGCCGTTTCGTTCCAGGTCGGCGTCAAAGCGATGTGCATTCCGATTTTGCTTTCATCGCTCAATGCTTCAATCCACGTGAACCCGTCCGGATATGTCCAGACCGGATTAAAAACGCGCGTGAAATAAACCGCCAATTTTCCGCGATTTTCTTTCAAAAAATGCGGCAGCAGAAAACTCATCTCGTAATGCGAAAGCGGATATTCGAGCGGAAAATGCAGTTCGTTCCAGAATTTCTGCGACGGCGGCGAGCTGAAACCTTTCGGCTTGAATTTATTCCAGGCGCTCGGCAAAGTTCCGCCGACCGCGCCGACGCTGCCCGTCAAAACGTTGAGAAAGTGCAGACAGCGCGCCACCGCCCAACCGCCCAGATTCCCGCTTCCCGCGCTGCGCCAGTTGTGCGCCGAAAACCTGGTTCCGGCGCGTCCGATTTGCCGCGCCACTTCTTCAATCATCGCGGCTGTCACGCCGCTTTCCGCTTCGGCAAATGCAGGCGTGTATTCGGCGTAAAGCTGTTCCAGTTCCGCAATAAAATTCTCGAAAGTAATTTCCGCATCGGGATTCATTGCTTCTAAAGATTCGCGCCAGTTCACCCAATTTTGCAGAAACTCTTTATTATAAAGCTTCTCTTTAATTAAAATATTGGCAATTGCCAGCAAAACCGCCGCTTCGCTGCCCGGATAACTCGGCATCCAGTAATCAGCCATCGAAGCCGTGTTTGAAAGCCGCGTATCCATTACCGCCAGCTTCGCGCCGTTCATCATTCCTTCGATAATGCGCTGCGCGTGCGGATTGAAATAATGACCGGATTCGAGATGCGCGCTGATAAGAAAAATAAACTGCGCGTTGCCGTGGTCGGGCGAAGGGCGGTCTGCGCCCTGCCAAATCGCGTAACCGAAACGCGCGCCGGCGGAGCAGATATTCGTGTGACTGTTATGCCCGTCAACGCCCCAAGCCTGCAAAATGCGGTCGATAAAACCTTCGTGACCGGGACGCCCGACGTGATAGACGACTTCATTCCGGCGGTCTTCCAGAAGCGCCGCGCGAATTTTCGCGGCGATGTCGTCCAGAACTTCATCCCACGAAACTCTCTCCCATTCGCCCGCGCCGCGCTTGCCTTTGCGCCGCATCGGGTAAAGAATGCGGTCAACGTCGTTGATTTGATTAATCGTCGCCGGACCTTTAGCGCAGTTGCGCCCGCGGCTTCCCGGATGATACGGATTGCCTTCAAATTTGCGGACGCGCATCGTTTCCTTATCAACGTAACTCAAAAGCCCGCAGCCCGCTTCGCAATTGAAACAGGTCGTCGGGATAATCATATAATTTTTCTTTTCGCGCCGGTATCCGCTTTTCGCTTCGTATTCCGTCCAATCGTCCCATTTCTCCGGCGGCGGATAACTCGTCAACTCGCCCGCTCCGCTCAAAGACGGCAGAAAATCAGTTTCCGCCTCGTCGTGCAGATTTTCGATTAAATGTAATTTTTCGGCAATGCGCTCAATCAGCGACGGTTTATGTTTAGTCATATCGACCTTTAATCTCATTTGTAAATTATTCTTACTAAATTGTCGGTATTGCATCAATAAGCTCAAGAATTTTATTGATATTATTATCTATTGCACGCTTTAACTGTTAGTTGTTGAATTCTTTGATTCATCATTGATTTCCTCATTAAAAGCTCTAATCATTGCCGATTCATCAGATAGATTCTTATCGCAATCAGCTAAGCGGAATCATCTGCGGCGCGCGCACCCAGATATGTTCGGCGATATACAAGCCGATTAAAATCAAAATGCCCGCCAGCGCGGCGGTTTCCGCCTGCCCGAAAAATAAAAGAATCAGCGGCAGAACGTTTCCCAGAAAAACCATTCCCGCCCAGAACGGAACGCGGAAACGACCGCGAGTAATCAATTCGATTGTGGCTTTGGCGTCGTCCGTGGTGTGCGCCGTCCAGAGTTCGACGACCAGCGTCAGAAGATGAAAGATTATCGCGCCGATCGCCAGGAATCGCAGATTTTTCAGCCAATCCGCGCCGCCGTTTAAAAACAATGCCGCAACGGCGAAAACGGCGATGCCCGCCATTGCCGAATGCAGAATCATATGCACGCCGAGCATCGGACTTTGCCAGAAATCCCTGCCTTTTGCCTGCGCGAAAAGGAATGCCGTGTAAACCGCCGTGAGCAGCGCGAAAACAACGCCCGCCCATTCCAGAAAAGGCAAAGCCGCATTGATAGCCAAAAGCTTCGCCGCCCACCAGAGCGACAGAATCAAGCCGTAAACCGTGATGAAATACGCGCCGCGAACGAGCCACGATTTCCATTGCGGGCGGAACAGGACGTATAAAAATCTTTCCGGTCTGCCGAGGTCCTTGACGAGCAGCAAGCCCGTGATTCCCAGAAAAACAATCGCCAAGCCGGCGCCGATTTTACCGATTAAATCCGGCACTTCGCCGAATAATTTCAAACCTAAAAACGGAACGAGAAACGCGCCCGCCGCAATGGCTTTGGTCCAGACGTAAGCCGTCACTTCCCAGCCCCAGAGCACGCCTTTGCCGGGCGCGTCGTAAACGCGGCGCGGTTTATCGGCGGATTTGAATTTGCCTCGCGGCTCGATTTGAACCAGATTCTGCGGCACGGTTTTGTCGGCGTTGGTTTTAATTTTTTCCTCGGCAAATTTGGCGTAATGCCCGACGCCCGACGATTGACTGCTCCACATATAATCGGTATCGGGATTGGCTTCGGTCGGTTTTAATGAAGCGGTGTCGCCGTCGATGTAATAAAGTTTCGGCTTTGTGCCTTTTTCCGGTTTGCGAACCTGCACGACTTCGCGCGCCAGCAGTTGCGAAATCTCGCTCAGAGGATTGTCCATATCGCCGGAAATAATCGCGTGTTCGGGACAGACGTTGACGCAGGCGGGTTCCAAGCCGATGTCGGTGCGGTGCGAGCAATAGTTGCATTTGGCGGCGGTGTGCTCGTCCGGGTGCATATAGAGCGCGTCGTACGGGCAAGCCTGCGTGCAGGCTTTGCAGCCGATACAGCGGCGCGTGTCGAAATCGACGATGCCGTCGCTGCGGGTAAAAAGCGCGGTCACCGGACAGATTTCGACGCACGGCGCGTCGGCGCAGTGATTGCAGCGCATCACCGAAAAAAGGCGGCGCGTGTCGGGAAAAGTTCCCTTTTCGATATACTTTACCCAGGTTCGATTGACGCCGACCGGAACTTCGTGCTCGGCTTTACACGCTACCGTGCACGCATGACAACCGATACATTTGCGGTTATCAATGATAAAACCATAATTCATTATAAAGCCCTCATTCTAATAGGGTTGTTTCCGCACATTTTTTAAACGGGAAATGTGAAGAAATATCGAAACTCAGTGAAACTATAATAAACTAAATTGTGAAAAATGCTGAATAACCCGAAGTAGTTTGAAGATGGAAAAACCAAAATAAATGCCTTGTTAGATTTTTAGTCATTTAGTCTAAGCTTCGAATCTTCTCAGCTCGCCGTTCATTTAAAAAAAGGGCGAAGTAAAATCGCCCTTTTTTGCCGCTCATCTTTTTGTTCAATTTAATCAGCGAATGAAAGCATTCGGCGCGGGCAAATCGCCGTTTGCGCCGAATTGCGCGGCGGAAAATCCGCTGCTGCTATTGAGCAGATACCAAACGCCGTCGCTCGGTCTGAACACTGCCAAATCGGCACGCCCGTCGCCGTCGTAATCCGCCGGAACAGGTCTGTCGATATTGATGCCGAACTGCGTCGCGGTGAAAGTATCGGTTCCGCTGTTGATGCGATACCAGACGCCGTCCGAAGGTCGCCAGACGGCTAAATCGGTTTTGCCGTCACCATCGTAATCTGCCGCGACAGGTTTGTCTTCCGCGATTCCGAAGTGAACGGCGACAAACTGATTATTCGAGCTGTTGATGCGATACCAGTTGCCGTCAGCCGGACGAAAGACAGCGACATCCGCTTTTCCGTCGCCGTCGAAATCCGCTCCGACAATCGGTTTATCAGTGCTGATGCCGAAAGGCACGGAATCGAAGTTTTGTGACGGAATGCCGGTCGCACGGGCGATATACCAACTTCTGGTCGAAGGACGAAAGACGGCTAAATTGGCTTTGCCGTCGCCGTCGTAATCCGCCGGCACGGGAATATCTCCGTTCTGACCGAAGGCGACCGGTCTGAATCCGGCGGTCGATTGCAACAGGTACCACGCTCCGTCTGCCGGACGGAAAACGGCGACATCGGCGCGCCCGTCGCCGTCATAATCGGCAGGCACGATTACATCGCCGTTAGCTCCGAACTGCGTCGAATCGAAATTCTGCGAAGGCACGCCGGTCGGACGCGCGATATACCAGGAAGCGGCTGACGGGCGAAAAACCGCGAGGTCGGCTTTGCCGTCGCCGTTAAAATCAAAATCCGGCGGATTAACCAGAACCGGCGGATTATTGATTCGGGCTATGCCGACGCGGTTTATATTTTCAATAGTGGAAAACAGTCCGCCGACGACTGTTTTTCCGTCCGGCTGCGCGAGCAGCGCTTTGACTTCGCCGGTTGTGCCGGTCAACAGATAATATCTGTCCAAAGAGCCGTCCGGCAGAAGTCTCGCCAGGTTATTGCGGGCAGCGCCGCCGCTGACGGAGGTGAACAATCCGCCGATAATAATTGTTCCGTTCGGCTGCAGGACAAAGTCGTTGGTCGTCACAGAAGCGGTGCTATGCAAAAAAGTCGGCGCTTGAAAAGTAGCGTCCGCGCTTCCGTCGTTGTTGCGCCTGCTGATGCCGGAGTTGCCCAGATACAGATATTTCCCGTCGGATTGTCTGATGATTTTTCTGACTGCGCCGACGTTTGTGGCATTAAAGCTCGTATCGACGTTTCCGTCCGCCATAAGCCTCGCCAGATTCGAGCGTGCAAAGCCGTTGATGCCGCTGAAACTCCCGCCGATAACGACTTTGCCGTCGCCTTCGATGACGATTGAGTTAATCGACGAATTGATAATTTGCGGGTTAAACGCCGCGTCCAGGCTTCCGTCGCCGTTCAAACGCGCCAGCCCGGTGCGCGGCGTCCCGGTGACTTCGCTGAAAGAACCGCCGATGAGAATCCGTCCGTCCGTATACAGGGCTATCGACTGAACCGGCAAATTAACAATCGGATTAAATGCCGCGTCGAGCGAGCCGTCCTGATTCAGACGAATCAAATTCGCCCGCTGGGCGCCGTCGAAAAGCGTAAAGCTGCCGCCCGCCAGAATCTTGCCGTCCGGCTGCACCGCGACGACCGAAGGCGGGACGTCAAAGCCGCCCAGCGGATTAAAGTTTGTATCGATGCTGCCGTCCGTATTGAGCCGCGCGATTTTGTTGCGGGGCGTACCGTTTACTTTATCAAACTCGCCGGCGACGATAATTTTGCCGTCCGCCTGCCGCGCCAGCAGCGAAACCGAGCCTTTTGTCGGCGGCAGACCGAAGACGCTTTCCAGCGTGCCGTTAGGATTTAAACGCCCGAATTTAAATTTCTGGTCGGCAAATCTTGCGAAAAACACGATTCTGCCGAGGCTGTCTACTTTTATTCGGGAGAAAGCAATATCGGTCGGTGCGTTAAAAGTATTATCGACGGAACCGTCCGGGTTGAGACGAATCAGGACGGGATTTATCGAGCCGCCGAGCAGCAGTATCTTATTGTCGGGTAACACTTCAATCTGCGCGACGCTGCCCGGAGCGGGGCTAAAATCCAAATCCACGTTGCCGGCGGGATGCAGCCGCACGAATCTGCTGCGCCCGATTCCGTTCACGCTGTCGAAATCGCCCCCGATAAGAACTTTTCCGTCTGCCTGTAGCGCGATATCAGAAAGACGTGCTGAGCCGGTAGGAAAACAGAAGCTGCAAACCAGCGTCGGGCGCTCGAAGGCGGCGTCCGGCGAGCCGTTCGGATTATACCGGGAAATGCTGCCGCCGCCCGCGCCGTTATTGCTGGCGTCGATGACATAATATCTTCCGTCGGGCAAGAGGATAAAATCTTTGACCGGGTCATAGAATCTGGCATTGACCGATATCGGTTGAAAAGAAGCGTCGAGCGAGCCGTCCGGGTTGAGCCGATAAAGCGATTGCGGCGAGGCAAACTGGTAGAAGGTATTCACTTCCAGAAAAATTTTCCCGTCCGGCTGAATCGCCCAGATAGTGCCTCTGATGGAGAACAGGAAACCACGGTTAAAAGGCGTCGGAATTTCCGCCTCCAGGTTGCCGTTGGAATCAAAGCGCAGTAATTTGAGAGAGGTTGAACCGTTCGGTCCGCCCGCCGCTTCGACGACGTACAGCAGCTTGCCGTCCGGTAGTAAAAAAGGAGTCGTCCCGGGCGGGCAGCGCGGGCAGCTAAAAGTATTGTCGAATGAGCCGTCGGGGTTAAGGCGGAAAAGATAGGAGATGACCACGCCGCTGCTTTGCACATAAACCGCCGTCATAATCATTTTCCCGTCCGGCTGGATAATTATCTCGCCGCCGGCGCTTTCGGCAATAAAAGTGCTCTCTTTGGTCAACGCAGGATTAAACGTTTCGTCCACAGCCGGAATCTGCGCCGCTGCCGTTCCGGCAATCATCAACAAAAAACATAATGAAACGAGCGATTGGGTAAACTTTCGCATTAATTTCGACTGCAAACGCATAATTTATCTCCCGGGTGGGCGGTTATGAAAAAAGGATGGATTTTGACTTATTCCGGCAAAGTATAAGGTTTTATCGATGGAAAAGCAATTTTATTTAAACGTAAAACCGCCGGTTTTATAAACGATTACGCGATTTTCAAAATTGCAGCCGGAGATTGGAAAAGTTAAACGGTGAAAAGGGTGAAAAAGCAAAAAGCGAAAAAGAACGCCTGTCGCAAATTGTCAGGCGTTCTTTTTCGCTTTTAACCTTTTCGCTTTTAGCTTTTAAACCAGCTTTCCATAACCGAATCCTGCAAAATTATCGTCTGGTCGCGTTCGGGTCCGGTCGAGATTAAACCGATTTCGACGCCGATTGATTTCGATAAAAACTCGACGTAGGCGCGCGCTTTTTCCGGCAAATCCTCGATTTTCGTGATGCCGAGCGTTTCGCTTTGCCAGCCGGCGAGCGTTTCGTAAATCGGTTTGATTTGGCGCAAGTCGTGCGAAACCGCCGGAAACGTGTCGATTCTTTCGCCGTCGATTTCGTAGCCGACGCAAACCTTGATTTCTTCCAGTGCGTCCAGCACGTCGAGCTTCGTCAAAGCCACCGAATCGAACCCGTTGAGCTCCGCCGCGTAACGCGTCGCGACGGCGTCAAACCAGCCGCAGCGGCGCGGGCGTTTCGTCACCGAGCCGTATTCGTTGCCGCGCTGCCGAATCAGATTTGCCGTGCCTTCCTCTTCGTCCATCATCTCGGTCGGAAACGGACCTTCGCCGACGCGCGTCGCGTAAGTGCGGACGATTCCCAGAACGCCCGTAATATGATGCGGCGGAATGCCCGCGCCGACCGACGCGCCGCCCGCCGTCGGATTCGACGACGTAACGTATGGATAAGTGCCGTGGTCGACGTCCAGAAGCGTCGCCTGCGCGCCTTCGAGCAGAATTTTTTTGTTTTCCCGGCGGGCTTCGGCGAGAAAATGCGAAGTTTCCGCGACAAACGGGCGCAGCCGTTCAATCAAAGGCGCAATCTCGTCGTAAATCTGGTCGGCGTAGAGCGGCGGCTGACCGTAAAGCACGATAATCCGGTTGGCTTCTTCCAGATTCCGCTCGATGCGCATTCGCAGAACTTCGGGCGAAAGCGCGTCCGACACGCGAATGCCGCGCCTGCCCGCTTTGTCTTCGTAAGCCGGACCGATGCCGCGCAGGGTCGTGCCGATTTTTTCGTTGCCGAGACGTTCTTCCGAAGTATGGTCGAGCGCGCGATGATACGGCATTATCAAATGCGCGCGGCTCGAAACCTTCAGGCGTTCCGGCGTAATCGAAATTCCCTGCTCCGCCATCTGATCGACTTCCTCGAAAAACGCTTTCGGGTCGATAACCATTCCGTTGCCGAGCACGCAGGTCGAGTCTTCGTGAATAATTCCCGAAGGCAAAAGCCTGAGCACAAACGCCCGCTCGCCGACATAAACCGAATGCCCGGCATTATGCCCGCCCTGATAACGCGCCACAATATCGAAGCGGTCAGCCAGCAAATCGACAACTTTTCCTTTTCCCTCGTCGCCCCATTGCGCGCCGATAATTACAATTATCATTTATCATTTATCATTTATCAGATTTCATTTAACATTTATCCTCAGAGCATCGAACAGACGCAAAATGATAAATGTTAAATGTTAAATGTTAAATGTCCTTCCTCCATTCTTCTTTAAGCATCGCGTAAATCGCCCAATCGCCGAAGCGATTGTCGAAAAACTCGATTTTCCGGTGAATTCCTTCCAGTTGAAATCCCAATCTTTCGGGAATCGCGCGGCTTTTCACGTTTTTGACGTTGCAGTTAATCTGTATGCGATTCAGCTTCAGCTCGTCGAAAAGATAATCAATCAAAACGCGGCAGCACCGCGTCACCAGACCTTTGCCCTGCGCTTCTTTCGTCAGCCAGTAACCGATATGCGCCGATTTATTGTTTGAATCGAGATTATGAAAACCGACGCTCCCGACAATTTTGCCCTGCCAAACCAGGTTCAGTGCAAAGCAGCCGCTTTCCGCCAGCCTTTTTAAATTCTTGACGATAAATTCGCGCGCCGCCGCCGCCGAATAATCATCCGTCGCCCACGGCATCCACGACTTTAAATGGTCGAAATTTTCGCGCACCGCCGCCGCCATTTCTTCCGCGTGCTGCCGCTGCGGCAAAACCAGTTTCAAATTTTCATCAATTTGATAGCTGAACATCTTTTTAAGTGAGAGCTGAGAACCGAGAGGTCAAGAAATTTCAATTATCAGTTCTCACATCTCACTTTTACTGTCTCGTCATTTGATAAAGCTGAACGTATTTGCGCGCCGCGTTTTCCCACGAATTATCCTCGTTCATCCCGTTCCATTGCAGCTTGCGCCAGGCGTCGGCGTCGGCGTAGGCAAACAGCGATTCGTAAATCTTTTCCAGAAATCGGTCGGCGCGAAATTCGTTAAACTTAAAGCCGTTGCCCGTCGCGTTGACCAAATCGAAATTCTCGACCGTATCGTCCAGCCCGCCGACCGCGCGGACAATCGGCACCGTGCCGTAGCGCAAAGAATACATCTGGTTCAGCCCGCACGGCTCGAAGCGCGAAGGCATCAAAAACACGTCCGCGCCCGCTTCTATCACGTGCGCCAGCGATTCGTTGTAGCCTTTATAAATGCCGACCTGCCGCGGCGCGCGGTCGCGCAAGGCTTGCAGAAAATCTTCGTATTTTTTCTCGCCCGAGCCGAGCGCCACGAAATACGCGCCCGAAGCGATGATGTCGCCGGCGACCTGTTGAATCAATTCAAAACCTTTCTGCGCCGTCAGGCGCGAGATGTTCGCAAAAACAGGTCTGTCCAAATCGACCGGCAGGCTGAATCTTTCCAGCAGCGCGCGTTTGCATTCGCGCTTGCCGCTCAAATCGCGCGCGTTATAATGCGCCGGCAATTCCGGGTCGGTTTCCGGATTCCAGACGTCGTAATCGACGCCGTTCGTGATGCCGTGTAAACGATTCGCGCGCTGCCGCAAAAGCCATTCCAACCCGTAACCGTTTTCGGCGGTCTGAATTTCCTCGGCGTATCGCCGCGAAACCGTCGAGAGCATATCCGCCGCGCTCAAACCGGCTTTCAGAGCCGAAGCCGCGCCGTCCGACAAAAAGGCGTTGCGCTCGAAATCGCCCGAAAAACCGAGCTTCCACAACTCCTCCGCGCCGAACACGCCCTGATACGCCATATTGTGAATCGAAAGAACCGTTCGCGTATTTTGCCAGTAAGCGTCCCAAAACCTTTTCGACGCAATCTCGACCGCCGCAAAACCCGTGTGCCAGTCGTTCAAATGCACGATGTCGGGCGCGTCGCCGATGCGTTGCAGCAAAACCAGCGCCGCGTGATTAAAAAACGCGAACCGCTCGTAATCCTCATTAAACCCGTAAATCGAGTCGCGATGAAAATACTCCGGCGCGTCAATCAAAAAAGTCGGCGACCCGTTCGCCTCGCTGTAAAAAGCCCGCGCCCGAAATGAGCGCCCGCGCCAGTCAACCCAAAGCTCGTCAACCGCCGTCCGCCAAAGATATTCGCCCTTCGTCTGCCGGTAGCAAGGCGTTATCAAAACCGAATCGACGCCGACCTGCCGCAAAGCCTTCGGCAAAGCGCCCGCCACATCGCCCAAACCGCCCGTCTTCGAATATGGAACTGCTTCCGCAGAAAGAACCGCAACTCTCATTGATAGGTATTTTATTATAACTTCCGATAAACAATCTGACGTTTGAAATTAATTTTGTCAAGAATGCATTTCTCTTTTAAAATGTCTGTTAACGATTGCAGGTTTGTCAAAATAAATCCTGAACCGCGATAAATAAATCGCCGGCAGGAGAAATATATGAACGAAGAAAATGACTTTGAAGATTTGAGCCCCGATGAAGTTTTCGGCGAAACGGAAGAGCAGGACGAATTCTTTTACGAAGCCTTTTTAGAGACCGCCGACGAGTTCCCGGAAATTCCGATTTTCGGGCAGGAAGCCGTCGTCTTTCCTATGGAAAATATGACGCTCGAAGTGACCGACCCGGAAGCGCAGGAGATGTTCGCCGAAGTATTCGAAGGCGACGGCTTGGTCGGCATCGCTTACCAGCCGCAAGGCGAACAATCGCGTCCGCCCGTCGGCACGCTCGGCGTCGCCGCCGGCATCAAGGAAATCATTAAAACCGACTTCGGCAAAGTCCATCTGGTCAAAATTTGGGGAATGACCCGTTTTGAAATTGACGGGTATGTCGTGAGCCGCAAACCTGTTCCCATCGCGAAAGTAAGCTATTTTCAGGACGACGCGAGAAAAGACGAAACGCCGCTCGTCGCGCTGAAAATCGACGAGCTGCGCGGGCTGCTCCGGCAATGGCTGGCTTTATCGAACAAGCCCAACAAAAATCTGGCGAAAAATCTGCCCGACACCGTGACGGTCGCCGAAGCCGAAATGTATTCGTTTTTCTTCTGGCGCTGGACAAAATTACCGCCCGACGTCCGGCAATATTTTTTGGGTCTCCGCTCGACCCTCAAGCGCTTGATCGCTCTCGCTTTCCAGTTCGAAGTCGCAATCCGGGAATTAAAGGACAGATACCGCGCCGGTAATAATTAAACCGCCGGCAAATGCCGCGATTTCGATTAAATCGCCTTGTAATATCTGCCGTTTGGAAAACCTGATGCGCCGCCCGACAGGCGCGAAGCTCTTCTAAACATCCGCTTCACCGTCACGCGCCTCTACGCCTTCAATCAACAATTCAAGCGAAAGCTCGAACGCCTCAAAGGCAAATACGGCATTCACAACAACTGAATCGAATCGTTCATTAAAAAATCTTGACACTGCGGTGAAAATAAATTAAATTTCCCGTGTCGCAATCACTAGTGTTTTCGGGAAGTCGGATTTATCGGGAATTTACCGGGAAGCGTATCGTTTTTGACAGAGAGTTTTTCTTTACGCTTCTCGCCTGTAAGCCGGTAAATCTTCAATCACCAAAGCCCAAACTGAAAACTAAAAAACTTTTCTCAGTTACCGGCTCTTAATTCTCGACTCCTGGAAATAAAACCTTCTGCCCATACAAAACTCCAACCAATAAAATTATGCCTACCAATACCGAACAAACAAATGCGAAAAATCTCGATAATTTAAGCACCGCCAACTCAATCGTCGAAAGCATCGGCGCGCCGTTTAATCCGACCAATAATTTGATAAAGCTTGCCGCGCTCGAAACTTTCGAGGACGAATGCACGGCGGCGATGCAGGCGGTCAACGACGCTTTGCCCGTCGAGAAAAACGCCGTCGATGCGCGGATGCCGGCTTTCAAGCAGGTCTCGAAACGCGTCACCAAAATCCTGAACGCCGCCAAAGGTCAGGGCTTGCCAGCCGACGCGCTCGACAGCCTGCGCACCATCGCCAACGAAATTCGCGGCATCCGTGTGACGCCGAAAACGCCCGACGACCCGACCACGCCCGACGTGGACGAATCAAAGCAAAGCGTTTCCTCGTCCAATCGCAGCTACGCCGGAATCCTCGAAGCGCTCGACCAGTTTATCGAACAACTGAAATCGAACGCCGCTTACAACCCGAACGAAACGGAATACAAAATCGCGGCGCTCGAAGCGTGGCGCGCCGATTTAAACGCGCTGCATCAAGCCGCCGTCAGCGCCAAACCGGCAGTCTCCGCCACGCGCGCCGCCCGCGACGCGAAAATGTACAGCCCGACCGACGGCATTATTCCGAGAATGAGTATGCTCAAGTCATACGTCAGCACGATTCTGCCGTCCAACGACCCGCGCTACACGCAACTGAAAAAGCTGAGATTCCACGACCTCAGCAAATAAAGCGGGAATTTAACGGAAAACGGAAAACGGAAAGCGGGAAAACTATCGTATTTTCCACTTTCCGTTTTCCGTTAATTATTCGCTATTTACGGCAATCTGTGCAAAAATGCTCTGAAAAATTACCAAATATATGCCCGAAAAATTCCAATACGACGTTTTCCTCAGCCACAGCTCCAAAGACAAACCCGCCGTCCGCGAGCTGGCGGAAAAGCTCCGCGCCGACGGCGTCCGCGTCTGGTTCGACGAATGGGAAATCAAGCTCGGCGATTCAATCCCGTCAAAAGTCGAACAAGGCTTGGAACAATCCCGCATTTTGATTCTGGCGATGTCCGAAAACGCCTTTGCTTCCGAATGGGTTTCGCTCGAACGCCACACCGCCCTTTTCCGCGACCCCGACAATTCCGAACGCCGCTTCATCCCGCTTCTGCTCGAAGATTGCGAAATTAAACCGATGTTACGCCAATTCCTTTACGCCGATTGGCGAAACCGTCACGAAGACCACTACCAACGACTTTTATCAACTGTCCGTGAAGTTGCTGAAACTGAGTTACTCGAAATCAAACTGGAAGAAACAACGAAAACTGACGATGTTAGAATTCTTGAAGGTCATTTCCATTCTGTTCTTGAAGTTACTATTTCAGCAGACAATAAATTGATTGTTTCAGGCTCAAAGGATTCCACTGTAAAAGTTTGGAATATGAAGAGCGGAAAATGTCTCAAAGTTCTTGAAGGTCATTCAGATGCGGTTTGGGGAGTTGCCATTTCATCTGACAACAAACTGATTATTTCAGGTTCAGTCGATGAATCTATCAGAATTTGGGAAACCGAAAGTGGAAAATGTCTCAAAGTTCTTGAAGGTCATTCAGATGCGATTTATGGAATTACTATTTCGTTTGACAACAAACTGATTGTTTCAAGTTCGAATGATAAATCCATCAGAATTTGGGAAACCGAAAGTGGAAAATGTCTCAAAGTTCTTGAAGGTCATTCGACAGTGGTTTGCGGAATTGCTATTTCGTTTGACAACAAACTGATTGTTTCAGGTTCAGATGATAAATCCATCAGAATTTGGGAAACCGAAAGTGGAAAATGTCTCAAAGTTCTTAAAGGTCACCGAGAATGGATTCATCATATTGTCATTTCATCTGACAAAAAACTGATTGTTTCAAGTTCAGGAGATAACACGATACGAATTTGGGAAACCGAAAGTGGGAAATGTCTCAAAGTTCTTGAAGGTCATTCAGATGCGGTTTATGGAATTGCTATTTCATTTGACAACAAACTGATTATTTCAAGTTCAGATGATAAATCCATCAGAATTTGGGAAACCGAAAGTGGAAAATGTCTCAAAGTTCTTGAAGGTCATTCAGATGCGGTTTATGGAATTGCTATTTCATCTGACAACAAACTGATTGTTTCAGGTTCAGTCGATAAATCTATCAGAATTTGGGATATATCTTCGCTTGCCGAAACAATTAAACAATCTTCCATTCAAATTTCAAAAGCAGATGATGAAAAATACGAATTTTACACCAACGCCAAAGTGCTTCTGGTTGGCGACAGCGGCGTCGGGAAATCGGGTTTGGCGCATCGTTTGACGCAGGATAAATTTGTCGAAACGGTTTCGACCGACGGCGTTTGGGCGACGCAGATGAGTTTGCCGCACGACGTGAATACCGAGGATACGGAGCGGGAGATTTGGCTTTGGGATTTTGCCGGGCAGTCGGATTATCGCCTGATTCACCAGCTTTTTATGGACGAGACTTCGCTGGCGGTGTTGGTTTTTAACCCGCAGGCGGATAATCCGTTTGAAGGGCTTGGGCAGTGGGACAGGGATTTGCGGAAGGCGGCGCGGCGTCCGTTTAATAAACTGCTGGTCGCGGGGCGATGTGACAGAGGCAGTTTAATTGTCAGCGATAAAAGTCTTGACGATTTCAAGAGTGAAAGAGAGTTTGCTCAATATCTGAAAACCAGCGCTTTGACCGGCGAAGGCTGCGAGGATTTGCGCGAGGCGATTATTAAGAACATTAATTGGAACGATATTCCGCATCGGTCTTCGCCGCGCATTTTCAAACTGCTCAAGGAAGAAATTATTAAGCTCAAGGACGAAGGCAGGGTTTTGCTGACGCTTTCGGAGCTGAAGCAAAATCTCGAAATGCGTCTGCCGGACGAGAGATTTACTTTTGACGAGTTTAAAACGGTCGTCGGACTGCTTGCCGGTTCGGGCATTATCTGGGAACTGGAATTCGGGGATTTTGTTTTGCTTCAGCCGGAACGCATTAATTCTTACGCGGCGGCGGTGATTCGTTCGGTGCGGGCGCACGTGGACGAAATCGGCTGTATTCTGGAAGAAAAGGTTCTGGCAGGCGAGCTTGATTATCAGGATATGCGGCGCTTGCCGGAGAAAGAGGAAAAAGTCGTACTGCTGGCGATGCACCAGACGTTTATCAGTCACGGTTTATGTCTGAGCGAAAAGACGGACGAGGGCGATTTGCTCGTCTTCCCTTCTTATTTTCGCCGCGAGCGTCCCGAGCTTGATAAACATCCTTCGGCGCTGGTGACTTATCAATTCAACGGGATGCTCGACGAGATTTACGCGACGTTAATCGTCAAACTGCATCACACGAAAGCATTCGACAAAGACCAGCTCTGGCGTTACGCCGCCGATTTTAAAACGCAGGCGGGCAGGCGCGTCGGGCTGAAAATGACGAAGAAAGCGGAAGGCGCGGCGGAAATCACCGTTTATTTCGACAAGGCGATTCCGATTGATACGAAGGTCACATTTATTCGATACGTTCACGACCATCTGCAAGCCAAAGATGCGGACGTGAAGCGGAAGCGTCATTACGTCTGCCCGCATTGCGACGAGCCGTTTGAGAATGAAAGAGCTATCCAAATCAGGCTCGGCAAACGTTTGAAAAATATTACCTGTCCGGCTTGCGATGAGAAATTCGACATTATGGATTTGATTGAGGAAAAATTCGCTTCCGACGAGTTTACGCGGCGCGTGCGCGAGATGGAGGAACAGGCGCGGATTTCGATTGATAACGAGAGCAAGGAATTGATTCTGGTCGGTCACGCTTTCGCGGTTGCCGGTGAAGCCGGGCAAATCTTTCGTCCGACGGCGAATTCCGATTGGGGCGTTGACGGCGAAATCGAGTTTAAAGATTATGACGGCAATGCGAGCGGGAAGAAGGTTTATTTACAGCTCAAATCCGGCGATTCTTATTTGCGGGCGCGGAAACGCGACGAGAAGGAGATTTTCGACATCAAGCCGCGACACGCCGAATACTGGCTGGCGCATAATTATGACGTGATGCTGGTAATTCGCACGCCGGACGGCGAGATTCGCTGGATGAACGCGACCGAATATCTCAGAAAACACGGTAAAGACGTTAAACAAATCGTCTTCGACGGCGAGACTTTTGTCTGGCAAAGCGTTCTAAGACTTAGGGATAAGCTGATTCCGATGCCCGAGGAATTGCGGAAATAAGCCGCGCTTTCGCACGACCGAGTTACAGTTCTGCACGAGCGTGTAACAGTTCTGCACGAGCGTGTAACAGTTCTGCACGGCTATCTGACTTTTCTGCACGAGCAGGTAACTTTTAGACACTGCCGTGTAATTTTTATACACGAGCGGGTAACTTTTCCGCGAGAGCAGGTTACGATTCCGCACGAGCGAGTTACTTTTATACATCGGCAAGTTACAGTTCTGCCTGAGCCGTTTACTTTTATACACCGCCGAGTCACTTTTCCGCGCGAACGTTTTGCTTTTATATACGCGCGCGTTATTTTATTGCGGCAGGCGGAAAGTGAAAAAGCGAGTTGAGTAAAATCTCAGCTCGCTTCTGCACCTTTTCTATTTTTTCACATTTATTCGCCGCAGACGAACGGGATGGTTTTGGTCATTTTACTGAGCAGCGGAGATTTGGGTTTGTCGTCTTTAAACAGGCTGGCGGTAAGCTTGATTTCAGCGCAGCCCGTCTCGTGCAATATAAACGGGACGTATTTTTTCAGACCGGCGGCTTTATCGACGTAAGACACAAACAACGACTTCCGCAGTAAAAGCTTGTCTTTATAACCTTTCGCTTCAAAAACAAGCTGCGCGCCGTTGCGGTCGTCCAATCCGCCGTAAGTAACTTCGACGAGCACCAGCGTCGCCTCCGACATACCCGCCGCGCTGCCCTCGCCGATGACCGTGTTGAAAAGAGTGAAATTTTTGTCGTTGATAACGTCTTCCGGCGAAAACGTCCCGGCAAGGTCGTAGAACAACTTCGCCTTAATATCCGACACTTTAAACGAATACGGCTTTTGCCCCGACGCCGAAACACATATTAAAGCCAATAAAACGGAAGCGAAAACCAGTTTTCTCATTTTTCAAAAAGAAAAGAGGAAGCAGTTTCTTACTTCCTCTCTCATTAAATTACGTTTGCATCGAAGCGAGAAATTCCGCGTTCGTCTTGGTCTTGCCGAGGCGTTCCAGCACGACTTCCATCTGTTCGACGGGCGAGAGCGGATTCAGGACGCGGCGCATCACCCAGATGCGGTTGAGGTCTTCCTTATTAATAAGCAATTCCTCTTTGCGCGTGCCCGAACGCTGTAAATCAATTGCCGGGAACAGGCGTTTGTCCGACAGACGCCGGTCGAGGTGAATTTCCGAGTTGCCCGTGCCTTTGAATTCTTCGAAGATAACGTCGTCCATTCTCGAACCCGTATCAATCAAAGCCGTCGCGATAATCGTCAGGCTGCCGCCTTCTTCGATGTTGCGCGCCGCGCCGAAAAAGCGTTTCGGGCGCTGAAGCGCGTTCGAGTCGATACCGCCCGACAGAATCTTGCCCGACGGCGGAACGACCGCGTTATGCGCGCGGGCGAGACGCGTAATCGAGTCGAGCAGGATAACCACGTCGCGTTTGTGCTCGACCAGGCGCTTCGCTTTTTCGATGACCATATCGGCGACCTGCACGTGGCGCGTCGGCGGCTCGTCGAAGGTTGACGAAATGACTTCGCCCTTGACCGAACGCTGCATATCGGTGACTTCTTCGGGTCGCTCGTCAATCAGCAGGACAATCAGCGTTACTTCGGGATGATTTTCCGTGATTGAATTTGCCATCGTTTGCAGCAGCATCGTTTTGCCGGTGCGCGGCGGCGCGACGATTAATGCGCGCTGTCCTTTGCCGATGGGCGTCACGAGGTCGATGACGCGCGCCGCGATGTAGTCGGAGTTGATTTCCATCCGCAGCTGCTCGTCCGGATAGAGCGGCGTCAGGTTGTCGAAAAATATTTTCTCGCGCGAGTGTTCCGGCGCTTCGAAGTTGATCGCTTCGACCTTGATGAGCGCGAAATACCGCTCGCCTTCTTTCGGCGGGCGAATCTGTCCGCTCACGGTGTCGCCGGTGCGCAAATCGAATTTGCGAATCTGCGACGGGCTGACGTAGATGTCGTCCGGTCCCGGCAGATAATTGTATTCCGGGGCGCGCAGGAAACCGAAGCCGTCAGGCAAAGTTTCCAGAACGCCTTCCGAGAATATCAAACCGCTTTTTTCGGTCTGCGCGGCGAGGACTTTGAAAATCAATTCCTGCTTGCGCATTCCCGACGCGCCTTCGACGCCTAAATCTTTGGCGATGGTGGTCAATTGCGAAATCGACATCTCTTTCAGAACCGCCAGATTCAGCAATTCGCCGTCGTTTAAAGGTTCCGCTTTTTCTTCGCGGCGATTGTTGCCGGCCGTTTTATTGCTGCCGTCCGTCGTGACAGTGCCGTT